>CAWADO010000015.1:0-118809 GCA_963780775.1 uncultured delta proteobacterium | reverse complement strand
TGCACCCGACTACCAGCACCGGCTGAAAAGTTTGAAACTGGCCTTTGAGCGCGGCTTTGAGACATCAGTCAGCAGCGAGCCGCTTCTTGACATCGGGGATTGCCGCCGGATGATCGCGGAACTCGAAACGTTCGTCAGCCACTCGATCTGGCTCGGCAAAATGAATAAGATCGACGAACGGGTCGTGATAGACAGCGACGCTGCGGCCGCAGAGGTTGCCCGGATTGCTGCTGAGCAGTGCGATGAGCGGATCAGGGCGCTGTATGAAGCACTTAAGGACAAGCCGCTGATGCGCTGGAAGGATTCGATAAAGAAGGTGGTCGGCCTGGCACCTGCGCCGGCGAGCGGCCTCGACATATAGCCTGACATAAAGAAGAGTGATACGCCGCGTTGACTGAAACGAAATGAAATAAAGGGAACCGATGAAAAGAAAGCGCTGTGAGATAAGTGATAAAAAAGAGATCGAAAAGATTCTGATACGGGGTCGGATCGGTCGCCTGGCGACGACCGGGGCCGATGGCTATCCCTATGTCACGCCGGTCAATTATGTGTATGACAACGGAACTATCTATTTTCACTGTGCCCGGGCGGGAGAGAAACTCGACAACCTGAAGCGCGACCCGCGGGTCTGTTTCGAGGTCGATATTCCACTTGCCTATCTCGATCTCGACTATTATGGTGCTAACCCTGAAGGGTGCGGTGTGACCCAGTTTTATCAGAGTGTCATCATCCGGGGCCGCGGCGAAGTCGTCGCAGATATCGATGAAAAGGTGACGGCGCTCAACAAACTGGTTGTCAGTCATGAAAAGAAGGGACGGGCGTTTCAGACGATCGATGCTCAGACTCGAGCCGTCCCTCTCTGCGAAATCGTGGCCGTTAGAATCGAGCGTATCAGCGGCAAACAGGAACTGGCTCAGAACAAGAGTGACGAAGAGAAGCGTGAGCTCAGTACCTACCTGCAGAGCAGGGGGCTGGCGGGGGATCGCCAGGCAGCCCGATTGATAAGCGGCGAATCCGAGGAATCATAAAACAGCTTCGATACAATCTGGAAAGCTATAGCAGAGGGAGCAGTTTTGGAAGATATTAAGTCGATGGACAGTGAAATCTACGAGTTGATCAAACAGGAAGAGCGGCGCCAGTTCGACAAGATCAGGCTGATCGCTTCCGAGAACTACGTGTCATCGGCTGTTCTTCAGGCCACCGGCTCGGTTCTGACCAACAAATATTCGGAAGGGTATGCGGGAAAACGCTACTACGAAGGCCAGCAGATCATCGACCAGGTGGAGCGTATTGCCATCGAGCGTGCCAAAGAGCTGTTCGGGGCCGAGCATGTCAATGTCCAGCCCTATTCCGGATCACCGGCAAATCTTGCCGTCTACCTTGCCTTCCTCAAACCCGGCGACACGATACTGGGAATGGCGCTGCCCCACGGCGGTCATCTGACCCATGGCGCCTCGGTCAGTATCTCGGGGAAATATTTCGATGCTCAGTCCTATGCCTTGAGCAAAGAAACCGGTCTGATCGATTATGACGCCATCCATGAGCAGGCCCTGGCCTGCCGGCCGAAAATTATCATTGCCGGCCATTCCGCCTACCCGCGCATTATCGATTTCGAGCGTTTCCGCTCCATTGCCGATGCGTGCGGAGCAATACTGATGGTCGACATGGCCCACTTTGCCGGTCTCGTCGCCGGCGGGGCCCATCCCTCGCCTGTAGAATTCGCCGATGTGGTCACCACCACCACCCACAAATCGCTGCGGGGCCCCCGGGGGGCAATGATCATGAGCAAAGAGCAATATGCGGCAGTGATTGACAAGGCCGTTTTCCCCGGCATTCAGGGCGGGCCGCACAATAATACCACCGCGGCCATGGCCGTGGCCTTCAAAGAAGCGGCAGGCGATGATTTCAAGACGTACGCCCACCAGGTGGTGAAGAACAGTCGGGCGCTGGCGGAAACGATGCTGTCAAAAGGCTTCGATCTTATAACGCGAGGCTCGGACAACCATCTGCTGCTGGTCGATCTGAGCAATCGAAATATCGGCGGCAAGCCGGCCGCCAAGGCGCTTGACCAGGCCGGACTGGTGGTCAACTACAACGCCATTCCGTTTGATCCGCGAAAACCGAACAGCCCCAGCGGGATACGAATCGGCACCGCCGCGGTGACCTCGCGCGGTTTCAAGGAAGACGAGATGATCCAGGTTGGAGAATGGATACATGCGGTGGTCGCTGAGCCGGAAAACGAACATCTGATCGGTGAGATCAGCGCCGACATCGCTTCGTTCTGCAGGGACTTTCCGCCGCCGGGAATCAGCGGGTTGAATTAGCTTTGCTGCCGCAGATCATCAGCTGATCAGGCCGGCAGGGTTTCCTTGAGACGGCTGATGATAACAAAGGCGAGCGCGGCACGCTCGTTTCGATTCAGCCTGCTTTCAACCGCCTCGAGCAACTCCTGGATTTTTTCAGAGGCGTGCGGATCTTCTTCAGCCAGCCGAAGGGCCTGGGCCATCTGCTGTTCATTGATGCAGTGCACCGATTTACCGCCTAGAAGCGGAATGGCGGATTCAATCTTAGTTGCCACAGCTCATCTCCTCCCGGTTCAACTCAGGAAAATCAGCCAGGCCGAAACTGGCGCCGCAGCCGCAGGATGAGTCGTTGCTGCTGTTGCTGAAACGAAAACCGGCGCTAATCAGATCATCTGAATAGTCGATGATCAGGCCGAGCAGGTAAGGGATGGAGCCGATGTTTGTAACGACATCGATACCATTATGGGTCTGGATGACTTTTTCATCGGGATTCATCTGCGAATCGATTTCGGCATCGTAGGTCATACCGGCGCAGCCCCCGGTTTTAACACCGACCCTGAGAAAATTGTCTTCTCCGGCACCGTGCTCGCGCAGCACTTTTTCGGCTTTCTCTGTTATGGTTATCATCGTTTTGTTCTGGTCTGTATCTTCGTATTTTTATTGGATTGTGCTACAACGTGATACTTATACAATAGTACCTGTTGCCCGAATCGAAAGGGCTGTTTAAACAAAAAATTAAATATGACTGCGGAAAACCTCAATCGACACCCGTAAACAAGCCAAAGCGATTGATTATCAAGGTCGTTTATGGTAGAGGATGAGCAGTTGACAATCGATAACGGTTGTTTTCCTGCACCACCCGCGCTTTGCCCTTCCACCATCAACCATCTGCGGAGAGGAGTAATGTTATGAAAAAGCTGTTGATCCTGGCACTGGCGTCCCTGCTGTGTCTACCGAGTCTTGTCGTCGGAGAGGAAAAGAAAGACCCGCTGGCTGCCTGGCAGCCCAATTTCGACCCCAGTGGTGCGGAATTCACTTATCTCCTGTCAAATATTTCACATCCGGTGATCGAAGGTGTCGCCGTCGGCTACAAAATCCGTGACAAGGTCTGGGAGAGAACCAACGGCAGGCTTTTTGTCGATTATCGTCCGCTGGCCCAGCTGGGCGGTGAGAAAGACGTGATCAGCAAACTTAAACTCGGCGCCGTACACGGCATGCTCAGCTCTTCGGTGGCCGCCGCCAATGTCGCCGACCGTCTCGGTATCGTCAATCTTCCCTATGTGGTTGATACGTTCGACAAGCTCGACACGTTCAAAAATGATGCCGAGTTGTGGACTCCCTTTGCCGAAGCCGCGCTGAAAAGCGGTATTGTCGTTGCCGACTTTACCGGATACGGTCCTTACGGCTGGGCCACCACGACCCCGGTCAAATCGATCGCTGACGCCAAAGAAGTGAACTTTCGTATCGCCGAAGCACCGGTTAACACCGATGCCTATAAAGCCTGGGGCCTCAAGTTCACCGTCATGCCCTGGCCCGATGTTCCGCAGGCCCTGCAGACCGGTGTGATCAACGGGCTCGACCACACCGCCATTGTCTGTAATATCACTAAAAAGTTTACCATTGCCAAATCGTTCACCGAGCTCAATTATGCCCAGGGACTCTTTGTGCACCTCATCAACAAGCGCTGGCTGGACAGTCTGCCCGAAGATCTGCGCACCACCTTTCTCGAAGTCGTGGCCGAGGAAAGTGCGGCAACCCGGGAAGCGACCAGAAAACAGTACGATGAGCAGATTTCCATGGCCAAAGAGGCGGGCGTCGAATTCATTGAGCTGCCCGCCGCTGAGATCGATGAGTTGAAAAAGCTTTCAGAGCCGGTTCTTGAAAAATGGGGAGAGAAAATCGGCCCCGAATACCTGGCCCTGGTCAGAGAGAAACTGGGCAGCTGATCGAAACATCGAGATACACACCGTCATGGTCGGAGAAGGCATCTTCTCCGGCCTTTTTCTTTGTCTGGACAGATGACGCTTAAAAGAGTCTTCAAGATCATCGACCGCAGCTTCAGGAATTTTGAGGAGTGGGCCCTTTTCATCGCCGTCGGCACCGCCCTGGTGACGGCCATGGCAAACGTGATTCTGCGCAAGACAACCCAGAATTACAGCCTCTACTGGTCCGATGAGGTCGTCCGCAAGGTCATCTACTTCTCCACCTACATCGGCTGTGTGGCTGCGATCAGAAGCCGCTCGCTGATCCGCATCGATGCGCTGCCGCAGATCGTCCCCGTTTTGAGAAAACCGCTGGCTCTGGTTTCCCATTTCGCCGTGCTCATCTTTGCCGGGATCATGATCTATCTCGGCTGGGAGATGACCATGATGATGTACCGGGATGAATATGCCCGGACGGCGACGCTGCGTCTGCCGGAGTGGCCTTTTTATGCGGTGCTGCCGGTCATGGGCGTGATGATGATGCTCAGAACGATGATCCTGATCTGGGAGGAGATTGTCGATCGTCAGGAAATAACCGGGGAGCGCTGAGAGCATGGAAAGCAGCTATTTCATTATTGCCGCGGTCCTGATCGGCTGTCTTGCCTCGACAATCCCCGTTTTCATCGCACTATTTTTCACCGGCATGGTCGGCCTGGTGTTTCTGATCGGTATCGACCCGCATATCGTCATCGAGGTCCTCTACCGCAGCATGGACAAGTTCGCCCTGATCGTTGTCCTCTTCTTTGTCCTCTGCGGCAACATCATGACCACCGGCTCCATTGTCGAAAAACTGATCAAGGCGGCCAATGTCATTGTCGGTTTTCTGCCCGGCGGCCTGGCCATGGCCGGTGTTATCGCCTGTGGCTTTTTCGGTGCCATATCGGGTTCCACGGTTGCCACCGTGGTTGCCATCGGCAGTTTCATGATCCCGGCCCTGATCGAAAACGATTACGACGAAAAGTTCTCGGTCGGATTGATGACCACAGCACCGATCCTGGGCGTTATCATACCTCCATCGATTGCGATGATCCTCTATGCGATGGTCAGTAACGATCAGTTGGAGGCGCTCTTTCTGACCGGCTTTATCCCCGGTCTGATCATCATTCTGGCGATGAGTCTTTACGCCTATGTCTTCTGCAAGAAAAAAGGCATGACGAGACGTCCGCGGCCGTCTTTTGCAGAAGTTGTCTCGGTGTTGAAAGAAAGCATCTGGGCGCTGTTTCTGCCGGTGCTGATTTTCGGCGGTATCTACTCGGGCCTGTTTACCGCCAACGAGGCGGCGGTAGTCGCCTGTTTCTATGCCTTTTTCGTCGAAACCTGCATACATCGCGATATGAAGTTCGGATCGATCAAGCGGGTTGTCGTCGAATCGGCCATCACTTCAGCGACGCTGCTGGTCATTGTTGCCGGAGCCTCGGTATTTGGTGAGTACCTGACCTTTGAGCAGATCCCCGGCAAGATCGCCGCCGTGGTGGTCGAAAATATTGCCTCGCCCTGGGTATTTCTGCTCTCCGTCAATGTTCTGCTGCTGATCATCGGCATGTTCATGGACATCATCTCGGCCACCCTGATCCTGACCCCGATTTTTCTGCCGCTGCTGGCAAAATTCGGTATCGATACCATGCATTTTGGCCTGCTGATGACCATCAACCTCGGTATCGGCTACTGCACGCCGCCGCTCGGGGTCAGCCTCTATATCACCGGAGCGACGGTGGATAGAAATATTCTTTATGTTTCCAAAGCGGTGGTTCCGTTTCTGTTGATCCAGATCGGAATTCTGCTGCTGCTGACGTTCTGGCCGGGTCTCGTATTACTGCTGCCGAGACTGGTTTATGGATTGTGAAAAGCTGAACAGGTTTTCTCATACACGTGCATTGCGGCGCTAATTACGCAACAGGAGAGACGCTGATATGGATCCCAAGATTCTTGTACCGGTGAACGATTCGCCGACCGCCCGGGCGACCGTTTACTCGATCATATCACTGAAGGAAAAGTTTCCCAGAAAACTGACACTGCTCTATGTGATCAGAAAGGATCTGCTCTCTTACAAGATGATCCCGGATACCCAGCTGGAAATGGTGAAGGAAAACGCCAAAAGGGGGGGACGGGTCATCCTGGACAAATACTGCACCACATTAATCGATGCCGGTTTCGAACCGGAGACGATGCTCGAATTCGGTACGCCCCAGATGGTTATTTCGGAAATAGCCGATCGGGACGCCTTCGATCTGCTGGTAATCGGCCGGCACGAGCGGGGAGGGCAGATCCGCAATGTATTGTTCGGCTCCGTCGCCAGTTATGTGCTCCACAATGTTTCCTGTCCCGTTCTATTATTTTAAGCGCCGAATGAGCGGTATTCTCCGGAGCAATGCTTATCTTTAAAGCTCGGCTTTGTGCGAAACGACAACACCGGACAGCCTGAAACGGTAAGCCGGTAATTAATAGAAAGGAGCATCAGATGGGGCGCGATAAACTGGCAGAGCTCAGGGATGAATGGTACAGCGAAACGGAGCATCAGCCTGAAACGGTCGAGGAAGAAGTCGATGATGAACTCCTGGCGCTCAATATCCTGTTCAAATCCCGAGGAGTCACCGTTGCCGGTGAAGAGAGTGTAAAAGTTCAGAACGACGTTAGTGAAACTGACGATAATAAACCGGAGAAAAAGTCCCCTGAGTAATCAGCCCGGCTTTTTCTGCAATAACCAGCCGCTGCCTTGATTCTCATCGAGGAGCTTCATAGCGCCCGCAACTGCCCGAGGGCGATAAAACGACCTGCCAGAGCTGATTCTTGCGGGCCCTGAAAGAGCCGGCGCAGGACAGGAGGTAGTATTTCCACATGCGATAGAAGCGCTGATCGTAGGTCTTTTCCGGCAGCAGTTCATATTTTTTGTCAAAATTGTCGAACCAGTGCATCAGGGTGATATCGTAATCGGGGCCGAAATTGTGCCAGTCCTCGATGACGAACAGCCCTTCGGCTGCTGCGCTGATCTGCCTGGCTGAGGGCAGCAATGAGTTTGGGAAAATATGGCGGCTGATCCACTTGTCAATGGTGGTTCCACTCTTGTTCCGGCCGATGGTGTGCAGCATTACCAGGCCGTCATCACTGAGCAGCTCTTTCTGGCGCTGCATGAATGTTCGGTAATTCTTGTGGCCGACATGCTCGAACATGCCGATGGAAACGATCCGATCGAATTTCCCTTTCAGTTCCCGATAATCTTGCAACTCGATGGTGACCGGCAGTTTCCGGCAGCGATACCGGGCAAATTTGGCCTGTTCTTTTGAGATGGTGACGCCGACCACGCTGACCCCGTAATTCTGGGCCGCATAGGCGGCCATCCCGCCCCAGCCGCAGCCGATGTCAAGCAGCCGCATCGAGGGCTGCAGCTGCAGCTTTCTGCAGATCAGGTCAAGTTTGGCTTCCTGGGCCTCCTCCAGCGTTGCCGCATCCTTCCAGTAGGCGCAACTGTATATCATCCGGTCATCAAGCATTGTCCGGTAGAGATCGTTTCCCAGATCGTAATGGTGACGGCCGACCTGAAATGATCTGGAGATATTCTGGGCGTTGACGAAGCGGGCCTTCAGTGCCGTCAGCTTATCTTTCCAGGTAAGGGCCTGTTCATCGAGCCGCGCCTGAAACAGTTTGTAGAAAAACTGATCAAGCGCTTCACTGTCCCACCAGCCGTCCATGTAGGATTCACCCAGTCCCAGAGAACCGTACCCGAGCACCCGGGAGTAGAACCGCTCATTATGAACATGGATATCCCATGGGCGTGTGCCGTTTATCCGTATATCGGCGGAATCGAGGATATGACGGCAGCGATCGATATAATAACTGCTCTGCGGACTGGCCGGGGTCGAATCCGCTCGACTGTTAGGCAGGTAGCTGGTGGGGAAAAAGCGATCGTCTAATTTCATGGCCGAATAACTATCATCTTTCTTGAAATTGTCTGAGGCGCGGTTGTCTCAAACCGACTTACTTTTCCATGTTTACCACTATAAGTTTTTTGGAGCGCTCAGTCAAATATTTGGATGTAGGGCAATACTCGGATGCAGGATTTTTCTCGCTCAACTCCACTGCGGGAATATATCCATGGTAGAAAGTCAGCCAGATGTCAGGATTGATTGTTAGCATGACCCGTAACTATTCTCATCGGCCGAGGAGAACGGGACATCCAAGCAGCACAGATATCAAGAATTTTCAAAGAGGAGTGAGAAAATGATCATGAGAAGCCTGATAATTATCCTTGTCTGCACCATGGTTACGCTCGTTTCGGGCCAGCAGGTGATGAGCGCTGAAAAAACAATTGAAACGGCTACAGAACAAGTGTTCGCAGCCGGTGAAGGCGTCGATGCCGAGGCAGCGTCTGCTCTGGTCGATATCAACAGTGCCGATGCCGAGCTATTGTCAACGCTTCCCGGAATAGGTCCCAAAACAGCAGAGAAAATAACCGCGTACCGCACGGCGAACGGTCCGTTCAATACGGTTGATGATCTGCTTAATATCAGTGGAATCGGCTCCCGGAAACTGGAAAAAATCAGATCCCTGGTGACCATCTCCTGAGCCTTGTCTGGTCGGGTCGAACGACTGAAACGGTGTCTCCACTATCCCCCGTTTCAGTCGTTTCGAGTTATGCTTTCAAGGCAATGGTGCGGAATTTCATCCGGCAGGCTCCTGACTGAAAAGGACGTGTTGAGAAATACGATGCTTTGCTGGTCGCCGGAAAGAGAGTCTAAACTTTGCAATTTTTTATCCACCATTGCTGTCCTGTTTTCTCCAAAGAGATCGACGAGTAAGATCGGTATCATCCTCTCAGAATCTCCAGCATCTTCGATTACCTTTTCAATTTCGGCGGCGGGCTGAGCCGATGCCGTTACGGGAATCATCAGCGGCAAACGTCTTTCCACCAGGCTTCGTGCCGCTTTGAATTTTTTCCAACGCTCAACTTTCGCGAGGGTCTCGGTGATATCTCGATCGGGCAGCTGACTTTTTACAGTCCTGAGCCAGGCGGCTAGTGTGGTGGCGGTTTCTGCCTTAATGCGATCCGTTTCTGAGAGCGAGTCAATCAAAGAAGCGATTTCAGCTCCGCTGTTCCTGTTCTCTTCAAGCGCGGCTAAAAGCCGGTTAAATTCTTCTGAAACTTCGTTCCAGCGAGTCGATGAGGCCAGCTCGACGAAATTGATCCAGCGCGAATAGTCAAGGCGCCTGCCCACTTCAATCCTGTCGGTTTCATAGAGATCTGCGCTGATATTACCTAATTCATGAACCAGAGATGACGGAGAATCATAGATACCGAAGATGATCGTTCGTTTGGCGGGATCGACAGTTTTTCTATAGCCGTTTCGGGTTGTCGTTTCCAGCGGCAGCTTTTTGAATGGTTTGGTCTCGCGGCAGGGAGTGCTCGGATTGAGCGCTTCGACGGCGCACCTGAGAAGCTCGGTGCGCCGCCGGCTGGCAGAACTGATAACCGTGAGGCGGCGGCCGGTCTCGAGCCATTCGGTTTCGGGTAGATCTCCCAGCCCCCTGATTTTCAGCTGCAGCAAACGCATGAATCAATAATTCGATATGAGATGATCAGCCTGCATTGAACGCCATGCAGAAGCGTTATTGTTTCAGAGCCTCAGAGGTCAGCAGGTCGATACCCATCGGCTCCATCCAGGCCGGGTAAGAAGGTTTAACGGCCGTCAAGGCGTCGATTTTCTTCAGGTCGTCGCCGTCGAGATCGAGCAGGGCCGAGCGCAGGTTGTCTTCGAGCTGCTCGAGTTTGGTTGCTCCGATCAAGACGCTCGACACAAAGGGCCGCTGCATGACCCAGGCCAGCGCCACCTGGGACACGGACACCCGGTGCTTTTCACCAATCTCCTTGAGCAATGCCACGACCTGGTAGCCCCTGTCGATATCGATCGGGGGGAAATCAAACTTTGCCCGCCTGCTGTCCTCGGGAACCGGATTGTCCTTGCTGTATTTGCCGCTTAAAAAACCCGAGGCCAGCGGACTCCAGGTCATCAAGCCGAGCCGGTTGGCTTCCAGAAAATACTGATAGTCGCCGTCGAGATCGCGGCCGAGCATCGAATAGTACATCTGGGCGCCGGCCATCGGCATATAGTTGTGGTGCTCCTGTATGTCGATCAGCCGCTGGGCCTTCCAGGCTGGAAAATTAGAAATACCGGGATAACGGATCAGGCCTTTCTGAACCGCTGTTTCCAGGGCCCGCGCCGTTTCCTCAAGTGTTGTCCACGGATCGGGGATGTGCAGGAAAAAGATGTCGATATAGTCGGTATCGAGTCTTTTCAGGCTCTGCTCGATTGACTGCAGAATGTAGCGGTAGGAAAGCCCCGCCGAGATAATCGAATCGCCGCTGCGAAAACCGCATTTGGTAGCAATGATCACATCCTGACGTTTACCTTTCAGGGCTTTACCGAGCATGGTTTCCGCCTGGCCAGAGGTGTACATATCGGCGGTATCGAAGAGGTTGACGCCACTTTCGAGGCAGAGATGCACCATCCGGTCGGCCTGATGCTGATCCACCTTGTTGACAAGATTGCCCACCAGCACGCCCTCGCCAAAGGTCATGGCGCCAAAAGCTATTTTGGAGACGATCAGTCCGGTATCGCCGAAACGTTTATATCGCATATTTTCCTCCCGGTGAGCTGAAGATTTTGGAGCACATCGCTGGTGTCTGGCAATGCTATACAACGGTAATAATAGTCAGCATTGGCGTTTAATAAAGGTGCGGAAGGCTTGTCGAAGAGTCAGATTTTTAGTACAACCATGATCCTTGATTCAACAGAGGTTCACCTCATAACAGCTTACACGACAGCGATGAACAGCATAGCAAAAGTCTCCGTCCATGGAGGACACAGCGGTCAGTTCTGCAATCATGCGACGGATGCGCTTGAAGATATTGTCAGATTATATGTCGACAAAGGTTTCAGCTGGGTCGGCATAACCGAACACGCGCCGGCATTGAGCGAGGAACTGCTCTACACGGATCAGCGTCAGGCGGGGTTGACGCCTCGCTTTCTGCTCGAGCGTTTCGACTCTTATATGATGGAGTGCCGCCGCCTTCAGGAAAAATACAAGGACCAGATCGAGCTTTTTGCGGCAATGGAGATCGAGACCTACAGCGGTTATGAAGATTTCGTTCCATTTCTACTCGAGCGTTTCAGGCCGGACTACATCGTCGGTTCGGTGCACTTCGTCAATGACATAAATTTCGATTACTCGAAGACCATGTACGACCGGGCGGCTGAGTCTGCAGGCGGTCTTGATGGCCTTTATCTGCGCTATTTCGATCTGCAGTACGATATGATAAAGCGCCTCGAACCAGCGGTGGTCGGCCATTTCGACCTGATCAGAATTTTCGATCCTGACTACCGCACACGCCTGGCGCAGCCGGAAATGATCGGCATCATGCGCAGAAATCTGGAATTGATCAAAGAGCTGGACCTGATTCTTGATTTCAATCTGCGGGCACTGTGCAAGGGTGCTTCGGAACCTTACATAAGCGACTCGATACTGGCGATGGTCAAGGAGCTGGCAATCAAGGTCGCTCCCGGAGACGATTCTCATGGCTTGTCAACGGTTGGCAACTACTTCGATCAGGGAGTGTCGATTCTGCAGCAGCATGGTCTCAGCACCGATTGGCACCGGCCCTGTCTGATACGCTACCCGAGCCGTTGATGTTGAACCAGCTGCGGCTGTCCTTTGGCGTCTGAACAGTCGATGCTTAATGTTGATCTGCAGAAGCTTTTTTTTCAGATGAATAGAGCGTAGATGGCGATATGACAATTAAACTGGAGATGTTCTCGGACTATGTCTGCCCCTGGTGCTATTTTATGACCGGGCGGATTGCCAGACTGCGCCAGGAATTTGATGTCGCGATCAGCTGGCGCGCTTTTCCGCTGCACCCCGACACGCCGGAAGAGGGGCGCAGTCTCGATGAGATCTACTCACGTTACCCGTATCCCAAAGCCGACATGCTCGAACATCTGCGTCGCAATGCCCGGGCATTGAATATGCCCTATTGTGAGCGCTCGAAAATTTTCAACAGCAGACTGGCCCAGGAACTTGGTGCCTGGGCGGAGGAGCAGGGCGTTGGCGAGCAGTATCACAAAGCCGCCTTTGCAGCCTATTTCGTCGATAATTTGAATCTGGCCGATACCGCAGTCCTGTTTGACATTGTTTCAGGTATTGATCTGGACGCCGGAGAGGCCGAACTAGTTTTACAGGAGAGAACCTACGCCGATGCGGTCGAGCGCGACTGGCAGCGAGCCGAGGACCTTGAAATAAACGTGGTGCCAACCTTCATCCTGGCCGGCAACAAACTGGTCGGGGCCCAGGATTATCGATCGCTGTCAAGCTTTGTCGAGAAGCATGCTGCGGCAGCAGGAAGTTCTTCAACTAATTGATAAAACTAAAATAATGGTAGTTAATGCAATGACCAATGGAAAAGTCAAACTGCTGGTTCTGACGACCTGCCTGCAGTGCAAGGCATTAAAGGAGTTGCTGGACGAGCACGATGTCAGATTCGAGTCCACTGACGTTGATCTGCTCTACAAAGATGAGCGCGACGAGCTCTTCGCCCAGATGAAAGCCTACAACGAGAAAAAGGCCTTTCCGGTCACCTATATCGGTGAGGAAATCATTGTCGGCTACCAGAAGCGACTGATCCTGCAAACTCTGGGGCTGAACTGATGGACGCTGCACAATTGTACGAGCAGCTCAGAAAAATTCATGAGCCAAAGGGATACGTTTTTAACCGGGACATGGATAAAACCATGTTTCTGATCGAAGGGCTGATCACCAACCGGGAGCGCTACGGCTATATGTGCTGCCCCTGCCGGCTGGCCAGGGAAGACCTCGAAGCCGACCGCGATATCATCTGTCCGTGCGATTACCGGGAAGCAGATGTGCAGGAGTACGGCAGCTGCTACTGCGGCCTGTATGTCTCAGAGAGCTGGAACGACAACCAGATCGAACACGTCTATGTACCGGAACGGAGACCGGTTGATAAATGCTGATTTCCGTTGCCTTTCAACAGAGCGAATCAAGAAACAGCCGGGTCCGCTGCTCCGACCAGTAAGGCTGCTCCAGCCAGCTTCCCATGAAACCGACATGGCCGCCGAAGTCGGGAATCTCCAGGAAGAGATTTTCGTTATTAGCTGCTTGCTCCAACGGGTAGCAGGACGGCGGCAGAAACGGATCGTCCATGGCCTGAACCACCAGCGTCGGGACCGTGATCCTCTTTAGGAATTGTCCTGATGAGCAGCGCTGATAGTAGTCAGCTGCGTCTTTGAAGCCGTGCAGCGGGGCGGTGTATTTGTCGTCAAACGGTTCAAACGTCTCCATCTGATCGAGCCCTGCGGTGTCGATCAGCTCCGGAAAACGAGTCGCCTTTTCTTCTATTTTCTTTTTCAGACCGGTCATGAAGTATTTCATATAGACCCGGTTGCTGCGTTTGTTCATCACCGTGACCGCATCAGCCAGGTGACAGGGCACCGAGAAGGTCACCGCACCTTTGAGCTGAGGGGGAACCAGTTGCGGATCTTCGCCCAGGTATTTTAGCGTCTGATTGCCGCCCATACTGAAACCAACCAGGAAGGCGCGCTCATAGCCCCGGGCCAGCCCGTGGCAGAGTACCCGGTGGAGATCGTCGGTGACGCCGGAGTGGTAAAATCGGGGCAGCCGGTTCGGTTCCCCCGAACAGCAGCGAAAGTTGAGACAGATCACATCCCAGCCGTGGCCGCTGAGGTGGCGTGCCATTCCAAGCGGATATTTCTTGCGTGAGCTGCCTTCGAGCCCGTGGCTGACGACGACGAGTCCTGCGCATGTCTCTGCGGTGCTGTAATGGTAGTCGATATCGATGAAATCACCGTCATCGGTTTCGATGCGCTCCCGCACCGGTGTCGCCGGTGGTGTTCTGCGAAACAGGGTCGGGTAGATGGTCTGCAGGTGGCCGCTGGTAAACGGGAAGGGCGGTCGGTAATCGGGCGGCGGCAGAACCGGCATAGTTCAGGAACTGCTCACCTGGCTGATGCCGCTTATGCCGGGTCGGTTGAGGTCTCTCATCAGCTCTTCTGAAACGGTGCGTGATTGACCTGGGCAGTCAGTTCGTCGGGGCTGAAAGGCAGAAATTCGAACAGGTAGTTCTCCAGTTCCGCGCAGCGATCGAAATTATGCCTGATTCTCTTCTTGATCGTCTCGTTTTCTTTTGAGTAGATAGTGATGATATAGTCGTAGCGCTGCTGCAGTGAGACGATTTCGTTATGACGAACCCGTTTGTCGGCGTAGTAGACGATCTCCTGCGCCCGGAACCTGCCGCGCCGGTATTCTTCGGGAGTGAAACTGCTCAGCAGTACATGTTCGCGGACGATTCTGCCGACCTCGGGGTAGCCGTGACGATTGCAGATCTTCATACCTTCTTCGTCATGGCGGCAGCCGCCGTCGAGGCAGAGGGTCTTGGCGATATCGTGGAGCAGGGCGCCGGCCAGAACCAGAGAGCGGTCAGCGGCTTTTTCGGTGCTGGTCTCAGATTCCTCGAGGCCGGAAATGATCGTCTCGGCCACCCGGGCAACCAGGTGCGAATGCTCCTGGATATTATCCAGCATAGCGTATCTATCTATCAGTGCCAGGCATTGGCTTGACAGATGGAACTCTCACGACCGCGGCCTGTCAGCGCCTGCTCAGTTCATGTACGGCGTCGACGGCGATTCTGGCCTGCTCCGGCGGAGTGAACTGGTGAATACCGTGACCGAGGTTGAAAATGTGGCCCCTGGCGTCTTTTGCATCGTCGAGCAGCCTTTTGATCCGGTTGCGCAGCTGATCTTCAGGCAGGAGCAGGGCGAACGGGTCGATATTGCCCTGCACGGCTTTGTCACCGACCCGGCGAATGGCGTCGCCGATATTGATCCGCCAGTCGAGACCGATCACGTCCGCCCCCGACTGGGCGGAGTAATCGAGCAGGGTGGCGCCGTTGTTGGCAAAATAGATGAACGGCAGGCCCGAGGGGTTGAGTTCGGCGATGATGCGCTTTACATAGGGGAAGGCAAATGCTTCGTAATCACACGGGGCCAGGATGCCCGCCCAGGAGTCGAACAATTGCAGAGCCTGGGCGCCGGCTTCGGCCTGGGCCTTGAGATAATCGATGGTGCACAGGGTGATCTTTTCCATCAGCGCATGGAACAGTTCCGGCGCGGTGAACATCATCTTTTTGGTTTCCCAGAAGACCTTGGAGGAGCCGCCTTCGATCAGATAGGTGGCACACGTCAGTGGTGCTCCGGCAAAGCCGATCAGCGGCACGCTGAGTTCCTTTCTGAGCAGCCGGATGGTCTCCATGACGAATCCCATCGTCTCGATCGGATCAGGGACGATAAGCCGATCGACGGCGGCCTGATCGCGAACGGTCTGCGGAAAAACCGGACCCCGACCTTCGTGAAATTCGAGTTCGAGCCCCATCGCCTCCATCGGAATCAGGATATCGGAGAACAGTATTGCCGCATCGAAGCCGAGGATATCGATGGGCTGCAGGGTCACCTCGACGCACAACTCAGGAGACTTGCACAACTCGAGGAAGGTCCTGCCGCGGCGCACTTTCTGATACTCGGGAAGATAGCGGCCGGCCTGGCGCATCATCCAGATCGGGGTGTAATCGGTGGCTTCGCCTCTGCAGGCTTTAAGGAAGGTGTCGTTCATCGTTAAACCGTCGTTGAATCCTTTTTTACCGGGCCGGGGACATAACTGCAGTACGGCTCCTGGGCGAGATAGTCGCCGGTAACCGCATAGGCCCGGGCCCGGCAGCCGCCGCAGACATTGACATATTCACAGCGTCCGCAATTATCTTTATAGCTTTTGAAGTCGCGCAGACTGGTGAAAAGTTCTGAATTCTCCCAGATTTCCTTGAAGGGGATCTGGTTGACATTGCCGGCCGATTTCGGAAAGTAGCTGCAGGGCAGCACCTCACCGTCGACGTCGATCAGACAGATCAACTGGCCGGCAAGACAGCCCTTGGAGCCGCCGGTGGAGAACTTCAGGTTGCGGCGCTTGAACTTTTCTCCCTCTTCCCTGGCTTTCTGCCGGACGATACGATAGTAGTGCGGCGCGCAGGTAGGACGCATCAGAATTTCGTTTTCCTGCTTTTCAACCTGATAATGCCATTCGAGAATTTCATCGTAGAGCTTCTCGGGGATCAGTTCATCCATCACGTCTTCGCCGCGCCCGGTCGGTACGATCATGAACATATACCAGGCGGCGGCGCCAAGCTTTTTGACCAGCTTGAATATGTCGGGGATTTCATCCTTGTTTCTGAGCGTGAACGATGAATTGACCAGAAAGGGGATATCGTTGCGGTTGAACAGCTCGATGGCGTGCATGGTTCCGTCGAACGCCCCCGCCTGGTTGCGAAAGTCGTCGTGGGTCTCGGGTTGGGCGCCGTCGAGACTGAGCGACACCATTTTTATATCCGCCTGCTTTATCTGGGTGCAGGTATCCTCGTTGACCAGGGTGCCGTTGGTCGCCAGACACATGCGCAGGCCCTTGTCGGTTCCGTATCGGGCGATATCGAAAATGTCGGGGCGCAGCAGCGGTTCGCCCCCCGAGAGAACCATCACCGGGCTGGCGTAGGAACTGATGTCGTCGAGAATACGGGTGGCCTGCTCGAAGGAGAAATCGGGGTGTCCCTGCACCTCGATCTCAGATGATGACCTGCAGTGAACGCATTTGAGGTTGCAGCGCCTGGTTGTCTCCCAGGCGATCCATTTTGCTTCGAAATCCATGGTATCACGAAACCGTTGTCGGGCTTATCGACTCCGGCCGAGTCGCCGCCGCTCCGGTAATAATGTTAAAAAAGTATTTTATTTCGTAGTTTTAACCTGATCGAATTCAAACTATATTGTCTTTTGGAATAACGTCAAAGATAAATGTTCAAGGATGGTTATTCTTTCCAATCACCATTGAATGGCCTATAATGGCAGCCGCCGCAGCTCTGTGAAGCTTTGCTGCTCGAGACTTTAGAAACGATACGACGAAAAATTCATGATTGTCAAACGCTTAGAAGCAAACTCCCCGGAAGGGGACGAAGCGCTCCAGGAGCTGTTAAACCGATTCGAGACCGGTGATGATTCGTGCGCCGAGTCGGTCGCTGAAATCATCCAGGCGGTCAAAAACGGCGGAGATGAGGCCCTGATAGGCTATGCCAGAGCCTTTGATTCGCCCGATATCGATAAAGAAGGGCTCGCTGTTTCGGCAAAGGAGCTTCGAGCCGCCTATGACCAGGTCGATGGTGATTTTCTGCAGACCCTGGAGCTGGCTGTTGAGCGCATCCAGAGTTTTCATCAGCGGGAGATGGAAGACTCCTGGATGCAGACCAGAGATGACGGCACCATCGTCGGCCGGCTGGTGAGGCCGGTGGACAGCTGCGGACTCTATGTGCCCGGCGGAAAGAGCGGATCGACTCCGCTGGTTTCGTCGGTGCTGATGAACGGAATCCCGGCCGCCATTGCCGGTGTGCAGCAGCAGGTGATGGTCACCCCTCCGGGCAGCGACGGCAGCGTCAGCCCCTATCTGCTGGTTGCCGCCCAGGAAATAGGTATTACCGAGATCTACAAGGTCGGTTCCGCCTGGGCCATCGCGGCGCTGGCCTACGGGACCGAGACCATCCCGTCGGTGGATGTTATCGTCGGACCCGGCAATCAGTTCGTGGCCGAGGCCAAGCGGCAGGTCTCAGGCCTGGTCCGTATCGATATGATCGCCGGTCCTTCCGAGGTCCTGATTATCGCTGATTCCACTGCTGATGCGCGCCATATCGGAGCCGATATGCTGGCCCAGGCCGAGCACGACCCCCAGGCGCTGGCTCTGGTCGTTACCACCGACAGAACGTTACCGGAGCGCATCGAAGCCGCACTGGAGGAACAGTTACCGCGTCTTGAGCGCGAAGATATCGCCCGGGAGGCGCTTTCCAGCAAAGGAAAAATAGTTGTCGTCGAGACACTCGAGGATGCTGTCGAACTGGCCAACCAGATTGCCATCGAGCACCTCGAACTGCTGATCGACGACCCCTGGTCGCAGATACCGTTTATTCGCCACGCCGGAGCTATTTTTCTCGGTTCCTACACCCCGGAAGCGGCCGGTGATTACGTGGCCGGCCCCAACCACGTTCTGCCCACCATGGGAACGGCGCGTTTTGCTTCTGCCTTGGGGGTCGACACGTTTTTAAAGAAAAGTTCAATCATTTCGTATTCGAAGAGCGGCCTGCGAAACGATGCCGAACACATCAAAAAACTGGCCGGACTCGAGGGGTTGACGGCCCATGCGGCTTCGGTCAGCGCCCGCTTTCCTGAAGAGTAGAAAGAAGGGCTGGGACACTGTCGGCGCAGATGGATTTTAAACGATTCGATTCGCGGCTCCGTCCGGGTGCTGCGGTGCTTGGGGTGGAACTTGATGAGCAGCAGGCGGAACGGCTCTACCGCTACTTCCAGGAATTGAGACGCTGGTCGAAAAAGGTAAACCTGATTTCCAGAAACACGACCGCGGACGAAATCATCGAAAAACATTTTCTCGACTCCCTGGCGCTGCTGAGTCTGTTGCCCGATTCGGCTGCTAAACTGCTTGACGTCGGCAGCGGTGCGGGATTTCCCGGTCTGGTCTGTAAAGCGGTGCGGCCCGGGATGACAACTCATCTGGTCGAACCCCGGCTCAAGCGCGTTTCCTTTCTGCGCCATGTGGCCCGGCTGCTTCAACTCGAAGACATCGTCGTGCACGGCGCCCGGCTGGAGGATGTAGACCTGGACCGGGAGCCGTACTTTGACTGGATCGTCAGTCGGGCCGTGACAGACGTCGCTGATTTTCTGCAGATCTGCGAACCTTTCAGGAACCGTAAATCAGCAGTTGTCTGTATGAAGGGACCGGGGTATCGTAAAGAATATGATGCGGCCAGGGAACAGCAGAACGGCTGGTACCTGAATATAAAGCATGAATATCGGCTGCCGTTTTCCAATGCGGCACGGGTTCTGCTTGTTTTTCAGGGTGCAGAGGCAGCTCCTGCAGGTGATGACCGGTAACAGGATCCCTCATGAGCATCGATAAATCTATCAGAAGGCGGAGGCTGCCATAATTTTTCGGCCGATCTACCATGGTCAGACAACGACGTTCACATTCGATGATCTCACACAAACTGGCCGACACACAGGTCCATAACCTGGTGCTGGTGGCCAATGAGGCGTCGACGCCCCTGGCCCGAAAAGTTGCAGACCTTCTCGGTATAGAATTCTCCGAGATGATCCGAAAGCGTTTTTCAGACGGTGAGCGCTATCACGCTTTCCCTGTCGATATCGCCGAAAAAGACCTGGTCATAATCGGTGCAACCCACAGTGACGAGTCCCATCAGGAAGTACTCGACCTGATCCAGGGCGGACGCTACTGGAACGCGGCATCGATCAACGTCATCATCCCCTTCCTGGGTTATTCGACGATGGAACGAGCCCGGCCGGAGAGCCGGGAAATTCCGAAGGGCATTACCAGGACCCGGCAGATTTTTCGGGCCCGGCCCAATTTCGTGGCTTTTATCGATCTGCATTCGGAATCGGTGATGCACGCCCACACCGGTGAAATCAGAACCAAGCACATCTGGACCGATCGCCTCGTTATCGAGAAAGTGCGCAGCCTCAAACTCGATAATTTTGTCCTGGTCTCGCCCGATTACGGGTTTTCCAAGCGGGTCGCCCGGCTCGCAAGTCTGCTCGACTGCCCCCACACGGCGGCCGACAAGGACCGCTTTGACACCGACAAGACCATTGTCAGCCAGGTTTCCTCAGTGGTTAACGGACGCAGCGCCATCGTCTGCGACGATATGATCAGAACCGGCGGGTCGATCATCCAGACCGCCAATCGCTGCCTTGACGCGGGTGCAAGAGACGTCCATGTTCTTGCCACCCATCTGGTGCTCTCCGGAGATGCCCGCCGGAAATTCCAGCAGAGCCGGATCGTCAAGGTGATCGGCTCGGACAGCTATCCCGGCGTTCAGGCCGACACACTGGTCGATGTCTATTCCGTTGCCCCGCTGATCAGAAAAGTGGTGAAATCCCACCTCATCTCACCGGCCGAACGGGTTCGCGAGCGATTCACCTGAGACAGAGACAAGACCCCCGACCAGCTATCTCCCAGCGATGAAACCTGAATTAATCCGCCAATATCTCAAGCATACGGTTCTGTTCAAAAACCTCAGTTCGCAGCAGCTTGAGACGATCGTCGAGAACACCACGGTCAGGCATGTCCGGGAGGGGGAAATCGTTCATCGCAAGGGCGATACGGCCGATACCTTCTACGTGGTCGCGGTCGGTGAGATGGAACTGCTGATGGAGGCTGACGACGGTATCAAGACGATCGTCGGCCGGGTCGGACCCAGCGGTCATTTCGGGGAAACGTCACTGCTGACGAACAAACCCCAGTCTCTAACCATCAGGGCCTTGTGCGACGCGGTCCTGCTCTGTTACAGCGATCGTTTCTTCAGGCGCATGCTGAACGAATTTCGCCTCGTCCAGGAACAGATCGAGGCGGCACTTGCCGAACGGCTGCGCCTCTCTTTTCAGAATCTCTCTTCAGGATTACAGGCATGCGATATCTCCACCAGGGAGGAGATTCGCATCGTTGATATGATGCCGCTCAACGGCGATGTGATGGATCTCGATGAGCGGGGCAGCCGGGACCGCATCATGCGCTCCCAGTCGGCCCGGGAAATCCAGGCGGCCATCGAACGCTTTTCGTCAACCGATGTTCCCGTGCTTCTCTCGGGCGAATCGGGAACCGGGCGGCGGCTTATTGCCAAGCAGATCCACCTGCAGGGCAACCAGGCCCAGGGGCCCTATATCGAGATCGATGTACGTGATTTTCACGGGGATGAACTCGGTAAAAAACTGTTTGGTGTGCGTCACGATTTTTTCCCGTTCAGTCAGGTGAAGCAGACCGGGATTCTCGAACAGTTCTGCCGGGGTACCGTGGTCATCAGACATTTTGATCAGATGCCTCTCACCGTTCAGGACAAGATCGCCCGGGCCGTGCGGACGATGTTTTTTACCAGAGAGGGGGGTGAGCGGCAGATCGCTTTCCAGGCGCGACTGTTTTTTGTCAGCGATATGTCTCTGGAAACGATAAAGGAGAATCACCTGCTCAGCGCCGATCTGGAGAAGATTCTGGCAGACAACTCCTTCTCTGTCGCGCCGCTGCGTTTTCACAAACGGGACCTGCCCCACCTGGTCGATTACTACCTGCACCGCTTCAATCGCGAATACGGCAAGAAGATCAAGGCAGTGGCCCCTGAAACGCTGGGCATTTTGATGAATTACGACTGGCCCGGCAACCTGACCGAGTTGTCCACCGTCATTCAGCGGGCGGTAATGCTGGCCCGGGACGATGAACTGCTCAGCGATCACATCCTGCTGGGGCTGCCCAAGAGTGAGGGTAAGTGGGAATTCAACCTGCTCAGAATCAAATGGTTCCGTTCCCTGATCGAGAGCCGCCTCTACCCGGCGCTGCCCAGTGCCGTAGTCGGTGTCGTGCTGCTGGTAGCCGTCATCACGCTCTTTTTCGGACCGTCCGACCCGGAAAAAAATATCGGCATCACCATAAGCTGGGTGATCGGCTGGCCGCTGCTCTTCTTTTCTTTCTTTTTCATGGCCCGGACCTGGTGCTCGGTCTGCAGCCTGGCATTGCCCGGCACCTTACTGCAGTATCTGGTTAAACCGACGCGGTCGACACCGCTGTTCATAAAGAAATATTCGGGCTGGATCATGGCCTGGCTATGCATCGTCGTACTCTGGGTCGAAATCGTCTGGAACGCCTATGACAATCCGGCGCTGACCGGCTGGATCATTCTGGCGGTGGCCATCGGCTCGATCGTCTTCAGCCTCTTCTTCAAGCGCCGGGCCTGGTGCCGCTACCTCTGTCCGCTGGGGGCGATCAACGCCATCTTTGCGATGCCGTCAATCCTTGAAGTGCGCTCGAACCGCCATCTCTGTCTGAACCGCTGCGAGGATCACGCCTGCTATACCGGGGATCTGGACCAGGAGGGGTGTCCGATGTTTCGTCACCCGTTCATGGTCGACAACAACCGGGACTGCATCGTCTGCGGCAGATGCATCAAAAACTGCACCAAACACTCGGTCCATCTCAATCTCCGGCTGGCTCCGCAGGAGCTCTGGGATATAGAGGCTCCGCGGCGCCCCGACAGCTTTCTGATCGTCTCTCTGGGAGCGATCTTCTTCCTCTTCGCGCTGCACAGCGAGTTTTATCAGATGATCCAGTCGCTGCAGCAGAGTTATCCGGCCCTGCTCGGCAGGGTTCCATTCGCGCTGATCGGCTCGGCGGTTTTCTTCGGCCTGATCTTCATCTTCCAGATCGGTTACTACCTGACCGTCAATATCCAGGCCCATCTTGCCAAAATGGACCGGATCATGATCCTGCGCTTACTCGGCTATGGATTTATTCCGATCATCCTCGGCGTCTACCTGGCAGTATATTTCGAGATCTTCGTTTCCGAATCGTGGCGTCTTGCCGCTAACCTGCGGGCAGTATTCAATATGGAAGAGGTGCGGGAGGGGGCGCGCCTGATCAGCCCCGATGCCTCGGCCCTGATCCAGGTGTTCACCGTCGCCGGCGGATTTTTCGCCTCACTCTACGCCACCCATCGAATTATCGACCGGATCAAAGGCGGCGGCGTCGTCACCAGGGACCTGGTCCTCCCCTACAGCCTGCTGTTCGGCTTCACCATCCTCTTCATCTTCTTCATGAAGACGTCAAAAATCATTCTCTTTTAGCCGGGAATTCTCTGAAATATCGGCTTCGCTTTTACCTTTGCCCGCTGGTCGAGTCGAACTTGATTTTTCCGCTTAATGGTTCGTCTGAAAAAAATGGTCGGTGGTTTTGATCAATCTGCTCGGTTGCGCTGTGTTGCAATCGCTCCAGAGATAGGTAAATTATAGCAGAGTGGGAAAAAAATAGAAATTTAGCAAAAATCAGGTATAGTTCGAACATGGTCAATTTGCTAACTTTCTCATCTCGATCATTTCTTTCTCACACTGTGAGCAAATTTCATATTCAGAATGCTCTTTTTGTGACAGGGGTGCGGTCCGGTTTGATTGCGGCTGTCACGCTGTACCGCTCATATTTTGCTGTCTACCGGCTCCGCACTGGAGAAGCGGCTGCCATAAGATAGGTGTAACCCTTTTCAACCACAGGGTTGTAGATTTTGCATTTCGGATTCACGGTAGGAACGTTTGTTGAGTAGTTTGGTGCCGCCGATGGTTTTATAAACTGTTCGGTGTGCTGAGAGCGTGGCGGAATCGCGCCACCGTTTACTGGCTCTATTTCAACTATGCGAGGAGGTACCGCAGATGAAGAAAGAAGATGTGAAACAAGATGCAGTCAAAACCCAGCCTGAAGCTGGGCGCCGTAAGTTTCTGAAAACCGCTGCGGCCGCAGCCGGTGCCGCAACGGTTGCAACAATGGGATTTCCAATGGTGTCTCGAGCCCAGACGACCATCCTGAAGATGCAGGGTGCATGGGGCGCCAAAGACATTTTCAACGACTTCGCCACCGACTATGTCAAGCGCGTCAATGAGATGGCAGGTGGACGCCTGAAAATCCAGTATCTGATTTCAGGTGCTGTAGTCAAGGCCTTTCAGGTACAGGACGCGGTGCACAAGGGCGTGCTCGATGCCGGCCATATGGTTGCGGTTTACTGGTACGGTAAGAGCAAGGCGGCTTCGCTGTTCGGTTCCGGCCCTGTTTTTGGACAGGATGCTCATATGGGACTGGCCTGGATGTATTATGGCGGCGGTCTTGAACTCTACAACGAACTGATGGAAACCCTTCAGCTCAACACGGTCGGCTTTTTTGCGATGCCGATGCCGACTCAGCCATTGGGCTGGTTCAAAGAGCCGATCACGGATGCCAAGCAGCTGGACGGCCTGAAGTATCGTACGGTCGGCCTGGCCGCTGATGTTATGCAGGCCATGGGCGTCAAGGTTACCCAGCTGCCCGGCGGCGAGATCGTACCGGCTCTGGAGCGCGGTGTTATCGAGGCCTTTGAGTTCAACAACCCGACTTCGGACAGAAGCTTCGGTGCCCAGGATGTCAGTAAGGTCTACATGCTCGGCAGCTACCACCAGGCGGCCGAGTATTTCGAGATCATCTTCAACAAGGACAAGTACAACGCTCTGCCGGATGAGCACAAAGCGATTCTTCGCTATGGTGCCGAAGCAGCTTCCTCGGCAAACTTCTGGAGAGGCCTTGATCAATACTCCAAGGACCTCGAGTGGCTGACGGGTGAAGCCGGTGTCAAGGTGTACCGGACACCTCAATCGGTAATGGAAGCGCAACTGGCAGCATGGGACGAAGTGATGAAGGACCTGATGACAGATCCGTTCTTCGCCAAGGTCGCCAATTCTCAGAAAGAGTTCAGCAGGCGTGTAGCCTACTACGATCTGAACAATGCTGCCGACTATAAATTGGCCTATGAACATTCCTTCCCGGGCGCGCTCGGGTTCTAACAGTTAACCTTTTTAACCTGCTTTTATTTCAAATGGCGCGGTACCCCTGGTGCCGCACCATTTGGGCGTGAACCTCCGAACTTCACTCAAAGGCGTGAGTATGAATCAGTTTCTTTATTTTATCGACCGCTTTAGTGCATGGGTCGGCAAATCCTTTGCCTGGTGTATCCTTGTCCTGGCCTTGGCCACCACCTATGAAGTGTTTGTACGCTATGTACTGCGAAATCCTACTTCCTGGGCTTTCGACATCAGCTATATCATGTACGGGACCCTGTTCATGATGGCGGGAGGGTATGCCCTTTCCCGCAATGCCCATGTCCGCGGTGATTTTGTCTATCGGCTCTGGCCCCCGCGGGTTCAGGCCAGCATCGAGCTGGTGCTCTATTTTCTGTTTTTTTATCCGGGGGTGCTGGCCCTTATTTATGCCGGAATCTCTTATGCGGCTGAATCCTGGAGCTACATGCCCTATGGGCCGAGCGGGCCACGCGGTGAGATCAGCATCAACAGTCCGGCCGGTGTACCGGTGTTTCCCCTCAAGACCATCCTGCCCATAGCGTCTGCGGTACTTTTGCTGCAGGGGATCGCAGAGACCATACGCTGCGTACTCTGCATTAAAACGGGTGAGTGGCCGACACGGCTGGGCGATGTTGAGGAAATGGAGAAGATGCTGATCGAGCAGCACAAACGCGAAGAAGAAGAGAAAGCTCGTCTGGCAGCTCTCGCTGAGGAGGGTACAAAATGACTGATCCCCAGGTTGCGATGGTGATGATGGGGTCCTTCGTGGCCTCAATTCTCCTTGGCTTTCCCATTTGTTTTACCCTGATCGCCATGGGCGTCGGCTTCGGCTACTATGCCTATGCCCCGGCGGACTGGATGGCACATCCGCTGCAGAACAATATATTCGACCTGCTGGTCAACCAGACCTACTCGGTCATGATCAATGATGTTCTGGTCGCTGTACCGTTGTTTCTGTTCATGGGCTATATCGTTGAACGGGCCAACATCGTCGAGCGGCTTTTCTACAGCCTCAACATTGCCGCCCGTTTTGTCCCGGGGGCCATGGCGGTCGCGGCGCTGATGACCTGTGCGATCTTCGCCACGGCGGTCGGTATCGTCGGTGCGGTCGTCACCCTGATGGGACTGCTGGCCTTTCCGGCCCTGCTCAAGGCGGGCTATGACGAGAAACTCTCGGCAGGCGTGGTCTGCGCGGGGGGCTGTCTCGGCATTCTGATCCCACCAAGCATCATGCTCATCGTCTACGGCGCCATATCCGGCGTCTCGGTGGTGAGACTCTATGCGGGGGCGCTGATCCCGGGGTTTATGCTTGCCGGTCTTTATATCATCTACGTGATAGGCAGGGCCTGGCTCAACCCCAAGCTGGCCCCGAAACCGCCGAAAGAACAGACCGATATCCCGCACAAAGAACTTTTCATAATGCTGCTGACCTCGGTCGTTCCGCTGACCATCCTGATCCTGTCGGTGCTGGGCTCCATCCTGTTCGGTTTGGCCACACCGTCGGAGGCGGCATCGGTGGGTGCCTTCGGCAGCATCATTCTGGCAGTGAGTTATCGGGAATTCACCTGGCTGCGCCTCAGGGATTCGGTCTATCTGACGGTGCGAACATCGGCCATGGTGTGCTGGCTGTTTGTCGGTTCCTGGACCTTTTCTTCGGTGTTTTCTTACCTTGGCGGCCACATGGTTATCGAGGAATTTGTTATGGGGCTGAACCTGCCTCCGGTAGCCTTTCTTCTCCTGGCTCAGTGCATTATATTTCTGCTTGGGCTGGCCGCTGGAGTGGAGCGAGATCATCATCATCTTCGTGCCGATCTTTCTGCCTCTGCTGGACGCCTTCGGCATCGATCCGCTGTTTTTCGGGATTCTCGTGGCGTTTAACCTGCAGACCTCATTCCTGACGCCGCCGATGGCGATGTCGTGCTATTATCTCAAGGGGATCGCTCCGCCGCACATTCAGTTGACGACGATTTTCAAGGGGTCCATGCCGTTTTTGGCAATGGTGCTGATTGCCATGGTCATTCTCTATAATTTCCCGATCATTACGACCTATCTGCCCGACCTGGTCTATGGGGCTCACTGATGTCGCACGCTGATTGATCGGGGGGAAAGCTATATGGAACTGGCGTTACTTGGTGCTGCCGCAGCCGTTGAAGCAATTCAGGACGGCCTGATAACCTCTGAAGATCTGGTCCAGGCCTGTCTGAACCAGATCGACCGTCTGGAGGAGCAGATCGGCGCCTGGGCGTTTCTGGATCCAGACCTTGCGCTGCATCAGGCACGTGAGGCGGATTCAGCAATGCGCGCCGGGATTCGGTGTGGGCCGCTGCATGGCGTTCCGGTCGGCATCAAGGATATCTTCGACACCCAGGATCTGCCGACCGAGGACGGCACGGTATTGCATGCCGGCCGGCAGCCGATCAAAGATGCCACGCTTATTTCCAATCTTCGTGAGGCCGGTGCCGTTATCATGGGCAAAACGGTCACCACGGAACTTGCAGTATATTCACCGGGCAAAACCCGCAACCCGCATGACCTCAACGCACCCCCGGCGGATCATCGAGCGGCTCAGCTGCGGCTGTGGCGGCAGGCATGGTGCCATTGGCCATAGGCACCCAGACCAACGGCTCGGTCATCCGGCCGGCATCCTTCTGCGGTGTATATGGCTATAAGCCGACCTTTGGATTGATATCACGGCATCTGGTGCTGCAGCAGTCGCGGCCGCTGGACCAGGTCGGTGTTTTTGCCCGAAGCGTTGAAGATGCTGCACTCGCGGCTGAAGCAGTTATGGGCTTTGATCCGCAGGATCCGGACACCAGGCCGCGGGCAAAGCCGGCACTGTTTCTAAGCCAGGCGGAAGAGCCGCCGGTGACGCCGAAATTTGGCCTTTGTCAAAACGCCGGTGTGGGACCAGGCGGAAGCAGGGACACAGGAAGCATTTACAGAGCTTGTCGGCGAACTTGGGCGAACAGGTCAGTGAGGTCGAACTTACCGGAAATTTTCAATCAGGCCCACGAACAGCATCGACTCATCATGGAGGCCGATCTGGCCCGAAGCTTCGAGCCTGAATACCGTGAGGGGAAGGACAAACTGAGTACCGTACTGCGGGAAATGATCGAACGCGGCCGGGAAGTTCTGGCAATGGATTACAACAACGCGGTTGGCACCATTCCTGCGCTGTATGAGAACTTTTCTAAGATATTTGAGTGGCACGATGCAATTATAACCCCGGCTACCATCGGAGAGGCCCCGGTGGGCCTTGAATCGACAGGGAGCCCGTTTTTTGCACCATCTGGACCCTGTGCGGGATGCCGGCGATTACCCTACCCCTGCTGCAGGGGCCTCAGGGGATGCCGCTGGGTGTGCAGTTGGTCGGTCCCCGGGGTGATGACGCCAGGCTGCTGCGCACCGCAAAATGGCTGGTAAACAATTTTTCTGCTTAGATTTTAACAGAAAAATTCAAGATTTAAACGAGTTAGTATATAGGAGCGACATACGTCATGAGTAATATACTTGCCGGTGGGCTTGCCGTTCTGATGGCCGTCACTTATCTGCTCTTCTATGCTTTCAGGATCGAGTCCATCGTCTTATGGATCATCATCGGAGTCAACCTGTGTGCTCTTCTGTATGACTACTACAACGGTATTACACAGGGTGAAGACCACATATAGCCGCTGTTAGGATTCCGCAATTTTGGCCCAGCGATGGTACAAAAGAATCCGAAACCCACACCCGGCTGGAAGGAGAAGCTTAGATGAAACCAATTGTTCTCGTTACCAGAAAATTACCCGATGCGGTCGAGAAACGTCTGCAGCGCGATTACCAGCCTATTCTCAACCCCACCGATACCCTCTATAGCAGCGAGCAGATAATCGAGATGGCGAACGGGGCGGCCGCCATTCTGCCGTGTCATACCGAGAAGTTTACCGCCGAGGTGATCGGCAGGCTGCCGGAAAGCGTCAAGGCCATCGCCAATTTCTCGGTCGGCTACGACCATGTCGACACCGAGGCCGCAAAGAAACGCGGACTGATCGTCACCAACACCCCCGACGTGCTCTCGGATGCCACCGCCGAGTTGACCATCATGCTGATGCTCGGGGCGGCCAGGCGTGCCGGCGAAGGCGAAAAACTGGTACGCACCAGACAATGGAAAGACTGGAGCCCCAGCTTTATGGTCGGCCTGCAGATGACCGGCAAGCGGCTCGGCATTGTCGGTTTCGGCCGGGTCGGCCAGGTGGTCGCGAAGAGGGCTCGTGGTTTTGAGATGAAGATTCACTATCACAACCGCAAGCGGGTCGACCCTGACCTGGAAATGGGCGCCACCTATCATGATTCAGTGGAGGCGCTGATGCCCAATTGTGATTTTCTGGCCCTGCACTGCGTGGCCTCGCCGGATACCGAAAATCTGCTCAACCGCGAACGGATCGCCCTGCTGCCGGACGGCGCCGTGGTCGTCAACGCCAGTCGCGGCAGCGTCATTGACGACGAAGCCCTGATCGAAGCACTGCAGTCCGGCAAACTATACGCAGCAGGACTCGATGTGTTCAACAACGAGCCCGACATCAACCCCGCCTACCGGGAGCTGACCAATGTTTTTCTGATGCCCCATATCGGCAGCGCCACCAGGGAAACACGCGACGCCATGGGCTTCAGGGCGCTGGATAATCTTGATGCGATCTCTGCCGGCAGGGAACCAGGAGACCGGGTCGCTTAAGAGGGCGATTCCTAGTCAGTGAGTTCCACTGCCCAGGTTTCAAGCGGCGGCGTGTTCTTGATGATCTGCTCTTCTTCTAGAAATTCGGCGAAGCGCAGATAACGGGTCCGGTCCAGCGCACCGGGACGCAGGGCGAAGCGGGGCAGGGTATCGCGCCAGGCTCTGCGGTTCAACTCGTCGTCGAGTTCTTTACGTTTCCCCGAGATGAAGGTTTTCCAGCTCTCGTCAGGATGGTTGACCAGGTGCTGGACCCCCTTTTCCAACGCATCGACGAATCGGCGCAGCTTCGGGTCAGCGATGGCATCGCGATGCGCCACCATGATCAGTTCATCGTATACTGGAATACCGAATTCCTCGACGAAAAAGGCCAGTCCCGGACGATTCTCAATATCCATCTGGTTCAGTTCGAAGTTTCTGAACGCGCCGATCACCGCATCGGTTTTCCCGGTAAAAAGCGATGGTGACAGGGAAAAATTGACATTGACCAGTTTGACATCCTCGAGGTCCAATGCTGCGGTCTCGAGCATCTTTTTAAGCAGTACCGTTTCGAAACCGCCCACCGAATAGCCGATCGTTTTGCCCTGCAGATCAGCAATCGAATCGATGTCGCCTTCAGCCAGCACCACCAGGCTGTTCAGCGGGGTGGCGATGAGCGTCGCCACCCGCACCAGCGGCAATCCCTGATCCACCTGAATCTGGTGCTGATGCTGATAGGACACGGCGAGGTCGGCTTTGCCGGCGGCAACGAGTTTAGGCGGGTCGTTCGGGTTCGACGGAGCGATCAACTCGACATCGAGACCCTGGTCCGTGAAGTAGCCGTTTTCAAGTGCTACGAAGAGCGGAGCATGGTCAGGATTCACGAACCAGTCGAGCAGCACCGTCATTTTCTCGGCAGCACCGGCGCTGGTGGCCGATAGCAGCAGTATCAGCAGGTTGACGGACAACAGCAGGCGGATCATTTTATTCATGATGTAACTCCTTAGTGTTGATTCCCAGAAAATGAGTTTGTCGAGGAGGATAGTCGATTGAAAAATAGAGCAGCAGGGAAGCCAGCGCCAGCAGGGTAAGGGCCGCGAACATCGCATCGATCTGCATCCGGGCATTGGCGTGCAGCATGTAGAAGCCAAGTCCAGAACTCGAGCCCACCCACTCACCGACAATCGCGCCGATGGGCGCCACCGCTGCGGCCACGCGCAGGCCTGAGCCAAAGGCCGGCAGTGCCGACGGGATGATGATGTGGCGCAGGGTCGGCCATTTTCCACCATCCATGATGCGGGCCAGTTCCAGCAGGTCCGGGTTGGTTCTGCGCATGCCCTGATAAAACGAAGCGGCGACCGGGAAAAATATAATCAGGACGGCCATGGCAACCTTGGAGGCCATGCCGTAGCCGAACCAGAGTACCAGAATCGGTGCCAGGGCGAAGACCGGAACGGCCTGACTGACCACGAGAACCGGCTGCATCCAGCGCTTCAGCATGGGTGATATGATCATCGTCAGGGCGCATGAGATGCCGAGCAGGGTGCCGATGAGCAGACCGCTCACTATCTCAATGATGGTGGTCTGCAGGTGGCGCAGCAGGACCGGCCCGTGCTCGATCAGCGCCTCGGCGACCGGCAGCGGTCCGGGCAGGATATAGGCGGGGGCCTGGGTGATCACGACGATAAGCTGCCAGACGGTGATCAGTCCGGCTGCAAGAATGAGAAGGCGCAGTCCGGTCATTGGTGCTCTTCCAGCAGCATACCAATCAAAGGACCGTAATGATCCAGTACTTCGGGGCTGTCGATCCTGCGCGGCGTTTTGGACGACAGCTCGATCCGCTTTTTGACCCGGGCCGGTGTGCCTTCCAGGATATAGATACGATCCGCCATTCTCAGGGCTTCACCGGCGTCGTGGGTGACGAGGACGACGGTGGTCCCGGCGGTCAGCTCGGCAGCCAGGTTCTGCAGTTTTATCCTGGTCAGTGCGTCGAGGGCGGAAAACGGTTCGTCCATCAGTAAAACCGGACGTTCCTCCATCAAGGTGCGCAGCAGTGCCCCGCGCTGGCGCATGCCTCCTGAAAGAGACGGCGGGTAACTCGACTCATGGCCGCTTAATCCGGCTCGCTCGATCAGTTCCTTTGCTTTTATACGATGCCCCTCGGTGACTGCACCTCGCAGCCGGTGACCGAGCAGGATATTGTCGATCAATCTCATCCAGGGCAGCAGCAGATCATCCTGGCTCATCCAGGCGATGGCTGTATTGGCGCTGGTGCTGAATTCGATTGAGCCTTGATGGGTAAAATCGCCGGTACCTGAGATCAGGCGAAGCAGTGATGACTTCCCGCAGCCGCTCGGTCCCAGGATTGCGGTGGTCCTGCCGGAGGGGATTTCAAGATCGAGGCCGTCAAAGATGTTGGCCCCGTTGTCGAACCCCAGGGTTAAACCGCTGATCTGAATCGCCGGGGCTTTCATGAAGGATGTCTGGATGATGCATCAGGCCTGCCGGTGGCCAGATCGACAATTTTTCTGAGCTGCCGGGCCGCCGCACCGGGGTCGGCAGCGGAAACGATGGCAGATACGACGGCGATTCCGTCAGCCCCGGCGGCGATTACCGAGGTGCCGTTTGCATGGCTGATGCCGCCGATACCGACCAGCGGGATATCGACCCGCCGGCGGATCTCGGTCACACCGTGAAGCCCCAGCGGCGGTCCGGTGTCGGTCTTGGTCGGTGTTGCAAAGACCGGACTGATGCCGATATAGTCGGCACCTTCTTTTTCGGCTCTCTCCGCATCATCGATCGATTCTGCAGAGATACCGATAATCAACGAGTCGCCGCCTATTTTTCTGGCCAGGCCGATGGGCATATCCTGCTGGCCCAGGTGCACACCATCGGCTTCAACCGCAAGAGCTACATCGATCCGGTCGTTGATGATCAGGGGGATGTTCCGTGTCTTCAACAGCGCTTTGATCGACAGCGCCTCATTGATGAATGCTCTGGTGCCCAGGCTCTTTGCACGAAGCTGGACACAGGTAACCCCGCCGGCCACCGCAGCCTCGACGATTTCCCTGGTTGATCTGCCCCGCGACAGGTCCCGGTCCGTTACCAGGTAGAGCGAGTAGTCAATCATCTCGTATTTATCTGGTGCTGATTCTGCATCCGGCTGAGATGTCATCGGTTGAGAGCAGATACAGTTCGTCGAGCAGCTCGGCCATAAAGGTTCCCGGTCCCTTGGCTCGCTGTCCGGCGCGTTCTCCGGCCAAACCGAAAAATGAGAGGGCGGTGGCGGTGGCCGAAACAGGATCGAGGTCCACGGCAGCAAAAGCTCCGATCAGTGCCGTTGCGGTGCAGCCGGTTCCGGTTACCAGCGGCATCAGTTGATGGCCGTTGTCAACCGTGACAACCCTGGTTCCGTCGGTAATGAAATCGGTCGGGCCGGTGATCGCCAGGGTGGCGCCCAGCTCTTTTGCCAGCAGCATTGCCGATTCCTGGGCTTCTTCCACCGCGTGCAGGGAGTCGACGCCTTTGCCCTGAGAATCTTCATCGTGCAGAGAGAGTATTTCCGAGGCGTTGCCTCTGACTATCGAGACGTTGGTCTCAGCAATGATGGTTTTCGCTGCGGCGGTCCGCATCCGGGTCGCACCCGAGCCGACCGGATCGAGCACGATCGGTGTGCTGAGTGTGCTCGCTTTTCTGCCGGCTTTGAGCATCGAGGCAATCCAGGTTTCAGAAAGGGTACCGATATTGAGTACCAGGGCCCCGGCAAAACTGACCATCTCTTCAACTTCATTGGCGGCATGGGCCATCACCGGCGAGGCGCCGGTGGCCAGCAGCGCGTTGGCGGTATAGTTCATCACCACGAAATTGGTGATATTATGAATCAGCGGTTTGTTGAGTCGAATTTTCTCGATGTTTTCTGCACATTTAGCAGCTAGATCAGACATGTCGTACCCCTGTGTTGTGTGGGTGATATGGTTCGATAATCAGTTTGACAATCAATGGGATGGCTGAAAATCCAGCCGCTGGATAACCGGAAAGAACGCGAACGGAAAAAAAGCTTGAACTGCGATTCCCTACGCTGGCATTAACCAGATCAGGTTCTATGGGTATCATCTCAGGCCTGTCGGCCACCCCTGCGCACAAGGCGATTCTTAAGTGTATAAAGGGTTGCGCTCAGTCTGTCAAGTTTGGCAGCACGCAGCACGCCCGGGCGCACCGCCATCTTTGCTATTTACCGATAGGGTGTTTATCCATTACTCTACCGTGGCATTAACAGTGCAGTAGTGCGTCATTAACATGCGTGATTGAAAAATCACCAGGAGTAGAAGGAGAAATCGTATGCTGAGCACCGAAAAAATTGCCAATGCATTCACCGCAATTTGTGAGGAAGTCGACAAGATCAATAAGGAAGACCTTTCCAATAAAGCTCAAAAACGTCTGAAAACAATCGTTTCCATAGCCAAGCATCAGAGCGATATCAGGGGCGCCAAAAAAGGAAAATGCAAAGCGCACAAAAAGGCCTGTTGCTGAGGGTGCAGCGACCTGCCTCAGCTGACGGCACCCTCCTGAAGATGACAGCTCCACCGATAAACCATCTGGTTGGTTGGAATTTTCACTTTCGCAGTTGTATAAATGTCGTTGTAGTAATTGAGTTCGATGGCGCTGTGAATATGACGATCGGCTGACGGAGCATATATCGTATGAATGTTGAAATCTATATCGGCTTCGTACTTGCTTCGAGTCTGATTCTGATCATCCCGGGGCCGACAATTATCCTGGTGGTCAGTCAGGCGATTGTTCATGGCAGAAGATCCGCTCTGCCGCTTGTCGGCGGGGTGGTAGCAGGAGATCTTACGGCGATGACTTTGTCGCTTGTGGGGGTCGGAGGCCTGCTGGCCGTTTCTGCCGAGCTGTTTCTCCTGCTTAAATGGTTCGGCGCTCTCTATTTAGTCTACCTGGGCCTTAAATTGTGGAGGAAGGGTGCGCCAGAATTAGGCTTGGTGCGCCACCCCCGCATCGAGTCCAAGAGAGCACTGTTCAAATCGTCATATATCGTTACATCACTCAATCCGAAGAGTATCGCTTTTTTTGTAGCCTTCTTCCCACAGTTTGTTGATCGGTTCGAAGCGTCTTTTCTTCAGTTGGGTCTTCTCGGCGCAACCTTTCTGGTTCTGGCAGGGATCAACGCAGCGCTTTACGCCGCTTTTGCCGGACAGTTGAGCGAATGTCTGCAGAGAGAAAGGATGCGCAAGCTGTTTTGTCGTGGCGGCGCCGCAGCTCTGATCGGTGCGGGAATCGTTACGGCCGGATTACATCAGAGCTGAAAACAGAGTTCAGGAGAAGCATGAAAAACTACAACTGGGACAGCAGAGACTACGAGAAGCACTCTGCAAGCCAGCAGAAATGGGCCCGTGAGCTGATCGCCAAACTTGCCCTTGAAGGCTCGGAACAGTTGATCGATATCGGCTGCGGCGACGGCAAGGTAACAGCCGAGATCGCCGCTATTCTTAAAAAGGGCTCAGTCGCCGGCATCGACAGCTCCGAGTCGATGATCCAGCTGGCTCGAAAACGCTATCCTCCGAACCGAAATCCCAACCTCATTTTTATCCTGATGGATGTCGTCAACCTGCGTTTTGAGAGTCGCTTCGACGTGGTTTTTTCCAATGCGGCACTGCACTGGGTAAAGGATCATCGTCCGGTTGTCGAAGCATTTTACCGCTGTTTGAAGCCCGGCGGCCGGATCTTGCTGCAGATGGGCGGCACCGGTAATGCCCGGAGCCTCATTGGTGTGCTCGAAGAGTTGATTGATCATCCAACCTGGCGCTCCTTATTCAAGGAATTCGAGTTTCCCTATGAGTTTCTCGATGCGGGTGAATATCTGCAGCTTCTCAACGATGCCGGATTTGCAGACAGCAGGGCGGAACTGATTGACAAGGATATGGTCCACGACGGTGAAGATGGGCTCAAAGGCTGGATCCGTACTACCTGGCTGCCTTACACCCAGTGTCTGCCGGAGCGTTTCCGGGATGAGTTTGTCGATATGGCCGCCAGGCGCTATCTCGAACTGGTGCCACTCGATTCTTCCGGAAAGGCCCATGTCGATATGGTCCGCCTCCAGGCTGAGGCTCGAAAACCAAACGAATAAACGCACGCTATGAAGAACTCCGACAAGCTTCACATTGCCATAACCAATGATGACGGTATCGATTCGCCCGGGCTCAGGGCCGCCGCCGAGGCTCTGGTCGATCTCGGCAGACTGACGATCGTCGCCCCGACTTTCCAGCAGACAGCCACCGGCAGAGGCTTGACCGGCGACAAGAATTCGCGTTTCGAAAAGCGTTCATTCGCTATCGGCGGCCGTGACGTCGCCGCCTATCACTGTCCCTGCTCACCGGCACAGGTCGTGCGCCACGCAATGTTCACGCTGTTCCTCGACGACAAACCCGATATTCTGGTTTCAGGTATCAATTACGGAGAAAATCTCGGTTCCATGGTCAGCTGTTCCGGTACGGTCGGGGCAGCGCTCGAGGCGTCGAGTCATGGGGTTTTCTCCCTTGCCGTTTCCAAACAGACCGATATCGCCTCCCATCATCATTACACTGAGCAGGATTGGCGCTCCACCAGCCATTTTCTGAAAAAATTCGTTCGACTGACGCAGGATAAGAAGCTGCCGGCCGATGTCGACCTGCTCAAAATCGATGTGCCCGATCCGGCCAGCGAGAAGACTTCCTGGCAGACAACACGTCTTTCGAGATCCATGTACTATTCCAAATATCTTGCTGAGCCATCGATCGAAAGCCTGGTCAGCGATTTCGAAACCCGTATTCAGCTTATCGAAGACGAAGTCGAAACCGATTCGGATATCTATGTGCTGGCGGTCAGGAAAGAAGTCTCGGTGACCCCGCTGAGCCTTGATTTCACCTCGCGGGTTGATCTTCAGAAGCTGCACACTGTTCTGGAATCGTAATGACGGGCATCAGTGATGAGTGATCTGCATATTCAGACCCCGCTGCTCGAATCGGCATCCCTTTCGCGCCTTACCTCCACTCAAGTATGGCTGAAAATGGAGGCGCTGCAGCCGAGCGGCTCGTTCAAGCTCAGAGGTGTCGGCAGGGCGTGCCGCCATCATGCCGATCGAGGGGTGCGGGCCTTTATCAGCTCTTCCGGCGGCAATGCCGGCATCGCGGTGGCCTATTGCGGCAGGAAACTGAATATTCCGGTAACGGTCGTGGTACCAGGGACGACGTCGGAACGCGCCATGGAGATGATCAGGCAGGAGGAGGCCGAGGTTGTGGTGCGCGGTGAGTCCTGGCAGGAGGCCCATGATTATGCCGCGGGACTCGCCGGAAATGACCGGGTCTTGATCCACCCGTTCGATGACCCGCTGCTCTGGGAAGGACACGCGACGCTTATCGATGAGATTGCTGCGGCCGGCCTGAAGCCGGGGGCCGTCATCTGCTCGGTGGGCGGCGGCGGGCTGCTCTGCGGTTTGCTCGAGGGACTGCACCGGAATCGGATGGGGGACGTTCCGATCCATGCGGTCGAGACTCAGGGTGCGGCATCGTTCGCCGCAGCACTTGCGGCAGAGAAGGTGGTGGAATTAGCCCGCATCGATACGGTCGCCACCTCGCTCGGTGCCAAGAAAATTTGTGATCGGGCCTTTTCGTGGCGCCTGCAGCATGAAATCATCAGTCAGGTCGTCAGCGACAGTGAAGCCGTCGAGGCCTGTCTCAGATTTGCGGCTGATCACCGGATCGTGGTGGAGCCGGCTTGCGGGGCGGCACTGGCGCCTCTGTATCTTCGTTCTTCATGGCTCGAGAAGAAACAGTCGGTTCTCGTTGTTGTCTGCGGCGGGGCGGGGACGACCTATGATCAGTTGAGCCGGTGGCATCAGGAATGTAATTTTAAAAGATAAGGATAGAAAAGACGGGGATGACCATGAACAGCAGTAGAGAAGACCAGACAGCCCACGCTGTCGCCAATTGCGCTCGTTGCCACATCAAGATTTCCGACCGCCTCTGTCGCGGAGAAGGGGGCAGGGGGCCGGAATTCTGCCCGACGGCGAACCTGGAAGATCTGACCAGACAGAGTCTGGATGAATACAGGAATGATCAGGTAATCGGTGAGTTTGCCCGTCAGGCTTCGATCCAGGAAGGCAGCGGTTACGGCAACCGCGATCTGGGCTATGAGCGGCTCCGGCCGATCAAGACAAGGATTGAAGAGATCATCGAGTTTTGCGGCAGAATGAACTACAAAAAAATAGGTATGGCATTCTGTCTAGGGCTCAGAAAAGAGGCCGCGGCGGTCGAGAAACTCATTTCCGCACACGGGTTCGAGACGGTTTCTGCTATCTGCAAGGTCGGCTGCAGTTCAAAAGCGGTGATCGGCCTGTCGAAAGAGGAGCAGATCGATATTACCGGAGATGAAGTCATGTGCAACCCGATACTCCAGGCCATGGTTCTCAATCAGGAGAAAACCGAGTTCAATGTACTGCTGGGGCTCTGCGTCGGCCACGACTCGCTGTTTCTCAAATACTCCGATGCGCTCTGCACCGTTCTGGCCGTCAAAGACCGGGTAACCGGGCACAATCCGCTGGCCGCGGTTTACAACCTCGACAGCTATTACCGGTCGCTGAAATGATCAACGTGCATCGAGCGCCTGCTGAATGGTGCGGTGGATAAGGCTCGATATCTTTCTGAAACCGGCAGGTGTCGGGTGGATCTCGTTGCGCCACTGGTTTTCCTGCAGGGTTCCCTGGGTCGGGGCAATGTAAAGGGTTGACTCGTATCGGCGCTGGACTGCTTCGAGCCGCTCTGCAAAGCGGGTGAGCATGAATCTGATCACTGCTTTCTGCTCTTCGATATCGAAAAACTGCTTCTCATGCAGATAGGGATACATCCACGATTCTCCGATCGGAAAGAGGTCGAAGAGCTCATACCCCTCGGGCGATGGCAGGCAGAAGTCATAGTTGTGGCTGACAACTTTGACATGAGGATTGAGTGAATAATATTCGATCCGCTCCAGTAACTCGATATAAACCGACTCGATCAGATCGAGTTTGTTGTCCAACCGTTCGAGGTCGATACAATCCTGCCATTGTTCTGCGCTGTCGCGCGGTTTGAGGAAAAAATCAAAATCGTATCTGCCGACGATATCATTGCCGCCCCCGGAAAACAGAACGATATCGAATTCGCCGGTGGCCAGCCGCTTGGTAAAGCCGAACTTCTGCTCGCCGGTCAGCATGGTCGCCGCCTCATCGCCGATACTGGCAGTCGAATAGATCAGGTAGTAGCTCCGCTCACCCAGAATCTGGACGACGTTTGCTGCCTGGCCAAAGGCGATGAAACGCCGGGGATAGGCGAACCAGGAATCACCCTCGGCCAGTATCCTGGTACCGTCAGGATAGTTCCTGACCAGACTTTCATAACCTCTGGAATCGGTGGTGTACGGCATTGATGCGCCTCCTTTCAGAGAAGCTTAGCGTCCGTCGTTGAGAGTACCGTCGACGAGGGTCAGGCAGCGGTCCATCTGGTCGGCCAGCAGCCGGTTATGGGTGACCATCAGAATGGCCAGCGAGCGCTCGCTGCTCATTGTTTTCAACAGATTGAAAACCAGTTCTCCGGCCCGGCTGTCGAGATTTCCGGTCGGTTCATCGGCCAGCAGCAGCTCCGGTTCCATGATCAGGGCCCGGGCCAGAGCGGTGCGCTGCTGTTCTCCGCCGGATAGCTCGTGGACCCGGTGCTCCCAGCGATGATCGAGCTCCACCGCCTCCAGCAGCTGTCTGGCCGGCGCCTCCACTTCAGCCTTTGATCTGCCGCTGATCAGGGCCGGCATCATCACGTTTTCCAGAGCGCTGAACTCGGGCAGCAGGTGATGGAATTGAAAGATGAAACCCAGTGAGCGATTCCTGAACTCGGCCAGTTCCCGGTCGTTTTTCTGGTCGAGACGGCCGTTTCTGAAGAGCAGCTGACCGCTGGTCGGGGGCGCCAGGGTGCCGAGAATCTGCAGCAGCGTCGTCTTGCCCGACCCCGAGGCGCCGACAACCGCCGTCATTTCTCCCGGACGGACCTCGAGATCGATGCCTTTGAGGATGTCGATCTCCCTGAGGCCGCTGGTATAGGTCTTGCGAAGTCCCTGTGCCTGCAGCAGCGGCTGGCTCATGAGAGCACCTCCGCCGGCTTGACCCGCGATGCCTGCCAGGATGGGTAAATCGTCGCCGTCAGGCTGATGATGATCGAACTGAGAGCGATTATCGTGACATCGGCGGGCAGCACCTTGATCGGCAGCGTGGTCATCGGATAGACGTTGGAGGGCAGCTCGATGAACTGATAGCGCGACAGCAGTTCGCAGAGTCCGAGTCCCCCGAGCACGCCAAGGACGGTGCCGGTCAGTGAGATGACCAGCCCCTGCAGAAAGAAGATCTTCATGACCGATCCCGAGGTCGCGCCCATCGATTTGAGAATTGCGATGTCGCGGCTTTTTTCCATGACCAGCATGATCAACGCGCTGATGATATTCAACGCAGCCACCAGGATGATCAATGCCACGCAGATGAACATGCCGATCTTCTCGAGCTTGAAAGCGGCGAACAGATTGCGGTTCATCGCCATCCAGTCGCGGGCAATGGTGCCGGGTCCGACTTTCTCGACGATTGCCGCGGCAATCTGATCCGCCTTGTTGAGCAGATCTTTTTCAACCAGAACTTCGATGCCGTGGGCGACGTCGCCGATTTCGAGAAACTGCTGGACCGCATGAATATCCATATAGGCCAGCGACGAATCATATTCGTACATGCCGGACTCGAAGATGCCGACCACCCGCGAGGTTTTGATTTTAGGAATAACACCCATCGGGGTCAGCGGGCCGGACGGGGAGATAAGCCTGAGTTTGCCGCCGACATCGACCCTGAGGTCGTCCGCCAGCCGGGCGCCGATAATAATCGGTGGTATCGATTCACCCTGCCAGTGTTGTCCAAATCATCGATGCTGCCGGCGATCATCTGTCTGCCGAGGCTGATGACCTGACTGGCAGTGCCGGCTTCGATGCCGCGCAGGACAATGCCTGCACCGCCCGAGGCTCCGCTGAGCAGAGTCTGGGCGTAGAGATAGGGGGTGGCGCCGGCGACCCCCTCGACGCTGACGACCTGGTCGCGGGTCAATTCGTAGTTTTCAATCGATCCCTCCACCCGCTGGACGATGATATGGGAATTGATGCCGAGGATCTGGTCGCGCAGCCCTTCAGTGAATCCGGAATAGACGGCGAGGACGACGATCAGGGCGATAACACCGACCGTGATGCCGATGACCGAGATCATCGAGATCAGGGAGATGAAGCCGTGCCGGTGTTTGGCCCGCAGATATCTCCTGCTGATGAACCACTCGTACATATCAGTCGTCGTCCGTTTTTTCTTCGGCGGGTTGCTGCTTCACGCTCAGTTCCTCCGCTTTCATGTGGGGAAACAGAATCACGTCACGGATCGACGGTGCGTCGGTCAGCAGCATCACCAGCCGGTCGATACCGATGCCTTCACCGGCCGCCGGCGGCATGCCGTACTCGAGCGCCCGGACATAGTCGAAATCGAGTTCCGGGTGAATTTCATCGTCATCACCGCGTTCGGCTAATCTGTTTTTCGAAGCGCTCTTTCTGATCGACCGGATCGTTCAACTCGCTGAACGCATTGGCGATCTCCCGACCGGTGATAAACAGCTCGAACCGGTCGGTGACACTGGGGTTATCTTCGTTGCGCCGGGCCAGGGGTGAAACCTCTGTCGGATAGGAGGTGATAAACGTCGGGTCGATCAGTTTCTCCTCAACCAGGATTTCGAAGAGTTCGGTTTTGGCTTTGCCGGGTCCGGCTTTTTCCTCGAGTTTGATGCCGAGGCTCTTGGCATGTTCGATCACCTTTCCATCATCACTTAGAATTCCAGGATCGACAGCGCCGATTTCGATCAGGGCCTGCTCCATGCTCAATCGCTTCCAGGGCGGACTCAGGTCGACGTCCATGCCCTGGTATGTGATCTTCATGGTGCCGTTCACCGCCTGGCAGACCGAGGAGATCATATCCTCGGTCAGTTCGATCAGGTCGTCGTAGGTGGCATAGGCCTGGTAGAACTCGAGCATGGTAAATTCCGGGTTGTGCCGGGTCGACAGCCCTTCGTTTCTGAAATTCCGGTTGATTTCGAAAACCCGGTCAAACCCCCCCACCAGCAGCCGCTTCAGATAGAGCTCCGGGGCAATCCTCAGGTAAAGATCCATGTCGAGCGCCTTGTGATGGGTCTTGAACGGCTTGGCCGTTGCTCCGCCGGGAACCGGCTGCATCATCGGTGTTTCGACCTCGAGGAAACCGCGTTCACTTAAATACTCACGGATACGCCTGATGATCTCGACCCGCTTTCTAAACGTTTCCCTGCTTTCGGGGGTGACGATCAGATCCACATAGCGCTGCCGATAGCGGGTTTCCACATCGGTCAGGCCGTGCCATTTTTCCGGCAGCGGCCGCAGTGATTTTGAAACCATGATGATTTGGTCGGCGTGCAGGGAAGGTTCACCGGTCTTGGTTTTGAATAGATGGCCGCAGGCGCCGACGATATCACCGATATCGAATTTCTTGAAAGCACTGAACTGCTCATCGCCAACCGTGTCCTTGCGGATATAAACCTGCATTTGTGCGCTGGTGTCGGCCAGGGTGATAAACGCCGCTTTGCCGAATTTACGCATCGCCATGATACGGCCGGCGATCGAATAGGATGCACCCGTTTCCTCTTTCTGCTGAGGTTCGAGAGGCTCTGCTTTTGGCAAAATGGTGGCGATTCGATCTGCTGGTTTGAAACTGTTGGCGTAGAGCTTCACTCCGAGATCCGCCAGGGTCTGGGCTTTTTCTCTGCGCTGGGTGAAAAACTGATTGTCACTGCTCATGATACGTCCTGTATGACTGCGCTGATCTCAGCGCCGCGCTTTGACCTATACTGTTGGCTACCTTGAAAAATTGTCTTGTGCGCCTTGATTTTGAGCGAAAATCCTAATTTTGCAAGGTACCCTGTATACATAGTCTGGTTAACATAAAAAAAAAGCGGCACAGCGCCGCCTGGTTGCGGTCGTGTTCACAGAACACCAACCGTCAGCAAATTTTAGCAAACCGTGCACGCCGCACAGCCCACTAACCGTTTACTGATAATTAGTCGCATTGTCAATGCCTTCAAACTTCTGATGAGGGCTTTTCCAGAACTGCCACAGTCTCGATATGGTGCGTCTGGGGAAACATGTCAACCGGCTGCAGGATCTGCAGAAGAAACCCGTGAGCCATCAGCTTTTCCAGATCACGGCAGAGCGTGGCCGGGTCGCAGGATATGTAGATCAATCGTTTCCGGGTGATTCCGGGCAGCAGGTCGGTAAGCTCTTTCAGGCCGCTGCGCGGAGGATCGCAGATAACGATGTCGAAAGCCATCTGCTTCTGAGCCAGTTCGCGGCAGGCAGTTAAGACATCGCTTTTGCTATAGCGACAGTTTTTCAGATCGTTGTCCTGAGCGTTGGCGGTTGCGCTTCTGATTGCTGCGCCCTGGCCTTCGATGCCGAGAATGTCACGACACGAAGCAGCCAGCACCACTGAAAAATTGCCCATCCCGCAATAGAGATCAAGTACCCGGTCCTCCGGCTGAACTCCGCTTAGATTATCAACCAGCTCGATAAGCAGTTTGTTCTGTTCGAGATTGACCTGGCTGAAGCCGCCGATCTCCCAGGTAAATTGCAGCTGCCGGCTACCGTCCAGGGTGAAACCGATCGTTCTGCCCAGTCGATTTTCAGTGCCTGTTGCCGCACAATACGGTCCTTCGAGGGGGAAATTCTGTCCTTGGAAGAAGACCCTCTCGAGACTTTCAGCTTCGGTGCAGAGCGCACGGGCGCGGCTGCGATCGGCAGGACGAGGGGTACGACTCAGGCTGATCAGCATCGAAACCTTGCCACTCAGCGGGTTGTGGACAAGTTCAATCTCCTCAATCAATGGAGCCAGCCTGCTGAATTCCTGATTGTCGCTGAGTTCTGCCAGGCTCTGGTTGATCGGCGCGGCGGCCAGCAGACAGCCGGCCACCGCGACAACCTTGCTTGAGCGGAAATGATTGAATCCCAGCCGGCCCCGGTCGTCGGTCTTCATCCGGATACGGTGGCGGCAGCCAAACGGTGCTGCCGAAGCGATAACCGGTTTGATCAGTGTAATGCACTTCGACAGCGGTTCCCGGCTGCGCGAAACAAGTTCTCTCAGCACCTCGTCCTTGATTGAGCACTGCACCCTGTAAGCAGCATGCTGGAGGTCGCAGCCGCCGCACCGGCCGTAGTATGGACAGGGCGGATCGATGCGGCCGGGGGCGGAGCTGAGCACATCAGTCACATGGCCGAAAGCGACCCGCTTCTGCTCATGGGTCAGTTGTATCGCAACACGCTCGCCAGGCAGACCAAAACGGACCAGCACTGTTCTGCCTTCTGCGTCCCTGGCCAGACCGTAGCCGCCGTTGACGATCTTGCTGATGTCGACAACCTGATTATTGCAGTTCATGGCACCTTGTGACTATAATGGCGCTGGCAAAACGTGTTTCTTTTCCGGCTGCATTGATAACAGTCATAATCCTTCTCCAGATAATAGCCCATCCGTGCATTTACGAGCCCTCTTTTTTTTCGTTCTCCTGACACTTCTGTCTGGCGCCGCTATTGCCGCCGAGGAGCCGCTCGACGTCAGGGTTGAGGGCATCACCGGGAGGCTGCTCGAAAATGTGCTGGCCCGGCTGCGAATCTACCGCTACAGCCAGGACAGTGAGCTGAGCGAGGCAGAAATTCTGCGGCTGCATCAGCTTGGCGAAAAAGATATCAAGTCGGCCCTGGCGCCGTTCGGCTATTATTCAGCTGCGGTCAGCGCTTCGCTGACCAGCACTAAAGAGGGCTGGCTGGCTCTCTACATCGTCGAGCCGGGCGAGCCGGTGCGGATCAGCTCCGTTTCGGTTTCAGTTATCGGCCCGGGGGCCGAAGAAGAGGCGATCTTCGATCCTGACGGGCTGGTCCTGAAAGAGGGAAGAAACCTCAATCAGAACCGCTATGAGGAGGAAAAAAAGCGAATCCTGCGGCAGGCTATCGCCCTTGGCTACCTCGACGCCTCTTTCTCCACCCATGAAATACGCATCGACCGCACAGCCTACAAGGCGGAAATCGAGCTCGAACTTGATACCGGGCCGCGCTATTTTATCGGCGAGATCGTCGTCAATCAGGATATTCTCACCGAGGATCTTTTTTTCCGCTTCATCGAATTCGATCAGAGTGATTATTTTTCCGCAAAGCGGCTGCAGGGACTACAACGCGACCTCTACCGCAGCGACTATTTCAGTTCTGTCGTCATCGAGGCAGACACGGCCAGTGCAACCGATCGACGTGTCCCGATTGTTATCGAGGTGGAGCCGCTCGATGCGTATAACCGTTACAGTTTTGGTCTCGGGTATTCGACCGACACCCTGGCATATGTCCGCTTCGAGTATCTTAACCGGCTGCTCAACAGACACGGACACCGTCTTTTCAGCTCGCTGCTCTTCGGTGAGCGGGAGCGCTCCGTGGTGGTAAATTATATCGTACCGGTTGCCGATCCCCGCTACAACAGCCTGGTCGGGACCGGTATGTGGAACCGGGAGAGCTGGGAGGACACGATTACCGAGTCCTATACGGTCGGTACCCTGTTCGAGTATTCAACCCCTGAACACTACTATGGCGTATCGCTTGAATTTCTCGATGAAAGTTATCGGATTGGCGACACGGAAGGAGACAATCAGCTGCTGATGCCCGGACTCAAATGGACCTGGGCGCTGGCTGACGATATCGTCAGCACGAAGCACGGCGTGCGGGCTCTGATCGAAGTTACCGGAGCCCAGGAAGACCTGCTCTCCGATGCAACATTCGTGAAGCTGCGCGGGGAAGGTAAGGCGATTATCACCCCGTTTGAGAACTTCCGGGTTATCGGCAGAGGTTCCATCGGCACCACCCTGGTGGATGATATCGATTCGATCCCGCCGTCGATCAGGTTCTACGCCGGCGGCCAGAAAAGTGTCAGGGGCTACCAGTACAAAACGCTTGGACCAACTGATTCGTCAGGCAATGTGATCGGCGGTAAACTGCTGCTTACCGGCGGGGTTGAGCTGGAAAAGCAGTTTTTGGAAAACTGGCGGGGCGTCATCTTCTATGACGCCGGTAACGCGATGAACGAAATCGAGGTCGATCTTGCCCACGGTGTCGGTGTCGGTCTCGGTTTTGCCCTGCCCTTCGGTCAGGCCCGTCTGGAGCTGGCCTATCCGCTCAATGACGAAGGTGAAGCCCAGTACGTCTATCTCAGCGTCGGAGCGGATCTGTGATCAAACGGGCGCTGCTCATACTTCTCTGCCTGACTCTGTTGGCGGCGGGCGTGGGCGGCTTTCTGCTCTTCAGCCCCAGCGGCCTGAAACTTTCCTCAACGCTTATCTCGAGGCTGAGCGGCGGACACATCCATATCGGCGAATCTCAGGGGAAAATACTCGGTGACTGGCAGCTTAAAAAGGTAACGATCCATACCGGCAGTTTCGATATCGGTATCGATGAGCTGAGCAGCAGCTGGCGGCCGAAGCAGCTCATGGAACGTCTACTCCATGTTGCCGATGTGTCTCTAACCGGTGTCGTAATCACTCTGAAAGATAATGCGGACGGCGCAGCGGAGCAATCGACGCAGTCATTCATCCCGCCGGACCTGACCCTGCCGGTTGCCTTTCTGGTTGCCCGTTTTCGGGTGGATAAGCTGAGCGTAGAGCGGTTGGGAGGAGAGGAACTGTTTGACCTCGACTTTTTCAGCGCCGTTCTATCGGGTGCAGCGGACCGTCTGGATCTCGATGACGCCAGGTTCAGCCACTCGTCAGCCGCTGCCATGCTGAGCGGTACCGCGGGGGGGCATCTTACGCTGTCAGGGGCATGGCCGCTCGAGCTGGTCTCTGAATGGCGGCTGCAAAAGCACGGCTGCGGCGATATCGGCGGAACCGTCGTGATATCTGAGACGCTGAATGACCCCCAGGTTGAACTGAGAGTCGATAGTCCGGTGGCTGTCAACGCTGCAGTCAGCGCATCCGATCTCTTTGGGGATCTGAGCTATCGCGCCGTCGTCAGCACCACATCGGCGGCGCTGGGTGAGGTGTGCGATGGCTGGCCTGAGGCGACGGTGGGTTTGGAACTGCAGGCGCAGGGCGATCTTGGTGGTTTGAGCGGGACACTTCATTCAGAGATTGAGGCTGCTGATTTCGAGATGCTCTCCGCCGGTTTCAGCTTTCACCTGGATGATCAGATGCTGGCTCTGGAAAACAGCAGCCTGAGCTATGGAGATAACCACCTCATGTTCAGCGGCGGGCTGAACTTCGACGAGGAGCTGAACTGGAACGCTGTTGTTTCTGCCGAATCTTTCGATCTCGCCCCATTTCTGCCGCTGCCGGCCACCAAAATCGACACCCGCGTCCATCTTTCCGGAGCATTTCCCGATGGTAATGTTGTCTATAGCGCCACCGTCGGTGAAATTGAAATATCAGTTGCTGAATATGACCTGCTTCTGGAAGGGGGACTCGCCGTCAATGGGACGCAGCAGGGACTGGAAGTTACCTCATGCCGTTTCAGTTGCGGCGAGGGGGCCATCGATCTGGTCGGATCGCTGAACTGGGCGAATGGACTGCAATGGGCAACAGATGTCCGACTCGATGCCTTCGACCCCTCGGAAATCGACCCGCTTCCCCAGGGCAAAATCAGCGGCAGCTTGACCAGCAGTGGTGTATATAGAGACTCCGAAATAATGGTCGAGACCGAAATCGAATCGCTGACTGGTGAGCTGAGCGGCTATGAATTGAGCGGCGGCGGTTCGCTGGTCTATCAGGATCAGGTGTTGACCATCTCGAATCTCGATATAACAAACGGCCGGAACCGGATCTCCGCAGCGGGAACGGTCGATGACAGGTTTGCTCTTGAATTTGTCGTCAATGCCGAGGAAATCGAGCGAATTTTCCCGCCGGCAGCAGGCGAGATTGAAATCACCGGTTCCCTGCAGGGCCCGCGCAGCGACGCGTCGCTGCAGATTGATGTGGCTGGATCACGGTTGTCGTACCAGGACTATGCGGTTGAGAGCCTTACGGCTGCAGTTGACTCATCGCTCGCTGAACAGGAGCTGCAGGGTGAGGTCCGGCTGTCCGGACTGAAAGCGGGCGGCTTGAGCGTCGAAAGTGTGGAGTTCGACGTTGACGGGACACGAGAGAAGCATCGTTTCAGCGGCGCGGCCCTGCTCGAGCGGGGCCGCCTCGAAGCAAGCGGCTCCGGTAGTTATCGAGAAAACAGCTGGGCAGGTCAGGTCAGCGGGATCAGCATCGAAGATCAGCAGTTCGGCAGATGGCAGCAGAGCGGTTCTCTCCGTCTTGAAGTCGCAGCGGAGTATGGTGCTGCCGATGGCCTCTGTTTTGGTTCCGGTGAAAACCGCTTTTGTGCCGACGCCGCCTGGAAGAATAGTGGTGCCTGGTCGCTGGCGCTTGATGAGCTGGCTTTTTCCATGGACAGTCTCAACCGCTGGGGACTGTTCGATATACCGGTGAGCGGAATAGCCAGGGCCTCCATGGAGGTGAGCGGGGCCGGCGCGGTTATCGAGTCGGGAACGGGGCGCGCCTCGATCGATGAACTGCGCCTGGTCGTCGGGCCAAACGACTACTACGATGAATTTGTCTGGTCCGGAACCACTGTTGACCTTGAACTTGAAGAGACAAATCTTGATGGGCGCTTTTCAACCAGTTTCATCGACGGCAGCAGGCTGAGCGGATCGCTTGGCGTGCAGCGTGCTGGGGATTTAGCCAACTGGAGCGCGAACCTGCCGCTGGCAGGAGAGATCGATGCCGATATCGTCGATCTTGGTTTTTTAAATGTCCTCACCTCCGAATTTCTTCTCCCTGCCGGCCGCCTCTCCGGTACACTTGCCATCGGCGGCACTATCGGCGACCCGAGTGTTGCCGGAGCGGTCGATCTCGACGAGGGTGAGCTTCGCATTCCGATGCTGGGCGTGCACCTGCGAGATGTCGCCGGGACAATAGAAGCCGGATTCGATACACTACTGCTTGCGCTTGACGGTACTTCCGGTGACGGTACGCTGCACAGTGTCGGTGCGTTCGACTTCGGCGGGGACCAGTGGAGCGGCCGCTTCACTTTCAGTGGTGAGAATGTTCTGCTCCTGGATCGAAGGGCAATTACCCTGATCGCCGACCCGGATCTCGACCTCGTTCTTGACGACAGCGGCGGCAAACTGTCCGGCCGTGTTTTCGTTCCGCAAGGGGTCATCGAAGTTGAAAAAATCGATCGATCCGCATCCGAGTCCAGTGATGTCATCTTTATCGATACGATCGAGAAGTCGACGCCCTGGCCGTTTCATTACGATATCGAAGTCGTGCTCGGTGATCAGGTCGAGGTTACGGGCCTTGGCCTTAATGGCAAGCTGGGCGGCCGTCTGGTCGTGGCCAGCAGCCCTTACGGCATCACCGTAGGACGCGGTTTTCTCGATATTGTCGACGGCAGTTTCGCGGTCTACGGCAGTCCGCTTGAGATCAACAGGGGCAGACTCACCTTTGACGGCGGTCCGGTGGAAAACCCGGGACTTGATATCAAAGCGTCGAAAATGATCGAGGAGACCCGATTCGGCTATGACGGTGTCGAGGCCGGGGTCAACATCAGCGGCAGCGCCGAGGATTTCGAGATGGATCTCTATTCGGTCCCGCGCATGGAAGATGCCGATATCCTCGCCTATATTCTCCTGGACAAACCGCTCAGCAGTGAAGGCACCGGCGGCTCGGAAGGTCTTCTCAATTCCGCAGCTGAGGCCATCGGTCTGGGTAAAGGGTCCGAGCTGCTGTCCGATGTTTCCTCGATGCTTCCGGTCGATGATATTCGGGTTGAGGGCAGCATCGAATCCCAGGAGACCACGGTCGTCGTCGGTAAGAAACTGTCTGATGAACTTTCGGTGAGTTATGATTATAACCTCTTCAAAAATGCGGGCTCGTTCAGGGTACGCTACGAATTCGGCAAAGGGTTTTCCGTCGAGAGCAGAAACTCCGTCGAGTCAAACGCTGTCGAACTGCTCTATTCACTGGAGCGCTGAGCAGCTTGTGAGATCAACCATAGATATCGGTTAAACCGGGAGAAGATATGAGTTTACAGGAGCAGATCACCGCCGAACTTAAAACGGCAATGAAAAACAAGGACAGGGTGAGAACCGACGCGGTCCGGGTGATGATCGGCGAGTTTCAGCGGCAGCCGGAAAAAGAGCTCAGTGATGAACAGGTGGCGGCTATCATCAGAAAACTGATAAAATCTGAAAAAGAACTGCTGGCCGCAGCCAGAACCGAAGACTCCGGATTTATCAACGTTCTCGAAGCGTACCTGCCGAAACAGGCGGATGAGGATGAGGTAACTGCGTGGATAAAGGAACATATAAATTTTTCTGACTACAACAACAAGATGCAGGCGATGAAGCTGATCATGGCCCATTTCGGTTCCAGCGCCGACGGCAATATGGTCAAAAAGATCCTGCAGAATTTTCCCGGCTAAATGAGGTTTCTCCCCGTTTGAGCAGGGTGCACAGGGGGCGATTGACATGTTTGGTTCATTCAAGGGTAAAGAAAAAATCCTGATACTCGGGCTCGGCGGCGTCGGGTTTTATCTGGCTAAGCGTCTGCAGCACGAGGAGTATGCGGTGACCGCCATGGAACCTGACCCCGAGCGCTACCGTTACGGTGATGAATCGCTCGATGTCAGACTGATCCGGGGTGAGGCGATGGACATCGACTGCTGGCGCGAAGCCGGTGCCGCTGCGATGGCCTGCGTTATCTGCGTCACCGACAACGATGCGGTGAACATGATGGCGGCCCGGATCGCCGACAAATTCGGCATTCCCTATAAAGTGGTCAGGGTTCACTCGCTGCAGTTCGGTCTGCCTGATTCCCTGCTCAGCCCTGACGATCTGCGGGTTAACCTGCTGATCAACCCGGAAGAAATGGTGGCCCAGGAGATCACCCGGCTGATCAAACTGCGGCACGGCAACGAGGTGCTCGATATCGCCGGGGATAAAGTTCAGATGATGGCAGCCCGGGTGACGCATGAATCGCAGTTTGCCCACCAGAAATTGAAGGACCTCTCTCTCCGGTTCGCCGATTTTTCCTTTCGAGTCGTAGCCGTTGCCCGCGGTATCGCGACGATTATCCCGGACGGCGAGTTCGAAATTATCCCCCATGACCAGGTCGTCGTCATGGTTGGCGCGGACCATCTGCCTGACATGATGAAAATCGCCGGTGTTCCGCAGGGTGTACGTAACCGGGTCATGATCCTCGGCGGCGGCCGGGTCGGCAACCGGGTGGCTCAGCTGCTGAAAAAATCGGTGGAAATCACCCTTGTCGAAAAAGATGGCACCAGGGCCCAGGAGCTGGCGGGAAGCCTGTCTCATGTGCAGGTGCTGCATGGCGACGGGTCCAAAGCCGATGTGCTGAATTTGGCCGGCGTCAGGGAGATCGACACGTTTATCGCCACCACCGGCAGCAACGAGGCCAACATCATGAGTTCGCTGCTGGCCAAGAATTTGATGAATGCCGGCAACGGCGACGGCAACGGCAGCAGGGAAAAAACCATTGCCGTGGTCAGCAACGAGGATTACCAGGTGCTTGCCGCCACGACCGGCATCGATATCGCCCTCAACAAGAAAATCATGGCGGCCAGCGAAATCATGAAGCACATCCGCCGCAGCGAACTGATCTCCGTGGCCCACCTGCACGGTTTCGATGCCGAGGTGGTCGAACTGGTCGCTGCGCCAAATTCACCGATCACCAGAAAACCGTTGTCTAAGATCGGTTCCGCCTATCAGGGCCAGCTCCTGATCGGCAGCATCTACCGCGACGGCGCCTGGCAGGTTGCCGTCGGCAGTACTCACATCGGTGAGAACGAACGCGTCATCGGCGTCTGCCTGTCAAAACATCTTAAAGATATGAGAAAGCTTTTTGCGGTGTGATAGCTGATTGATATACCAACGCTTCCCAGTGTCATCAGCATAAAGCTTGATATTTCTCTTGCCTTGAAATAGAAAAATGAGCTATTCTACAAATCCGCATATGCGGATATAGTGGTTTGACTTGGTGTTGTTGAACACACCTTCAGGAGGAAACCAGATGAACAATTCTGCGCCGGCCGTCAACATCTCAATTGCCGCTACAGCGCAATTGTTCAAGGCCCTGGGCGATAAAACACGGTTGAAGATGGTTGGCCTCCTGACGCATGGTGAACTCTGCGTCTGCGATCTGATGGCGGTTCTTGAACTGCCGCAATCCACGGTCTCCAGGCACCTGGCGTATCTGAAAAACAGCGGCTGGGTCATCGGCAGAAGAAGCGGTAAATGGATGTATTACAGACTGAACCCGGATTTATTCAGCAGTGAACCGTATCGCTTAATCACCGAGTGCATTGCGGGGTTAACCGATATGCAGGATGAACACACCCTGCTGCGTGACTATCTTGACCAGAAAGACAAGCAAAAGTGTTTATGAGCGATTGGTGATAACCGGTGAACGCCGGGCAGAACATCGCTAAACCGATTGGAGAGTGAGATGAGTGAAAAAATAAAAAGCCAGAGCGAAAGAAGAATGACGAGCCTCTTCGAGCGCTACCTGAGCTTATGGGTAGGGCTCTGTATCGTCGGCGGTATCATGCTGGGTAAAATCGCCCCGAATCTTGCCGCTTCGCTGGACAACATGTCGATAACCGTAAACGGTGCTCCGGTCGTATCCATTCCGATCGCTGCATGTCTTTTTTTCATGATGTATCCGATCATGGTGAAAATCGACTTCGCCACTGTGCTAAAAGCCGGAAAGAGTGGTAAACCGGTTTTTCTTACCCTGTTTCTCAACTGGTGCATAAAGCCTTTCACTATGTACGCCATTGCTATGTTTTTCCTCGGTTTTTTGTTCAAATCGTTCATCGGCGCCGAGGCAATAGACCTGGTGAAAATGCCGCTTGGCCTGGATCTGCCAGTCGGGGCCGAGCACGGCGCCGGTGTCGTTGTCATGCAGGAAGGGGTTAAGATGCTGCAGGTTCCGCTCTGGAGAAGTTATCTTGCCGGCTGTATCCTGCTCGGCATCGCCCCCTGTACGGCGATGGTCCTGGTCTGGAGCTACCTGGCCAAGGGAAACGACGGGCTGACGCTGGTCATGGTGGCCATCAACTCCCTCACCATGCTGCTGCTCTATGGTCTGCTCGGCGGATTTCTGCTCGGCATCGGCCGACTGCCGATTCCCTGGCAGGCCCTGCTGCTGTCTGTCGGTGTTTATGTCGCTCTGCCGCTGGTGGCCGGCTATTTCTCGCGCAAGTGGGTCATCGCCACCATGGGAGAGGCGTGGTTCAAGGAGAAATTCCTCGGTATCCTGACGCCGGTGACGATAAGCGCGCTCCTCATTACCCTGGTCCTGCTCTTCAGTTTCAAGGGCGAAGTCATCACCAGCAACCCGCTGACGATTGTCTGGATCGCTATCCCGCTGTTTATTCAGACTGTGCTTATCTTTGCGATTGGCTATGGGGCCGCCAAATTTGTTGGGCTCAGGTATGAGGATGCGGCACCGGCGTCGATGATCGGAGCGTCAAACCATTTTGAAGTGGCCATAGCGACATCCGTTATGCTTTTCGGCCTCTCCTCGGGGGCCGCCCTGGCGACCGTTGTCGGTGTCCTGATCGAAGTCCCGGTCATGCTGATGCTGGTCGGTTTCTGCACGCGCACAGCCGGCTGGTTTGATCGATAAGTCACCCCGGCATGCTGACAGCTGACAAAGCTGAATATGGTTGGAGCCTGCGGGTTGATTATGAATCGTGACAACAGTCTCACCAATACCTAATAGTATCCTAACGGCTGCTTGAATATTCTGGATCGTCACACTGTTAAATCAGAATTACTTACATGGAGACGGCCATGATCTCAGTCCTGTTTATCTGTGAGCACAACTCGGCACGAAGTCAGATTGCCGAGGCCTACCTGAACAAGTACGGCGCCGGAAAATTCACCGTGGAAAGCGCCGGTCTCGAGGCCGGTGTGCTCAACCCCCTCGTTGTCGAGGCTCTGTTCGAGGAAGGTATCGACATATCCAAAAACAGTGCCAAAAGCGTTACCAGATTTCACCAGCAGGAGCGGCAATTCGACATCATCATTACCCTCTGCTCTCCTGAGGTCGGTGAAAAATGTCCCGTTTTCCCTGGAAAAGCCCAGCGCCTGAACTGGCCGTTTCCGAACCCGTCCCGTCTGTCGGGCGAGCCGGAGAAGGTCATGGCCGGCCTGCGAACGATACGCAACCAGATAAAGTATAAAGTACTGGATTTCGTTACAGCGCATGATGAAGAAGGCCCGGGCATCCTTTACGAACAGGTCGAGTCCTGAAATCAGCAGGGTCGACTCGAGATCTTGGTGATGCAGTCACTTCGCCAAGCGGCACTTTCCCTGCTGGTTATTCTTGCAATCCTATTATCCATTGGTAACGCAGGTAACGCAGCATACGCTTCCTGGATAATTCCCAGCGGTCACTATCAATACAGAGAAAAAAGTGACGCCCAGACCCGGACGTTTGCCTGGCAGATTTCCTACCTGGATGACTTTGTCGAGATTACCGTAGACGGTGAGGACTACCAGACGGTGAATCGCTGCCTCGATGGCGGTGAAACCATATTCTGGTCGGCCGCCAAAGAGGATGGAACCGAAGTTTCAGCGGTCAGGGAAAAAAACGAGTTGATCATAACCCGCATCGAGGCGGGTCGGCGGACAATCGAGCGCCAGGCAATCGATGAGCGTCCCTGGTTTCAGCCCCTGTCTTATTCATTGAGAAGATTTCTGCAATCCGGTGAAGAATCGATCACCTTCTGGGGAATCAGGATGGATACCGACAGAGCCGTTTTACTGAAGGCGACAAAGATCGGTAGAGAAGATGTGACCCTCAACAATAATACCCAGCCGGCCATGAAAGTCGAGATCAGGCTGGCCGGACTCATGTCGATATTCTGGCGCGGCGTCTATTGGTACAGTCGTGACAACGGTCTCTTTCTGCAGTTTGAAAACTCGTTGAAACTACCCGGGGTTGCGGACAAGATAGTTCTTGTCGAAAAGCCCGGCAGCTGAGCATGTATCCGTATTCCGCTCTGATTCCTGTAAGCTAAAATCTTCTTAACTCAAAAACAATTTCAATCGAATAGAGCAGGGCTAGGCTCCTTTTAATCCCACCCGCAGGAGGTGCTGGTGACTGTCTTAAAAAAAATAGAAAGGAGAGAACGAATGAGTATGACCAAAAACGTATTACTGGCGGTATCGTTTGTGCTGATGATTGGAACGGCTTCTGCATTGACCGCTGCAGAAAAAAAGGGCCTCATGTCCGAGACCCATCAGGTCGGGGTCAGACCCTTCTATCTGGTCGAGGATATGGATGATGGTTTACTGAAGAGTGAACTGTCGGAATGTGCTGATTCAGCGTTTACCAAAACTGACTTCTCCATCGGTCACCGTGGAGCCTCCATGCAGTTTCCGGAACACACCAGAGAATCATATGTCGCAGCCGCCATTCAGGGAGCCGGCATCGTCGAGTGTGACGTAACCTTCACGAAGGACCGTGAGCTGGTGTGCCGTCACTCTCAGTGCGATCTGCATACGACGACGAACATTCTGGCGCTGCCCGAACTCGCTGCAAAATGTTCCGAGCCCTTCAAGCCGGCGCAGTACGATCCGCAGACCGGTGAGATGATCAGTGAGGCGTCCGCGAAATGCTGCACCAGTGATATTACCCTGGCGGAGTTCAGACAGCTGCAGGGTAAAATGGACGGCGCCAACAAGACAGCCAGGAGCGTTGATGAATATCTGGCCGGCACGCCAGCCTGGCGCACCGAGCTCTATTCGGCCCGTGGAACACTTTTGAGCCACGCCGAGTCGATTGAGCTCTTCACCGAGCTGGGGGTGAAAATGACGCCTGAGCTGAAGAGCCCCAGCGTGACGATGCCTTTTGAAGGGGACTACAGCCAGCAGGCATATGCCCAGCAGATGATCGATGAGTACAAGATTGCCGGTGTCGATCCAGATCATGTCTTCGCCCAGTCCTTCAACCTTGATGATGTCCTTTACTGGCTCAAGAATGAGCCGCGCTTCGGGCAACAGGCGGTATATCTCGATGGCCGCTACGATGATAAAACCTTTGACCACATCAGGCCTGAAACGTGGTCTCCGACCATGGATGAACTGGCAGAGCAGGGGGTGAAAATCATTGCCCCGCCGATGTGGATGCTGCTGGCGCTCGACAGCAGCGGCAGTCTCGTTGCGTCAGAGTATGCCAAGCGGGCCAAGGCGGCAGGGCTCGGGATTATCACCTGGACCCTGGAACGTTCCGGTCTGCTCGAATCGGGGGGCGGCTGGTATTATCAGACTGTTGCAGAGAGCATCAACAATGACGGCGACATGCTTACCGCACTTGATGTACTGGCGTCTGACGTGGGTGTGCTGGGCGTGTTTTCCGACTGGCCTGCCACCGTGACCTACTACGCGAACTGCAAGGGGCTCAAGTAGGCCCGCGTATTTTCACCAGCCACTAAGGTGCAGTCATTGTCATGCGGCGATGGCTGCACTGTGATGATTCGCTCGACTTCATTTTTCCCTGCCGAAATCAAAACTTCATAAACCTGCAATATGTTCCTAACCCGCAGTCTGTTTAATGATGATCTGCGACAGCGTGGTGCGATCTGAGGCCGGATGGAGTCGCCGGTTTCATCAGCAGACCGCGCAGAGACTATTCAGAGATTGAGAGTTGCAGACAAAATGAGCATCTTGCGTTCGAAAAGAGTTCTTGTCGATTCGGAAATAAGGCCGGCTGATGTGGTCATCGACCAGCAATATATTATTGACATTGCTTCTTATGGTTCCGGCGAGAGCGCCGTCGATGTCGGCGAGCGGCTGATTACCCCCGGCTTTGTGGACCTTCATTCCGATGCCGTGGAGAAAGAAATAGAGCCGCGGCCGGGAACGCATTTCCCCGTCGACGGCGCCATCGTCGAACTCGACAAAAAGCTGTCCACCTGCGGTATTACAACGATGTTCCATGCCATCTCCTTTTACGAGGAGTCGGTGGTGGGGACCCGTGGTACCGAGATGGGAGCTCACATCGCCCGGCGGATTCAGGCCCTCAACAACGTCAGGTTGCTGATCGATAACCGTATTCACATTCGCTATGAGATAACCTCCTTCGGTTCCTTAGGGGCGATAGAAGACCTCCTGCAGAAAGGGGCTGCCCACCTGCTTTCGTTCATGGATCATACCCCCGGCCAGGGTCAGTACCCGAGCCTCGATAGGTGGATGAAAGATCATGAGGCGGTTTTCGGCCTGGAAAATGACCGGGCTCGGGAGGTGATCGACATCATGGCTGAAAAAAAAGCATCTTCCAGTGCAAATATTCACCGATTGGCCCGGCAGGTGCTGCACCATGGTATTCCGTTGCTGTCCCATGATGACGACTGCTGTGAGAAAATAGACTGGATGAAAAAGCTCGGGGTGACGGTATCTGAGTTTCCCACCAATGAGGCGGCAGCGATCTATGCCAAAAAGCAGAAGTTAGCCACCGGTATGGGAGCGCCCAATGTGGTCAGGGGCGGCAGCCAGAACAACAATCTTTCAGCCCGCCGCCTTATCGAGCGGGGCGCATGCGATTTCCTCTGCTCGGACTACCACCCGACTTCGATGCTGCAGGCCGTCTACACCGCCAGCCGTGCAACCCATATGTCTCTGGCGGAAACCTTCGAGCTGGTCACCGCCAATCCTGCAAAAATTGCCGGCCTGGAGGATCGAGGCAGGATCGGAGCAGGTTATCGCGCCGACCTGGTGGTTATCGATGAAACGTTTCTGCCCTCGGTCATGCTGACCATAAAGTCCGGCGTTCCGGTTTACAACGGATTGGGCACTCTTGGTCTGCCGACCGGCACAGAACAGTCGTCTGAGCCACAATTTCAAAAGGCGGTAATCTGATATGACGGCATCTTTGCATCGTTTAGCACCGCTTCCATATACCGGCAAGCAGACGGCAGCCCAAACGCTTTTTCGCGAAGCCCGGGTTGTCACCCGCACGAGCGTGCTCGAGAGCTCCGTACTGGTTGAAAATGGTGTGATAGCAGATATTGGGGAAATCGGCCCAGGGCCTTCTGAAATTATCGAGTGCGGTGGTGATCTGCTTGTCCCCGGGCTCATCGAGCTGCATACCGACAACCTGGAGATGAACATACAGCCGCGGCCCGGCGTCATCTGGCCTTCGATGACTGCGGCTGCCGCCGCCCACGATGTTCAGGTGGCCGGTGCCGGTATTACCACTGTTTTCGATGCAATTGCACTGGGCGATGTGCGTGAAGGCGGTCTTCGCTCGGAGATCGTTGCCGACTCGATTGCGGCGATCAGCACGATGAAGCGGCAGGGCCTGTTCAGGGCGGATCACCAGATACATCTGCGCTGCGAGGTGGCCAGCAGAGAAATGGAACAAATGCTGCTGATCCATGGAACCAGCGACCAGGTGCGTTTGATCTCGATCATGGATCACACCCCGGGGCAGCGGCAATGGTCGAATCTGGAGGACTGGCGGCGATATCACCGGGAAAAGAAATGGACAGACGAGGAAGCACAGGCAGTTGTCGACGATCTGCTTGAAATGCAGAGCCGTTACAGCAGTCGTAATCGCCGGCTGGCGGTCGAATTTGCCCGCCGCCGAAATATTGTCCTGGCAAGCCATGATGATACCAGCGCTGAGGATTGTCGTGAAGCTGCCGGAGAAGGTGTCGGTATCGCCGAATTTCCGACAACCGTTATCGCGGCGCGGGCCGCAAAAGAGCATCGCATGTCGGTGATCATGGGGGCGCCCAATGCGGTGCGCGGTGTATCTCACTCGGGAAATATCGAGACTCTGGCCGTGGCCCGGCATGGTTTGCTCGACGGGCTCTCTTCCGACTATGTGCCCTCAAGTCTGCTGCAGGCAGCTTTTGTGATCCACGACAGACTGTCGCTGCCGCTGCCCGATACCATAGCGATGATTTCAGCCAATATCGCTGACATGGTGAAGATGGACGACCGTGGTGAAATCGCGGTCGGTAAGCGGGCTGACCTGGTCAGAGTTTCAGTCTGTGAGACGGTGCCGGTGGTAAGACAGGTCTGGCGCTCCGGAGTCCGTATCGTATGACGCACACTCCCTGTTTTGAAGCGCCCCTGCCTGGACGTGACCAGTCATTGTTTATCAATTTATTCCAGAGTCCCTGTGAGCGATATGATAGAAATCGGTACGCTTGAGATGAGTCGGGTGCTTGCTGCGGCTTCGGACGATGAGGTCCGGACCATGCTCGAACGCCTCTCAGTCCTTGAGTTCCAGGTGGTGAAAGAACCGGAGACCGGACTGATTATGCAGACGGTGAGCGATTGCTTCAAAACCGACTTTCATCTCGGTGAAGTTCTCGTCACTACTGCCGAAGTCAGCCTCGATGGCCGCCGCGGGTGGGGTATGGTGATGGGCGACAGCAGTGACCGGGCAATCGTGGCAGCCTGTCTCGATGTGATCCTGAGCGGAGACGGCTTACGGATCGAAGCGGATATTGTTTCCGAGTTGATGAAATGGCTGGGTCGGTCACAGGAGGGCATCGTTGAAGAAGCAAAAATATATGGTACGACCCGGGTGAACTTCGAGTCGATGGCGGAGGAGTAGCATGGAGCGTTATCTGATCACCCAGGCCATCTATCGTCATCTGCTGAGTGTTATGAGCAGGCCCGGAACGATACGGACATTTTCAGAGGAGTCTGCTGAAATAAGCCCGAACGACATGCTGGCTGCAGCCGTCGCATTGCTCGACCAGGAAGTCAGTTATGCGGTACTTGATGACCACCAACTGGACCAGGCAATCAGACATGAAACTGACGCCCGTCCGGCATCAGTGGCGGAGGCGGACTTCATCTTCATCACCGGGGGAAGCAGCAACGGCAGGTTGGACCAGATCCAGCGAGGCACCCATCTCTATCCGGATGCGGGCGCAACGGTGATTTATCAGGCCGAACATCTTGCCGAAGCTGCTCCCGAGTCCACCTGTCAATTGAGTGGTCCGGGAATTGCTGAGGTTGCCTGTCCGCTGATCACCGGTGTCGATACAGGCGATCTCGAGGCGCTGGCTCGTATAAATCAGGACTATCCGCTTGGAATCGATATGATTTTTATCGATACCGGACATCGGGTCATGGCAATTCCCCGGTCCACAAAAGTAACCATAAAAACGTAAGAGAGCATATTCAATGGCCTATGTAGCGGTTAAAGGCGGTCGGGAGGCAATAGAAAATGCCTGTCGAATCAGTGAGTATCAGCGGCTGAAGGGCGGCTCCGAACGTGTCAGCGCGCAGCAGATACGTGATCAGCTTGGTTTTCTGGTCGACCGGGTTATGGGAGAAGGGTCACTCTATGCCCCTGATTTTGCAGCCCTGGCAATCAAACAGGCCAGAGGCGATACCTTTGAGTCAGCATTTATCCTGCGCGCCTTTCGTACGACCCAGCCGCGTCTGGGCTACAGCCTCGGCCGCGATACCTCGAAGATGCGGGTCATCCGTCGAATTTCTTCGGCTTTCAAGGATATTCCCGGTGGACAGATCCTCGGGCCGACCGATGATTACAGCCTCAGGCTGGTAAATTTCAATCTGGTTGAGGACAATCCTGAATATCACCGGCAGGTGATCTCGGGACTGCTTGAAGAAGCCGGAATTGGTGCTCCGCTGCCCCAGAGTTTCCCTAAACTCGTCGATCTTCTGCGCCAAGAAGGCCTGCTCGAGGAGGGTGACCGGAGCGAACCGCATATCTCCGACGTAACCCGCCAGTCTCTGAAAATACCGGCCACCCGATCGGCGGCCCTGCAGACATTGGCCCGGGGGGAGAGCGGCGGCCTGCTCTGCCTGGCTTACTCGAATATGCGGGGCTACGGCTCGGTGCATCCGACGATCGGTGAACTACGGGTCGGTTACCTGCCGGTGGAGGTGGTTCATCCCCGTTCCGGAAAACCATACTGCATCGGTGAAGTGCTGGTCACCGAAGCCGAAATAATTTCAAAAACCTACAGTGACAACGGCAGGCCGAAAATGACGCTGGGATATGGCCTCTGCTATGGCTACAACGAGACCAAGGCGATTTCGATGGGAGTATTGGATCGGGCAATCCAGAGCAGCAATCCTCAAAGCCCCTCAGAAGACGAAGAGTTTGTCCTCTCTCATGTCGACGGCATCGAGTCCATGGGATTCTGTAACCATTTCAAGCTGCCCCACTATGTCACCTTTCAGTCCGATCTCGACAGACTTCGACGGGCACTCCAGGAGAACACCGATGACTGAGGAGATGAAGGGCGGCTGCGACAGGGTCGTAACATGCAGCCTCAAACGATGGCTGAGCGAAAACACCCCCGCGCAGCATCTCTCGTCGGGGCACCGTTTCGGCTTTCTCGATGAAGCGACAAAGATGGAAATTCGTCGCAAATCGTTGAAAGCGGTCGCGATACCCGGCTACCAGGTACCGTTCGGTTCCCGGGAACTGCCCATTGCCCGCGGCTGGGGCACCGGCGGCATTCAGCTCACCCTGTCTCTGATCGGCCCCCGGGACGTCCTCAAAGTCATCGACCAGGGCTGCGACGATTCGGTAAACGCGGTTAATATCAAAAAGTTTATTCAACAGGTCTGCGGGGTGAAAGTCACCGACGCTACGACGGAAGCCACCCTGATACAGACCAGGCACCGCGTTCCCGAGGAAGCTATGGGGCCTGATCAGATTCTCATTCTCCAGGTTCCCATTCCGGAACCGCTGCGCGATGTCGAACCTTCTGAAAATGAGACCCGCAGAATGCACGGTGAGGCTGATTACAGCTCGATATGGCTACGGCTCTATGAGGACATTGTCACATATAAAGAGATCACTATCGGCTCGCGCTATCCGGTTCTCGTCAATCAGCGTCATATCATGGACCCAAGCCCGATACCCCGCTGGGATATACCGCGTCTGCATATGGCCGATACACTCTATCTTTTCGGAGCTGGTCGCGAAAAAAGAATATATGCGATTCCCCCCTTCACCGCGGTTCGTCCACTGGAGTTCGCCGACCACCGTTTCCGGGTCGAGCATTTCGATGAGGGCTGCATGCATTGCGGTGCGACCGACACCTACCTTGATGAAACAATCGAAGGATCCGGAGGGAAAAGGCTTTTTACCTGTTCCGACACAGCCCTGTGCCGCTCCCGGCAGCAATTGAACTAAAAAGGACAGCAACCGTGTTCGATCCCGTATTACGTATTTCTGATCTGGGAAAATATTATGGCCCGAGATGTCCCGTCTGCGTTTCTTCCACCGGCCCTGAAGCCGGGACCAATATCTGTCATCAATGCGGGACCGTCGTTGCCTGCCACGGCGTCAGTTTCAGCCTGCGAAAAGGTGAAGTGCTCGGTATTGTCGGGGAATCGGGCAGCGGCAAATCAACGGTGATAAAAGCGATTCATTTCGACATCGAGCCTTCGGCTGGTGAAATGAATCTCAATCTCGATATCGACCACAGCCGGCGGGACAATGGCTTGCTCGCCATCGTTAATGGCCGGCGCGGGTTCCCGGTTCTTGACGGGAACACGAATATCTTCGAGTTGACATCGTTTGGCAAGCGTCAGCTCCGCAATGTCTGCATGGGTATTGTCTATCAGAACCCGATGCTGGGTCTGCGCATGGATTTTTCTTCCAGCGGCAATGTGGCCGAGCGGCTGTTGATGGACGGCTGGGACAATGTCGGTGAGATGAGAAAAAGAATTCATTCACTATTTGAAAAGACCGAGGTGGAAACGCGCAGGATGGATGAGCCGCCCTCATCATTTTCCGGCGGAATGCAGCAGCGGGTCCAGATCGCCCGGGCACTGTCGACCGAACCTTCACTGCTGCTCCTCGATGAGGTGACCACCGGACTCGACGTTTCGGTGCAGGCGAGGGTGCTCGATCTGCTCAGAAACCTGACCCGTGAACTCGATCTCGCCACCATCGTCGTCTCCCATGATCTCGGTGTCATCAATCTGCTCACTTCGAGAACGCTGGTCATGAAAAGCGGCAGAATCGTCGAGTCCGGACTGACCAACCAGGTGCTGGAAGACCCGCAGCATCCCTACACGCAATTATTAGTGAGCTCAGCACTATGACCCCGTTACTGGCCGTTGACCGGCTCACCAAAACGTTCACCATGCATACGCTGCACGGTAGGAAGATACAAGGCTGCACCGACGTCACCTTCAGTCTCGACCAGGGCCAGATCCTCGGTCTCTCTGGCGCGAGCGGAACGGGAAAGAGCTCCGTGCTCAAGTGCATCTATCGGGCCTATGTTCCGACGATGGGATCACTTCGTTATGAGTCAGAAGTTCTGGGAACGGTTGATCTGGCAGCAGTGGACGAACATCAGATGATTGTTCTGAGGCAATTTGAAATTGGTTATGTTACCCAGTTTCTCAAGGTGATCCCGCGGGTGTCCGCACTCGATACGGTGGCCGAGCCGCTGCTGCGCCGCGGTATAGCAGAAGATGAGGCACAGAACCGTGCCGGTCAGCTGCTCGAGCGGCTTTATATCCCGGCGAATCTCTATGACGCCTGTCCGGTAACCTTCAGCGGCGGTGAGCAGCAGCGGGTCAATTTTGCCGCCGGGGTGATTAGTTCCCCCCGACTGCTGCTCCTCGATGAGCCAACCGCCTCGCTCGATGTAAAAACGAGACAAGCGGTCATCGATATACTTAATGATTTGAAAAAAGAAGGAACGACGATGATTGCGATATTTCATGACCAGGAGATCATGGACGGTGTCGCCGACAAACTCTACCAGATGAACGTCGAATCCGAACACAGCCATGCAATAGCCTGACGCCTGTTTCTCGAGGTTCACACGTACACCTGAAGCAGGATCACTACTGAAATAATGAAGGAGAATTACCAGATGGAAATGTCGCTGACTCTTGAATACACAGAATCGGGCAGTCTCTCCCAGCGGCTCGCCGCCATCGCCGATGCTCAAATAGCGGCGATTAACCTCGGCACCTCGCAGGTCAGAACGCTGCTCAGTTCAAATATAAGAGAAACAGAACTGCTTCGGGAACAGGTCGATCTGCGGGGACTTTCTGTTGACTGGATTCATGCCCCGTTCCGGACTCCTGTCATATACGACGCAAGCACGGAGTTGTACCATGTCTCAATGGGAGCGATGAAGCAGACTATCGAACTGGCTTCTCAACTCGGAGCCGAAACGGTCATCGTTCATGCGATGAATCAGGATTTTCCGGCCGCCATCGCCATGTCCCCGTATATCGATCAGCTCATCACATCTTACCGGGTGCTTGTCGATTACGGCCGTGACCGGGGCGTCAGGATAGCGGTGGAAAATATCGATGAACCGGAATCTTTTCCCATTATTCAGGCCTTGTTTAAGAACATACCTCAGTTAAGGTTCTGCTTCGATACGGGACATGCTCAAAAATATCAGGTCTGGGAAAGATATCTTCCCGCGTTCATCGACAGGATATCAGCCCTGCACATCCACGACAATCATGGTGAAGAGGACGAGCACCTGATTCCCGGTGAGGGGAAAATCGATTTCGCCCCTTTCTTCAGCCGGCTGGAGGCGGCCGGTTATACCGGTTATCTGGGCGTGGAGTGCGTGCAGCGGGTCAGCCACTACCCGGGAGACCATGTGAGTCTGGCGTCGCTCATCGGGCGGAGAATGATCGAAATCCTTGCCTCGCTGAAGGAAACTGCTGACGAGAACGGCTAAAAAAACGCAAATAAAGCAGCTAACCAGGCTGCAGATGCTGGTCGTATTTACAGGCAAAATCATCAGCCTCAAGGCTTCTGAAATCAGCCATGCGCTCTTTGAGCACTTCATGGCTCCAGTCCCACCATCTGATGCGTTGCAGCGCATCCATCACCCATTGAGGGAAACGCGGTCGGACAACGACCGCCGGTACCCCTGCCACGATCATAAATGGCGCCACATCCCTGCTCACCACCGCACCGGCTCCGACCACTGCGCCATCACCGATAGTAATGCCCGGCATTACGATGGCGCCGTGACCGAGCCAGACATCATTTCCCAGGCTGACCGGAAAAGAGCGCCTCCAGTCGAAGAAGGCGGCGTCATCTTCGCCAAGGTCGAACAGGTTACTGCGATAGGTGAAATGGTGCAGAGCCGCTCGCTGCAATGGGTGATTACCGGGATTGATGCGGCAATGCGCTGCAATGGAGCAGAATTTTGCAATCTCCGTATAGATAATCTCGCAATCGTTGGTCACATATGAATAATCGCCCAGGGTCGATTCAATAATCGAACTTCTGGCTCCGACTTCAGTCCATCCATGAAGATAGGCGTTCTCGACCGAAGCCGTTGGGTGGATATATGGTGCATTACCGAGTTTTTTGGGGCAATCCGGGGAGGGTGTGTGCATAATCCGTTACCCTGCAATCGATATATTCTGCTCGAAGCTGTCCTGCAGCTCCTTGTGGAGTGAGCAGATAGATTCCTGGACTCCCTTCGACCCGGTATAGATGACGCCACAGTGATTAAGATAGCATGTCTTACGGCCGTTGAGGTGCAGTGGTTTACCGAAAATGTCGGTGGCGTAGGCGCCCATCTCGGTGTAAATGCAGGCGGTGGGGGCAAAGTCCCATATACAGCCGCCGCCCGGCCTGGTCTGAGGCAATTTGAAAAAGACGGCCGGGTTTTCCTCGAGAACTCTTACCGCATTCATTACCGAGCCTCCGAACTCGTGGGCATTAAAGCCTGCATACCCTAGATTTATGGACATAATCCGAAGAGCCTCGATGAGGGCTTCGCAGATAAACTGCTTGCCGAAGCTCCGGTCGTATATCAGAGACACAGAATGGTCATGGTCGTCTGACGACAGATTGAATGGCAAATCGTTTCTGAAGGCACCGAAGCCTTTTGCCGCATGATAGAGAATGTTTCTTGCCGGGTCCAATACGACACCGATGAGCGGTTCGCCCTGTCTGTCGATCAGCGCTATGGCTATTGAGTATCCATCTTTGCCCTCGGCAAACTGCAGGGTGCCGTCAAGCGGGTCGATGGACCAGAAGTAATCCTTGTCGAAACGGCTGCCGTCATCATCGCTTTCTTCCGCCAGCAGACCCAGATCATAGTCGTGGAGGGTTGGGAGAAGGGTGTCCACTATGATTTCCTGGCTTTTGAAATCCGCCTCAGTAACGATCTGAGCTGGGAAAATGTCGTCGTATTGTACGAGCGGCACGGGAGAGCCATCCTTTGATTTATCGTAGGATGGCAGATTTCTATCTTTATAAGAGGCTATCAGGTCGCCTGCTCGTATAGCGCCGCGAATGGCAAGATCTGTCAATGCGGCAAGATCTGCGTGACTAAGGTTCATGGCCAATACCCTCAAGTGATTTATCTGCGGTGCGTGTCCTCATCTGGAATGTGATGATCTGTGAAAGAAGGACGCTGATCATTTTTGAGGTTCCCGTCCCTGAATGAATCTTCTGCGCAGAACGGCGGAAATCTTGTCCATTACAATCACCAGCAGCAGGGTCAGGATAATCAGGTAAAGGGTGTTTTCCCAGTCCCTCGATGTTCTGATGGTCTCTACCAGCATGAGGCCGATGCCGCCGGCCCCCAGAGCGCCGATAACTGTCGCCGAGCGGATGTTTGATTCCAGGTAGTAGAGCCCCTGGGAAATGAAGATGGGCAGAATCTGGGGAATAACCCCGAATCGATAGGTCTGGATTTTAGAGGCTCCGGTCGAGCGCACACCGTCCACCTGTTTATCATCGATATTCTCCAGCGCTTCCGAAAAGAGCTTGCCGAGTTCTCCCGTATCGGTAAAGGCGATTGCGAGCGTTCCGGTGAGCGGTCCAAGACCAAAGGCACGGATGAATATAAGCGACCAGACAAGCATGTCGATGCCCCGCAGCAGATCGAAGAGGCGGCGCACGAAGAAGCGCAGGATCTTTGACGGAGAGAAATTGCTGGCCGCCAGAAAAGCCAGGGGAAGACCGACAAAAGCCCCGGCCACGGTACCGAGAACGGCCATGAGCAGGGTCTCGAGCAGGGCGATAAAGACGTTGCCGTGCTGCCAGTCTGGATTGTTCCAGAAGGTGTCGAAGACCAGCCGCCAGTTAGCTTTCTCCGGTTCGATCCGGACGTCGCTGAAGATGAGGGTTACCAGCTGCGTGAAGCTATAGGAAGAGAGAACCGAGTTGAACGGAAAGAAGAAGTTTTCCCAGCCGGTGAAGTAGCGATGTACTTCGATTTTGGCCCTGGACATCTGTACCCGTTTGTTCAGGTGCGGGCGGGCGTCGAACTTGGTCTCGGTGGCGCGCAGCCAGTCGGGAACTTCCATGCCGTCCGGCAGCGTGGTTACTATCTGATTATCTATGGTTGCAGCAGTTATGGTTCCATAACCGGGAACGATCAGATCGAGCGCTTTGTCGTAGATTATTACCTGGTAACCAGCACCCAGGGCCACCGAGGTTTTCCGCTCGCCGATTTCAATCCAGTCGGGCGGCGTCGTGTATGTGGCGGTACGTTCTCCCTCGACGGCAATCTCCAGGTCGCTGGTTCGCATCGACTTTGTAACATGCACCTTGTGGGCGACGGCGTCGTTGGCCAGCAGCACCGCCCGTTCGGGTTTGGCGCTCTGGATCAATCCACTGATATCGAAGGCGGACCAGGTGTAGGCCAGATATGCAAGCAGGATCAGCAGGATTGCAAAAGCCCTGAATGTGCGTTTGCGAACTCTGGAAGAAACGGCATCGATTCCGGGGGTGAACGAAGAGTGGCCGACGACAGCGGTGTTCATGCTTTTGTCCCCCCGTCCGCCGCCACGATCATTTTCGTGCGAAAATATGAAGATGTCTGATCAATAATGAAAATTGTCAGGATCAGCAGCAGAAACAGCGCGGCGGTCTCATCGCCGGCGCCTTGGCCCCAGCCGATGGTGCGCCTTAGTTCAGCTCCGATACCGCCGGCGCCGACGAAACCAAGTATTGCTGAAGCCCGAACGTTGATTTCAAAACGCAACATGAAGTAGCTGAGATAATTGGGCAGCACCTGCGGCAGAACACCGAATTTCATGCGCTGGAGCCAGTTTGCCCCACAGGACTGCAGACCCTCTACTGCATTGAGATCGATATTTTCATTCACTTCGGAGAACTGCTTGCCGAGTGCTCCGGCTGTGTGGAAGGCGACAGCGATCATTGCCGGGACCGGGCTGGTGCCCAGTACGAAAATAAGAAACAGGGCAAGAATCAGCTCCGGGAAGGCGCGCATGACGTCCATCATTCGCCGGGAAAACGTGACCAGAGGCGGCCAGACGTTTAAATTCCCGGAGCCGAGAAAGGATAGAATCATTGCCAGCAGCCCTCCCAGCAGGGTGGCTACGGCGGCGATATTCAGCGTTTCAACCAAGGCCGGCAGAAACTTGTAGAGCAGCAGCCAGAATTCGCTCCCCGACTGCCATGCTTCAATGATGATTTCACCAGGGTATTCAAAGAACTTTACCAGGCCCTCACGGAAATGGCCGGAGTTCATCGCGTTGGCCTGCCGGAATCCGGCGATAATCATCGCACCGCTGAAAACGACAATGACGATCGTATAGAGCCGGCGGCGCTTTTCCGCCTCGATCGTCCTGGTCAGCAGGGAGTTTTTCATCGGGCTGTCATGTTTGAAAAAAAGAATCCGGGCCGCATCAGGGATACGGCCCGGGATGTTGGGTGGTGCTTTATGATTCGTTCTTGCGTTTACGCGCTTCGACGATCACTTCGTAATCGGCATGGGAGATCGGCGCGATGGCTTTGATTTTGCCGGCCATGAAGCCATAGGCACACTCAGGGTCGGTGGATGGCAGGGAGGCCAGCATACCGGTAATCTGCAGCATGACGTCGGTCGGCAGCCCTTTGCGCAGTACGACAGGACCCTCAGGGATAACCTTGGAGCGCCAGATTTCCTTGAGCTGGGTCATGTCGACCAGGCCGGCGTCTACCGCCTTGCGGAAGGCTCCGCTGTTGAAACCGTCTTCCCAGTTGCCGAGACCGTCTGCCCAGCTGACGCCCGCGTCGATGTCGCCGTTTGAGACAGCAACGATGGTCTGTTCATGACCGCCGGTGAAAATAACGTCCTTGAAGTATTTTCCCGGCTCCATTTCATAGCCGTGGGCCGGGATTTCAATAGAGGGAATAAGGTAGCCGGAAGTGGAGTTCGGATCACCGAAACCGAAAACTTTTCCTTTCATGCCGCCCAGATCGTTGATGCCGGTTTCTTTTCTGGTGAAGCCGATCGAGTAGTAGCCGAATGATCCGTCCTCGTTGATCTTGGTGAGAACCGGAATCACGGCATCGGGGTTGGTCAGGTAAACCTTTGCGTAACCGGAGGCACCGAGCCAGGCCATATCGAGATTACCGCCGAGCAAACCTTCGATGACGCCGTTGTAATCAGCCGGTGCGAAAAGCTTGGTCTTGACGCCGAGCAGCTCTTCCGTTTTTGCCCGCAGGCACTCGTTGCTGCGCAGACGGTCAGAGGCATTTTCCCCGCCGAGGATACCGATCCTGAACTCCGAGATGCTCTCGTCGGCAAAGCTGTTGCCGGCGCACAGTGTGCCTGCCAGGGCTAAGGTTGCAAGTGATTTGAACTTCATGGCATTTCTCTCCTGTTAATAGTTGTTGGTATAAGGACTGATCTTGTCGGATCAGGCAGCAGCGAAACCATAATTTCTGGTTAGTTCGGAATCGTTTACCGGAACATCGTTAAGACTGGTTGAGGTCAATGACTCGTCGACCGCGTGGTCTGCACCATAAATATCTCGTACTGCGTTGCGGTTGAGCTCAGACGGCGGGCCGTCGAAAACCAGTTTACCCCGGCGCATGCCGATTACCCGGTCGCAGTAACTGCGGGCTGTATCAAGGGTGTGCAGATTGCAGATAACCGGGAGGCCGTCCCGCTCGTTTATTTCACGCAGGGACTGCATAACCACCTGGGCGCTCAATGGGTCAAGAGAAGCAATGGGCTCGTCCGCCAGGATCATTTTGGGGCCCTGGTTCAGAGATCGGGCGATGGCGACGCGCTGCTGCTGGCCGCCTGAGAGATTGTCTGCCCGTTGAAGTGCCTGCTCGGCAATGCCGAGGCGATCAAGGGCACTGAAGGCGCGCTCGATGTCACGTTTGTCGAAGATATTGAAAATTGACTTTACCGTACTGTGCCGGTTGAGCCGGCCAAGCATAACATTGGTGATCACGTCGAGTCGCGGAACGAGATTGAACTGCTGGAAAATCATCGCGCAATCCCGCTGCCAGGAACGCTTTTCGGATCCCTTCAACTCCAGGATGTCGCGGCCGCCGATAATGATTCTGCCGCTTGAGGCCGGAGTAAGACGGTTCAGCATTCTCAGAAACGTTGATTTGCCAGCACCGGACGGCCCGATGATGCCGATCATCTGTGGTTCAGAAGCATCGAGATCGATACGGTCGACGGCGGTGAGTTTTCCGAACTTCTTGGTGAGTCTTTCGATACGCATTGCGGTTACCTCTGCTGCATTTGAAGATGCCGACGTGACGGCTTGAGCATGGAGCTGCTGTTTTGTTCTCTGAAACCGCCCTCATCTTCGCGCTCTGGGTGCGTAAAATCCGCGCCGCGGCGTCTTTGCTAAAATAATTAAAGGATATTTTAACTATCTAATATTAGATGATAAATGTAATTTGTTAATACATCGTGAAGCTGAAGAGGAGAGTACAGAAGATTTGTTTTTGTGCGGTTAATATTAGATTATAAACGAATTTATTTTTTTCTGAGAAGTGGTGCTGGGGATCTGAAATTTATGGTAAGGTGGCGTGGGCACTGACATTTAGAAACGCAGTGTGCAGTTATTTACGAGTTACACCTGCGCTGATAGACCACCATCGTTTTTCAGTCAAAACATCCGTTTCAAAAATAATCCAGGAGCAAAACGATCTCTATGGGACAGTCGACGTCTATCCTTCTGTTAATTCCTTTCGTTATTGCCAGCTTTTTTCTTCCCGGCTGTGCGACGCTTCCGGCCCGGCCGGACCTTCCCTACGAAGGGGCGCTTACTCCTGCTGGCTCAGGCTCGATTGCAGCACTTTCAGATCATTTTTCGACCCAGAACGATTCTGATAAATCAGGGTTTCATCTGCTGATCGATGCCCGTGAGGCCATGGATATACGGCTGGCGTTGATCGACTCGGCGGTGGGATCAATCGACATGCAGTATTTCATCTGGAAGGGTGATGAAGTCGGGCATCTACTTTTTACCCGGCTGCTCAAAGCGGCGGATCGCGGTGTAAAAGTGCGCATTATCGTGGACGATATCTGGCTTGGCTCATCGACTAAGAACCTGGCGGCTCTGAATGGTCATAAAAATCTCGAGATACGGGTGTTCAATCCGAACCCGGCCAGGGATTATCTGCTGGAGGGAGCACTGCAGTATCTTGCCTCGTTCAAGGCACTGAATCGCCGCATGCACAACAAGTTAATGATTGTCGATAATCATGTGCTGGTGGCGGGTGGGCGAAATATCGGCAATGAGTATTTTGGTATCGGTGAAAAATTCAATTTTGTGGACCTCGATGTGCTGGCAGTCGGTGCCGTTATCGAGGAAAGCTCAGATGCCTTTGACTATTACTGGAACGATGAGGTGGTCTATCCGGTCAGCGGCTGGGACGTGCAGCTGCCTGAAAGTACCATGATTGCAGTACGGAAGGAAATCTCGGCGTATCTGGAAAAGCACCGGGGCCGATTGAGCCCGTTTGCCGTCGACCGAACCGACTGGCGGCCCAAAATTGATGGTATTGCAGAAAATATCGTAACCGGCGAGGCGCACTTCTTACAAGATGATCCCGTCGAAATCGATGGTAAAGACTATCGCCTTGTCGATATGATTTCCTATATTGCCGACCCAACCAGGGAGGAGCTGATTCTGGTGAGCCCTTATCTCATCCCCGTTGACCGGTCTTTCACCGGGATGAAGCAGATGAAAGCAAACGGTGTTAACGTGAGGCTTTTCACCAATTCCCTTGCTTCCACGAATCACACCGTTGTCAACAGCCACTACAAAAAATATCGCTTGCGCCTTTTGAACATTGCTTCAGAACTGTATGAGTTTCGCTACCAGCCGAGTGCCGCTGTCCGTGCTCTGGTCGATCTGGGTGCAGAACCGGCTCCTTTCATTTCCATGCACACCAAGGCAATCGTTTCCGATCGGCGCAAATGCTTTATCGGTTCACTGAACTTCGACCCTCGGGCCATCGTAATCAACGCTGAAAACGGCGTCCTGATCGATTCACCGGAGCTGGCTGGGGAACTTGCCGCATATCTTGATCTTTTGATGGAGCCGGAAAACGCCTGGCGGGTGACGATTGATGAGGACGGCAGATTACAGTGGAAATCTTCAGACCGAGTCCTTTCTGCTCAGCCGGCCCGCGGCTTTTTTCAGTCCATGGGCGACTTTCTTGGTGGATTCCTGCCGATTGAAGGCCAGCTTTGACGGGCTTTTTTTACCTTGGTTTTTCCACTATCCTGATTACCAGTTTGAAAGCTCAGCACCGACAATGACATTATCATCATAACTTTTCTAATAATTCCCAGACTACAGGAGATTGTTGTGAAGCGGATCATTATTTTTACTGCGTTGTTGTGCGTATTTTGTGCACTGCCCGTTCAGGCCAAAGACGATATCTATGGAAAAGGGGTGAACATTACCGAGACAACGCCGGTTTCGGCTATTTTGGATAATCCCGAACCCTATCTGGGCAAGACGGTCAGGGTCGAGGGAATGATTATCGAAGTCTGCGCCAAAAGAGGCTGCTGGATCTATATCGCCGGTGACCGGCAGGGCGAGAAAATCCAGGTCAAGGTGACCGACGGGGAGATCGTTTTTCCGATGAGCGCCTCGGGGCGCATGGCGGCTGTTGAAGGCATCGTCGAAGAACTCAAGCTGTCGCGTGAAGATATGATTAAATATTTTGAGCATTTGGCAGAGGAGAAAGGACAGCCCTTCGATCCGGCAACCGTCAAAGACGAGAGAATGATCAGGCTCAGGGGTCTCGGCGCCGAGATCAAGGGGTAGGGCTTTTCCTGATGAAATGGCGCAAGTGGAACATTATCATCCATCGCGACCTTGGCTATCTCTGTTTCGGACTGACGATTCTTTATGTGATATCAGGGGTCGCGGTCAACCATATCCATGATTGGAACCCGACGTACAAGATCGAAAAAAGTACAGTCAGCGTTGATTTGTCGGGCTTTGACACCAATGATAACCAGGCTCTGACAGCAGCCGTACTGGATCAGCTTGGCGACATCCGGCGAGCTGAAAAATATCTATCGCCAGGACGACTCGACCTTGAAGATATTTGTCGTCGACAACAATATCACCGTCGATTTGGGCAGCGGCAGCGTCTTCCAGGAAAAATCGAATAAACGGCCGCTGCTTTACCAGGCTAATTTTCTCCACCTCAATCATGCCAAGAAGCTCTGGACCTGGTTCGCTGATCTCTATGCCGTCTGCCTCGGTGTTCTGGCCGTCAGCGGTATACTGATCCTGAAAGGTAAAAAAGGGCTGTCGGGTCGGGGGAAGTGGCTGGTCGGTATCGGTTTTCTGGTTCCGATCCTCTTTCTCTGGCTCTATTCCTGATAACAATCTGCCTGACATTCCAGCATCCGCCGTTCGAGCCAACGTGCAGGCCGGCTGATGCTGATTGATTTCCTGCATCATGTCGTATTGGCCTGCCGCAAAGTCGACAATACTCGACACCCTCTCCTCTGGTTTTCCGGCAGACCAGACGAACAATCAAGCTCGATCGGTCCTGGACCAGTTTATCCGGTGGTGTAATTTTTACCATGCCTCAGATCTGATTGAGTAATATTTACCCAGCCCACCTTTCCATAAGAACATCGTTTGGAGTCGCCGGCAGCGTTGGTCGAACTGGAACCCATCGATATTTTAAGAAAATAATTAAATAATTACCTTTGTTCAAGTTCTGGCACGCATATTGGAAATAATCCGCCGAAAAGCATCATTTGGGAACCGAGTTTTACGAACCAGAACCTGAACCAACCTGAGGACTGCCCATGAATATCAGAAAAATCACCTCGATGACCATGCTCCTGTCGCTGATTGTACTTATCCTGAACTCGATTATTCTCTATGTTGTACCCGAAGGCCGGGTCGCCTACTGGGCCGACTGGAGATTTTTTGGACTCACCAAAGGGGACTGGAGCGCTCAGCACACGACAGTCGGCTTTCTCTTTCTTTTCGCCGGTCTGCTGCATATATACTTCAACTGGAAACCGATACTCGCCTATATGAAGAACAAAACCAGGCAGATAAAAATCTTTACCGGGTCGTTCAATATTGCTCTTCTGCTCACCGCCATATTCGTGATCGGGACCTACTACAACATTCCGCCGATGAGTACCATTCTCGCATTCTCGGATTCAGTCAAAGACGACGCCTCCGAAACCTACGGGGAACCGCCCTATGGCCATGCGGAATCGTCGTCATTGCAGATGTTTACAAAACGTGAAAGCCTCGACCTGGAGCAAAGCCTCGAACTTCTCAAAGACAAAGGCATAAAATTTGACGGACCCGAAGATACGCTGAAAGCAATTGCTAAGATAAATGATCGATCACCGCAGCAGATCTACGAGATTATTAAAACGGCTAAAACAGACTCGAACGTGGAGCAGAATACGGCAGGCACCATGTTCCCCGATACGCCCGAATCCGGCTGGGGGAAAAAGAAACTCTCCGAGACGTGCGCTGAGTATGGTCTTGATATGAACCGAATCCTGCAGGGGCTCAGCGATAAAGGGATCGTTGCCGAAGCCGAGATGAATATGAAAGAAATCGCCGCTGCAAACAATATGGATCCGATGGGTATCTTCGAGACCCTGCACGAAATTGCCACCTCACGGTGTTAGAAAAAAAAATCAGAGGAGTGTATCAATGAAACGCACAATCGTACAATCTCTTGTCATATCCGCTTTGTTTCTTCTCACCCTGCCGACCACCGGGCTGTGCAGAGATTTCCAGGCGATGACCACCCAGCAGCTCAGCGAACTCAGGGGTACCATGTACAATGCCCCGCAGGATGAGCGTGATGCCTTCAGGGAGGAGTGGCAGAAGCGCATCAATCAGATGACAACCGAGGAGAAGGAGCAGTTTCTCGGGGCCGGCGGCGGCATGGGGAGTGGGAATCGCTCAGGTGACGGGCTCGGTGACGGCTCAGGAAGAGGTAAAGGCGGCGGTGCTGGCGGCGGCAGCGCCAACGCTAATGGCCAGGGGGACGGTCGTAAATAGTGTTGTGATCGATTGTCTTTGGTTCAAATCTGATCTGAGAGTTGTCAGTGTCTATCCGGCGACTCTCAGGTCAATTGAGACTCACTGAAAGGTTTCCGGTATCATTGTTGCCTACCGTTTCCAGAAGGCGGGAAAAAAGATAACCAGCGCGGAGAACATCTCCAGCCGGCCGACCAGCATGTTCCAGGACAGGAACCATTTGCCGAAATCTGAGATAAAGGCGTAATTTTCCGAAGGTCCAACGGCTCCGAATCCGGGGCCGATATTCATCAGTGAAGCGATAACAGCGCTCATGGCGCTGAGATAATCGAGGTTGTCCGATATGGTCATCACGCAGCCGCCGAAAAGAACGAGCAGGATATTGATGACAAAATAACAGACGGCCAGGTCGATCACCGCCTGTTCCACCGGTTTGTCGTTTAATTTCACGGTGACCACTGACATCGGCTGCAGATAGATGCGTTTGATCGAGCCGTAGAGGTATTTCCAGATAACGGCATAGTGAACGACCTTGATGCCGCTGGTGGTCGAACCGGCGCAGGCGCCGATGAAACAGACCGTGAACAGAAACATCTGGGCCGCCTGGGGCCAGAGCTCGTAGTCGGCTGTGGTGAAGCCGGTGGTGGTCAGCAGGGAAACGGTCTGGAAGGTGCCGAAGCGCAGTGATTCAGCGAATCCGGAATAGGTGTCACTGAACCAGAGGTTGACGGAAACGGCCAGGCTGAAAATCACTACAAAAGCGATATACCAGCGCAATTCGGTATTTTTCACCACATCGCTGAAGCAGCCTTTGAGCAGCTGATAAAAGAGCACGAAGGTTACCCCGCCGAGAAACATGAAGCAGATCGTCACCCAGTCGACATAGCTGCTCTGGTAAAAAGCGATACTATCATTTCTGGGTGAGTAACCCGAAGTCGAGACGGTGCCGAAGGCGGTGCACAGCGAATCGAAAAGATCCATGCCGCCCATGGCCAGCAGCGTCGTCTGCAATGCATTCAATGCCAGATAAATCACCCAGAGCCAGATCATCGCATCTTTGTTGCGGGCGATGAACTTATCCCGGGTGATGATCTGCCCGGGGCTCGATTCCGCCCTGAAGAGCCGGACCCCGCCCATGCCATGGGGCAGGAAGATGATGGTCAGGGTAAGAAATCCCATGCCGCCGAGAAGATGGGTCTGGGAGCGCCAGAACAGCAGACCGTGGGGCAGTGCCTCGATGTCTTCCAGGATCGTCGCGCCGGTAGTGGTGTAGCCTGACATCATTTCGAAGAAAGCATCGGTGAAGGACGGTATCGAGCCGTGGATAACAAAGGGGAGAGCCGAGAGTCCGGAAATGATTACCCAGCCGATGGTCGCGGTGAAGAGCCCCTCCTTGACCGAAAGTTCATCGATCTTCCTGAAAAAGAAACGCAGCAAAAGACCGCCGGCAACAATGACAGCCATGGAAATGCAGAGGCTGGCCAGGTCGTCTTCGGCATAGAAAAGCGAACAGATAATCGGCAGGATGAGCGAGCCGCCGGTTACCAGCAGCAAGGTGCTGAGGACGTTGAAGATCGGTTTGGCGTTCAATGGCTTGTTCTACTGTCGGAGTTGGCGGCCTATGTTTTTTTCTCTTCTTCCTGGTCTGTCTCGTCGGGTTTAGCCTGGAGCAGCGTCAGCGCCTTGCCCACGTCGGGCAGAAAATCCTTGAACGCATCCCCGTAGATCGACCAGATCGTATTGAACAGTGCGGCAATGATCGGGCCGATGATGATGCCGAGAATGCCGAACATCGACAGGCCGCCCAGCGTTCCGAAGAGGATGAAAAGATCGTGCATCTGGGTATCCTTGCCGACCAGCCGCGGTCTTACCAGGTTGTCCAGGTTGCCGGAAATCAAGCCGCAGATGATTACCAGTATGACGACACCGCCCCAGTCACCGGTCAGAGCTAAAATGATGGCTGCCGGGACCCAGACGAGAAAGGTACCGACTGCGGGAATCACCGAGGAAACCGCCATGACCGAACCCCAGAATACCGCCCCTTGGATGCCGGCCAGGAAGAAGGCGAAACCGCAGATCGATCCCTGCATGATGCCGATGATCAGCGTGCCCTTGAGGGTTGCCCGGGTTACCGAGGTGAACTGCTTGAGCAGCCGCTGCTCATCTTCGTCCTTGAGCGGCAGAAAGTAGAGGATTTTATAGAGCAGCTTGTTGCCCATCGAGAAGAAATAGAACATCACGTAGAGCATGATGATGACGCCAATCAGCGCGTTGATTGTCATCTTGGTAGCAGAGGACAGCGAGTTCACCAGAAATCCGGATATGGTGGCGACTGCCTGGCCGGCCCGCTCGATAAGGATGTTTTTAAACGGTTGCAGTTCTTCATAGAATGGCAGCTCCTCGACATAGCTGGTCAGGGCCGTCGGTTCACTGATCAGTTCCTGGACGAACGGGGTTACCGCCTGGCTGACGCCGACCGCCTGGCCGGCAATGATGCCGATCAGGATGGTCAGAGGGGTCAGAACAAGAATGACGATACCAATGATGGTTATTATCGAGGCGATATGGGTGCGGCCTCCCAGTTTTTTTGTCAGCCAGACATGCAGCGGGCTGAGCATGGCAGAGAAGATGCCGGCCATCAGAAGCGGCATCAGAAACTGTTGAATCATACTCAGAAAAAGTATCGAAATAATCAGCACCAGGGCAAGCAGGACCAGGTTGTTGATAGTTTCCTGTTTCATCATTGTCACGTGTCGTTAATGGGTTCGAATCGATTGGTCTGCAGATTCTTGCGAACATTGTCCCAACTGAAGACTCTGCCGCTCATGACGATATAGACGCCGTCTGCAAGGCTTTGCAGGGCCGCCAGAGCGCAGCCGATATTGAACAGGGCGTCGCTTGTTTTAAACAGCGCCGGTTCCAGGGAGCCGGTGAGCACGATCGTTTTATGCTTGATATCTTTGAGCTTTTCCGCAGTCTCAACCATGGTGTCGGTTCCGTGGGTGATCAGAATGCAGCGCTCTTCGCTGCTTGCGACCTGATCGTGGACGAGCTGCCGGTCCGCATCGGTCAGGTCCAGGCTGTCTTTTCTCAGGAGCGAGACAACCCGGTAGCTGATCGACAGGTTCAGCTCAGCCAGGATGAGCGCTATGTTTGGCGGTCCGACTTCGTAGGCGCTTTTGGCATCGAAGTAAATTTTATCGATGGTGCCGCCGGTGGTCAGAATGAGAATCGTCTCCATGCGCTGGTCGCAGTCCGGATATGTTCTGGTTTATAAACGGCCGGCTAAACGATTGTGACCGACTCTCAATAGTGGTAGTATAGGCTGCTGTAATCGTGAACAAACAGCCGGGATATCGGCGTCCACTCACCATAACCAGTACCATTAAAAATAACTCATAACAAGGTGGAATCGATCATGAATGTCGTAGCCTTCTGTGCAAGTGCCCGAAAAAAAGGGAATACCTATCAGCTGCTCGAGACGGTTCTGGAACCGCTCAAAGAGGCGGGCGTAGAAACCGAGCTGGTCGAACTGGCCGGCAGCAACCTGAAGGGCTGCAAGGCCTGTTTCGTCTGCATGAAGAAAAAAGACCAGAGCTGCGCGATCAAGGACGACATGGTCAATGAATGTATTGAAAAAATGGCAAACGCCGACGCGATTATTCTCGGCTCGCCGACCTACTTCGCCGACGTCTCGACCGAGATGAAGGCATTGATCGATCGCTGCGGCATGGTTGGCCGGGCCAACGGCGACCTCTACAAGCGTAAACTTGGTGCCGCGGTCGTCGCGGTGCGCCGGGCCGGGTCGATTCATGCCTTCGACACGATGAATCACTTCTTTCAGATCGAGCAGATGATCATCGTCGGTTCGAGCTACTGGAACATCGGAATCGGCCGGGAAAAAGGAGAAGTCGCCGCTGACGAGGAAGGCATCAAAACCATGCGCCGGCTCGGTGAAAACATGCTCTGGCTTCTTGAGAAGATCCATCGGTAACGAGCTGAAAAGCGGTGAGTCCGAGCACGCATAAAGCCGACATCCTGGTCGTAGACGATGAGCAGGTGCACCGTTACATGCTCTGTTCGATGTTCAGGGAGTGGGGCTACAACTGCATCGAAGCAGATGATGGGGACACGGCTGTTGCCGTGGTGGAGAAACGCCACTTCGATGCGGTGCTGATGGATGTCAAAATGGCCCGGATGAGCGGTCTCGAAGCGTTTGCTCGTATCAGTGAAATAAAACCGGCGCTGCCGGTCATCATCATGACCGCCTATTCATCGGTGGATGACGCGGTTGAGCTGATCAAGCAGGGTGCCCATGACTACCTGACCAAGCCGCTTGATTTCGAGCGGCTCAAACTGACCCTGAAGCGGGCTCTTGATCATCACCGGGTGGAAGAGCGCAAACGTGAGGTGCGGCCTGAACCGGGCCAGGTCGATACCCCGATCATCGGCAGCTCGGCCCCGATGAAAGAGCTGCTCGAGATGATCGGTTATGTGGCGCCGACCGAGGCCACCGTATTAATCACCGGCGAGTCGGGTACCGGCAAGGAACTGGTGGCCGAGACTCTGCACCGCAACAGTGAAAGGAAGGATAAACCCTTTATCAAGGTCAATTGCGCCGCACTTGCCGAGAGCCTCCTTGAATCTGAGCTGTTTGGTCATGAAAAAGGGGCCTTCACCGGGGCTGAGCGCCGTCGGGAGGGAACCTTTGTCCAGGCCGACGGCGGCACCCTGTTTCTCGACGAGATAGGTGAGACCTCCACCGCCATGCAGGTCAAGCTGCTCCGGGTTCTGCAGGAAGGTGAATTGCAGCGGGTCGGCGGGGAAACAACCATCACGGTGGATGTGCGCATCATCGCAGCGACCAACCGCGACCTTGAAAAAGAGGTGGCCGAGGGCAGTTTCAGAGAAGATCTCTACTATCGCCTCAATGTGGTGACACTTGAAGTCCCGCCGCTGCGGGAACGTCAGGATGATATCACCTTGCTGGCAGAGCATTTCATCGAGCAGTTTGCTGAAAAGAACCGGCGCACGGTCGAGTCGGTAAGCAGGGAGTGCTGGGACCATTTCAGCGGCTACCCCTGGCCCGGAAACGTCAGGGAGCTTGAAAACGCCATCGAGCGCGGCGTCATTTTAATGCGCGGCGGCCATTTGACCGAAAAAAGTCTGCCGCTGGCGATCCAGAAGCATTTTAAGAACAACCCCGAGAGCGGAGGCGGTCGTCCGGCAACGCTGCAGCAGGCTGAAATGGAGTTGATTCACCAGACATTGAAGGAGACCGGTGGCAACAAGAGCGAGGCGGCCCGGCGCCTCGGCATTACCCGCAAGACCCTGCAGAACAAACTGCAGAAATATTCAGATTAGTCAGAGCGTCTGTACGCTCGACTCAGGGCTGCTTACCCCGTCAAAGCGCGAAGCCGCTCTTCCTCGACGATCCCGTTTTCATCCACCAGCGTGTCGATCAGGCCGATATCCACCAGGTCATGGGAGTGCGTTGTCAGCCGATAGGTTGAGCGCGAAGCCTCTACATCCTTATCAACCCGGTAAATCCTCTGGGCATCGGCCAGGCCGTGGGAAAAATGAAAGGAGTTGGCGAACAGAAAACTTCTGATGCCGTTGAGCTGGCAAAGGCTCAGGGTCGTACTGGTTCCCACCGGAGCGACCACCTTCAGATCCCTGGTCACACTGACCGCGCCGAGCAGCAGTTTGTTGGCCTGCTCAACATAATGACAGAGGTTGAATGCAGGGATGACGATATGGGGTATTTCTTCTTCCTGCAGCGACCAGGCAACCTGGGGGGTACGCACCGGGTCGAGCTGCAGAACGATGACTGAAAAATCTTTGAGCAGCACGCGTTTGGCCTGAATCAGTACATTGGTAACCATCGAGCTGGCCGAGTGGACGATGATGCCGTCCCCATCTTCGATAAACTGGATGCCGTGGCGAACCACCCGCTCGGCGTGGGACTGATAGAGGTTCACCTTGTCTTTGAGTATCTTGACGGCGCTGCTTTTCAACTCGTCTAGTTCGGCGCTCCAGAACGGTTTCATCTCCGCTTCGAACTGTTCGAGCATGTGACTCAGCGGTGTTATGCGCGGCTGGGTCGCCTTGATGGCTTCCGCCAGTTCCTCGTAGCGTTCGATAATCTCGTCTCTGCTGCAGTCGAGCTGCTCAAAGGCCGTTATCAACGCATTCAGGCCCAGCGAGGTGGTGCGGGCCGCCCCGAGCACGTTGCCGTGGTAGAGAAACAGGGCGTTGAGATTTTCTTTTTCTGATTGAATCATAGACTTAGCCACAGATAGGCGCAGAGGTAGAGCGAGGCGACACAGAGGGTGACAATGGTGATCAGCGCGCTCGTTTTGAAAAAGTCGATAAAACTGATCTTCACCCCTGATTGTTTGGCCATGCCGATCGAGACGATATTCGCCGAGGCGCCGATCATGGTCAGATTGCCGCCGAAACAGGCGCCCAGCGCCAGCGACCACCAGAGAATATTATGCGGTATCGAGGTGGTTTCCATCATCAGCTGGACTACCGGGATCATGGTGATGGTAAAGGGGATATTATCAAGAAAGCCCGAAGCGATGCCTGAAACCCAGAGCACGGTCATCACAATAACGTAGGGGTCGTCGCCGATTTTTAAAAATATGTTGTGGGCGATCCACTCGATAACACCTTCCTCCTCGAGTATGCCTACAAGGATAAAAAGACCGGCAAAAAAAAGCAGGGTCGACCACTCGATTTCCTCCAGCATCTCCTCCACGTCTACTTTGGCGATACTGAAAAGAATCATGGCCACCAGCATGGCGACAACACCCGGTGAGATTTTGCTGATGGACTGGGTGACGAACAGGATAATAGCCAGAGCCAGACAGGACAAACTCTTGATCAGCAGGGCCCGGTCGATGGGTGTGTTGATGAACTCGAGACGAATTTTTTCAAGCAGCAGCTGAATGGAGAGGAGTTTGGCCAGGCTGGTGTTTACCGGACGAAATACCTCTCGGTTGGATGCCCAGATAATCAGCAGGGCCAGGGCCAGCGAAATGATGACCGGTATGAAGAGATTGACGGCAAACTGGTTGAAGCTGAGGCCAACTTTTGAGCCGATAATGATATTGGGCGGGTCGCCGATCAGGGTGGCGGTGCCGCCGATATTGGAGATGACCGCCTGGCTGATGACGAACAGCCGCGGATTGAGGCCCATGCCGGCCGTCAGCTCAACGATGATCGGTATGATGATCAGGACGGTGGTTACATTGTCTAAAAATGCCGACATGGTGGCCGTGACGACCGAAAAGAGGATCAGGATCTTCAGCGGGCTGCCCTGGGTCAGGGTGGCGATTTTAACGCTGAGCAGGGTGAAGACGTTTGACTTTCTGAGGATCACCACGATGCTCATCATGCCGAGCAGAAGCATGATGGTCTCGACATCGATCAGGCCGACTGCATGATGTTCGTCGACGATACCCAGGGCCAGAAGAATCATGACGCCGAGCATCGAGGCGACCGCCTTGTTGAGCAGCTCGAAAGTGATGATCAGATAGACGACAACGAAAACAATGATGGGGAGGAGTGCTCCTTCCATTTCTATCTCTCCTGAGGCGGATCAGTCGGTTGCACGTATCGGGGCCCGTTGCCCTGTCATTACCATATCGGCAGTGTCCGAGGTCTGGTGGGCTGGTGTCCACAAAAATCGGATGGTGAAAATTTTCGCACGTTATACAGGAATATCATATAAAATGATAGGGGAAATGAGACATTCTGCCGCTTTCATCCTCTTCCGCTAGCCTCGTAGAAGTTGCTGCAATAGGGTTTCTGACGGCCCGCGTGAAAACGCGCTTGACCTTTTGAAACTCTGCCATAAAATCAGGTATCTTCTTTTACGATGTCTAACGCAGCGCTCACCCACAGCAACAAGATGAGGTATTCCATGATCGATCTGATGTCCATTGCCCGCACCGAGCATGAAGGCGGCGACCTGTTCGGCCTGTTGTCGACTCTTTTCAATCCCTCAGATGAAAAACCTTCCGGTTATCCCGAGGCGGTGACCTGGCAGGGCGGCAATCACGACAGCGCTGTTACACCAATCGCCCACTCACTGACCGATGCCTATGCGCTGCTGGGAACCATTGCCGCCATCGATGTACTCGGCCTGCCGTTCTATGCGGTGCCGATGTGGGCTCAGTACCGGCATGACACCAGGCTCGAATCGCTGGCCTGGTTCGGCAATATGAACTGCACCTCGATCAAGTGGTCTACTGCCGGCGATGCCTACGTCAATGACGGCAGCGGCGGTAAAGTCGTGGTTATGGGTAAGTCGGGAAACGCTGCCCTGAGAACCCAGGCCGGCGTCTACTGCAACGTCCGTCCCTATGGGCCCATCACCGTGGTCAGATCGATGCCGTGTCTGCCCTACTCCCAGGACCGCTCGGTTTTCAGCGTCGATGCACAGACCGGCATCGTCCATTCGGAGATGAATACGCCGGGCATTCAGATGGCCTATGCCAACCGGCTCTTTCTGCAGATGGTCAACGACAGCGGCAGCCTCGGCCGGGTGGCGATGAAACCGACCCAGGCCATGGAAGACGGCATAAATGCCGGGATTCATTCATGGCTCCTGCAGAACACAGGTTTTACGGTGGGCCGCAAGTACGCCGTCGACGGGTATGTGGAGCACAAAGAAGCGGTCGATAGAATCATCAACCTGCTGCCTGCCGATTTCAAGGCCGGGATGGAAAACTGGCAGGGACAGATCGAACAGCATATCTCCGACACCAACTACGGCCTGCTGCTCTGGGACCTGATCGAGCAGCGCGACTGTATCATACTGGCGACCGATCTCGACGGTGATCGCCTGACCGACCTGCTGGCCGATGTCTCTGATCCGCTGCGGGCATACAGCGGCAGGGTTGCGGAGCATCTGGGCCGCGCCATCGAGACCGATAAACTCTGGAACGAGATGGGCTACACGACCGGCAACGGCCGGGATATGACCTCGGTCATGTATCGTATGTCCGGGCCGCCGATTTACGAGCAGACCCTGGGCTCGGCCGATGCGATGCTGCTGCGGCTGCTCGACGGTGATGAGAGCATGGGTGGCACTAAGAAACCGTATGACCCCCGCATCCATTACGTGCTGATCCGGCAGGCCTACCTCGACGCCAATCCCGGCAATGACGAGCTGCGCCGCTGGCTCGATGAAGCGCTGGCAACGTTTGATCAGATTTACCGTGGTGAGCGGCCCGGTTTCATCGAGGGCTACCGACAGCTCAAAGAAGCTATTTCCCCCTGGGGATAGGCATTGGCCCAGAAACGTAAGACCCCGGTCAAACGCAAAAAGCCGCTGAACGAGAAACACATAATCGGCTCCATGTTCGGGACCTGCCTGGTGCTGAGCCTGTTTCTCGGTGTCCTGCTCTTTGGGCTGGATCAACTGCGCATCCCCGGAATCCGTGATGTTTCCCAGTACAGTCCTGCCCAGGCAACGCTGATTTATGATCGGCACGGTGCGGTGGTGGAGCGGGTATTCACCGAAAACCGCATCGTCATCGGCCTTGACAGCATGCCGCCGCTTCTCCCCAAGGCTTTCGTCGCCGCCGAAGACGGCAGATTCTACGAGCACCCGGGTCTTGATCTGTTTTCGGTGTTCCGGGCCTTTATCAACAATGTCCGGCAGGGCGGCAAGAGCCAGGGCGGCTCGACCATCACCCAGCAGGTCGCCAAAGGGCTGCTCCTGAGCCCTGAAAAAACATATCTGCGCAAGTTCAAGGAAGCGATTCTGGCCTGGCGCATCGACCGGCTGCTGACCAAGGATGAGATCATATATATCTATCTCAACCACATTTATCTCGGAGCAGGCGCATACGGGGTTGAAGCAGCGGCCCTGACCTATTTCGACAAACACGCCTCTGAACTGACCCTTGGGGAAATCGCACTGCTGGCCGGTCTTCCCCAGGCACCGAGCCGCTACTCGCCGCTCGATCACCTGGATAAGGCGCGCCAGCGCCAGCGCTATGTGCTGAACAGAATGGCGGATGACGGCTACATTTCCGCGCTGGAGGCTCGAACCGCCTATAATGTCGCTCCTCAGCTCAACAATTCCTCCGAAAACAAAAAGGCCAACGGCTATTACCTGCAGGTGGTCAAAAAGCGGGCCGAAAAAATGATCGGCGGGCCGCTGCACACAGCCGGTCTGAAAATATTTACCAACCTCGATCAAAGTCAGCAGTTCGAAGCACAACGGGCGATCAGGAACGGAGTTCAGGATGTTGCCGCCAGAAATCAACAGAAAAAGCTGCGTCCCGAAGGCGCCCTGGTGGCGCTTGAGGGTTGCAGCGGCAGGGTCCGAGCCCTGATCGGCGGGACAGATTTTGCCACAACCCCGTTCAATCGTGCCGTCCAGGCCAGGCGGCCCGCCGGATCGGTTTTCAAACCGCTGGTTTACGCGGCTGCGCTTGAAAAAGGCTGGGGTACCGATACGGTGATTGTCGATGAACCGTTGTCGATCCGGGGCGCTGATGGAAAACAGTGGCAGCCCAAAAATTTTTCAGGGCGCTACTATGGTCCGGTGAAGATGAGTCAGGCGTTGATCCACTCCTACAATATCCCGGCGGTCAAGATGCTGCAGAAAACCGGTTTCAAACCGTTACATCAGCTGGCCCGTCAGGCCGGTATCAGCAGCGATCTGGCCTCCAACCTGTCGCTTGCCCTCGGCACGGTGGACGTCTCTTTGCTGGAGATGAGCGCGGCTTACGAGCCCTTTGTCTGTGGCGGCAGCTACACGCTGCCGACCCTGATCGATTCGATCAGGACCAGCGATGGTGAAACGATCTATCACTATCAGCCGAAAAAGATGGCGGTGCTGAGCAGCACGAGTGCGAAACAGATGAAAGCGATGCTGATCGAGGTGATCAACCGGGGAACCGGCAAGCGGGCGGCGGGTCTGCCGGGCACTACCGGCGGCAAAACCGGCACCTCGGATGAAAATCGGGATGCCTGGTTTATCGGTTTTCAAAATGAACGGATTACCGGTGTCTGGGTCGGTCATGACCGCAACCAGAGCCTGGGCAGATCCGAAAACGGCGGCCGCACGGCGGCCCCGATCTGGCGCGATTTCATGGCCCGAACCGGCGGTTAAATGCTGCTCAGTTAAAATTTGCCATCAGCCCTGAAAGAATAGATCGGCAGTGACAACCCATGCATCAAATAACAGCTGGAATCAGTTCTCTTTTTTGGTAACTCCGTAGACGTTTTCCTGTGGCGCCTTGCCGCGGCGTTTGGAGGAAATGGTGCAATTCCGGTAATCAGGTTTAGATTGTCGATTCAGGGCTATGAGCACCCGGACGACCGTCTCGCTGATGGTTCCGCGCTTTGCCTGGGCGATGAGCTCTTCAAGGGCGGTGCGGTTGTCGTATGAAACCGGTCGGTAGGGCCTCGATGAAATCAGGGCGTCATAAATGTCAGCGACCATGACAATGTCGACCAGTAAATCATCGACATACCTGCCCGCCGGATAGCCGCTGCCGTCCTTGCGCTCATGATGGTCCCGGGCGACCCGGGCAGCAAGGATATCGGGGTCTCGGAAGTAGTAGGCCAGAAGGACGTAGCCGGCAAGCGTATGATGCTTCAGATAATCATACTCATCCATGGAGAGCGGTGTCTGTTTGGACAGAATGGCCGTCGGGATGCAGAGCTTGCCGATATCATGGGTAGGACCGGCAATCACTTCCTGGATCAATTGTTCCTTTTCCCCGATCAGCTCCCGGGCAATGAGAATCGACAGGGCGAAAACCAGCAGCAGATGGCGATAGGTATAAATGTCCGTTTCCCGAAAACGCGAGAGGGATTTAAGAATAGTTTCCGGAGCATGAACCTGACCGGCAATCTCGAGCAGCAGCGCATGCTGAGTGTCCTGGCCGGTGATGACGTCGTAGGGCGGAACAGTCAAATAGCTGAGCAGGTCGTCCTGAACCTGTTCGAAATCGAGCAGGCGACAGGATTTGACTGGGCCTGTTTCGCGCCCGGCAATATCGTCCATGACCTGGCGGGTCAGCACCGTCCCGGCGGGCAGAAGCTGGTTACCCTCGAGATCCGTCACCGCATAGGCCAATCGATAGTTCTCCATACCTGATCCCTCTCATGTTGCAGTTGCCACCATCAGCACGTTCACGTTTCAAGCATTCGTCTGCCCGGGATAACGATCATCAAGCCTGGTATCGCTCAAAAAATTGGTACAGACCAGTGTAAAAGCTGCCAGCCAAAAAAACAGCTTTGGTTATTTTATCACAACAATTTGTGATTAAAAAAAATGATAATGGAGAAAGTTATGAAAAAAACGGTAAAATAAAAATAAACATATGAAATTGTTGTTTTTCCATCTGCTCCTGCATCTCGTTTACTCCTTACCTCCTCTATGAAAAATGGCCTGAACCAAAAAGCGGCGGACTCATCTCGCCCGATTGGCAGGTATCTGAAATTACTCAATCACCAGTCTGATTAGTTAACAACAGACCGGGCAGACTCTATACCATTGGTGACATGTTCCCTGAGTTTTTCAATCTCAAGCTTCGCCTGCTGCAAGTCCAGGTTTTCGCTTTCCTGCAGCTCAGAGAGCTTTTTGGCCACGTCGTTTTTTCGAGCAACGATATTTTCGATAACCTGGTAGTATTTGATCTGTCGGTCGGGTTCCTCTTCACCGATCTCCTCGGTAATTACCCTGAATTTGTAGATTTCCTGGTCCCAATATTCGAGCTGGTTTTCGATTTCCGCAATATATGCCTGTTTATCACTCATTTCTGATCCTCCTGTGCTTTGATCAGATCAACATATCGATCTGAAGTGAACTATATCCTGACATTGTAGAAACTGCGGGCTTCATCAATTCCTCTATGTACCGTCTTGTTAGGATAGCAACTCATATCTGCTCCAAGGCCGATCGCCAGACTATGCTTTTGCAGTTCTACCTGTTTCATACATTGAAAATGCATACACTGTGCCACAATGGATTTAACCAAGAGGTTCGACTCCACTTCTCTTGTGAAAATGCACCATAGCGATGCTCAGCGAGAAAAGGAAATGGATCGTTGGGGATGGAAAAATCAATTCACTGTCGGCGTTTGAGCGAGCCGACTACAGGGATTGTCTTCTTGGGAAGGGTGCAAGTCCTAAAAAACAGGACTAAACTTGACGAGCAGGCCGTATCAACTCGTGAGCGTCAGGATAATAATTGCCGGATCGGGTTTAGATCCATTGCATACGATCCTAACTGAAAATCCCTTTCAGCGTAAAGAAGAAGAGCATGGCCATGACGGCGCCGGCCGGCAGGGTTACCAGCCAGCTGACGATGATGTTGAATACTACCCGCAGATCGAGCGCGCCGATGCCGCGGGCCAGGCCGACGCCCAGTACCGAGCCGACCAGAATGTGGGTTGTAGAGACCGGCAGGCCGGTGCGGCTGGCGATGACCACGGTCGTTGCCGCTGCCAGTTCGGCGCAGAAGCCCCTTGATGGGGTGAGCTCGGTGATTTTTCTGCCGACCGTCAGCATAACCCGGTAGCCCAGCGTTATCAGGCCAAGGACGATACCGCCGCCGCCGAGCAGCAGGATCCAGATCGGCAGCTCTGATTGCTGCATCACCTCACCACCGGAGCTGACGATGCTGACCACGGCGGCCAGCGGCCCGATACCGTTGGCCACGTCGTTGGAGCCGTGGGCAAAGGCCATGGCGCAGGCGGTAAACAGCATCATCGGGGCAAATACCCGCTCGACGCTGGCGAAATGAAAATCGCGGTCGGCCTGGCGGTCGGCCTCGATACGCCGGATAAAATACCAGCCGATACCGGCGGTGATCGCACCAACCGCGGTGGCAGCTAAAAAGCTCTGGGGAACGCTTAAATCGATGTTCAGGTGCTTGAGGCCCTTGAACATGGTGACCAGCGAGATAACAAAACCGACCAGAAAAACATAGCAGGGCGCGTAGCGCTTCGCGTTTCTAAGTGGGTCTTCAGTGTCGAAAATAAGTTTTCTGGTGCTGATCACCAGCAGAAAACTGATGGTGCCCCCCACCACCGGACTGACCACCCAGCTGCCGACAACACTGCCGACCTTGCCCCACTTGACCGCGTCGGGCCCGATACCAACGATGGCGAAACCGATCAGCGCACCGATGATCGAGTGAGTTGTCGACACCGGCCAACCCTTCCAGGAGGCGATCATCAGCCAGAATGCGGCGGCCAGCAGGGCGGCCAGCATACCGTAGACGAGAATTTCCGGAGAGTCGATGATCGAGGTCGGGTCGATGATGCCCTTGCGGATCGTGCTGGTGACATGGCCGCCGGCCAGAACCGCACCGGAGAACTCAAAGATGATGGCGATACAGATGGCCTGCTTGATCGTCACCGCCCCGGCTCCCACCGAGGTGCCCATGGCGTTGGCCAGGTCGTTGGCGCCGATGCCCCAGGTCATGTAGAGGCCGAAAATGACGGCGAGGATGACAAGAATTGTTCCGTAGGAAGCTATAATATCCATGGTGTCCGTCTATTTTGAGAGGAAAAGGAGAAGTCGGTCGGCGACGTTTTCGGCCTGGTCGGATATCGACCCGATCAACGAGATGAGCTGATACCAGAACATGACATCCACCGGGTTCATCTGGCTCTCGGATTCGAATAATTTGCGCCGCAAACGGTGCAGAATACCGTCGATATTGTGCTCGCTGCGGCGGACCCCGGCAATCATCACCGATACCTTTTCCTGCTCCCTGCCCCTGAAGCCGACCTGAAGCAGTTCATCGAGGCGCTCGATCAGGTCTTTGGCGGCTACGGAAATCTCCATGGTACCTTCGAGCAGCTCGTCGAGGTTGTTCTTGATCGGGTCCGGCACTGCCATATCGCGATACATCAGCGTTTGGGCGACTTCTTCGGTCAGGTCGGCAAGTCCGTCCTGGTCGCCGATCAGATTGAGCAGATCCTCCCGATCGACCGGCAGCAGCAGGGTGTTGGGCAGATTGATCCTGAACTCCTGCTTGATCAGGTCGGCATCTGATTCGTGCCTGATAATCTCCTCGCCAAATTCTTTGAGCTGCTGATAATCCTGGCGATACAGAGCATCGAGCAGCGGCGGTAGAAGACAGATACAGGAAAAGGTGAGACGCATATGCTCCTGTACCGGCTTGAACGGAGAGGTCCTGAATAGACCTGAGAGCGGTGTTGTCGATTTGATATCCATAGAGACCTCTGGGAGCAACGTTTTGGTTGCCTGCGATGAGACCGGATCAGGCCGGCCCGAATCGAATCAACCCGGCATGACGGCAACGGCAGAGCCGGGACAGCGCCATCAGTCGGGTCGCTCATGAAATTCTTAAGTTAGGATCTCATTAGCAGATGATTAAGGTAAAGTTCAAGTACTATATGGCGTGCCGCCACGTCCGGGCCGCAAAGATCCTGCATGATGAGCCTCCCGTTCCCGTATAACGCACGGCAGACAGGAGATACAGAGAAATGTTAAGATTTGGTTAGGAGGGTCGGTCCAGCCGCCGGCCATGTTACAAGCGGTTGATCAGCCGGGTCAGCGGTTCGGAAGGGTAAGTGAGGGGAATCATCTTGCCGCGTAACCTGATAAATATCCCCGGACCGCTGATATTGGAACTGGAGACAATATGATGGTTCTTTATCGACCCGACGTTCTGCCAGATCGAACCAAATGGATCCAGCGGCGTGTGGCCGACGATAACCGGCGTCGATTTCGGCGCATCTAGAGCTTTGCGCAGTGATTTGATCTCGGATTTCGAGTACCCCGACAGATAGTAGGGTCGCTTGATCCGGTTCTGGGTGAGCTGGCGGGACAGATCGGGATCGGCTTCAATATTCAGCAGCTGTTTCTTTGTGGTCCCCTGACGCGGCGGGCCGGCATGGATGCCGATGAAGGAGTCGGAGACGATCAGGTAGGGGAGCAGGTCGTAAAATCTCTGCATCTGCTCGACATAGGCGCCGCCCCGCTGCTCGTCGAGGTTTTTTTTCATCAGGATGCCCTGGGGGATACCGTTTTTAGAAAGATCGGGGCTGAAACTGTCATGGTTTCCCCTCAGGTAAAAAACATTTGCCGGAAACTGTTTTTTCAGGGTCAAAATAAGGTCCATGATCAGGATCGAGCTGTCCATATCCTCCATTTCGTTAAGGTTTTCGGAGTGCACTGCGTCGCCGAGAATACACAGTACCGCCCGGTTATTCTCCAGTGCCTGGACCAGACAGTTTTCACTGAGAATTTTAAGTAGATTGTCGACCTGAGCGTGCAAATCTCCAACGATGATCGGAGCCGGTTCGTCGGGCAGCTCAAGTATACCTCCCGGGGTTTTCTTCCTGTTCAACGGACGATACGGTTCCGCTTCGAGAATATGGTTGACCTGCTCGATCAGCTGCCGGGCATCATCTTTTTCGAGCATGGTGACGGAACCGCCGAGCAGCTCGCGCACTTCAAGCATCACATTGACCCGGTTTACGCCCATCTGCTCGCGGATGTCCTGGTCGTCGAGTCTGACAATCTTTACCTTTTTATCCCGATCCAGCGGGCGGATGATCAGGTCACCTTTGTCGTTGGTAATCGTCACATGCCGTTTGGCCATATCTTTTTTGAAGTTGAAAATATCGTCATAGTCCTTGTTGGCACGGCCCAGCATAACGGTTTCGCCCGGCTTGATTCTGGCAAAACCGCGAATCTCGCGGTCGCTGCAGGTCTCGGGTTTTCTGATGATCCAATCCTTGTTGCGGCGCAGATACTTTTTCCTGGCTCCGAGCGGAATCTCCGGAGACAATCTGAGATGGAGGCGGCCGATGATGATGTCGAGGCTTTTCCCGTCATGCGGTATACGCGACGGTTCGTTAAGGTTCTGAATTTCTTCGGTTACGGTAAACCAGGGGATGGTTGTCTGCCTGAGAAACGTCTGTTTCCATCCGGCGGCGGTTTTCAGGCTGGGCTGCGGTTCGATGGTGGCAACCGCCCAGGGCGGCAGTGCTACCTCGCCTTTTTCACTGATCAGCATCGGCGGTTTATCAATGGTCGTACGGATATAGACGTTGAGACCGGCGCGGTGCAGAAACAGCGCGACCCGGCTGTAGACATCGAGCTGTCTGGCGACCGTGTCGAGGTCGAGATTGGCGTCCACCGGGAAATAACCGTCCTTCTGGCGGTTCATCCGGCGCTCGAAAATGATTTCAGCCTCGGGCAGCAGGAATTCGAAAATGTAGCGGTCGCGCCAGTTGGTGGACAGCTTCGAGTGCGCCTCGGGCGGAATCCTGATGCGGTGATAATCGATTTTCATCGCATCCGCTTCCAGCTCGAGCCACTCCTGGTCGAACACCGCCAGCGCCTCCTTGATACCGTCATAGGGGACACCAAGGTGGATCTCCCGGGGGCGGTAGATGAGACTCTGGTCCTTCCACCAGCCGCGCCGGGTCAGATCCAGATAGCCCTCGTTGGGCCAGCCCCGTATTTTGTTGATGTAGTAGGTCTTTCCCGCACCGGGAGGGCCGGTCACCACCAGCTGCCTGAACTCGAGGCCGACCGGCAGATCGACCCCGCGAATAGACTGCACTTCGCTGATCGGTTCTAATTTTTTATGCAGTGCGTCCTTCATAATTCGGGGCAGGAGATATAGAATCAGGTTAGTAGATAGACCAGATGCGACTATATCATGTTTAGCAAAACCACAACAGAAGGAACTTTTCATGCAGAGCGTCGTTGAACGAGTTGTTATCGACAGCGCCTTCGGGCCGCTGATAATCGAAGGTGATGAACATCACCTTTTTTCAGTACGGTTTGCGGATGGCACCAGGCAGGAAGAAATGTCATCGGCAGAATGCTCCTCCCCGGTGATTGCTGCAACCGTGAAACAGATCGGTGAGTATGCGGCGGGTTCGCGAAAGCGGTTCGAACTCCCCTATGAGTTGTCCGGCACCGACTTTCAGAAAAGGGTCTGGCAGGCCCTTACCACCATCGACTTCGGTGAGCAGCGGACGTACGGCGAAATCGCAGCCGACCTGGGTAATGCCAAGAGTAGTCGGGCGGTGGGCCAGGCGGCCGGCAGCAATCCGCTATTGATCATCATCCCCTGCCATCGGCTTGTCGGCTCAGGAGGGAAACTTGGCGGCTTTGCCGCCGGGATCGAGGTAAAGAGCAAGCTGCTCGAACATGAAGAAGCGTTTACTCAGCATGCTGGATAAATAAGAAACCCCTCTGCCGGACTTATAATATGGCCGGCAAGAGGGGCAAAGAGGTGCTGATTCCGGCTACCGTTAATACGGGTTCATCTGCCAGATACCGCAGGGGCAGGTATCGGCACAGAAACCGCAGCCGATACATTTCTGATCGTCGGATACATACTCGAAACTGATTTCGCCGCCGAACTGGATTTCATTTCTGCTGATCGCACCGGTCGGACAGATGGTCTCACACAGGTGGCAGTCCCTGCAGGTAGCGCAGGACAGGCAGCGGGAGGCCTGATCGTCTTCGCTGCTGCCGCGGTCGCCCGGATTGTAGTGGGTGATGGTCAGCGCCTGCTGGGGTACCAGCGGTTTTGAAAAGGGCTGCCACTCTTCACCTTTGATCTCGGCCAGAATGGCTTCAGCCGCATTTTTTCCGGCACCGAGCGCATCGGTGGCCAGGCCCGGCCGCTCGACATCGCCGATGGCCAGAACTTTTCCATCCGAGGTCTTGTGGGCCGTATCGGTCTTGATCCAGTCGGCGCCGCCGACATGCAGGGTCTGGACGGAGGCGGGCAGAAACGGCAGAGAGGGGACATCACCGATCGAGATGAACACCGTCTGGGCAGGTATCAGTTCTCCTTCTGTGGTGACGAGTCCTTCACCGGTGACCTCCCTGGTCATGACCGGCCACTGGAATTTCGCACCCAGTGCTTCGGCCGCCTCTTTTTCTTTACCGAACGCCAGCGGTTTCTGGATATCGACCAGGGTGACCGTTTCGGCACCGAGGCGATAGGCCTCACAGGCCACATCGCAGCCGACGTTGCCTGCCCCGATAACGACCACTTCTTTGCCGATATTCATTGAATCTATACCCTTGGCCTCTTTGAGAAAATCGAGCGCCGGGATGACCCGTTCATGACCGGGAAAAGTCAGGCGGCGCGGTTCGTGGGTGCCGACCGCAATAATGATATAGTCGAACTCTTTCTGCAGCTCTTCGAATTTAGCCGGTGACATCTCGGTCTCGAGATGAACGTTAACGTTGGACAATGAAGTGAAACGCTTGATCTCCTCATCCCAGATGGCCTGGGGCAGGCGTTCCCAGGGAACCACCTGGGCGAGCTTGCCGCCGAGCTGAGAGTCGCGCTCGAAGATATGCGCTTCGACACCACCGATGGCCAGCTGCCAGGCGGCATTCAGTCCGGCCGGCCCACCGCCGATGATTGCCACTTTTTTGCCCAGCGACTCAGCCTCTTCCGGCGCGGTAAAATCGGCCACGGCCCGTCCCAGAACCTGCATCTCGATCGATCCGTCAATTCCGGTTCTGGTGCAGTTTTCCATACACAGATTGGGGCATACGGCGCCGCAGACCGAAGCCGGCAGCGGGGTGTAGCTGAGGATCATCTTGTAGGCTTCATCGATCTTGCCTGCGCGGATGAGGCGCAGCCGCTCAACCGTCGGAATATGGATCGGGCAGTAGTAGGTGCAGGGAGCAGCCTGTTCGTTATTCGACCACCACGGGGCTCGTCTGCGCATATCACCGGTGGTGATCGCACCGATGGGGGAGCGGTCGAGGCCGGGGGAGAGATCGCGGAGCGGGTCTCCACCGCCGAACGCATGGGCCCAGAACTCCTGCCGGAACTGTGCCATCGGCATTGGTCCGGACCACATCAGTGCCCGTTCCTGGGGCGTCACCGAATTCAGAACATGCCACTCTTCGCGCCTGGTCAGGGTGTCGTAGAGGTCGGCGCGCTTGATATTGTCCAGGTAAATGCCGATATTGCCGACCAGCCACTGCCACTGTTCATCGGTCGGTACATCAGGTCGTGAATTGGTTTGTGAATATGATCCGTCCGTCTCTCCACGGTAATAGATCAGGCCGCCGACCATACCGACGCAGGGGCGGTAGCCAAGGACGTTCTTCGGGTTTTTGGCGTCCACTCCGCAGATTACCGCGACGCCGCCGCAGTTGAATTCGGCAAAAGAATCACCGACCGAGCCGAGAACCCAGAGTTCAGGCTTGTCGTAATCGGGATTCCACTTGGTCATGGTCAGTCCGCGGGCGCCGATCGAGCCGCCGATGAAAACCTTACCCGCGGCCATTGCATTACAGGCTCCGTTGGTGGCGTCGCCCAGGACAGTGATTTCAGCCCCGATGTTGAGGTAGCCGACATCGTCTGAAACGGAACTCTCGCAGGTGATCGTCGTGCCCGGCATGCCCATTGAGCCGAGCCGCTGCCCGCACGGGCCTTTGATATGCAGATGGAGGCCGTCGTCGCGGTGCAGCCTGATACCGATATTATGCTGACCGTAGGACTCCAGGGTCAATGCTGCATGCTGAGCTGCCGCCCCGCGAACGATCTGTTCGAACTCCATCGAACTGATCCGGTTACCGTCCTGGTCAAGACCTTTTATAACTTTAGTCACAAAAGAACTCCTTCTCTGTACAACCGTTGTTTTGGTGGTGTTTAGCAAACATACTTGATCTGCAGCCGGTCGGCGGCGTCCTTGTCGTTGATGCCGATGGCGTCTGACATGCCGATGGGCAGGCTCTGGGACCGGCCCAGCGGTGCCATGATTTTCTTCACATCGGTCTGGATGGCCATGAAGGTCTCGGCCACCCGCTCAGCCACCTTGTCGGGATCGAGGCGGCGGTAGAGCTTCGGATTCTGACTGGTGATGCCTTTGGGGCAGAGTCCGACGTTGCAGACATTGCAGCGGTTCTGCTCGTTGCCGAGACAGCCGGCGGTGGACTGCATGATATATTTGCCGATATGCACGGCGGTCGCTCCGAGCATGACCAGAGCCAGGCCGTTCTGGGCGACGTTGCCGTTTTTACCGACGCCGCCGGCGGCATAGATCGGTACTTCGTTCTGCATGCCCTGGGCGGCAAGTTCGAGATAGCACTCCCGTACGTTGGAGGCCACCGGGTGACCGGTCGCATCCATCGAAACGTTGTAGGCCGCGCCGGTGCCGCCGTCGATTCCGTCGATCAGCAGACCGCCGGCGTAAGGGTTCCTGACCAGGTTGTTGAGTACCGATTTGGCCGATGTCGAGGCCGATATTTTCGGGTAGACGGGAACTTTGTGGTTAAAGGCCATCGACAGGGTCTGGATCATTTTCATGACACTTTCCTCGATGGAGTAAAGCGTCTGATGAACCGGCGGCGACGGCAGGTCGACACCTTCGGGAACACCGCGCAGGCGGGCGATCAGCTTGGAGACTTTGTACCACATCAAGAGGCCGCCGTCGCCGGGCTTGGCACCCTGGCCGTATTTGATCTCGATGGCCGCCGGATCGCACTGCATCTCCGGGATGGCCCTGATGATCTCGTCCCAGCCAAAATAACCGGAAGCGATCTGCAGGATGATATATTTCAGGTACGGGCTCTTCAATACCCACGGGGGACAGCCGCCCTCGCCGGTGCACATGACCACCGGGATACCGAGTACTTCATTGCAGTAAGCGACGCCCTGGAGCAGACCGAGCCACATGTTGGGCGACAGTGCGCCAAACGACATGGAGCCGATGACAAAGGGGAAGATCTCTCTGGTCGGCGGAATCCAGCCGCCGTTTACCCTGCGTTTAAGGTACTCGTCAGGGGCGAGAATCCGGCCCAGGGTTGTCGATACGGTAAACTCATGCCGGCCGGCATCGAGAGCCGGGTCGGTCAGCATCGAGATGCGGTCGAACATGATCCGGTCCAGCAGGGTTGCACCGGTGGCGTTTCTGCGGCCGCCCCGCTTGGGCGCTTCACCTTTGAGGTTGTTCAGAAACAGGGTACGGTTTTCAACCGTGTTGAGCACCGGGGTGATGGCCTCGTTGGGGCAGACCATCGAGCACATGCCGCAGCCGATGCAGGCATGGGACATGTCGGTGCGCTGCCGGATACCGACAAACGTCCGGTATTCGCTGCCTCTCTTTTTGCTCAGTACTTCGAGGTTGGGCATGCGCTGGCGCCGGTAGGTCAGGTGCAGACACTCCTTGGGGCAGACGGCAGTGCACTGGCCGCAGAGGGTACAGCGATCTTCGCGGTGCTGGATGATCCAGGGCAGGTCGTGATAAGTTAAGCTGCCAGGCTCAACGGGAACTGATCGAATTGGGACCATATTTCTAATTCCTTTCTCTCTGGTGGAATGATGACGGTGTGCTCGCGCATTGGTTGGAAATCAAGGCTCGGGTCGCGGTCGGGGACCATCGCCTCGACTCCGCACATCTCCGAGGCGATCGCCCAGACGCCCTCTCTGCCGCCGACGGTAGCCGGCCGGAGTTTCTTCTGATCCATGACCAGCAGGCAGGTTTCGTCGGGCAGCGTGCCGATCACCGCGTTGGGCCCGTCTATGATGAGCCGTTTGCAGACGTTGCGCAGCCCCCTCAGGAAATCACCCTGCGGATGCTTTTCAAGCTCCTTGAGGCTCAGCGGAGTGATGATATGCTTGTAGGCCTGCAGGGGCAGGTTGAGCTCTTTTAAGGTGTAGTGGAGGATATGAGTGAATACCTCGGAATCGCTCTGGTAACCCATATATCCCTTGAACGGCCGCCCCAGGAGCCAGTCCCTGATCGGTACGAAAGCTGTATTCTCGCCGTTGGTCATCGTCGAGATGCCCTGGACGAAGAACGGGTGGCAGGCGTAGAGGTTAATGCCGTAGTTGGTGTTCTGGCGGCCCTGCGCCATGCAGACCCGTGATTTGATCTGGCCGTCATGCAGGCTCAGCAGATCACCGACCTGCAGCGGCCAGCCCACCTCCTTGATCATGGCCACATCGGGCCAGAACGAAAAAACCGAAAGGTCGCCGCCGTACTTTTCCCCATCTTCCCGCAGGGCCAGCCTGGTCTCCATCAGTTCGCCTTCCCGGTCCTTCATCTCTTTGCCCTGGAATTCTTCGGGCATCCGGTAGGCTCTGATAAAATAGCGGTAACGATCTTTACCCTCCATATGACCGCGTTCCATATGAAACTTGTGGTCATATTTGAGCTCGTAACCGCGCTCTTCCATGAATCGGTCCAAGCGTTTCCAGGCCTTCTTGTTCTCGGCAATTCCTGAGAGGATTGGAAACCGGGGGTTGTATTTGAAATCTTCAAATTCCAAACCCCGAAGCAGCAGTCCAAGACCGGAGCCGTCATACCCCTCCTGCATGGCCTCCATGGCCTGCAGCACCTCGTAAGGCGAGAAAGGTTCATTGGCTGTTTTCAAGGCTAGTCGGCACATGTATCTCTCCTGATCAATAAATGAGCTACCTTCCGGCAACGATGTGAGTTGGTGGTAGAAAGTGAACCGCAGGTGGGGTACTTCCAGCCGGGTGGTAATAATTATTTTACGGAATCAGTACAATTACACAAAATGTAAAAATGCGTCAAGCACAGGGCGTAAGGGGGATGCAGGAATGGAAAAGAGAAACAATCCGAAAGTGCGTTGGATTTCTCAGAATAGAGAAATGGAAATGAGTATTACAGCAAAGAGAAATGATCCAATTACCAGAAAGATTATTTGGTGAGGGATGTGATATTTTTAACTTTGTCGATCTTGTCTTTGACTTCGGAGACCTCCTTTACACCGGGGATATCGCCGAGCAGCTCTTTTCCGCCCTCTTCAACGTCGCCGATGCCCTTTTTAAAAGAGCCGATAGCCTTGCCCAGGCCGGAGCCGATTTCAGGCAGCTTCTTGCCGCCGAATATCAATACGGCGATACCGAGAATAACGATGAGTTCAGGGGTTCCGAGTCCGAACATGGTTTTTACACTCCGTTAAATGAGAATCGCGTCGGTCAACTTTTGCTGCTGTCTTCCGGTTCCTTACCGTTGTTCTCGTCAATCGATTTGGCTTCTTCCTGTTTGGTCGCTTCCTTGAAATTCTTGATGCCCTTGCCGATTCCGGAGCCGATTTCAGGAAGCTTGCCGGCCCCGAAGATGATGACGATGATGACCAGTATGACAATGAGCTCAGGCATTCCCAGTCCGAACATATGCGTACCTCTAGTGAAAACTGTTGACTATGGTTAATCGGCAGCAGCTCTGCCGTTCTGTGGCTGATAGTAGAGCAGTATTACCAGAAAGTCAAGCTGGACAACACGGCCCCCCGGCAGCCCCAGAGCTTGTTTTTTCCCGGCCCGATTATCCCCGCAATTCCAATACGGTGGAACGTATCCTCCGCATTGCGGCGAGAATGTGTTGTTCATCAATGCTGAGCAGCTCTCTGTTTTTCATGACCAGACGGCCGTCGATCAACGAATGGATCACATCGTTGCCCCGGACCGCGTAAATCAGGTGGGAAACGACATTGTAGATCGGTGTCAGATGGGGCTGGTCCAGATCGACTACGATGAGATCCGCCTTTTTCCCCGGTTCGAGGCTGCCGATCAGGTGGCCGGCGCCCAGTGCCTCGGCGCCCGCCATGGTACCGCAGCGAAGCGTCGTCTCGGCGCTCATGATGGTGGGGTCGAGGCTGACGGCTTTATGAACCTTGGCGACGCTGCTCATCTCGCCAAACATATCGACGTCGTTGTTCGAGGCTGGTCCGTCGGTGCCGATCGAAACGCACACTCCCCGTTCGAGCAATGCGGGGACCGGGGCCAGGCCGGAGGCCAGTTTCATGTTCGATTCGATGCAGTGGCTGACCTTGATCTGGCGCTCCGCCAGCAGATCAATTTCCTCTCCGCTCAGTTTCACACAGTGGGCCGCCAACACATTGTGATTCAGCAGGCCAAGCTGATCCAGGTGCTGAATCGGGCGTACGCCATAGCGTTCCATGCAGGTTTCGACCTCTGAGTCGGTCTCGGACAGGTGGACCACGTAGAGACTGTCGTACTCGTCGGCGATCTCCCCGCATTTTTCCAGGAGCGAGGGGGCACAGGTGTAGACGCTGTGCGGATCGACGGTGATGGTGACCAGCGGGTCGTCGCGATACTGGTCGCACAGTCCACGTACCAGTGTAAAACCGTTTTCCAGGCTACCGTAGGAGGGTGAATCGAAGTCGTAGAGCACCTCGCCGACCCAGGCCCGGATCCCGCTTTCGGCCGCCGCCCGGGCGACTTCTCCGGCGAACAGGTACATATCACAGAAGCTGGTGGTTCCCGATTTGATCATCTCGGCAATGGAGAGAAGGGCGGACTGGTAAACCATCTCGCGGTTTATCTTCTGCTCGACCGGGAAAATGTGCTCGGTCAGCCACTCCATCAGCGGCAGATCGTCGGCGATGCCGCGCAGGTAGCTCATCGACGCGTGGGTGTGGGTGTTGACCAGGCCGGGCATGATCAGCCCGGCCGGCTCATGCAGCTCGTCCGCATCGGGGAACCGTTTTTTCAGCTCTTCCCGGCGGCCGATTGCAGCTATGCGGTCCCGGTCGATGGCAACGGCGCCGTTTTCTATGCGTTCCTCGTCCTGCCAGCCTGGCAGCAGATAGCGGCCGGAAATGATATGTACAGCCAGTTCTTCAGCCATGGATAGTAGTGTCCGTCAATGATTGAGAAGGGCGCAGCCAGGGATTCAGCCATTATCAAGTCGTGAGAGAAACTCAACGATCAGCTTCTCCAGCCTCGATGACGCCCGTTTACCTTCCTCGATGATATCCTCGAGCAGAATAGGTTTGAAATTATCCGGGTCGTTGACGTTTGAGATCAGCGACAGGCCCAGGACCTGCATCGATCCATGCCGGGCAACGAGCACCTCCGGAACCGAGGACATACCGACGGCGTCAGCGCCGCATTGACGCAGCCAGCGCGTTTCAGCCGGTGTCTCGAGGCTGGGCCCGGGAATACAGACATAGGTGCCGGTGACGACCTTATCGATGGAGCAGATATCTGCGCTGTTCAGGGCTTTTTTGATCAGGGCCGGGGAATAGGGTTCGGAAAAATCGGGAAAGCGCGGACCCCAATCGTCGATATTGGGACCGCGCAGCGGGTTTTCGCCGAGGAAGTTGAGATGATCCCTGATCAGCATGATGGTTCCGGGTAAAAACAGCGGGTTCAGGCCGCCTGCCGCATTGGTGATAATCAGCGTCTTCACCCCGAGCAGCTGCAGGACCCGGATTGGCAGGGTGATCTCAGCCGTGGAGTAGCCCTCGTAGAAATGAAACCTGCCGGAAAGCACGATGACCCGAGAACCGTTTAACCGTCCGATCAGCAGAGCGCCCTGATGACTTTCAACGGTGGCCGCCGGGAAGTGGGGTATATCACTGTAGGAAATTGAATGTTCGACGTCAAGACGTTCAGATAAGCGGCCGAGGCCGGTGCCGAGCTGTACGGCCGCGGCAGGCATTTCGCCGCAGACCGCTGTGACGAATGCAGCGGCTTCGCAGACCTGCGCCTTATAGGACAGGCCGCTGCTGTTCATGAGTTACTGATACCGTGTTCTTCGATATAGTTCATGATTTTATCGGCAGAACACTCCATCACCTCGCAGCGCGTCTCTTTTTCGCTGAGGCCGACGAGCTGCGGCGGCAGATCGGGCTGTCTGCCGATGGCATTTTCCACCGTTTCGCCGAATTTAGCCGGATGAGCGGTGGCCAGGCAGACCAGTGGAACACCGCGGTCCCGATGCTGTTCGGCCGCCTTTACGCCGACGGCACTATGGGGATCGAGAATATAGTGATGATTGCGGTAGTAACGGGCGATGGTGTCCTTGACTTCATCTTCTGAAACGGACGAGGCGACGAAATCTCTTTTGATGTGGGCCAGATAGCTCTCCAGGTAGAGCTTACCGTCAACTCTGAATTTGAGCATCGCTTCTTTCACCAGATCGGGTTCGCGATCCATCAAGTAGTAGAGATAACGCTCGAAGTTGGAGGCCGCCTGGATATCCATAGACGGGGAAGAGGTCGATACCACGTCGCCAAGCGAGTAGTCGCCGCGGTTGACGAACCGGGCCAGGATGTCGTTTGTATTGGTGGCCAGGATCAGTTTGCTGATGGTCCCTTCAGGCAGCATTTTCTTGGCGATGTAGCCGGCGAAGATATCGCCGAAATTACCGGTCGGCACCGAAAAGGCGACCGCGCTGTTTTTCTCGTGTCCGGCCACATGCAGGCAGCTGTAGATGTAATAGACGACCTGGGCGAGAATCCTTGCCCAGTTGATCGAATTGATCGCCCCGAGACGGCGGGTTTTTTTGAAGTCAATATCTGAGAAAATCGCTTTAACCGCCGCCTGGGCGTCGTCGAATGTCCCTTCGACACCGATATTGAAGACATTGGCGTCGGCGACCGTGGTCATCTGCTGTTCCTGGACCGGGCTGATTCTTTTATGGGGGTGGAGGATGAATATGTTGATCCGTTCCTTGCCCTTCACCCCATAAATCGCTGCGCTGCCGGTGTCGCCCGAGGTTGCTCCGAGGATATTCATCGTTGAGCCGTCTCTGGCCAGCAGGTACTCGAAAAGATTTCCCAGAAACTGCAGGGCCACATCTTTGAAGGCCAGAGTCGGGCCGTGGAAGAGCTCCAGAATATGGAGATCATCGAGATGGACGTGGTTGACGATATCGGGGTGATCAAAGACGGCGTAGGATTTTTTGATCAATGCCTTCAGGTCAGCGGTGGGGATATCATCGATGAACCTCGACATCACCTCGTAGGCCAGCTTGCTGTAGCTGAGTTCCTGCCAGGACTCAAATGTCGCCCGATCGACACGAGGTATCGCTCTGGGCAGCAGCAGTCCGCCGTCTTCGGCCAGACCGGTCATTACGGCCTCGGTGAAGGTACGGGTTCCTGAACTGCCCCGGGTGCTCAGATAGTGCATGATTCAGCTCGATGGTTGAGGAGATGTGATCTCAGAGGCCGAGTTCCAGGCGCGGCGCATCGTGCCACAGCCCTTCGAGATCATAGAAGTCGCGCTGGTCATGGTAAAAGATATGAACGACCACGTCGTTAAAATCGAGCAGCACCCATTTGCCTTCGCTGAGCCCCTCGGCCCGGCTGGTGCTGATACGTTTGGAGCGCAGCTCGTTCTCAAGGCTTTCGGCAAGGGCCTGCACATGGCGGGTTGAGCGGCCGCTGAGAATGACGAAGTAATCGGTGAATGACGAAATGTTGCGCACATCGAGAACAACGATGTCCTCGCCTTTGCCGTCCGCAGCGATCCTGACACAGGCGGAGGCCAGTTCGTCGCCGTCCAGAGAGCGATACTCTTTCTTAAGCTGTTTCATACTTCCTATTTGAGGTCAATAGATTCGACTGTCAACTCTTTTTTCGACGCTTCCTCGGTTTCCGGGGAGGAAATTCAAAACTGATCTTCCCCTTGTCGTCGAGGAGAAGATAGGCATCGAAGGGTTTGCGTTTTTTTGAAATGAACCCCTTGATGAGCGGCGTCTTGCCGTCGCTGAGGAGCTTTTTGATATCTTCCGGGGTGACCGTTTTCGACAAGATGATCTTGCTGATCCTCAAGCCGTTCTTTTCGTCACCGTTTATGGAAGACTCAGACATATACCCGGTCGGTGTTTCATAGACGGGCGATTTGTCGACTGGGGAGATTCCCAGTGAGCCGTTTTTCTTGACCGCCTCGATGTCGAGATCGGCGGCGGCGTCCATGAAAATGAACTCGACCTTATTGTTCTTAAGTTTGATCGAAGCGCTGAAGGGTTTGCCTTTTTTCGAGCGAAAATCGGCGAACGGGCCAATGGTTTCGCCTCTGATCAGTTCAACCACTTCGTTTTCCTTCATGATCCTGCCGCCGAGAATTTTGCGGATGGTGATCTTTTTGTCTTCACTGATGAAGGCCGACGGCGTTTCGGTGAACACCAGACCGTCGACGGGGCTGAAGGCGGCTTCTTTGGTATCGCCTGATTCGTCATAGGTCTTGATCCGCTCGGTGATCTGCCGGGTGAGCCCGCGAATCTCATCCATGAATGTTGAGCGGGTCAGCGAACCCTTTAGGATCTGATTCAGTTTATACTCCCATTCCCCGGTCATTTCCGGCGAGGCCAGTACATCGATGCGCATGGCTTCGAGTATGGAGAGCAGATCAAATGCCTTGCCGGTCGGGGTCAGTTCCTTGCCCTCCCTGACCAGATATTTATCCTTGATCAGTTTTTCTATGATCGATGCCCTGGTGGCAGGAGTTCCGAGACCGCGCTCCTTCATCGCCTCTGCCAGTTCATCATCATCGAGCAGTTTTCCCGAGTTTTCCATGGCCGAAAGCAGGGTCGCTTCGCTGAACCGGGCCGGCGGCCTGGTTTGTTGTTCTTTCAATTCGACCTCGCGGCAGAGCACCTCGCGCCCTTCAGGAACCGGCTCGATGATTCCTTCTCCCTGCTCACGCCTGCCGTCGAGATAGACCGCCTTCCAGCCGGGTTTGACCAGAATTTTGCCCTCGGTCAGAAAAGACTCTTCTTCAACGAGGGAGATTCGTTTAGTCTTCAGATATTCGGCCGGGGGAAAGAACACCGCCAGGAAACGCTGCACCACCATGGTGTAGATTTTCAGCTCAGCCTCCGACAGATTCGCCGGCAGTTTGTTGGTGGGGATTATGGCGTGATGATCTGAAACCTTGGCGTCATTGAACACCCGCGGGTTGAGCTTGATATATTTTTTGTCGAGGATGGTTTCGGCATGTGTCTTGTAACGCCAGCCTTTCTGGCGGGTGGTCAGCGCCGTGGCAGTTTTTACATAATCCCGGGGCAGATAGCGGGAATCGGTACGGGGATAGGTGAGTACCTTGTGCCGCTCGTAGAGCGCCTGGGCGATGGACAGAGTGTTCTGGGCCGAAAACCCGAAGCGGCCGTTGGCTTCGCGCTGCAGCGAGGTGAGGTCGTAGAGCTGCGGCGGCGCCTGGGTGGTCTTTTTGCTCGTATCGGTGACGGCGGCCGGCTTTGATGCGCATTTTTCAATGATATCCTCAGCCGCCTGCCGCTCCCAGATACGGTCTTTGCGTTTGTCCGCATCCGCCGGATCCTTCTTGAACGCGGGGTCGATCCATTTACCCGTGTAGCTGTCACCGTTGAAGGTAAATGAACCCTCGAGATTGAAATAGGTCTTTGGATTGAAATCGAGCCGTTCTCTCTCCCGTTTGACAAGCAGGGACAGGGTTGGCGTCTGGACCCGGCCGCAGGGAGTCTTGAAAAAGCCGCCGAAACGGGACTGATAGGCGGTCAGGGCGCGAGTCGCGTTGATACCGATGAGCCAGTCTGATTCGGAGCGGCACAGGGCGGTGTCCTCGAGCGGTGTCATTTCCTCGTTGCTGCGCAGCGATGAGAAACCGTTGCGGATCGCCTCATCGGTCATCGACTGCAGCCAGAGCCGTTTGATCTGCTTCTGGGCAACAGACTTGTTCCAGGTGCAGCTGAGGATGTATTTGAATATCAGCTCTCCTTCGCGTCCGGCGTCACAGGCGTTGATGATGGTGGTCACATCTTTGCGGCGGATGAGCTTCTGCAGAGCGTTGTATTGTGATTTCGTAGAATCGAGCACCTTCAGCGGAAATATTTCGGGCAGAATCGGCAGATCAGTCATCCGCCATTTCTGATAACGCGGGTCGATCTCTTCGGGGTAGCAGATTGAAACCAGGTGGCCGACAGCATAGGAGACGATATAGGCCGAGCCTTCGTAGTGCGTTCTCGACTTCTCGAAGGAGCCGGGCAGAACCTTGGTCAGATCTGCAGCAACGCTTGGTTTCTCAGCAATTATCAGTGTCTTGTCGGTCATCTAAGATAGTTTCCTCAAACGCGTCTTTGATCATCATCAGATCGGTCGCGTTCAGTTTAAAGGTGCTGCCGATGGAGCGCTAATCAACAAATCTGCGGGCTCGGTTGACAGACGTTGTATTAATCAGTTTTGGATTTGTCAAATCTATTTTCCTCAAGGAGAACGTGGTTTTTTGTCTTTAAACATATAATATATCTATTAATATTATCTATTTGCGGGGAGCAGGCTGGACAGGCTCTGAAGTCTATGTGCCTGGCTGCAGAGGAGCCCGCAAAAAGGAAGGGAAAATAGTCGGAACCTGTCAGCAACCTTGACTAATATATAAATGTGTGTTTATTTATACCAGTTTTAGGCTAGGGATATGCGGGCATAGCTCAGTTGGTAGAGCGCGAGCTTCCCAAGCTTGAGGTCGCGAGTTCGAGCCTCGTTGCCCGCTCCACACGGCTTTTCCTTTTTTGGGAAGAGTCGGAAATGAAGGGTCATACCTGTTTGAGTCTGGTACCGGTTTACCGGAACCGCAGTTATTCGGACGGGACGTGAAAGTGGGCTTTGCCCGCTTTTTTTTATGCTTGACCAAGGGCGAGAACCAGGACAGCTGTAAGAAAGACGGCGAGCTGAAATAAGCGTAAGATCATGGGCGATACCTTCCTGGACAGGTTGCGGGAATTCACCGACTCGCTGCTGCCGGCGATGGGGCTGGAGCTGTTCGATATCCAGTACCGACGCGAAGGCCACGGCTGGGTTTTGCGGCTGATTGTCGATAAACCTGAGGGTGTGACGCTCGATGACTGCTCCCAGGTAAGCCGGGAAACCAGTGACTTTCTCGATGTGGAGGAGCTGATCGATCACCCGTATCATCTCGAGGTATCATCTCCGGGTCTTGAGCGCCCGTTGAGATCGCTCGAGGAATGCGGTCTCCATCTTGGTAAAAAGGCCCGCTTCAAGCTCAAAGAAGAAATTGACGGCCAGCGCGTCATAATTGGAGATATACAGGCTGTTAAAGATAATACGATATCGGTGGCCACTGAAGAAGGGCAGACATTCACGCTTTTCTGGGACACGATCGTAAAGGCCCGGCTGACGCTGTAAACCGGCGGGCAGCAGGGCCGGCTGAGATAAGCCGGCATTGCAGGCAGTTATTGCGAGGAACGAAACATGTTATCGGATTTAAAACGGATTATTGACCAGATCAGCAGAGATCGCGGGTTTGACAAGAAGCTTCTGATCGAAGCCATAGAAGAAGCCGTGGCCTCCGCCGCCCGGAAGAAATACGGCAGCAGGCGCGACATTGAGGTGCATTACAACGAGGAGTATGGCGAAGTCGAGGTTTTTCAGTTTCGCAACGTTGTTGAGGACGCCGTCGACGATCAGACCGAGATCTCTTTCGAGCAGGCCAAACTGCTCGATCCCGAAGTGCAGCTTGGCGATGAACTCGGAGAGAAGATGGAAAATATCACCGATCTCGGCCGGATCGCCGCCCAGTCTGCCAAACAGGTGATCATCCATCGGATGAAAGATGCTGAGCGTGAAGTGATCTACGGTATGTTCAAGGATCGTCAGGGTGAGGTGGTCAGCGGCATCGTCCAGCGTTTCGAGCGCGGCAACATGATCGTCAACCTGGGCCGTACCGACGCGGTGCTTCCCAAGGAACACCAGATACCGAAGCGCTCCTTCAAGCAGGGGGATCGTATCCGGGCCTATCTTCTTGAAGTAAAAGAGAACGCCAGGGACTCGCAGCTCATCTTGTCGCGCACGGCCGATGAATTTCTGGCCAAGCTGTTCACCATGGAAGTCCCCGAAATTGCAGAGGGCATCGTCAAGATCATGGGGGTCAGCCGGGAACCTGGCTTCCGCGCCAAAATCGCCGTTTCCTCAACCGAGTCCGATGTGGACCCTGTCGGAGCCTGTGTCGGCATGAAGGGCTCGCGAGTCCAGAACGTCGTCCAGGAACTGCAGGGTGAACGGATCGATATCGTCACCTGGAGCCCTGACCCGGCCAAGTACGTCTACAATGCCCTTGCCCCGGCCCATGTCAGCATGGTCATGGTCGATGAAGATGCCAACTCGCTGCTGGTTGTCGTGCCTAATGACCAGCTGTCGCTGGCCATTGGTCGCCAGGGGCAGAACGTGCGGCTGGCCTCGAAACTGATGGGCTGGCGCATCGATGTGAAAAGCGAGCAGCGCTGGGCCAATCTCGAAGACGAAGGTTACCAGAGCCTGCTGCAGATTGCCGGAATCGACGAGGGGCTTGCCGACCAGTTTTTCAGCAAGGAGATTAAATCCGCCGCTGATCTCGCCCACGCAGCCATCGAAGATCTGACCATCATCCGTGCCATCGACGATGATTTCGCCCAGCAGCTCATTGATGCTGGTGCAGCCATTGCCGAAGAACTCGGCATCGCCTACGAAAAGCCTGAGGTGACGGTTGAAGAGACCGCGGCTGATGCGGAGGTTGTGGAAGAGGTCGGTGATGAAGTTGAGACCGGGGACGCCGCCCAGGTCAGTGCTGATGCCGAAGATGCTGCTGAAGATATCGAGGCAGAAGCTCCTGCTGAGGAAGATGGTGACGAGGCCGACGACAGTGCAGCCGTCGAAGTTGAGACCGAGGTTGCAGAGGATGCTGCCGACAGCACAGAGAAGACCGCTAAGAGTGAGGAGAAAGGCTAGCCGTTGCCATGTCGCCGCAGCCGACAAGAACCTGCATCAGTTGCAGAGCAATCCGGCCAAAGTCTGAGCTGGATCGGTATGTGTGGCGCGTCCCGGCACCGCTTCCTGACCCTCGACAGATATTGTCCGGGCGGGGAGCGTATCACTGCAGGAACGATATATGCAGAGAAAAGTTTTTTACGAACACAACGCGATTGAAGCGGGCGTTTCGCCTGAATTGATAGATAGTACAAACGAAAGACCAGGCCGCCATGGCCGGTCGATGATTTTTTTGTTTTTCAGGAGCAGGGTATGAGCAGAGTTAGGGTTTACGAACTGGCGAAAGAGGCAGGCATGGGCAGCAAGGAACTTGCTGACAAACTGATAGCCGCCGGTTACGAAATCAAAGGCCACAGTTCTACGGTAGATGAAGACACGGCCGATAAGATTCGCAAAACGATGTTCAAGAAGGCCGGTTCTAAAGCCAAGCCCAGGACAAAGGCCAAGGCTGCGGCAAAAACCGGGACCGCGGTCAAAACCGAGGCCAAAGCGAAGGCGGAAGCTCAGGACGACACCGCTGCCGAGGCCGGGCCTGAAACCGAGAAGGTCGAGAGACGGATCGAAGGCGAGGGCGATCAGCAATCAACGGTCATACGCCGCCGGACGACGATCATCAGGCGCCGTGCCAAAGCGGACCCCGAAGCTGAAGAGGGGGGTGTCGAAGAGCAGCTCGAAGCGCAGGGCGACGAGGCTGGTGAGGCCGTTGCTGCAGAACCGGTTGAGTCTGAGCAGCAGCCGGAAGCAGTTGAGGCAGAAGATAGTGCAGAAGTTGCCGAGTCGGACGAAGCGGAAGCGACGCCTATCGAAGAGCCGGCCGAAGACGATGCGGTTACGGCCGCAGATGAGTTGGAGGCTGAGGCGGCGGAAGCAGAGCCGGAAAGCGAACCGGAAGCTGAGGCGGCCGTGGTTGATGATGAAGAAGCGACCGCCCGGGAAGAAACCTTAGAAATCAAAAAGCCCAGGAAGGTCGAGCGCAAGAAGATTGCCAAAGTGGTCGGCACCATAGAACTGCCGACCCAGCCGGAGCAGGAACGCACCGAAAAACAGCGTCCTAAAAGGGGTACCACCCGTCCCCAGCCGCGTTCAGCACGCGGCGGCGTGACCAACGATTTTCAACCGGGACCGGCTCCTGAATCGACGGATCGGAGCCGCAAGAAAGGTAAGCGTGGCCAGGCGGCCGCAGATGAGAATGGTGAGCGCCGCGGCAAAGGCTTCAAGAAAGGTAAGAAGAACGTTAAATTCACCCATTTCGATGCCGATTACCAGCGCGGCGGCAGACGCGGCAAACGAGGCAAGATCAAATCGAGCAGTTCGTCGTCGCCGTCGACCATTGAGATGAAGGCCAGCAAGAAGAAAATTACCGTGTTTGATACGATTACCGTCGGTGATCTTGCCGCCAAGATGAAGGTCAAGGCCAGCGAGGTGATCGGCAAACTGATGGGCCTCGGCGTCATGGCGACGATGAACCAGGCGGTGGATGTCGATACCGCCACCCTGATCGCAACCGAGTTTGGTTACGAGATCGAGCAGGGCATAACCGAAGAGATCGGTATCCAACTCCTGAACGCTCAGGAGGAAGGCGGCGAAGCCACGACCCGTCCGCCGGTGGTTACGGTCATGGGGCATGTCGATCACGGCAAGACATCGATCCTCGACGCGATCCGCAAGACCGATGTCGCAGAGGGTGAGGCCGGCGGTATTACCCAGCATATCGGCGCCTACCATGTTCGTTCAAAAGCCGGCGACGTGACCTTTGTCGATACTCCCGGTCATGCCGCATTTACCGAGATGCGTTCGCGCGGCGCCCAGATCACCGATCTGGTTATTCTGGTTGTCGCAGCCGACGACGGTGTCATGGATCAGACCCGTGAGGCGATCAGCCATGCCCAGGCCGCCAATGTGCCGATCCTCGTGGCGGTCAACAAGATCGACAAGGACAACGCCGACCCGGACCGGGTCAAACGCGAGCTTGCCGAACTGGAACTGATCCCGGAGGACTGGGGCGGCCAGACCATCTATTGCGAGACGTCGGCAAAACAGAACAAAGGCATCGACGAGCTGCTGGAAAATATCCAGCTGATGGCCGAGATTCTTGAGCTGCAGGCCGATCCGTCCAGAAAGGCCAAAGGCAGGGTTGTCGAAGCGCGGCTCGATAAAGGGCGCGGCGCCGTTGCCACGGTTCTGATCCAGGAAGGAACGCTGGTCGCCGGGGATAATTTCGTTGTCGGTCAGTTCAGCGGCAAGGTTCGCGCCATGTTTGACGACAAGGGCCGCCAGATCAAGAAAGCCGGCCCCTCCGAGCCGGTCGAGGTTCAGGGGCTCTCAGGGGTACCGCTGGCCGGAGACGAGTTCATTGTCGTCACCGACGACAAGATGGCCAAGAGCGTCAGCCAGGCGCGCTCGATGAAAGTGCGCGAATCCGAGTTGGCCGCCGGCTCCAAAATTTCTCTTGATAAGCTCTTCGAACAGATGAGTGAAGGTGATGTCCAGGAACTCAGGGTCATTATCCGTGCCGATGTCCAGGGTACTTTGGAGGCCTTCGCCAAGGCTGCGGAGCAGCTCTCCACCGACGAGATCAAGGTCCGGGTGCTGCATGAAGGCGCCGGAACGATCTCCGAGTCCGATATTCTTCTCGCTTCGGCATCGGACGCCATCGTCATTGGTTTCAACGTCCGCCCGACCGCCAAGATCAAGGAACTGGCCGAGAAGGAAAATGTCGATGTGCGCTCGTATGATGTTATTTATCACGCCCTTGATGACATCAAAAAGGCGATGGTGGGCATGCTCGACCCGACCTTCGAGGAAGAGGTCATCGGTAACGCCGAAATCCGCGAGGTGTTCAGTGTTCCCAAGGTCGGTAAAATTGCCGGCTGCGCGGTCACTCATGGTGCCATCAGAAGAAACGCCGGCGTCCGGGTACTGCGCGACGGGGTGGTTGTCTACACCGGCAAGATCAGTTCGCTCAGGCGCTTTCAGGATGACGCAAAAGAGGTCGTGGCCGGGTACGAGTGCGGAATCGGCGTAGAGAATTTCAACGACATCAAGGTTGGAGACAATCTGGAGGCATTTGTGATGCAGCAGGTTGAATCGACCCTCGAGTAGGAAAAGAAGCAGCCATGAATCGAAACTGGCATCCGAAGCAGGAGCTCGAATCACTCGGCGCTGCCCGTTCGCAGCCGCCCAAACGGGCGGTGCGGGTCGCCGATGTGATTAAAAACGAACTCTCCCTGCTTCTCGTTCAGAAAGCCCAGGACCCGCAGCTGCAGGAAATTACCATCAGTCGGGTGGAACTCAGTGATGATCTGCGTCATGCCAAAATCTATTACACCTTTCTCCCAGGCCAGACAACCGAGGAGAAGGTCAAGCGCAGCCTGATCAAGGCAACCGGGTTCATGCGCAGCCACCTGGCGAAAACCCTGAATCTGAGGTTTACGCCGGAACTTCGTTTCTGGTATGATGAAGAATTTGAAAAGGTTGAAAAAATAGAGCGGCTTCTCGACGAGATTTCCCACGAAAGAGATACTCGTGAACAAAGTTCCTGAAAAAATCACTGAAATAATTAGCAATGTCGATTATTTCGTGCTCGTCACCCATGTTCACCCCGACGGTGATGCGATCGGCTCCCTGCTGGCCATGGAAAGTCTTCTCAAGCAGATGGGCAAGCGTGTTTTCGCCTATCTCGATGAACCGGTCTCACACCTCTACGATTTTCTCCCCGGCAGCCGCCGGCTGGCGTCTGACATCGGTCAACTGCAGGCCTTTGTCGAAGAGGCGGGAACCAGTCTTGCCGCCATCGCCCTTGACTGCGGCGAGGCCGACCGGGTCGGAGACTTTAAGGATCGGTTTCTGCAGATATCACCGTTTTTGGTGATCGATCATCATCTTTCCCACGGCAATTTCGGCGACCATCGCTGGGTCGAACCGCAGCGCAGTTCCACCGGTGAAATGGTCTACGAGATCGGTGAGGCACTGGGAGTACAGCCGAATTACGAGGGGGCCTTTGCCCTTTATGTGGCGATCGCCACCGATACCGGGTCGTTTCGTTACGAGTGTACCGGTCCCCGGACCTTTGAGATTGCCGGCAAGCTTGTGGAAGCAGGCATCAAGCCCGGTGAGATATCGAGTCTGATTTACGACAACTACAGCCCCGAGCGTCTGCACCTGATGCAGATGGTGCTCGAGACGCTCGACTTGCAGGAAGACCGCCAGATTGCCTGCATCCATGTAACCAGGGATATGTTCGATAAAACGGGCGCCCTGGCCCAGGATGTTGAAGGTTTTATCGAATATCCCCGGTCGATTAAAACGGTGCGGGTGGCCGCTTTTCTGAAAGAAACGAGATCGGACATGATTTCCGTCAGTCTCAGGGCCAAGGGTGACTGCAATGTTGCTTCCGTCGCCCAGTATTTCGGCGGCGGCGGCCATCGTAATGCTGCCGGCTGCCGGTTTCCCGGCGAATCGATAGACTCGGTCAGGGCTAAACTGCTTGCTCGGATCCGGACCGAACTCCATTCCGCGACGTCCTGACAGCTCATCTCAGAACATTTCCGTATTGATGCTTTCCCCATCTGAACCAGGAGCCCTGCTGGTTGATAAAACCATCGGTAAAACCTCTTTCAGTGTCGTTCGTTCCGTACGAAAAATCTACGGCGTTAAAAAAGTCGGCCATGCCGGCACGCTCGACCCGTTTGCTTCAGGCCTGCTGGTCGTCTGTATCGGTCGTCCGGCAACGAGGTTGATCGAGGCGCTGATGAACGGAGAAAAAACCTACCAGGCTTCCGTGGTTCTCGGCAAAGTTTCGACAACCCAGGACCCCGAAGGTGAGATCAGCCAAGGGGGTTCGGTTGACTCGCTCAGCGAAGAGGCGGTTGAAGCTGTTCTGAGCCAATTTCGCGGAACTATCATGCAGACGCCGCCTTCTTTTTCGGCTCTTAAACATAAGGGCAAGCCACTCTATCACTACGCCCGGAAGGGAATTATCATTACCAAGGAGCCGCGTCAGGTAAGCGTTCATGAATTGAAAATAGCGGGGCGCGGATTGACACTGCATGAAAAAGAAGCCTCGCTGGAACTGCTCGTTACCTGCAGCAAAGGCACCTATATCAGGAGTCTGGCGGAGGACATCGGCAGCGAGCTTGGCTGCGGTGCCTACCTTTCCGGTTTGCGCAGAACACACAGCGGTGGTTTCTGCGTCTCAGGTGCGGTCCCCGGGAGCTTCTTAGACGATCCTGAACAAGCGGACTGGATACGAAATCAACGGATCAGCCTCGACGAGCTGCATAATATCTTGCAATTAGGCTGAACAGTGGCTAATATAGTGTGTTTGAATTGAAACATCGCCCTGTGCGCACCCTCTTCTGGTTGAGAATATTTCCTGCGCATAGTATGTTTGAACTTTACCAACTAACGAATAATAGCGTTTTAGATAGCATACAGGAGGTTTGTGGTGGCACAATCGGCAGTAAGGAAAAACGAGATAATCGAAAAATACAAGACACACGATTCCGATACCGGTTCTTCTGAGGTTCAGATTGCTTTGTTAACTGAGAGAATTCAGTATCTTACCGAGCACTTCAAAATTCACCAGAAAGATCATCACTCCCGTCAGGGACTGCTGAAACTGGTTGGCCAGCGAAGAAGTCTGCTCGATTACCTGAAGAAAAAAGACATTCAGAAGTACCGATCCCTGATTCAAGAACTGGGTATACGTAAGTAAGCCTGCCTGACAGACTCTCATGTCTATCGCTGTTAAGAAGCGGCCGGTTTTCTTCCGGCCGCTTTTCTCAACAGGTTCTGAAGACCTACGGACATATCGGGTTGGGCGACCGCTCAGCATATCCGTTATCACTCATTTTCCCCAGCCGAGTTTCAATAAACAATGTACGAGCTGTTCTGCAATAGGGCAGGATGGTAGCTATGATTAGGAAGCGATTCTAATTTTGAAGGTTAAAACGGCCGCCACCAAGGGCGGTCGGAGTTCAGTGGAGCCGAATAAGCGGCCCACATGTGGAGACATTATGATTAACAAGGTAGAGGCTACAATCGGTAAAAACACCATTTCCATCGAGACAGGCAAACTGGCCAAACAGGCTTCGGGCTCTGTTCTGGTGAGATGTGGAGAGACGGTTGTTCTGGTAACGGCAGTTGGAGACAAGGAACATAAACCTGAACTGGGGTTTCTTCCCCTGACCATCGAGTACCAGGAAAAAATGGCCTCAGTCGGCCGGATTCCCGGCAACTATTTCAGAAGAGAGATCGGCAGGCCGAGTGAAAGCGAAGTTCTGACCTGCCGGATTATAGACCGGCCGATGCGGCCGCTTTTTGCAGACGGTTATTTTTCCGAGACCCAGGTGGTTGCTTCGGTGCTGTCTGCCGATCAGGTAAATGCGCCGGATATGCTGGCACTAACCGGTGCGAGCTGCGCCCTGACACTTTCAGACATTCCCTTCGCCGGCCCGGTGGCCGGTGGACGTGTCGGTTATATCGACGGCAGTTACGTGATGAACCCGACCGCCGATGAGCTTGAGAATTCGGCCATGGATATCGTCGTCGCCTGCACCGAAAACGCGGTGGTCATGGTCGAAGGCGAGGCCGACACCCTCGGAGAAGATATCGTTCTCGAGGCCATTTTCTTTGCTTTCGAGAACCTGCAGCCGCTGATCGACATTCAGAAACAGCTGCAGTCGACAAACGGCAAAGTCAAGCGGACGGTAGAGCCGCCGCAGATCGATGAGGAGCTGTACAAAAAAGTGGTGGACATCGCTTCCGGTTCGATCGGAGAGGTTATCTCCACCGCCGACAAGCTCGAGCGCAGCAGCAAGTATGATGAACTAAAAGCAAAGGTGAACGCCGAACTCGATCCGGAAGGCGAGCGCAAGCGTGAGATTTCCGATCTTTTATCGAAATATCGTAAAACCGCGATGCGGGGAATGATCGTCAACGAGTCCAAACGCATCGATGGCCGCGCTTTTGATCAGGTTCGTCCGATCAGCACCGAGGCCGGTTATCTGCCCCGGACCCACGGTTCCGCTCTGTTCACCAGGGGTGAGACCCAGGCGCTGGTTACCGCAACGCTTGGCAGCGAACGCGACCAGCAGCGGGTGGAAACACTGGGTGGAGAAGAAAACAAGCGTTTCATGCTGCATTACAACTTCCCGCCGTTTTGTGTCGGCGAGGTGCGCCGGATGATGGGGCCCTCGAGGCGTGATATCGGTCACGGCGCTCTGGCGCGCCGCGGCGTCAGTGCCGTTCTGCCGTCCGATACAGATTTTCCCTACTCGATCAGGGTCGTTTCCGAGGTCCTGGAGTCCAACGGCTCCTCGTCGATGGCCACGGTCTGCGGGGCCAGCATGGCGCTGATGGATGCCGGCGTGCCGATAACATCACCGGTATCGGGTATCGCCATGGGACTGATCAAGGAAGACGACAAGGTCGTCGTTCTCTCAGATATCCTCGGTGATGAGGATCACCTGGGTGATATGGACTTCAAGGTGGTCGGTACCGCCGACGGCGTAACCTCGCTGCAGATGGACATCAAAATCGACGGCGTCGATCGCGAGATCATGGGTAAGGCTCTGGCCCAGGCCAAGGCCGGCCGGCTGCATATCCTCGAGGAAATGCACAAAGGCATCGCCGAAGCACGTACCGAGATTTCCGATTACGCCCCCAAGTACCATGCTCACCAGATCAATCCCGACAAGATCAGAGACATCATCGGCCCCGGCGGCAAAATCATCAAAGAACTCTCCGCCGAGTACGATGCCAAGATCGAAGTCGAAGACAGCGGGCTGGTCAAGATATTCACCGCCAATGGCGCCAATTTCGACGCCCTGATGGCGAAGATCAAGGAGATCACCGCCATGCCTGAAGTCGGGGCGGTCTACAAAGGCGTGGTCAAGACGGTCAAAGATTTCGGCGCATTCGTCGAGATCCTGCCGGGAACAGACGGGCTCGTCCATATTTCCGAGCTTGACAAGAGTCGGGTCAACAAGGTGACCGATATCGTCAAGGAAGGGGATGAGCTTGAGGTAAAGGTTCTCGAGATCGATAACCGCGGCCGGATTCGACTGAGCCGCAAGGCGCTGCTGAGCGACTGATCAGCAGTATCTGAATGAAAAGCCGGCTGTTTGCGCAGTCGGCTTTTTTTTGTGGAGCATCTTTTATGCATGGCGGGAGCAGTTCTGAGATAATCATCAGATTCGCCTGGCTCGATCCTGCAGCGACAGCTGATCTTGATGCACCTTCCTACGAGACGTCAGGATCGTCGGGCATGGATGTCCGCGCTGCGGTTGAAACGGAGCTTGTTATCGCACCGGGCGGTCGGGATTTGATCCCGACCGGGTTCGCCGTTGCGATTCCTGCAGGATACGAAATCCAGGTGCGTCCGCGCAGCGGGCTGGCCGTTAAACACGGTTTGACGCTGCCCAACACGCCCGGCACCATCGATGCCGATTACCGCGGCGAGGTGAAAATAGCGCTGATCAACTTCGGCCGTGAACCGGTCACGATCAGGCGCGGTGATCGAATCGCCCAGCTGGTCGTTGCACCGGTAATCAGGGCCAGGCTCAGCAGCGTTTCAGAACTTGATGAAACCGGGCGCGGCAGCGGCGGTTTCGGTCACACCGGCGTCTGATATGAGGTTCTGCGTTCTTGGCAGCGGCAGTCGGGGTAATTGTGTATTTGTCGAGAGCGGATCGACGGCGATCCTGATCGACGGCGGTTTTTCGGGTAAGGAAATTGCCGCCCGCCTCGCCGTCATCGGCAGGGACATCAGCTGTCTGAAAGCGGTTTTTGTGACCCATGAACACCACGATCATATCTCCGGCGTCGGGGTTATTTCACGGCGCTGCAGTATTCCCGTATTCGCCAACGAGGGAACCCATCGCGGTGCCGGAAAAATCTTTAAAAAGCTGTTTCGTTACGACGAGTTCGAAACCGGCGAAGCAACGAGCTTTGAAGACCTGCAGGTCCGCTCTTTTGCGATCTCCCACGATACGGCCGACCCGGTCGGCTTCGTCATAGACAACGGTTCTTCCCGGCTTGGCGTCTGTACCGACACCGGTATCGGTTCGCGCCTGATCAGCCGCCGGCTGAGCGACTGTGACGCGCTGGTACTGGAGTTCAACCACGATCCGCAGATGCTCAAGGACGGTCCCTATCCGCAAGCGCTGAAACAGCGGGTCAAATCATCGCACGGTCATCTGTCAAACGGTGATGGCGCCCGGCTCCTGGAATCGGTAATCCACGACCGCCTGCGCCACATCGTTCTGGCCCATCTGAGCGAAACGAACAACCTGCCCGAAATTGCCTACACCGAAGCTGAAAAAATCATTGGTGAACGGCTCGAAAGCTCCGTTCTTTCCATCTCCGAACAGCAGATCCCGACCCCGTTTTTCAAAATCTGAGGTTGCGTTCTCTCCTGTCAGCCGCTGACAGATCAGGCCGGAATAGGCTCTAAGCTCAGTTCATGCATCGGTATGATCAGCGCCCCTGAATTCTTGATCTTCTGAATCGAATCCCAGGCCTGGATCGCGTCGATATGAACCCCCGGGCAGACGGCCGGTCCGTTGGCCGGAAAATTTCTGCTGTTGCAGCAGAAGCCGGTGATGATCGCTTGACCTTTTCCGGTCTCAATCTCGACGCTCAGGGTGCCGACGGTATGACCCGGCATGTACCTTACCATGAGGCCGGGGGCAATCTCCTGGTCGGTCTCGATCTCGGTGATAACTGATCCCGTCGATAAAATAATCGTCGTAGCGGTGGTCCAGCGGATGCGGGTTCCTGCAGAATGCAATCTCGTCTTTGTGGGCGTAGAACACTGCGTTTGAAAATAGAGCGTTGTTGCCGCAGTGATCGTCATGCAGATGGGTGTTGATGACGATGTCGATATCCTCGGGTTTCAGCGACAATTCCTCCAGCCATGCAAGGATCGATCTGGGTTCAAGACCGGTTTCCTCGGTGAACCCCGCCGGCGTCATCAACTCGTTTTCATCGAGTCCGGTATCGACCAGAATGTTCTTTCCCTGTCCCTGCACCAGAAAAGCCCAGATCGGCAGCCAGATGGCGGTGCCGTATCCCTGCTGGTAAGTCATGATTCCCTGGTCCGGATTACGGACGCCGGTCAGCAGCGGGGTGATTGCATAGGTCATCGGCTCGTCTCCTGACTAAGAAAAGGTTCCATTTCCCTAAAGCGGAATCGCATCAATGGTTTCGGCCGCTTCATCAATCGCGTCGTGGGCCGAATTTCCGGCAACCGGAACGATCGAGATGACCGCCCCGCCCAGCCGCATCGGCACCGTTACGATTTTGGTCAACACGCAGCCGTTGAGAAGAA
>CAWADO010000014.1:0-111689 GCA_963780775.1 uncultured delta proteobacterium | reverse complement strand
CAGTTCTTATGTGCTTCGCACGTGGCCATGATCAGTACGACTGAGATATAACCTCCCAAGAAGGCCTCTCATATTGAATGGTCTAATTTTTTTGAAGATAAACAGGAATCCAACTTTGAATACTCATACATCCGAGAGGATTACTTCCATGAATATTTATCTTTCCGCTACCTTTCTTGCAATATTGATCAAGTCGCTATCTGGATATGCGATTGACAATAAATGAAAAATTGCTTTCTCAACCATATCGACATACTTATCGGTACTCTCGTCATTAACATCTTCAAAGTTCGGATTATGAATTAATTTGTTGCGAACGTTAGCACCTTTTCCCAGCTTATTTTTATATGGTGAAGCCTCCCCCATATACTCATGTAACACATCACCGTACAATTTGTTCAGTGACGGTGAGGGCATTGTTTCAAGCAGTATTTTCAAATTGGGATTTTTTCTAATTAGAATTTCTTTAACAGCCAACTCGGCAGCTGTTGTTGCATCTATCCATTTGTATCGATTTTCGGATTCTAATACCGCCCTATGCAAATGTCGCATAGCCATTAACGGCAATAATCCCTCATCTATGGATTTTTGAATACGGATTGCATTTTTAGGATGTATAGATGTTTTGCGATAGGAAAGAAGCCTTACTGATAAGGCAGACGGAATAATTTTCCAATCTACTCCATCTTCGGACCAATGTTCTGAGACTGTAGCCACATATCCTTCGTGTATATCGTAATGGAAAAGATGGTATTTTATATGACCTAGAACAGTACAGATGGCTCCTGACAAATCCCTACTTAATTGGCATATGATTTCTTGATGACCTTCTGAATAGTCATCTATTTCATCTGAATCATTTTCTTTCAATTCATTAACCAATGAGCTTGGAACTTCGTAATTCTCAATCTTCACATAGATTTTCTCTGATTTTACAGGCAGTGCCACCTTAGCAATAGCTCCGTGCTTCAGATTTAACTTCCAAAGCCCATAATGGTCTTGAGTCACAGGAAGTTGACGTTCTGTTCGAATTGTTTTGACAGCCTTAGCTTTAATTATTGGCATTTACCATATCTCCAGATATATGTCCGAGTTACAAACTGTTACAGCGAAACAGTACTAAACGCAACAATCCGGTCATAAGCGATTTAAAACAAATTATTTTACAATTATTTAAAAATAATAACTGGTAAATTAGCCACATTGAAAATTTGCTCCTGCACATATTTCGCTGACGGTCAATGAAACTACACACCCCTGACAACAAGCCGATCACTTCATGGCAAAATTGGTCAAGACCGAAAAGGGAGTACCAATGGAAAGAAGGTCGGTCGGCCATGGAACTTGCCCGATCATGGTTCAGAAGCCCCTCACCTTCCCCACCAGGCGAACTTCGTGCCCTGTTCTCCTCTCATCCCCGACTTACCGATCTCGAACTCCTGAGTGGCACACCAGAGCTTGTGACACCGCTACCGGAACGGGGTGAAGGACGAAACCATGATCTTCACTTAATTTGTAGGACCGCCAACGAGCAGGTAACGGTGTGCGTCGAAGCGAAAGCGGACGAGCCGTTCGGAAATGAGACTATCGGTGAGTATTGGAGCAGATCGATGGCTCGTAGAGACCAAGGTGTCAGGACGAGAGCACCTGAACGCATCGAAGCTCTGCTGTCGATGGTTGATTCGGAAGGCAATACATCGGAATCAGAATGGAAGGCTATTCGTTATCAACTACTGACGGCTGTTTGTGGCACGGTAATACAGGCCCAGATCGACAATTCAGATGTCGCTGCCCTGGTGATCCATGAATTCAAAACGGGTCAAACAATCGAAGAGAAGCACCACCAGAATCAACTGGAACTTGATTATTTGGTGTCTCTGTTAGCTGGCACAACAGTGACAGTTGAAGCAGAAAAAATATTCGGACCTTATAAAATCGGTATTTGTGGTCTAATTATTGGCAAGTTCACCACATTTATAGCGAACAGTTAGACTGTTATGAGTTGAGATTTAGCTTTCGACTAGTATTTGAGTATTGTTATTGTTATAAAGTTCTTCGCAAGACGATCTTTGCGTGGTCCCGTAGCTCAGTGGATAGAGCACGAGATTCCTAATCTCGGTGTCGTAGGTTCGATTCCTACCGGGATCACCATTTACACTCCCGTGCACAAAATCACTCAACCCCAGCTAACCGATTTAACGAAGTCACGGACGGTATCGCTGGCTTCTTATATGGATTTAACTTGTCGACCTTTTTCACACGGCGGACAAAGGCTTTAGCATTTTCATCCGACTTCAAATGAGAGTATATCCGATCGACCATCACGGTATCGACATGTCCGACAATCTCTGAAATCATCTTAGCGGGCATATCGTAATTGACAATCCAGTTAGTGATGGCTGAATGACGTAGCGAGTACATCGTCAGAGAAGGATCAAGATCACACGCCTCCACAGCTTTTTTAAAGGCAACACGGATGTTTTTCACTTGTTTGCCGCAATCATCTACAAACACTTTTTCATATTTCTTGACTTCTCCCCGATCTTCTTTGAGCCTATCTAAAATATTCTCGACATCCGGCAATATTGGTACGGCTGTGTCTAATGACTCGGTTCTTTTGGTCTTCCGATTCCGGAAGATCATAAAGCCCTCACCAAGGTTCACATCACGCCATTCGAGCTTGTTTACTTCAGAAGGATACCGAGCACCCGTGAAAAAGACAAATGCCACAAGATAAGCGTAATAATGATTCCCTTCATCAATAAAGTACTTAGCCAATCGACACAACTCCTCATAAGTCACATATGATTCACGTCGTTTTTCTTTTAAAGGAGTGTGTTGAGGCAAATCGGACTCAGCAATACCGCACCTCATATTCTTCCATGCATATCGTATGACCATGACAGCAAGACCGGTCACTTTATTCAAGGCACGGTTACCGACTTCCTTGTTATAGCTCCTGCCGCATTTGATCTCCTTACCACCCCGCACGTACTTTCGTTGCTTCTTTTTTCGTGGATGATAAAGGTAATAGCCCCGCCTCCACTCTCGTAACTTTATAATCGAGTCTGAAGTAATTTCAGCGACAGGTGTCCGTCCATGATCAAAAAATTCAGCACAATATTTCCCTTGTCTTTCATAATCCTCAATAGTCAGTGGCGACTTGTCTTGGCTTCTTTTGGTCTGGATGAAAGACTTCAAGGCATCACCAAAAGTGACGACTTTCAGCGACTTGCCACTCTGGACATCATTGAGTTTCTTGGTAGCAACTATAAAAGCTTGCTTGAGATCAGTGGTCTTAGTGCTGAACTTATACCTCTTTCCATTGTAACTAAAATCAGCATATATCGTCGGATTCTTCGTTTCGGGACGAACCCGATACGTAATTCCATAGATCAAATCTCTGTGAGGGAAATCAGTCATATCGGCAAATCTCACATACCACATGGGACGGTTTTGGGACAAAATAAACCCCGGAAAACATCTCTACATAACTGATTTTACGGCATTTAAAAGAACAAATCAAGGTGTCAAAAAGACGTTTAAATATTATAATATATTCAATTACTTAACAACCATTTCAGGGATTAGGAATCCTGTGCTCTATCCCCTGAGCTACGGGGGCAATAGTGATGGTTTGGTTCGCTGCGATGCCGCGTCGGCGATCCGAAACACCTTATAGCACCGACGGATTGTGGTGTCAATCTTCCTGGAGAGGCGGGATTTGACAAAGCTCCAGGATTTTTTAGCAATCCTCTTTTTTACTCACAGGCCTGATCGCAACGTCCAAACCGCTTTAATTCAGGAAAGCGACTCGCCGTCCTGCAGGATCGGGCCGGTGAAGTCCTGCTCGGTTGCACCGCACTTGACGATGCAGTTGCGGCCGATCTTCATGTTTGGGGGGATTGCTGCCATTTCACCGATCAGGGTTAGGCCGGTGTAGAGGTGTTTCGGGTAGAGCCGGTTGGCGATATCGTGGTGTTCACCGATACCGACCGCGGCGTTATTGCAGAAACGGGTGCATTTATCACTGATCACCAGATCGATCTGGGCGTTTTTTTCCACCAGGCAGTCCCTGAACAGAATCGAGTCCTTGACCTGCGCCCCTTCCTCGACGACGACACCGGGGGATAACACCGAGTTGAGTACCGTGCCTTTGATGACGCAGCCGGCGGATATCAGCGAGTTCTGCACCCTGGCACTGCTTGAATACCTGGCTGCCGGACGGTCGGCGGGACGCTCGTCGGCCTCGACGTTGGTGCGGATCTGCCACTGTTCCGGGGAAATCTGGCCGTCCTTGTTGAGCAGATCCATATTGGCTTCCCAATAGGCCTGGATCGTACCGACATCACGCCAGTATCCATAGAATGGATAGGCGAAAATATTGTCGTTATCGATCGCCCACGGAACAATGTGCATACCGAAGTCGATTTCGTCGCGGGAACGGGCCAGACTCGTCAGCAGGTAATCGCGGCTGAAGATGTAAATGCCCATCGAGGCCAGATTGGTTTTCGGCACCTCCGGCTTCTCTTCCCAATCGACGATACGCCCGTCGCTGTTGGTGATCCCAGCCCCGAACTGGTGGATCTGCTCCTTCGGGACAACCATCATGGCCACCGTTACATCGGCCTTTTTGGCCCGGTGAAAAGCGAGCATCGCATCGAAATCCATGTGGTAGATATGATCGCCCGAGAGAATCAGGACCTCTTCGGCCTCGTTGGACTGAATAAAATCGACATTGCGCCGCACCGCATCGGCGGTGCCCTTGTACCAGTCCGAATCCTTCGATCCGGTGCGGGGCGGCAGGATCTTCACCCCGCGGCGCCGTCCGGTAAAATCCCAGGGTTCGCCGGTTCCGATATGGCTCATCAGCGACAGCGGTTTATACTGGGTCAGGACTCCGACCCGGCTGAGGCCGGAGTTCATCACATTGGAAAGGCTGAAGTCGATGATCCGGTAAATACCGCCAAAGGTAACAGCCGGTTTGGCCCGCTTCTCAACCAGCAGGTTGAGACGGCTGCCGACACCGCCGGCCAGCAGCAGGACAAGTGCGTCGCCCGTTATTCTCATCGCAGCACCCTCCCCGCTTCTACGACATCCGGCCATTTGTCGCGGCCGAGTTTGGGAGATATGGTCACCCCTTTGCCGATTCTGGTACCCGCCGGGACCCGGTTATTCCAGCCGACCACGCTGATCTGTTCCTTCGTATCTTTGCCATCGAGGCCGATTTCCACCTTGTCTTCATAGATCGTGTTGACATCTGAAATCAGCTTGTTGAACCTGCAGTCCCGGCCGATCCGATTGCTGAAAAATATCACCGAGTTCTCCACCACGGCATCCGGGCCGACATGGACACCGGGAAACAGAATCGAGTTTTTTACGGTTCCGTCCACCACGCAGCCATTGTAAATGAGGCTGTCGGTAACCTTCGCCTCCTTGCCGATCAGGGCCGGCTGATAGTCCCTCAGATCTCGATGGTCGAGATTGGTTCTGATCCCCCACTGTTCCAGATCAACCAGCGGCGGATCGCCGAGCAGGTCCATATTGGCCTGCCAGAACTCCTGCACCGTCCTGGTATACCCCCAGTAGCCATTGAATTTATAGCCGTATATTCTGCGCCCCTGGTTCATCAACCGGGGGATGATATCGTGCCCGAATTCAAACGACTCATCCGACTGATTTTCCTCCAGTGCCCGGTAAAGCACTTCGGGCTTGAAGCAGAGAACGGTGAGCGATGACCATTCGCCTTCGGGGTTGTCGCTTTTTTCCTGATAGGTGACCAGTTTGCCGCCGCGCTCCCCGTCTTCGTTGTCGATATGCGCCATACCGAAACGCGAGGCACGGGCCTTCTCCACCCGTTTACAGACGACTGTCAGATCGGCGTTCTTTTCGTGGTGATAGGCGATGACGTCCTGATAATCCATCTGATAGATATGATCACCGGAGAGGATCAGGATTTCTTCGGGCTGGTGGTACTGGACGAAGTCGAGATTTTTATAGACGGCATCGGCCGAGCCCCGGTACCAGTCATGCTGTTCCGAGTCGATAAAAGGCGGCAGAATCGAGACGCCGCGATAACGGCCGATCAAATCCCAGGCCGCGCCGGTGCCGATATGATTGATCAGGGAATAGCTGCGATACTGACTGAGAATGGCGATCTGTTCGATCCCCGAGTTCATCAGGTTGGACAGGGCAAAATCGATGACCCGGGCAAAGCCGCCGAACGGAACCGCCGCTTTGGGACGGTAATAGGTAAGAACGTTAAGCTCATCCGCCCGGCCCCCGGCCAGAATCATCGCAAGGGTTGTCGGTCTCAACATTGAACGTCTCCCAACTTCCGGATTTGCATCGCCGGCCTTTGTGGCCGGGTTACGGCAGTCAACGGGGCTGCAGGGGATGAGCTGTCACTTTATATGACGAGACGTAAGGCGTTTCAGCGTCTGGGTGTTGATCTCATATTCGGTCAGCTCAAGCGCTTTGAGCGGAATTTCCGCCCGTGCCGCCCCCTTGTGTCCTCCGGCCGGTCCCAGATGACCAAAGACCCGGGTGGCCAGTTTACCCGCGCTCTTACGATAGCCATCACAGCGGAAGATGACAACAAGTTTGTCATTGTAGATACCCGAGACCAGAACCCAGTCGATATCGGAAACATGATTGAGAAAATCGGCAATGATGACCAGGACGTCAGGGCTTCGGACTTTACCGATGTGAGAATAGTATTTTCCTTTGGAGTAGATCAGTTCGTTGAGGGCGATACTGAAGTATTTCAGTTCCGAGCGGCGCAGATCGGTGAGCTCGAATTTTCTGACCAGGTTACGATTGGCGATATCGAACAGGTAGCGAAACGAGATACCGTCGGCCAGCCGCGATTCCTTCTCGAAATCACCGGTGTCAACCTTGATGCCGTAGAAAAGCGCCGTCGCCAGAGCCACCGAGGGCTTCATGTTGGCGGCCCGCAGGTACTCCACCAGCATCGACGATGCGGCTCCGTAGTCAGGCCTGATATCCACATAGGCGGCATCCCATTCACCACTGACCGGATGATGATCTATGATAGCATCGAACGCCAGTTTTTCGAATGCCGGCAGATGATCCGGCTGAGAGTCGACAATGATTTTCTTGTTGTAATCTGAAGTCTTCACCGACCCGAGTTTTTCCAGCGGGATCCTCAAGCGTTCGATCATCGCCACGTTGTTGAGGCGGGTTACTTCGTTGGGGTGAGCGATGGTGATATTTTTGACCTTGTATCTGAGCAAACGCTTGATCGCCATCGCACAGGCAAGGGAATCGGGGTCGGCATTGATACAGACCAGAACAGTGTCATCTTTGTCAAATACGCTCCAGAATTCCTCGAGGCGTATCTTTGCAGATTTCTTGTAGGACAGCTCGCAAAGATGGAATCCGTTTCCTTTTTGTTTTCTCGCCATGAATGGTATGCGTGATAATCTCTATGAAACAGTTTTCGCAGCCGCTGATTGCGGTGAGGACTGCCTGCTGTTTTCGGCATTGTCCGTGGTGCCGATCCGCGACGGACAAACAGCCAGCAGTATGACCTGGCGTTCCCCGCTTACCCGCACAAGAGATTTTCAGCCACCTCCTGTTAAATTTCGTCTCGCTTCACTCCGAACCGTAGCCGAGACTGAAGACGCTGTCCGGCGCAGTATCTTTTCGGATTGCCGGAGAGCAGAACGAGCCGCCAGTATAACACAGGTCAAATATAAAATTCAAGCCAGTCCATCAACCATAAGGTAAAGTAATTACTGCAATTATAATCACAAGCTATTTAGTTTGCACTGGTGCCTCTGCCGCCAGGCAGCCTTTTACCCGGATTTGGACGCCACTCCGTAATATCCTTGCACCTCAAATTCTTGACTGGAACAGGGGGGGATGGTAGGTAAACAGTTTTGATCTCTGTTTATTCCATGCCTTTTTCGGGAGGACTATGCTCAATTTTCTTGCAGTAGCACTGGGAGGTGCAATCGGTTCCTGCGGCAGATACCTGGTGTCGCTTGCTGTCGAGGCTAAAGCGCCGTCCCGCTTTCCCTTCGAGACATTGACGGCCAACCTGATCGGCTGTTTTCTGATCGGGCTGCTCTGGGGCTATTTCGAGCGCCTGCCGATCAGTCATGAATACAGGCTGTTTCTCTTTACCGGGGTTCTTGGAGGATTCACCACCTTTTCAACTTTTGCCAGAGAAAACATACAATTTTTCAAGGTGGGTGAACCGATGTACGCAATCAGTTATATATTAGTAAGTAATATTATCGGCCTCTGCCTTGTCGCTGCAGGTTTCATGATCGCCAATGACTTCGTTCACTGATCACTGAACCGTCATGCAGCTGCTCACCAGATACCTGCTCAGCCAGTACGTCCGGCATTTTTTGACCTTGACCGTCGGCTTCTCGGCTCTATACCTGCTGATCGATTTTTTCGAGAAGTTCGACGAATTCTCCGAAGCCGGGGAACCCATGTCTCTGGTAATCAGCTTCTTCATGCTCAACGTACCCTACGTCGTTGACCAGCTCGGTCCGGTGCTGATCCTGCTCTCCGGGGTGATCACCCTGGGAATTTTAAACAGCAACAATGAACTGCTGGCTCTCAAGGCAGGCGGCATCCCGCTGCGCACGATCCTGCGGCCCATTCTGGTCGGCGCCCTTGCTTCAACATTATTGTTTATCCTCGCAGCCCAATTTCTGCTGCCCAAAACGATCGCCGTCACCAACGACATCTGGTACGAACAGGTTCGGGGCAAGGTACCGCTGGGAATTTTCAGAAACGGCCGTTACTATTTCAAAGGCAGTGAAGGGTTCTATTCATTTCAGTGGCCGAACAAAGAGAAAATGATCTTCAAGGATTTCTCCTATTCCGCCTGGGATGAAAACTTCAATATCAGATCGATGGTGGCGGCTGAATACTGCAGTTGGAATAATGTCAGCTGGGAGTGTTCGAGCGGCCAGATGATCGAAGACATGCAGAGCGATGAATTTGTCTCGAAGCCATTCAAATTCTGGATGTTTTCCTTTCCCGAGACTCCCGAGGATTTTCTGGTGCCCGAATATGAGTCGGCAGAAATGTCGTTGGTCACCCTCTACAAGAATGTCGGTGACCAGGACAGAGACTCGGAAAAATTAAAAGCGGTGACGGAATTCTACAGCCGAATTTCATACCTGCTGCTCGGCCCCGCACTTCTGCTGCTCGGACTGCCCATTCTGATTATCTCTTACCGGAGGTGGGGCAGAGACCTGTCGATCGCTATTCCGATCAGCTGTTTTATGGCATTTATTGCCTGGGGAGTCTGGGGCGCTCTGCAATCACTGGCTAAGGCGGGACACTTTATGCCGCTCCCTGCAGCCTTTTCAGTCCATATACTGTTTACGGCGATCGGCCTCTATCTGTTGAACAAACAAGACAGTTAACCCTATAGCGACGATTCGCCGGGAAACATCGCTATGTAATCTGCTAGCTTTTTCAAGTGATGATCGTGAACGATTCAAGCCCTGTTTCAACGCCACAAGAAGGCGTCGTCTGGAGCACACAGCTCGACACCTATCGCAGCTCATTGCCACCTGTCCTCGATGCGGCCGGCCTGCCCGAAGCGGTGTCGGGGCAGCGGACAATCCTGATCAAGCCCAACCTGGTGGAAGCGCTGGCGCCGCCGATAACCACTCATGTCGATATTATCGAAGCCCTGGTGGATTATCTTCTGATATGCAGCCCGGACAGTGAGATCATCGTCGGCGAAGGAACCGGCTCGCTCGAGTACGACACCTTCCACTGCTTCGAACAGCTGGGCTATCTGAGGCTGAAGAAAAAACCGCGGGTCGAGCTTATCGATCTGAACATCGAACCGTGCCGACACCTGGTTGAGCCGGGGTTTGGCCGCTGGCCGGAAATCTATCTGCCGGAGATTCTATTCAACTGCTTTCTGATCTCCGTGCCGGTGCTCAAGGCCCACTCCATGTGCCGTGTTACCCTGACCATGAAAAACATGATGGGCTGTGCCCCTCCGGCCCATTACCAGCAGGGCGGAGCCTGGGGTAAATCGTCGTTTCACCTGCAGCTCGACGAGGCGGTCTATGATCTGAACCGCTACCGCGCACCGGATTTCACCATTGTCGATGCTGCCGTCGGCATGGCCCAGGCTCATTTGTGGGGGCCGACCTGCAAGCCGCCGGTCAACAAAATCCTGGCCGCCTACGACCCGGTTGCAGCAGATGCGTACGGTACTTCATTGCTGGGCAGAGCCTGGGAGGATATCGGCCATATCCGCCTGGCCAACACGGTACTTGGCAAAGCTGAACCGCTCCAGATCAGAGAGCCGGCGACTGTTTAAATCTTATGGGTACCTTGCAAAAAATCAAAGACCAGAAATAAAAAGGGGAGAACGGTACGGCCGTCCTCCCCTTTATTATTCCGGCTGAAAAGGTTTATTCGCTTTTCTTTTCTTCCGCTGCCTCAGCTGCCGGAGTTTCAGCTTCTTGGGCCATCGGCTCCTCGATACCCAGCAGTTCGATCTCGAAGATAAGAACGGAGTTGGGCTCAATCACCGGCGGGGCGCCGGCTTCGCCGTAGGCAAGCTCCGCCGGAATGACAACCCGGTGTCTGGAGCCGACCTGCATCTGCTGAAGCGCCTCGGTCCAGCCCGGAATAACCTGGCCCACCGGAAACGTTACCGGCTCGCCGCGCTTGATCGAGCTGTCGAACTCAGTGCCGTCGATCAGGGTGCCGACATAGTGGACCTTCACCGTATCTTCAGCCGTGGGTACTTCGCCGTCGCCGGTCTCGAGCACTTCAAACTGCAGCCCGCTGTCGGTGGTTGTGACGCCTTCTCTTGTTTTGTTCTCTTCAAGATAGAGCGCACCGGCGGCGCTGTTTTTTTCCATCATCTCCGCCATCAGAGCTTCCTGCTCGGCCTGGATGGTGGCGGCGAATTCCTCCTGGGCGGCGGTCATCTCTTCTTTGCTCAGCTTCGGCTCGACACCCATGAAGCCGTCATCGAGTCCCTGCTTGAGAATGTCAAAGTCGACCTTGCCTTTCATGCTGGTCAGATAGGTTCCGAGATCGATCCCGATGCTGTAGCTAACCTTGTCCTTGTTTGTTTCAAGTACGTTGTCTCCATCAGTCGCGTTCACGGCCAGCGGAAGGGTTATCAGGCCAAACAGGGCCGCTGTCAATAGTGGTTTCACAGGTTTCATTATTTCTCCTTGTTGATGTACGATGATCAGACCAACCATGCATGATGTTCGTTGTGCCTGAGAGATCATCAGTTTTGCATTGATGTTATGCCGAATGAGAGTGACAATAATGCCGATACTGGTCTTTATCAAATCATATAACGACGATCGTTACCCCCGGATTGGAAAAATCCGAACCGCAGTCATGAACCAGGTTTGGAAAGCGCTGCAATAGAGCCTTTCCCGCTCCGCTTCGTTTCTTGAAATGCTCGCCTGCAATGAACTGATTGATTTTCCCCAGCTCTTTGAGATGATCGAGGACCTTGCGGCATTCCGTTCGGATCCGACCGCCTTTTCCGGACGACCCGTAGCCGTGGATCAGGGTGACAACCGCTACACCGTCTGAAGCAGCCCTGCCGAGCTCGTTTTCCATATTCTTCAGCGCCGTTTCAACCGGCGGCCGGCCCCGCTCGATATTGACAGTACGATGAACAGCACCACTTCGTAAAGGCGATGATGCAGCGGCGATATCAGCGCCGCAAAAGCGGCAGGCTTTGCCGCCGGGGTCGGCCTCGTTGCCGCAGACGCTGCAGGTCGGTATGGTGATCGATGAATATGACACGATCAGATCCTTCGGGCGGAGATGACCGCTTCCATATGACGCAGGTGGAGAAGAATCTGCTGCAGGTGATCCAGATTCGTCACCTCGAGCGCAATACTGAATTCGGCCCGGTCCTCGGGTGTGACATGGGCGGAAATTTCAACGATGGTGGCCATGTCGGCGCTGATGGCGGAGCTGATATCGGCGAATATGCCGCGGCGGTTTTCAGCGGTAACCTGCACCTCCACCCGGTAGCTCTGGTTCTCCTGAGAGTTCCAGAACACCTCGATCCAGCGCTGCGGATCAGAACTGAGCAGGTTGACACAATCGGCTTTATGGACCGAAACACCCCGCCCCGTTGTGATGAAGCCAACGATCGGATCCCCGGGCACCGGGTTGCAGCACTGGGAAACTTTGGCGAGCATATCGTCGATACCGTCGATGCTGATCGCCGAACCGCTGCGGCTTGTTCCCGAACGGACCTGGGAAGCCATCAGCTCGGCTATCTGCTCCGGCGTCATCTCGGATGGAGTTGGTTCGCGCTCCCTGCGCATCTCCGGAGGATCGAGAGCCTTGACCAGGTTTTCAATGGTGATAGCGCCGCTGCCGACCTTAACGAGCATATCGTCCAGGGAGTTGCAGCGCAGCGACTTGAGCAGCAATTTGATATGGCCGCTCTTGACCAGCCGCTTCAGCGTCATATCATGCTTTTTCAGTTCCCGCTCACACATCTCCCGACCCAGAGCATAGGCCTTGTCCCGTTCCTCGCGGCGGAACCAGGAACGGATCCGGGCCCGGGCCCTGCTGGTCTTGACCAGGTCGAGCCAGCCGCGCCGCGGCGTCTGTTTCGGTGAGGTGATTATCTCGACGATATCCCCATTCTGAAGCTCATATTTAAGCGGTACGAGGCGGCCGTTGACCTTGGCACCGGAGCAGCGGTTGCCGACTTCGGTATGGATCGCATAGGCAAAATCGATCGGGCAGCTCCGGGCCGGAAATTCCTTCACTTCGCCGTTCGGCGTCAGCGCGTAGACCTCGGGATCGTACAATTCGCCCCTGAGGCTTTCCAGAAACTCCCTCGAGTCCTCCACATCCTGCAGCGAATTGACCAGGGTTTTCAAGTCCCTGAACAATCGTGCATCTCTTTCTTCGACTTTCTGGCCTTCCTTGTAGGCCCAGTGGGCGGCGACACCTTCCTGAGCCACCCGGTCCATATCTTCGGTTCTGATCTGTATTTCGATAAAATGACCCCGCGGCCCGGCTACCGTCGTATGCATCGACTGATAGTTGTTGGATTTTGGTACCGAGATGAAATCCTTTATCCGGTTCGGCAGCGGTGACCAGTTGGCATGGATTATTCCCAATGCCTCGTAGCACTCCTTGACCTCCTGAACAATGATCCTGAAGGCAACCTTGTCATAGACCCGTTCCAGCGGGATGTCCTGGGCAACGAGTTTTTTATAGATCGAGTAGAGATGCTTGGGCCGGCCGAGAATCCGGGTCGGGTTGACATCTCCCTGCCTGAGCTTTTCATAGAGGATAGCGATCATCTCATCCACATAACTCTGGCGCTCGGTCAGCGAACTCTCGAGCCGGGTGTTCAGGTCTTCATATTCGGCCGGATAGAGATACCTGAAAGCGAAGTCCTCGAGCTGGCGTTTCAGCCAGTCGATGCCCAGCCTGCTGGCCAGCGGGGCATAAAGGTCCATGGTCTCGCGGGCCACCTCGATCTGGCGCTGGCGATCAACCAGGTCGAGCAGCAGCATATCCTGAAGCCGGTCGATCAGCCGCACCAGCAGGACCCTGATGTCGGTGGCCATGGCCAGCAGCATCTTTCTGACGTTCTCGGCCTGACTGGCGAGGCGGTTATTATACTGGACGCTGGTTATCTTGGTGGTACCGCTGACGATATAGGCCACGTCGCGGCCAAACTTCTTCTCCAACTCCTCGAAGGCGACCCCGTTTTTCAGGGCTCCGTGCAGCAGCCCCGAAAGAATCGTATCCAGATCGAGATGCATCGAAGCCAGGGTGGAAGCCACTTCCAGCGCATGAATCAGGTAGGGTTCGCCGGAAAAGTGTTTAGCGCCGCTGTGCACCCTGACGGCAAGCTCCCAGGCTTCGTCAATCGGGCTCAGGTCGACATCGTGAAGATAGTTGGCAGCCAGCAGTTTCAAACCGCCTGGATTCACCGCCGAGTCCTGCAGTACGTTCTTACCCACCGGGTCAGTCTACCTGCCGAGTTTAGAGGTTATATAAGCGACGACCTCATCGATCGCCACATCTTCGGTTTTGCCGTCTCTTCTGCGCCGCACCTCGACCTGCGCATTTTCCTTGAAGCGCCTGCCGACCGTTATACGGTAAGGAAAGCCAAGCAGATCCGCATCCTTGAACTTGATTCCCGGGCGCTCGTCTCGATCGTCGATAAAAACATCGACACCGGCGCTGCCGAGTTCGCGGTAGATACGCTCAGCCGCTTCACTCACCTCCTTGTCCTTGAGGTCGAGATTGAGTAGTGCGACCTGGTAGGGAGCCAGCGGCACCGGGAAGATGATGCCGTTTTCATCGTGGTTCTGCTCGATGGTCGCGGCAACGACCCGGCTGACCCCGATACCGTAGCAGCCCATGACCAACGGCCGCTCACTGCCGTCACTGTCCTGAAAGTAGGCCTGCATCGACTCGGAATAGGCGGTGCCAAGCTTGAAGATATGCCCGACCTCGATGCCTTCGACAAGCCGGATGTCGCCGCCGCACGATGGACAGTCGTCCTGTTCGCTGAGCTGCCTGAAATCGCCGACCTCGTCCACCTGAAAATCACGGCCGTAGTTGACATTTTGCAGGTGAACATTCTTTTCATTGGCGCCGGCCGTCAAATTGACCATGGCCGTTACCTCCTGATCGGCAAGCATGCGCAGCTTCATGCCGACCGGCCCCAGGTAACCGGTTGGTACGCCGGTAGCGTCAAAGGTCTCCTTATCATCAGCCAGCCGCAGATCGGTGACGCCAAGATAATTCTTGACCTTTACATCTTCCACCTCACGGTCTCCCCGAAGCAGCACAGCGACCGGCTCTGCATCGGCCAGATAGATCAGGGTCTTGACGAGCTGTTGCGGACCGATTCCGAGAAATTCGCACACCGTTTTGACTTTGCGCTTGCCCGGTGTCTCGACTTTGGCCATCTCCAGCAGTTCCTCCGATGATACGGCCTCGGCCATGGTCACTTCAGCTTTTTCCAGGTTGGCCGCCCAACTGCATACATTGCAGACAGCGATGGTGTCCTCACCCGTTTCGGCCAGGACCATGAACTCGTGGGAAAAGCTGCCGCCGATCGCGCCTGAATCGGCCTGTACGCAGCGAAAATCAAGGCCGCAGCGCTCGAAAATCCGGTTGTAGGCGTCATACATTTTACTGTACGAAACCTCCGCTGCCGCATCGTCGACATCGAACGAGTAGGCGTCCTTCATGATGAACTCACGGCCACGCATCAGACCGAACCGGGGCCGGATTTCATCCCTGAACTTGGTCTGGATCTGGTAGAGGTTGACCGGCAGATCACGATAGGAATGCAGTTCCTTGCGGGCGATGTCGGTGATGACTTCCTCATGGGTCGGACCCAGGCACGATTCGCGTTCATGGCGATCCTTGAAACGCAGCAGCTCGGGCCCGTACTTCTCGTAGCGGCCGGACTCCTGCCAGAGATCGGCGGGCTGCACCATCGGCATGGACAATTCCTGAGCACCGGCCCGGTTCATCTCCTCACGGACGATGTTTTCAACTTTTCTGATGGCCGCCAAACCATACGGCATATACGTATAAACGCCGGACGTCAGCTTTTTGATGAAACCGCCGCGCAGCATCAGCTGGTGGCTGATCACTTCGGCTTCAGCCGGAACCTCTTTTAATGTGGGGATGAGTATCTGTGAGTAGCGCATTGTTTCCTTTTTTTATTTTAATTAAAGATTTCAACTATTTCTGCTCTTGCAACCGCTCAGCCTCCATCTCTTTGAGTTCGTTCATGAATTCCGACAACAGATCTTCTTCAGGCACGCGCTTGATTATTTCGCCCTTTTTAAAAATGATGCCGAATCCGCGCCCGCCGGCCACGCCGATATCGGCCTCTCGGGCCTCTCCGGGACCGTTGACCACGCACCCCATAACCGCCACCTTGAGCGGTGACTTCATGGTCTGGATATAGTTTTCCACTTCCTGGGCCAGAGAAAACAGATCGATTCCGGTACGGCCGCAGGTCGGACAGGAAATCAGTTCTGGACCGCGCTCTCTGATCTTCAGCGCTCGCAGAAGTTCGTATGCCACCCGGACTTCCTCGACCGGGTCTCTGGTCAGAGAAATTCTAAAGGTATCCCCGATCCCCTCATAGAGCAGGATACCAAGAGCAACGCTTGACTTGACCGTGCCGCCGATCAGGCCGCCTGCCTCGGTCACTCCGATATGCAGCGGGTAGTCGAGCCGCCCGGAGAGGATGCGGTAACTGGTTATGGTCGTCAGCACATCGGCCGACTTGATGGAGACCTTGATCTCCCGGTAGCCGAAATCTTCGATCAGGCGGACATTTCTCAGGGCGCTTTCGACCAGCGCCTCGGGATTTTCCGCGGTCGGATAGCCGTAGCGCTCGAGCAGATCTTTTTCCACCGAGCCGCTGTTCACGCCGACCCGGATCGGAACCCGGTGTGCCCTGGCCGCATCGACCACACGCTTGAGCTTATCGGAGCCGCCGAGATTGCCCGGATTTATTCGAATGCCCTGGGCACCGTGCTCCATCGCCGCAACGGCAAGACGAAAGTCAAAGTGAATATCGCCGATCAGCGGGATCGATATCTGCTCACGAATCGATTTCAGGGCCGCAGCCGCACCCATGTCGGGAACCGCAACCCGGATGATCTCGCAGCCCGCTTCCTGCAGGCGACTGATCTGGGCAACCGTGCCGGCGACATCGGCGCTGTCGGTGTTGGTCATCGACTGGACGCAGATCGGTGCAGCACCGCCCACAGCGACATCACCAACATGAATCTGTTTCGTTTTCCGCCTGGAGATCATGGTTTCCTTATTGCTTGTCCAGAGGACTTACCAGACTCAGCTGGGCATCGGAAGAACGCACGTAGTCAGGCTTGGCCCGGTCAAGATCGAGAAAATCCTTATCGGCCAATTTAGCCGCCGCCAGAAAACCGATATTGTCAGCCGAGGGCGAGCTGATCCAGGGTCTCATTTCCACCCGCTCCCCCAGTTCCTGCTTGAACAGCTCACTATAAACATGGAGCCCGTCGCCCGCCATGGTCACCGGCTCGTCGATCTCTTCAGCAAGACGCTCCGGTTCGATCACCATCGGCTCGGAACACCTGGCGGCAACCTGGCCGGGGCGGCAGCGGTAGAAACAGCAGTAGACCTCCTTTTTTCTGGCATCCATGACCACGCAGATCAGCCGCTCGGAAAAGACCGAAACAGCTGCACTATCAAGCGATGAAATACCGATCAGCGGCAGCGAGGTCCCGTGCGCCAGCCCCTTGGCCGTGGCCATACCGATCCGCAGCCCGGTAAAACTGCCGGGACCGGTACCCACCGCAATGGCACCAAGATCTGCCGGCGTCATCTCCAGCGTTTTCAGGAGCCAGTCGATCGAATCGAGCAGTTTGCGTGAGTGACTGACACCTGAGTCGAAACGCAGCATACCCCGTAGACTGCCATCACTAAAACCGCCGCTGGTGAGGGCTATCGAACAGCAGTTGGTGGCGGTCTCAATCGACAATATCAGAGCAGCGGATTTCATTGGCTGAAAATTCTGACGATATCGTTATAAAAAACAAACAGCATCAGGGTGCCGAGCAGGGCAATACCGACCTGCTGAGCGAGGATCTGGGCCCGCTCGTTCAGCGGCTTGCGACGGATCCCTTCAACAGTCAAAAAGACCAGATGGCCGCCGTCCAGAACCGGGATCGGCAGCAGGTTCAAAATACCCAGGTTGACACTGAGCAAACCCATGAAATGGGCCAGGTTGAGCCAGCCGGCCCGGGCCTGCTCCCCGGCGAGCTGGGCGATCAGGATAGGCCCTCCCAGTTCCGATGCCGGAACGACATTCTGAATAATCTTCACCACTCCCATGAAGGTCAGGTAGATGAACATCCAGGTCTGCCAGATCCCCGCCTGCATCGCTGCGATCGGGCCGACCCGCTGGTATTCGATCTGCTCTTTTTTGACGATACCGATCATGAAGCGCTGCTCGACCTCTTCACCAAAGACGTTGGTGACGCTGTCAAGCTCAGGGGTGATGGACAAAACAAGCTCTTCTGTGCCGCGCCTGACGGTGAACTGCAGTTCTTCGCCGTTGCTCGACGAGACACTGTTCAAGACATCCATCCAGGTAGCTATACCCTGACCGCTTATATCGACGATCATATCGCCCGCCTCGATACCGGCCTGCTCTGCCGGGGAATCCGGACTCACCTGGCCAATGACGGTGCTGTCCCGGTTTTCCGGAATTCCCATGACCATGAAAATCATGAAGAAGAGCAGCACCGAAAAGAGCAGGTTGAAGAGCGGTCCCGCCAGGACGATAAAAAAACGATTCCAGACCGGCCGGGCGGCAAACGAGCGTTCACTGTCCTCGGCATCGGCCGCCTCCTCGGGATTTTCACCGAGCATTTTGACATAACCGCCGAGCGGAAATGCGGAGATCAGGTACTCGGTTTCACCAACGGTCTTGCTGATCAGCTTCGGGCCAAACCCCAGGGAAAATTTGAGTACTTTGACCCGAAACAGCTTGGCAAACAGGAAATGGCCGAGTTCATGGACAAAAATGAGAACTCCAAGAACAACGATAAAGGAAACAAGCGTATTCATAATTGATGCTGAAAACAGATGATGCCCGGATGTATCAGCGGGCGATTAATGATTGAGCAAATGTTCTGGCTTCACTATCAGCCTGCAGCAGCGAATCGAGATCCAGATCGGTTCCGTTTTCAACCGCAGCCATGGTCTGGCCGACGATGGCGGCGATCCGGGGGAAATCGATTTTCATATCGAGAAAGGCCGCAACCGCCACCTCATTTGCAGCATTCAAGACGGCGCTGCTGGTGCCGCCCCGCTCCAGCGCCTCAAACGCCAGACGCAGAGCAGGAAAGCGGTCATAGTCAGGTTCGTAGAACTCGAGATCGCTGCACTGCCAGAGGTTCAGCGGTTTCAGGCCCAGGGCTATGCGCTCGGGATAGGAGAGTGCATAGGCGATCGGTATCTTCATATCCGGAATACCGAGCTGGGCCAGCACCGAGCCGTCCTGATACTCGACCAGTGAATGGACAATGGACTGGGGATGGACGACCACGCTGATAGAAGCGGGCTCCATGTCGAAGAGCCAGTGCGCCTCGATTACCTCGAGTCCCTTATTCATCAGGGTGGCTGAATCGATGCTGATCTTTTTGCCCATGCTCCAGTTCGGGTGATTGAGCGCCTCTTCACAGGTCACCGCCAGCAGGTCTTCTCGCCGGGTATGCAGGAACGGGCCCCCCGAAGCGGTAAGAATCAGCTGCGAAACATCCTGACGCCGTCCGGCTTCAAGCGCCTGGAATATAGCGCTGTGCTCGGAGTCGATCGGCAGCAGCCGGACACCCTTATCCCTGACTTTCTCCATGACCAGGTGACCGGCCACCACCAGGGTCTCTTTGTTGGCAAGTCCAATATCCTTACCGGCTTCGATGGCGGCGATGGTCGGCAGCAGACCGGCGGCCCCGACGACGGCACAGATGGTCATATCGGTATCCGCCAGCGCGGCCACCGCCACATTCCCCTCTGTGCCGAAAACGATACGCTCGTGATAGCCGGCCGGCAGCAGATCGGTTAATGCTGCCCGGTGCTCCTCATCGATCACCGAGACGAGTTCCGGCTTGAACTCGAGTACCTGGTCGCTGAGCAGCTTGACATTGCGGCCGGCAGCGAGGCCGCAGATCTGAAAACGTTGCGGAAACTGACGGACGATATTTAAGACATTGACTCCGATTGAACCAGTGGAACCAAGCAGGGCGAGTTTCTTCATCAAAAACCTGAAAAGATAAGGATATAATAAAGCACCGGGCCGGCCAGCAGGAGCGAATCGATACGGTCCAGGACACCGCCGTGACCGCCAAGCAACGTTCCTGAATCCTTGACCCGAAAGCCCCGTTTAATGATTGACTCGATCAGATCACCGAACATACCGACGGCACCAAGGCCGGCAGCCAGCAGAGCCACAGACCAGAGTGGTGCCGCAACGCTGAAAATAAAAGAGAGCGCAACACCGGCGATGACGCCTCCGGCCATCCCGCCAAGAGCCCCTTCAACGGTTTTATTGGGGCTGATCGAAGGACACAGCTTGCGGCGGCCCCATTTCGAACCGACAACATAGGCACCGGTATCGGAGCCCGCCGTCACCGCAGTCAGAATAATCAGCCAGCAGGCGCCATCTTCCAAGCCTCTGATCAGAACGAGATGGGCTGCGAGAAAACCGACATAAACGAGACCGAGCATCGTCCTCGACATGATGAAAAGCGGTGCCTCGAAGCGACCATAGTGATACAGAACATAGAGGGCCAGGCTGATAAAGCCGAGCAGCAGACCAGCCGAAACGGCGGCACCATTGAGCGGGCTGAAAACAGAAAAGATGACGGGCAGCATGAGCAGCAGCGGCAGCAGAACCCGGTCTGACTCATAGAGTAGATCGGTAAGCGCCATGGTACAGTATTCCCGGGCACCAATAAAAGCAATCACCAGCAGCACGCCCCAGAACAGCAGAAAGGAGCCGAAGATCAGCAGCAGCAGCCAGCCTGCAGCCAGCAATATGCCCGGCACGACACGGTTCATAAAGCGGATCCCCGGAGCTGCTCGCCGGTCTTGCCGAAGCGGCGCTCCCGCCCCTGAAAATCGATCAGGGCATCGAGAAAGGCCTGCTTTCTGAAGTCGGGCCACATGGTCTCGGTAAAGTAGATCTCGGCATAAGAAGCCTGCCAGAGCAGAAAATTGGATAAGCGCTGTTCCCCGCCGGTTCGGATCAGCAGGTCGGGGTCCGGCTGACCTGCCGTGTAAAGATGCTCGGAAATGAGCTGGTGGTCGATCTGCTCCGGCAGGAAATCTCCCTGCCGAAAAGCTTCGGCGATATCACGGACCGCCATGCAGATCTCGTCTCTGGCACCGTAGCTCAAGGCCAGGTTAAGCACCATCTTGTCGTTGCCGGCGGTGCGGCTGATTGTATCTTCCAGGGTTTTACGGACGCTATCGGGCAGTTGGGAAATATCTCCGATGCAGCTCAGCCGGATCTTATTTTTTTCGAGCCGGCCCAACTCCGATACCAGGTAGGATTTGAGAATATTCATCAGGCCTGAAACTTCCTGCCTGGGACGCTTCCAGTTCTCCGCTGAAAAGGCGTAGAGGGTGAGATGGCCGATACCGATTTCCCGCGAGACCTCGACAACTTCACGCACCGAATCGGCTCCAACCTTATGGCCGTATAGTCGTGGTTTTCTGCGCTGTTTCGCCCAGCGGCCATTGCCGTCCATGACGATGGCCACGTGGCGCGGTATCCGATTGGGATCGAGTGGGGCCGATACAGTCATTGATCGGTATCAGGACCATGAAGCGGCAGATATTCACCGCTCTCAGACGTCCATCACCTCTTTTTCCTTGGCGGCGCTGATCTCGTCGATCTGGGCAATATAGTCGTCGGTTTCAGACTGGGCATCATCTTGAAGTTTGAACAGATCGTCTTCGGAGATGTCCTTATCCTTTTTCTGCTGCTTGAGCTGATCGATGGCATCCCGGCGGGCGTTTCGTACCGCCACGCGAAATTCCTCGGCCACCTTCTTGACCTGCTTGACCAGTTCCTTGCGGCGCTCCTCGGTCAACTGGGGAATGTTGAGGCGGATGATTTTACCGTCGTTGGCCGGGGTCAGACCGATGTCTGATTTGAGAATCGCTTTTTCGATACTGCCGAGTACCTGCGGGTCCCAGGGCTGAATGGCAATGGTTCTGCTCTCCGGAATCGTCAAGGTGCTCACCTGGTTCAGCGGCATAACGCTGCCGTAGGCATCAACCTGAATTCCGTCGAGCAGGGCCAGCGAGGCCCGACCGGTGCGAACTTTGGCGAGTTCATTTTTAAACGCATCGACGCTTTTATCCATTTTTTCAGACATTTCCAGAATCACATCGCTCATATTCTCACCTGTTTTCGTTTAGTTGCCGGCTGCTGTTACTCCGTGCTGATCAGAGTCCCGACATTTTCACCGGACACCGCTCTGATGATATTGCCGGCCACAGCCATGTTCATCACCAGGATAGGCTTATTATCCTCCTTGGCCAGGGCGATTCCGGCTGCATCCATAACCCGGAGCCCCTGTTTCAGAACCGTGTCGTACGTCAAGTGATCGTATTTGACCGCATCAGAATATTTTACCGGATCTTTGTCATAAACGCCATCAACCTTGGTGGCCTTGATGATCAGGTCGGCGTCGATCTCGAGTGCCCGCAGCACGCCCGCAGAATCGGTGGTAAAGTAAGGATTGCCGGTACCGGCAGCGAAAATGACGGTACGCCCTTTTTCGAGGTGCCTGGTTGCCCGTCTCCTGATATAGGGTTCGCATACCGACTGCATCGGAATCGCCGACTGTACCCTGGTATCGACGCCGCTGCGCTCGAGGGCGTCCTGCATGGCCAGGCTGTTCATAACCGTGGCCAGCATGCCCATATTGTCGGCGGTTGAGCGATCCATGCCTTTGCTGGCTCCGGCCACGCCCCGAAAAATATTCCCGGCACCGATCACCAGACCGATTTCCACCCCGAGAGCGACAACCGCTTTTATTTCCGATGCAACGAAGTCAAGCACCGAGGTATTGATTCCAAACGAATCATTGCCCATCAGTGCTTCACCGCTTAATTTCAACAATATGCGCTGATATTTGATCTGCATCGGATTGTCCCCTGTTAAGACTCTACTCTACACCAATCTGGAAACGTGCGAATCTTTTCACCGAGATGTTTTCTCCCATCTTGCCGACACAGTCGGTGAGCAGATCCTGAACGCTGAGGTCAGGATTCTTGACGTATTTCTGCTCGAGCAGGCAGATTTCGGAAAGGAACTTGTCGATCTTACCCGAAACGATTTTATCGACGATATTCTCCGGTTTTCCCGATTCCAGGGCCTGCTGGACATAGATCTCTTTCTCGCGGGCCAGCACCTCCCCGGGAACGCTCTCACGATCGATGGATACCGGGTTGGCCGCAGCGATATGCATGGCCAGGTCACGGGCCAGTTCACGGAACTGGTCGGTCTTGGCAACGAAATCGGTTTCGCAGTTGAGCTCGACCATGACACCGAGTTTCCCACCGGCATGAATGTAGGTTTCGACAACACCTTCCGAAGTAGCCCGGCCGGCACGTTTGGCGGCAACGGCAAGGCCTTTTTTACGCAGCAGATCGACCGCTTTTTCCATATCGCCGTCGGTCTCGCTCAGGGCCTTTTTGCAATCCATCATTCCGGCGCTGGTCTTATCACGCAGCTCTTTCACCATCTGAGTGGTAATTTTCATGATATTCCTCCATACTGCTGCACCCGCTCCATGGATTGTGCAGCCTCAATAATCTGATTTATTCTCTGCTTCTCGTGCCAGGCTGACGCAGCCCGAGCAGTCGCAAACGCCCGGGATACCCGCTGGCTTACTGAAAAGAGGTGATCAGGCGACCACCTCTTTGTCTAAATAAACGAAAAAAGGACTGTACAGCCTATTCAGCAGCCGGCTCCGGTGTGTCGGCCGCCTCAGCTTCAGCTGCCGCGGCTTCAGGAGCCGGCTCTGCAGCCTCATCCTGCCCACCATCGGCCATTGCCGCCTCGAGTGCTTCATCAGAAGCTTCTTCCCCGTCACGCGTGGCCTGGCCGGTCAGTACGGCTTCAGCCACATAATGGGTGATCAGCCGGATCGCCTTGATGGCATCGTCGTTACCCGGAATCAGGTAATCTATGCCATCGGGATCGCAGTTGGTGTCAGTCACCGCCACAATCGGGATATTGAGTTTTCTGGCTTCATTGACGGCGATTGCCTCGGCCCGGGGATCGACAACAAAGATGGCACTGGGCAGTGCTCTCATGTCCTTGATACCACCGACGTTGCGCTCGAGCTTAATGCGCTCTTTTTCCATCATCAGGATTTCCTTCTTCGGAAATTTATTGATGGAGCCGTCAGCCTGCATCGATTCGATCGATTTGAGGCGATCGACGCTGGTTTTAATCGTCTGAAAATTGGTCATCATACCGCCGAGCCAGCGATGGTCGACGTAAAACATCTTGCAGCGCCGTGCCTCTTCGCGAATGATCGCCTGGGCCTGACGCTTGGTACCGACAAAGAGCAGCGAGCCGCCGCCGGCGATCTCATCGGTGATGAAATCGCAGGCCTTGTCGAACATTTTCTTGGAGATATCCAGATTGATGATATAGATGCCGTTGCGGGGTCCGTAGATGTAAGGTTTCATCTTCGGGTTCCAGCGTCTGGTCTGATGTCCAAAGTGCAGGCCTGCCTGCAGCATCTCTTTTACACTTGCGTTTGCCATGAAATAGCCTCCTTCTGGTTGTTCCTCCATCCCCGTTGATCGACACGATGCCGACACCAGATTGGCTGGGGATGTGTGTATTTGCTGAACTGCTTCCCATGCACCTGAGATATCAGGCGCAAAACATCTTTTATTACCATATCAATGACACCGATGCAAGCATCTGCGCCCATCGATATGGTAAGAACTGCTTACTTTTTCACCAGCGACGAACGTCCACCCAAAATCTCTTTGAGCCAGTCAAAGCCGAACTTGAGCAGTTCGGTATCATCGGTCTCGATCCTGTTTCTCTGCTCCCGGTTCAACCGGTAGCGCATCAGCAGGTTCTGCTGCGTGCAGAAGCTCCTGAAACCGTCGATATCGTAGCAGGCCATAAAGGCCAGCTGCTGTTTCGGGCCGCCGCTGCCTTCGCCCTGCCAGGGGTTCGTGTTGAACAGGGTATCGATCTCGGCCCACAGATCATTGAGCTGGTTATAGCGGTCGAGCCGCTGACTTCTGATCCATTGTTTCACCGTTGTCTGCTCCGGCTCGAAATGACCTTTACAGTAGTCGTGTCTGGTCAGGAAGTAATAGTCTTTGACGCGGCCGCGCTCGAGCTGACGATCAACCGCCCGTTCCAGCGGATAGGTTCGACAGGCCGTAGGCCGGTCTTCATAAACCGAGCATCCTTTATCTGAGAGAAACGGACAGGCCGGCCCAGCAGCCGTTTCAGCCATCTTCAACATGACCGTCGGGAAAAAGGGGTTCGCCCCTTTTTGGAGCTGGGTATGCGTCCGCATAAAGGTCTCTGAATCGACGCCCAGAGCGTTTTTCAAGCGGACGATGTCGTAGGGGTAGAGATCGAGTTCAACCTTCTTGCAGCAGACGGTGAAGCAGGAGACACCCGGGTGGCAGCGGAAGGTGATCGGTTCAGAGCCAAGCGGCTCATAGCCTTCAGGAAATTTTTTTGAAATACTCATAGGCAGCGAACGGTACAGGTGAATAAGCAGATAAAACAAAAAAAGCTGACATGAACGAGGTTCATTGCCAGCTTTTCTCTTTGTCGTGAACGGCCCGGATCAGCTCTCGGCTTCCTCTTCGCCCAGATCTTCTTCGTAGCCGACCAGTTCGATGATGGCCATAGGGGCGGCATCACCCCGACGAATACCGGTCTTGATGATCCGGGTATATCCACCCTGACGGTCAGCAAACTGGCTCTGGATTTCGTCGAACAGCTTGGCCACCACGTCCCGGCTCTGGATGTAGCTGAGCGCCTGGCGCCTGGCGTGCAGATCACCACGCTTGGCCAGGGTGATCATCTTTTCGGCGATGGGGCGCAGTTCCTTGGCTTTCTTTTCGGTGGTGACGATTCGCTCATGCTCGAACAATGAGGTAACCATATTCCTGAACATCGCCTCGCGATGTGAACTCGTGCGGCCGAGTTTTCTGCCGGATTTTCCGTGTCTCATGATTCTATCCTCAACTGATTAATCTAGTCCTTTTTCTTTTCCGGTATTTCCGGTCGCTGCCAGTTGTCGAACTTCATACCAAGAGTCAGTCCCATATCGGCGAGCAGGGTCTTGATCTCATTCAGCGATTTACGCCCGAAATTCTTGGTTTTCAGCATTTCCTGATCACTCTTCTGAGCAAGATCACCGATGAAATAGATCTCGGCATTCTTCAGGCAGTTAGCTGAGCGTACCGACAGCTCCAGATCCTCAACCGGCTTATCGAGATAGGGATTGAGCGGCGGCAGGTCGTCCTCGGTCTTTTCCTCTTTCTCCGGCTCGGCACGATCTTCGTTGAAGTTAATGAAAATCGACATCTGGTCCTTGAGGATCTTGGCGGCGTAGGCCAGAGAGTCCTCGGGGGTGACGCTGCCGTCGGTCTCGATCTCCATGGTCAACTTGTCATAATCGGTAATCTGTCCGACCCGGGCCTGGGAAACCACGTACTGCATCCGTTTGATCGGCGAGAAGATCGCGTCGATCGGGATCTGACCGATGGAAAGCTCTTCTTTTTCCTGGCGCTCGGCAGGCATATAGCCCTTGCCCCATTCAACCGTCATCTCGGCGGTAAATTCGGTATTACCGGTCAGCGTACAGATCAGCTGATCCGGATTCATTACCTCGACATACGCCGACGGGGTAATATCACCGGCCCTGATTTCACCGGGTCCTTTTTTTTCGACGACGATTTTCCGGGCTTCCTCGCAATTGAGCTTGAGTCTGATCTGCTTGACGTTGAGAATGATCTCACTGACATCCTCCATCACGTCTTTGAGGGTAGTAAACTCATGCAGCGCCCCTTCGATCTTGATCGTGGTAATCGCCGCCCCCTGGATCGAGGAGAGCAGAATTCTCCGCAATGAATTGCCGATCGTTGTCGCGAACCCGCGCTCGAGCGGCTGACAGACGATTTTCGCGTAGGAGCCGGTGTGGCCGTCCTTCTCCGTCTCAAGCTTTTCAGGCTTAATAAGCTCGTGCCAATTCCGGTAAAAAGGTATGTTCTCGTCGGCAGCGTGAGTCATATCATCCCTATGTCTTTGTGTTGTAAAGCCTGTTCATTCAGTGCAACCAGCCAGGCAGGCTGGAAGACTCAGCAGACGAAACGAATCGTTTTCGTCCTTTCAGGCTCGCAATTATAACGACGGATTTCCGGCTCATAAGAACCAAAAATCCGTCGCAATTCCTGTTTCTGATTATTTCGAGTATAGTTCTACTATCAGCTGTTCCTGAATCGGCATGGTCAGCTCTTCTCGATTCGGCAGCGCTTTCACGGTCGAAGCATAGGCCTTTTTGTCGAGTTCAAGCCAACTCGGTACACCGCGACGCTCGACAGCCTCGAGGCTCTCATTGACCAGCGCGTTGGCCCGGCTCTTTTCTTTAACCGAAACGACATCGCCGATCGACACCTGATACGACGGGATATTGACCTTCCTGCCGTTCACCAGGACATGTTTATGCCTGACCAGCTGGCGGGCCTGATTTCTCGAAGATGCAAATCCCATCCGGAAGATGGCGTTGTCGAGCCTGCGCTCGAGCATGATCAGCAGGTTTTCACCGGTGACGCCTTTTTGCTGGTCAGCTTTCTTGAAATATTGCCGGAACTGGCCTTCGAGCATACCGTACATGCTCTTGACCTTCTGTTTTTCCCTGAGCTGAACCGCGAAATCGGATTGTTTTCTGAATCGTGCCTGACCGTGCTGTCCCGGGGCATATGCTCTGCGTTCGAACGAACATTTATCGGAATAACACCGATCCCCTTTTAAAAACAGCTTCAGTCCTTCACGCCTGCAGCGACGACACGCTGCCTCTGTATCTCTAGCCAACTTAGCCTCCGTTGATTAAATGCTGAAACGAGCCTCTCAGATTATAGCAGAAACCGCACGTCCTAAACGCGTCGGCGCTTAGGAGGCTTGCACCCGTTATGCGGGATCGGGGTTACGTCATAGATCCTGGATACTTCCAGACCGGCGTTGAGCAGCGCCCGCAGGGCGGCCTCACGTCCGGGTCCGGGTCCCTTGACCTTGACTTCGACTTTTTTCATCCCCTGATCGGTTGCCTTCTTGGTTGCATCGGCAACCGCGTTCTGAGCGGCAAATGGTGTGGACTTCCGGGACCCCTTGAAACCAAGGACACCGGAACTGCACCAGGAAACCACGTTTCCCTGCTTATCGGAAATCGTGACGATGGTATTGTTGAAGGTCGAGTAGATATGCACGATACCTTCGGGAATATTCTTTTTTACTTTGCGTTTAGACCGAGTTTCCGTCTTCTTAGCAGCCATACTTTCTACCTGTCAGATTTATGAAATGTTATTTCCGGCGTACGGCTCCGCGACGGGGGCCTTTCCTGGTCCGGGCATTGGTTTTGGTCTTCTGGCCCCGCACCGGCAGGCCAAGACGATGGCGTCTGCCGCGGTAACAGCCAAGATCCATCAACCGCTTGATATCCATGGAAACTTCTCTTCTACGATCACCTTCCACGACAAATTCGTCTTCGATCACCTTGCGGATCCGGTTAACATCATCCCCGCTGAGATCATCGCTGTTCATCGAATAGGGAAGATCGACGCTGTCGAGAATCTTCCGTGCCGAAGTCAGGCCAATACCGTAGATATAGGTCAGAGCCCGATCCATGTGTTTGTTTTTGGGAAGGTCAACCCCTGCTATACGTGCCAAGATGTAACTCCTTTACGCAATTATTCTATGGATATGGATTATCCCTGCTTCTGCTTATGTTTCTTAACCTTACAGGACACGCGGACGATGCCGTTGCGCTTGTAGACTTTGCAGTCGCTGCAGATTTTTTTAACCGATGAGCGTACTTTCATAACGCAACTCCTATTTCTTTTTCTTGGCGTTTTTGGCCCTGAAGGTTACTCTGCCGCGCGTCAGGTCATAAGGGGAAAGCTCCACGGTTACCCGGTCGCCCGGCAATATCTTGATAAAATGCATGCGCATTTTACCGGAAATATGGGCCAGCACCCGGTGACCATTGTCCAGTTCTACCCTGAACATGGCGTTTGGCAACGGCTCGATAATCGTTCCCTCAACCTCTATCGCTTCTTCCTTGGCCATAAACAATCCTGAGCTAATCAATAATCGTCAAAACAGACAATTATAATGCACAACATCAAAAAAGAGAAGTATTATTTCTCTCTCGTCTCAAACGGTGCTCGAGAACTCAACACCAGCGGCCCGTCCGCCGTTACCGCCACCGAATGCTCGAAATGGGCGGACGGCTTTTTATCACTGGTCACCACGGTCCAGCCGTCACGCAGCACCTTGACGTCAGCGGTTCCCGCATTGACCATCGGTTCTATCGCCAGAACCATCCCTTCCTGCAGCCGGGGCGAACTGTTGCCCTGGGCGAAGTTGGGAATTTCCGGTCCCTCGTGCAGCGCGGTGCCGATACCGTGTCCGACAAATTGGCGGACGACGGAAAAACCGTTTTCTTCGACATGCTCCTGTACCGCAGCCGAGACATCACCGATACGATTGCCGACTCTGACCTTATCAATGGCTCTGTGCAGAGACTCATCAGTTACCTTCAAGAGTTTCTGCTTGGTGGTATCGATACTGCCGACCGGAATCGTCACCGCCGAATCGCCGTAAAACCCTTTGTAAAAGGTGCCGAAATCAACCGAAATGATATCGCCTTTTTTCAACTTCCGTTTCTTCGACGGTATGCCGTGGACGACCTCTTCGTTGACCGACACGCATAAACTTCCGGGAAAGCCGCGGTAGCCCTTAAAAGCCGGTACCGCTTTTCTTTTGTTGCAAAGCTTTTCAGCAAGCTGATCCAGTTCGTAGGTGGTGATTCCCGGTTCGACACTTTTCTGGAGCATCACCAGGACCTCGGCGACAATCCTGTTCGCCTCTTCCATGACCCGGATCTCATCACGACTCTTTATCGTGATCGATTTGCCCGATGGAGCATTGGCCGAAGCGGTCACCGACTTATCTCCTGCCCCTGATTCTCCCCTGCTTCATGAATCCTTCGTAATTCCGCATTACCAGGTGAGACTCAATCTGGGAGATGGTATCGATGCCGACACCAACCACAATCAGCAGGGCGGTGCCGCCGAAATAAAACGGCAGGCTCAGCTTGGATATCAGAATCGTCGGCAGGACGCAGACCGCACTCAGGTATATGGCGCCGATCACCGTCAGCCTGGTGAGTGCCTTGTCGATAAACTCGGCCGTCCGCTTACCCGGCCTGATGCCGGGGATGAAGCCGCCGTTTTTGCGCAGGTTTTCGGCCACGTCTTCGGGTTTGAACTGCACCGCAGCATAGAAAAAGCAGAAGAAGACAATCAACCCGATGAAACAGATATAGTAATAGACTGTTCCCGGAGACATGGCTGCTGAGGCACGCTGGACCCAGTCGATCTGGATAAAGGAGCCGATGGTGGCCGGAAACATCATGATCGACGAGGCGAAAATCGGCGGAATAACGCCGGAGACATTTATTTTCAGCGGCAGATGCGAAGCCTGGCCGCCGTAGACCTTGCGGCCGACAACCCTCTTGGCGTACTGGATCGGTATCCTGCGCTGGGCCGTCTCGAAAAAGACGATCAGGCCAATGACGCCGAACATCATCAAGATGATGAAGGGGACAAAGAAGACCTGGATCTCACCGGCCTTCACCAGTTCAAACGAGTTGATGATTGCCGATGGTCCGCGGGCGACGATACCGGCGAAAATTATCAGCGATATACCGTTTCCAACACCCCGCTCGGTCATCTGCTCGCCAAGCCACATCAGAAACGCGGTTCCCGAAGTCAAGGTGATCATGGTCATCAGTTTGAACTTGAGGCCGGGATCAAGAACGATCATTTCCCCGCCCGGACCGGTCATTCCCTCGAGACCAACGGCGATAAAGGAACCCTGGATAACACTGAGCACCACCGTGCCGTAACGGGTGTACTGGGTAATCTTGCGGCGGCCGGATTCACCCTCTTTTTTCAACGCCTCGAGCTGAGGAATGACGACGGTGAGGAGCTGCATGATAATCGAAGCACTGATGTAGGGCATGATTCCCAGGGCAAAAATGGAAAAATTCTCCAATGCTCCGCCGGAAAACATGTTGAACATGCCGAACAGGTTGCCTGCATTCTGCTGGAAGAAGGCGGTCAGGGCCTCACTGTTGATTCCCGGTGTCGGAACCTGAACGCCGATCCGGTAAACAGCCAGCATCATCAAGGTAAACAGCAGCCTTTTTCTTAGCTCTGGAATCTGTGCTGCGCTCTGCAATCCGCTCATAATAGTCCTTGGACGTTAAAAAGCAGCCGCCCCGGAAGAGACGGCCACTTTCATCGGAACTTCTGGGGTGCTATTCTTTTGCTGCCGGTTCTTCAGTAACCGTGACACTGCCGCCGGCTTTTTCGATCAGCTCTTTTGCCCGGCCGCTGGCCTTTTCTACCGTGACGGTGAGCGCTTTGCTGATCTCTCCGTTGGCCAGAATCTTGGCCATCCGGCCAGTTTTGACGATTCCGGCATCGATCAGGGTCTGGGTGGTCACTTCCTGCCCGGCTTCGAATCGTTCAAGCTGGCTCAAACTGACGATATCAAATTCTTTTTTGAAATTGTTGGTGAAACCACGCTTGGGAAGCCGACGCTGCAGGGGCATCTGTCCACCCTCGAACCCGGGTTTGGACTTATAACCTGAACGCGACTTGGCCCCCTTGTGACCTCTGCCCGACGTTTTTCCGAGACCGCTTCCGGGTCCGCGGCCGACGCGCTTGCGATCTTTTTTCGACCCCTTCTGGGGGGAAAGATTTGTCAGTGATATCATTTATGCTTCCTCCACACGAACGAGGTGCGCCACTTTTGCCAGCATTCCCCTGATTTCAGGAGTGTCTTTACGGGTAACGGTTTTCTGCATTTTGGTCAGCCCCAGCCCGGTCAGCGTCGCCCGGGTCTTCCTGGTGCTGCCTATTCCGCTCTTAACCAGGGTAAAGGTAATTGTATCAGCCATCTGACTACACCTAATATCGAATTAATTTCTTCTGTTGCTCACTATACGTTCGCAAAAGCCAAATTTTCAGGCCAGGATCTCTTCGACCGTCTTTCCGCGCATCTCCGCAATCTTGCGGGCGCTGCGCAGACGCCTGAGTCCGTCCAGGGTGGCCTTGACCATATTGTGCGGGTTATGTGAACCAAGACACTTGGTCAGAATATTGGTAACACCTGCGGCTTCAAGTACCGCCCTGACCGGTCCGCCGGCGATAACACCGGTACCTTCGGATGCGGGCTTGAGCAATACCTTGCCGGCTCCGTAACGGCCGATGATCTGATGCGGTATGGAAACATCGGTAAGCGATACCGAGCGCATGTCTTTTCTGGCCCGCTCGATACCTTTGCGGATGGCTTCAGGAACCTGATTGGCCTTGCCGAGCCCATAGCCGACCTTGCCCTTTCCGTCACCAACCACCACGATAGCACTGAAGCTGAATCGGCGGCCGCCTTTGACAACTTTGGCAACACGGTTGATATAAACAATTTTTTCAATGAGTTCGTCGGCCGCTTCGCCTTTCGAACGTGTAAATTCTGCCAAGGGACACCCCCATTAATACAAGTTAAAAATCCAATCCGCCTTCGCGTGCGCCTTCCGACAGAGCCTTGACACGGCCATGATAGAGGCAGCCGCCCCGATCGAAAACCACCTGGGAAATACCCGCCGCCTTCGCCTTTTCGGCGATCAGCATGCCGACCTTTTTGGCATCACCGGTCTTTCCTTTTTCGTCATCGCTCGTAAAACCTTTATCGATTGTCGACATCGATACCAGCGTTGTGCCCGCGGAATCGTCGATCACCTGGGCATAGATGTGTTTGCTGCTTTTAAATACGCGCAAACGAGGGCGCTCGCTCGTGCCAACAATTTTTTTCCGAATCCGTTTGACCCGTTTCTGCCGGGCCACTGAACTGGGGTTTGTTTTTGCCATCGTCTTTATCTCAACCAGTTAAAATCACACATTAATGTCATTACGCAGAGGCAGCCGCACCAGTTTTGCCGGCTTTGCGCTGAATATACTCGTCCTCGTACCTGATGCCTTTGCCCTTGTAAGGCTCGGGCTTGCGGATAGCACGGATCTGGGCAGCGGTCATGCCGAGAGCTTCCTTGTCGATCGACTCGAGAACGATCTTGGTATTGTTTTCAACCGCACCTGAAACGTTGTCAGGCAGGGTGAAGTCTACCGGGTTTGAAAATCCGACACTCAAGGTGATCGTTTTACCCGCGGCGCTGGCACGGTAGCCGACACCCTCGATAACCAGGACTTTCTTGAAACCATCGTTGACGCCGATCACCATGTTGTTGATCAATGACCTGGTCAGCCCCCGGAAGGCATTAATCTTCTTGTCGTTTTCACCGCCGCCGACCAGGACCTGGTTGTCCTCTATCTTGATGTCGATTTCGGGGTGTACACTGCGCTTCAGGCTGCCGTTCTTACCGGAAACAGATATATCCTGGCCTTTGATCTCAATTTTGGTGCCGGCCGGAATATCGATAGGCATTTTTCCAATTCGGGACATTTTTTCCTCCGTTAATCGCCGTTCTACCAGACCTGGCACAGAATCTCGCCGCCGGCGTTCAGCTTCCGTGCGGCCCGGTCCGTGAGCAGTCCCTGTGATGTTGAAATAATAGAAACACCGAGGCCGTTTAAAACCGTAGGAATGGAGCCCGCCTTGGCATATTGGCGCAGTCCCGGCTTACTGACCCGCTGCAGCCCGGTTATAACCGAATCGCCGTCCGGTCCGTATTTCAGATTGATGATCAATGTGCCCTGAGGGCCTTCGTCATTGACCTCCCAACCTGAGATGTATCCTTCTTCCTGCAGCACTTTGGCAACATTGACCTTGATCTTCGACTTCGGTATTTCGACCGTATCGAATTTCACCATCGTTGCATTCCGTATCCTGGTCAGCATGTCTGCCAGCGGATCGCTCATCGACATAGCGAAAACTCCTTCTAATATTCTCTTTCGTTTGACGTGATCAGCACGTTACCAACTGGACTTGGTCACACCGGTGATTTCACCTTTTGAAGCCAAGGCCCTGAAACAGATCCGGCAGACGCCGAACTTTCTGATGTAGGCTCGTGAACGTCCGCAGAGCGGACATCGGTTGTATTTACGAACCTTGAATTTGGGTTCGCGCTGCGCCCGAGCAATCATTGATTTTTTAGCCAAACCAACCTCCAAATGAGTCCTGAATATGCGCTTGATTTATTATTTTTTAAACGGCATCCCCATCAGCGACAGCAGTGACAGCCCTTCTGCATTGGTCGGGGCCGTCGTCACGATGGTAATGTTCAACCCTTTGATCTTATCGATTTTATCGTAGTCGATCTCAGGGAAAATTATCTGCTCCTTGACGCCCAGTGAATAATTGCCGCGGCCGTCAAAGGCTTTCGGCGAGACGCCCCTGAAGTCGCGAACCCGGGGCAGAGCAATGTTGACCAGCTTGCTGAAAAAGTCATACATCTTGTCACCCCTCAGCGTCACCCGGCAGCCAATCGGCATTCCTTCTCTGAGCTTGAAGCCGGCAATCGATTTTTTGGCGTTGGTGACCACCGCCTTCTGACCGGCGACCAGGCTCAGTTCCTGGGCTGCACCCTCGACAATCTTCGGGTTCTGCACCGCCTCACCCAGACCCATGTTGAGCACGATCTTGTCCAGCTTGGGGACCTGCATCATATTGGTGTAGCCGAACTCTTCCTTCAATGCCGGTACACAATCGTTGTAATAAAAATCTTTAAGCGCACCCATGTAAAACTCCTGACGTCACTCGTCGCAGTGACCTGTTATTTGCTTTCAATCGATTCGCCGCATTTCTTGCAAAAGCGAACTTTTGTTCCATCTTCAAGGACCTTTCTGCCGACCCTGCCGGTCTGGGCACATTCGGGGCAGATGATCTGGAGATTGGAGACATGAATCGGCGCCTCACGCTCGACGATCTGACCCTGCTGACCCGGATCCCTCGGCTTGGTATGCCGCTTGATCATGTTGATCCGTTCCACGGTGGCCTTACTCTCGGCAGGAAAGACTTTTAAAACTTTTCCCACCCGTCCTTTATCCTTGCCGGCGATTATTTCGACCTGGTCGTCCGCCTTCAGGTAATTTATGCCTTTTGCCATGATTCTACCTATTTGTTCCTCTGGTCTCGAGTATCGACCCTACAGTACTTCAGGAGCCAGCGAGATAATTTTCATGAATCCCTGGTTTCTGAGTTCACGGGCAACCGGGCCGAAAATACGGGTCCCGATCGGTTCACCTGCTGCAGAAAGGATGACGGCAGCGTTCTCATCGAATTTCACCCAGGTGTCATCCATCCGCTTCATCTCTTTCTTGGTACGAACGATAACGGCGGTCATGATGTCCCCTTTCTTCACCTTCGCATGGGGGATCGCTTCCTTGACCGTCACCACGATCACATCGCCGATACCGGCATATCTCTTTCTCGTGCCGCCGAGAACCCTGATGCACAAGACCTTGCGCGCTCCCGAGTTGTCGGCCACATTAAGCATTGTTTCTGTCTGTATCATAATCTCACCTGACTCTTTCTCCGCCTAAACAGGCAGTCAATCGATGCAAACCCGCTAGACGGCCTGCTCGAGAACCGACTTGACGCGCCAGCGCTTTTTCTTGCTCAGAGGCCGACACTCTTCGATCAGTACCAAATCACCGACATTACAGCTGTTTTGCGGATCATCGGCGAGATACTTGACGCTGGTCGTGACATATTTGCCATAGAGTTTATGGCGAAACTTTCTCTCGACTCGGACGACCACCGTCTTTTCCATCGCATTGCTGACAACAGAGCCAGTCCTGGTTTTTCGTATTTTTCTGTTTTCACTCATAGCGTTCACTGTAAGGTGATGCGTTTACCGTAGAAATTAGCCGTCTAGCCACGTGATTTCTCATTCATTACGGTCTTGATTCGCGCAATATCCTTCTTTATCATTTTCAGTCGTGAAGTATCCTCCAGCGGCCGCAGCTCATGCTGGAAAGCGAGGTTGCCCAATTCTTCGCGAAGCTCTGATTCCTTTTTGACCAGATCTTCCCCGCTCATTTTTCTGATATCTTCGGCTTTCATAATGTGCTCCTTTTAGAAATGACCTTGGTGCTAAAAGGAAGCTTGTTGCCCGCCAGGGTCAGAGCCCGAACAGCCAGCTCCTCATCGACACCCGCCAGCTCGTACAGAATTCTGCCGGGCTTGATCGGTGCTACCCAGAATTCCGGGCTGCCCTTACCTTTACCCATCCTGGTCTCGGCCGGCTTCTTGGTGACCGGTTTGTCGGGAAAAACTCTGATCCAGACTTTACCGCCACGCTTAATTTTACGGTTGATGGCAACACGGGCGGCCTCGATCTGCTGGGCCGTCATCTTGCCGCTGCTCGTCGCTTTCAGGGCGAAATCGCCAAAGGAAATGGAAGAGCCGCGCTGGGCTTTCCCCCGCAACTTGCCGGTGAATACTTTTCTATGTCGTACTTTTTTGGGACTTAGCATGTCTTACTCCCCAACATTATCTGCGCTGAGACTGGCCCGCGGGATATCTCAGTTCTCGCCTTCTTGTTCATCAAGCACTTCGCCGTGGAAGATCCACACCTTAACCCCGATAATACCGTATGTGGTGTTGGCTTCGGCCAGCGCATAATCCACATCGGCCCGCAGGGTATGCAGCGGCACCCTCCCTTCACGAACCCACTCACTTCTTGACATCTCAGCACCGCCGAGTCGACCGGCACAGGAGATCTTGATTCCCTGTACGCCAAATCGCAGGGCGGAGTTGACGGCTTTTTTCATCGCCCGCCTGAACGCCACCCGGCGCTCGAGCTGTGAGGCGATTGATTCTGCTACCAGCTGTGCATCGGCCTCCGGCCTTCTGACCTCCTGGATATCCAGGGTCACCGGGCGATCGACAAACTTTTCCAGATCCTTTTTGAGCATCTCTATCTCAGCGCCTTTCTTACCGATGACGATCCCGGGTCGGGCAGTGAACAGTTTTACTCTGATCTTGTCTCCGGTTCGTTCAATCTTGGTTTTTGAAAGACCGGCATGATAAAGACGTTTTTTCAGATACTTTCTGATCTTCTGATCTTCGATGAGATAGGAAGAGTAGTCTTTATCGGCATACCAGATCGAATCCCATGTACGGGTGATATTCAACCTGAGTCCTATTGGATTAACCTTCTGGCCCAAAATGATCCTCCAACTGAGTAGCTTTGAGTTTTATTTCACTGATTCAGTTAATTTCTGCTGCTTATGCTTCATCCAAAATGACCGTGATGTGGCTGGTACGCTTGATGATTCTGGTGGCGCGTCCCATGGCTCGGGGTCTGATGCGCTTCAGCGACGGTCCGCCGTCCACGGCGATCTTTTTGATAAACAGATTGTCAACATCTATCTGGTCGTCCTGCGTTGCATTGGCCACAGCCGACTCGATAACCTTGCGCAGAATTTTGGCACCCTTTTTCGGGGTGAATTTCAGCGCGGTAATGGCCTGATCGACATTCATGCCGCGCACCGTGTCAGCAACCAATCTGGCTTTCTGCGGCGAAATACGGATATATTTTCCAACGGCTCTCGTTTCCATTCTATCTGCTCCCCATACCTGAAAAAGTAGGTCTATTTATTTCGATCCCGGGCATGACCGAAAAAAGTTCTGGTCGGTGAAAACTCTCCGAGCTTGTGGCCCACCATATTCTCGGAAACGAAAACCGGTATGAACTTCCTGCCGTTATGCACGGCAAAGGTCAAACCAACCATTTCGGGCGTGACATCCGAACGCCGCGACCAGGTCTTGATAACCTTGCGGGAACCGGATTCGATAGCCTGCTCGACTTTCTTCGCCAGATGATCATCGACAAACGGGCCTTTCTTAACTGAACGAGACATGCTCTGCTCCTTATTATGATCTACGTTTGACAATCATTTTGTCAGACGCTTTGTTTCCTCTCGTCTTGTAGCCTTTGGTCGGCTTGCCCCACGGCGTGCAGGGGTGACGACCACCTGAGCTCTTACCTTCACCGCCGCCCATCGGATGATCGACCGGGTTCATCGCCACACCGCGGACACTCGGCCGCTTGCCGAGCCAGCGCGTACGGCCGGCTTTGCCGAGCTTTTTGCTCTCATGCTCGCGGTTGCCGACCTGGCCGATACAGGCTCTGCACAGATTGTGAAACTTGCGCACCTCACCGGAAGGCAGCCGTACCAGGACATGGCTGCCTTCTTTGGCCATGAGCTGGGCTGAGGCGCCGGCACTGCGGACCAGTTGGCCGCCCTTGCCGATCTTCATCTCGATGTTGTGGATGATCGTGCCCAGCGGGATATTCGACATCGGCAGGCAGTTGCCCGGCTGAATATCAACATTGTTTCCGGCCTCGATCTGGTCACCGACAGCGATGCCGTCGGGTGCAAGAATATACTTTTTCTCACCGTCGAGATAGCTGAGCAGGGCAATGTTTGCCGACCGGTTAGGATCGTACTCAATCGAGACGACCTTGGCTGTAATATCGGTCTTGTTTCGTTTGAAGTCGATAATCCGGTACTTACGCTTGTGGCCGCCGCCGCGATGCCGTGCCGTAATGCGACCGTAATTGTTTCGGCCACCGCTTCGGGAGATGCTCGTCAGCAGGCTGCGTTCAGGCCCGTTGCTCGATAGCTCCGGATTGGTGGTTGAGACGTGATGTCTTTTACCGGGTGATGTTGGTTTATACGTTTTTATGGCCATGATTTCCCAATCGCTCCATCCTTTGCGTTGGTCTTAAATTCTGCGGTTACTCGGTTCCTTTAATCCCTGCCTACAGTTCGTCGACGAAACTGATCTCGCCTTCGGCCAGGGTCACATAGGCCTTTTTCCAGCCTTTCGTGTAACCGATATAACGTCCAACTCGCTTCTGCTTGCCCCGCATGGCAGTAGTCCTGACAGTTCCAACGGTGACATTGAACATCTTCTCGACCGCTTCCTTGATCTCGATCTTGTTGGCATCAGGATGTACTTTGAAAACCACCTGATTGCTCAACTCCTGCAGCAGGTTTGCCTTTTCGGTGAGGCAGGGCCCCTGTAATATGGTGTGAATATTTTTCATGGTGTGCACCTCTCTTCCAGCCGCTCGATTGCCGGTTGCAGAACGACCAGTTTTTCATGCAGGAGGATGTCGTAAACATTCACGCCGTCGGTCTTCATTACTTTGTAACCGGGAACATTACGTGATGATTTGCTCAGGGTATCGTTTTCGGCGTCGACAACGATCAGAGCGTTGTTCAGCTCGAGAACCTCCATGATTGAGACGAAATCCCTGGTCTTGATTGCCTCCATGGTGAAATCGTCAAGAACGACGAGGTTGCCTTCCTGAAAACGGGCCGACATTGCCATCGAAATAGCCTGCTGGCGAACCTTTCGGTTGAGTTTGAAATTATAGTCACGGGGTTTGGGGCCAAATGTTGTGCCGCCGCCGCGCCAGATGGGGGATTTCCTCGTTCCCGCGCGGGCCCGGCCGGTGCCTTTCTGGCGCCAGGGTTTGGCTCCTGAGCCCCTGACCTCTTTGCGGGTTTTGGTGCTGGCGGTCCCTGCCCGTTTAGCGGCCCGCTGCTGCCGAACCACATCGTGGAGCAGGTAGGTTTTGACCTCACGGTTGAAGATCTGGTCGTTCAGCTCGACCTCCCCGATCTTCTCGTTCTTTATATTTTTGACTTCTACCGTTGACATTTGTTTCTCCTTGGACCGGTTTTAACTGATTGTTATTTTGAAAAAATCTTCAGCAAACCGTTCTTGGCCCCGGGGACGGAACCTTTTAAGAGCACGACGTTATCCTCGGGCCTGACATCGACAACTTTGATATTCTTTTTCAGGACGGTATCGTTGCCCATGCGTCCCGGCATTTTCTTGCCTTTGATAACCCGGGCCGGCCAGGCACTGCAGCCGATCGACCCCGGAGCCCGATGGAAACCGGAACCATGAGCCGCGCCGCCGCCTTTGAAACCGTGGCGCCGCATGACGCCCTGAAAACCACGCCCTTTGCTGTTGCCCTGGACATCAACCAGCTCGCCGATCCTGACGACCGTATCGAGCGGCAGTTGCTGACCCACCTCGAACTCTTCGGGGTTTTCCACCCGGAACTCACGGATATGATAGAATCCGTCCGCACCCGCCTTCTTACAATGACCGGCCTGGGGTTTGTTCACCCGGGAAGGCTTCCTGGCGTTAAAACCAAGCTGAATCGCGTTGTAGCCTTCCCCTTTGACGGTTTTTACCTGCAGAACCGTACAGGGGCCGGCCTCGACAACGGTGACCGGAATAGCAAATCCCAGTTCGTCGTAAACGCGGGTCATTCCAACTTTCTTACCCAATATACCTATCGTCTTTGGCATGATCGTATCCGCTGCTTCATTTAATCTGTCTTATCTGCTGAAGCCCCGTCTAGGGCAACTTTATCTCCACATCCACACCGGGGGAGAGCTCAAGCTTCATCAACAGATCGATGGTCTGCTGGGTCGGCTCGAGAATGTCCAGAAGTCTCCGGTGCGTTCTCATCTCGAACTGCTCACGCGACTTTTTGTCGACGTGGGGCGAGCGAAGGATACAGAACTTCTTGATCGACGTCGGCAGCGGAATCGGTCCCGCCACAGAAGATCCGGTTCTTCGCGCTGTGTCGACAATCTCGTGGGTGGATTGATCCAGCAATTTATGGTCATACGCCTTGAGGCGAATGCGAATTTTTTCTGTGGGTATCATCTCTGCACCTTAGCCCTGAATTTCACTGATGACGCCGGCGCCTACCGTACGACCGCCCTCGCGGATCGCAAAACGAAGACCAACATCCATCGCGATCGGTGTGATCAGCTCGGCTTCAACCGATATGTTGTCACCGGGCATGACCATCTCTACACCTTCAGCCAGCGTCACAACACCCGTCACATCCGTGGTCCGAAAGTAAAACTGCGGACGATAGCCGTTGAAAAACGGCGTGTGACGGCCGCCCTCTTCCTTGCTCAGGATGTAGCACTCGGCCTTGAACCTGGTGTGCGGAGTGATTGAACCCGGCTTCGCCAGGACCTGGCCGCGCTCGACCTCGTCTCGCTTGACGCCCCGCAGCAGCGCGCCGATATTGTCGCCGGCCTGGCCCTGGTCAAGAAGCTTACGAAACATCTCGACACCGGTCACCGTCGTCTTCGTCGTCGGACGGATGCCGACGATCTCAATCTCCTCACCGACCTTGACTATACCGCGCTCAACACGACCCGTGGCCACCGTACCGCGGCCGGAAATCGAGAACACGTCCTCGACCGGCATCAGAAACGGCTGGTCAACATCGCGCTCAGGCTCCGGGATATAACTGTCGACCGCTTCCATCAGCTCCCAGATACACTTCGATTTCTCTTCATCTTCGGGGTTCTCGAGAGCCAGCAGGGCTGAGCCCTGGACAAAGGGGATATCGTCGCCGGGAAACTCGTATTTATCGAGCAGTTCCCGAAGTTCCATCTCGACGAGTTCGATCAGTTCCTCGTCATCGACCATGTCGCATTTGTTCAGGAAAACGACCATTGCCGGGACACCGACCTGGCGGGCCAGGAGGATATGCTCCCTGGTCTGCGGCATGGCGCCGTCGGTGGCAGCCACGACCAGGATCGCTCCGTCCATCTGGGCGGCACCGGTGATCATGTTCTTGATATAGTCGGCATGACCCGGACAGTCCACGTGGGCGTAATGGCGATTATCCGTCTCGTACTCAACGTGCGCGGTGGCTATCGTAATACCACGCTCCTTCTCCTCGGGCGCCTTGTCAATCTCACCGAAATCGGTGAACGTGGCCTGACCCTTCGTAGACAGGACTCGTGTGATCGCCGCCGTCAACGTCGTCTTGCCATGATCGATATGACCGATCGTCCCTACATTCACATGCGGCTTTGTCCGCTCAAATTTTTCCTTTGACATCGTCTTTCCTCAACAAAGATTGTGTCTAAATCCCTCTGATTTTCTTGATTATCGCTTCCGCTTTCGGCCGCGGCACAACATCATATTCCAGAAACTGCATGCTGAAATTGGCCCGTCCCTGGGTTGCCGACCTCAATGAAGTCGAGTAGCCGAACATTTCAGCCAGCGGCACATGGGCCTTGATGACCTGGGCCGCATTTTCAGCCTCGATGCCGGTAACCTTGCCGCGTTTACCGTTGAGATCGGAAATGGCATCCCCGACATATTCCTCAGGAGTTACAATTTCCAGGTCCATAACCGGCTCCAGCAGAACCGGATCGGCTTCGACTCCGGCTTTTCTGAGCGCCATCGCTGCAGCCACACCGAAGGCCATCTCGGTCGAATCATCCTCATCGTAACTGCCGCCGGTCAAGGTAACCCTGACGTCGGTGAGCGGGTAGCCGATGAGCGGCCCTGAGTCGAGGGTATCTTTTACCCCTTTCTCAACTGCAGCGAGAAACATCGACGGTATCGTCTTCTCGTCAACTTCGCTGCTGAAGATGAAGCCGCCGCCACGTTCCAGCGGTTCGATCTTCAAAATGACGTGGCCGTATTGTGCGGCTCCGGTCGTCTGCTCGAACCGTCCCTCTTCAGTTACGCTTCGAGAAATCGTCTCTTTGTAGGCCACCTGCGGTTTACCGACATTGGCGGAAACCTTGAACTCGTTGAGCAGCCTGTAGACTATTATCTCCAGGTGCAGCTCACCCATCCCTGAGATAATCTTCTGCCCCGTGTCTTCATCCGTTTTGACGGTGAAGGACGGATCCTCCAGGGCAATCTTGTCGAGCGTCTCGATCAGCTTCTTTTCATCGGCCTTGCTTTTCGGCTCGATGGCGACGCCGATCACCGGGTCCGGAAAATCCATCGACTCCAGGATGACAAAATCGCCGTTTTCGCAGAGCGTATCGCCGGTAGTGGTGAACTTGAGACCAACGATAGCCCCGATATCTCCCGCCCCGATCGACTTGACCTCTTCACGCTTGTTGGCATGAAGTTTGAGAAGCTTGGAGATTTTCTCCTTCTTCTTCTTGACCGGGTTAAAAATCTTATCGCCGAGGCTGAGCATTCCCGAGTAAACCCTTACGAAGGCGAGGTTCTCGACGAATGAGTCGCTCATCAGCTTAAACACCAGGCCGCAGAACTTCTCTTCCGGACCGGTTTTGCGCATCAGCGGCTCTCCCTCCCGGTCGAGCCCTTCAACGGAGCCGATATCCGCCGGTGACGGAAGATATCTGACCACGCTGTCCAACAGAGGCTGAATGCCTTTGTTTTTGAAAGCGCTGCCGCAAAATACCGGCACGATTTCAAGCGCTAATGTGGCCTTTCTCAGTGCACGGTAAATGTCGTCAACCGAAACCGGTTTATCGTCAAGATACTTTTCCATGACATCCTCATCGAAATCGGCCAATTTCTCGAGGATCGCCATACGTGCGGCCGTGAATACTTCTCTATAGTGATCAGGAATGGCTGATTCGACCACTTCCTGTCCAAGAGACTGCTCGGAAAACCCGAGCATCTTCTCTTCTACGAGGTCTATGACCCCGGCAAACTCTGCTTCTTTGCCGACCGGCAGCTGCAGGGGCAATGGATTGGCCCCGAGCCGATCAGTCATCATTTTCAAACAACGATCGAAATTGGCCCCCACCCTGTCCATCTTATTGATGAACGCCAATCGCGGGATGGCGTATCTGTCTGCCTGCCGCCAGACGGTTTCTGACTGGGGTTCTACCCCGCCTACCGCACAGAAGACGGCGACAGCGCCATCCAGGACCCGCAGGCTGCGCTCCACCTCAACGGTGAAATCAACATGTCCCGGCGTGTCTATAATATTGATCTGATGATCATTCCAGGTGCAGGTCGTAGCTGCCGAGGTGATGGTTATACCCCGTTCCTGCTCCTGTTCCATCCAGTCCATGACGGCGTTGCCGTCATGAACCTCGCCCATCTTATACGAACGGCCTGTGTAGTAGAGTATCCGTTCGGTGGTAGTCGTCTTGCCGGCATCGATGTGAGCCATGATGCCGATATTGCGTATGGTCGATAAATCCCTGGAAGCTGACATCAAAAAACCTCACATCGTCTCTCTTGGTTATTTCAGCTCCTGACCTCAGCAAGACCGCTCCTCTTCCTACCAGCGATAATGGGCAAACGCTTTGTTGGCTTCCGCCATTCTGTGCGTGTCGTCCTTTTTCTTGACCGACGCACCACGCTCGTTATATGCATCGAGCAACTCCGCCGCCAGTTTCTCCGACATCGACTTGCCGGAACGTGACTGCGAAAACCCGATTATCCAGCGAATAGCCAGCGCATTTCTTCTGGTCTGACGTACTTCCATCGGCACCTGATAGGTGGCGCCGCCGACGCGTCTCGACTTTACCTCGACCCGCGGACGGACGTTCTCCATGGCCTGCTCGAAAACGACTATCGGCTCTTCTTCGCCGACCCGCTGATCGATAATCTCCATGGCATCGTAAAAAATCCGCCGGGCCACACTTTTTTTTCCGCGCTGCATCAAACCGTTGGTGAACTTGGAGACCAGCACGCTCTGGTAGCGCGGATCCGGCTCGGTCGTTCTCTTCTCTGCACCTTTTCTACGGGACATATCTATATCTCCATTCCTTATCAGGAAGGCTTTTTGGCGCCATATTTCGACCTGCCCTGACGGCGGTCAGAGACACCCAAGGTGTCGAGCGTGCCACGGACGACATGATACCGTACACCGGGAAGGTCCTTGACCCTGCCGCCCCTGATCAGGACAACCGAATGCTCCTGCAGGTTATGCCCGATACCCGGAATATATGAGGTAACCTCAATACCGTTGGTCAAGCGGACCCTGGCGACCTTTCTCAACGCAGAGTTGGGTTTTTTCGGTGTTGTGGTATAAACCCTGACACACACGCCCCGCTTTTGCGGAGATCCTTTCAGTGCAGGCGTATTGGTCTTCTTGACGATTTTTTTCCTGCCCTGGCGTACCAGTTGATTAATTGTCGGCATTGCGCTTACTGCTCCTTCTCTAATATCAGATGATCGTATCTGCCTTTATGCGCCGCAGCAAATCACCACAGGCAATATTGGTGCGGCACAAAAGACAATATTTACATCACAGCCCATACAGTGTCAAGCCAAAAATAGTTACGGCTCAACTTAATTCGTCACATCCTGGTTGATGCCGGTACCGGCCGAAATCAGCCGCCCCATGATGACGTTTTCCTTCAAACCTTTAAGCTCATCCATCTTGCCGGCCATTGCCGCATTGGTGAGAACCTTGGTGGTCTCCTGGAAGGACGCGGCCGAGATAAAACTCTCGGTCGACAGTGATGCCTTGGTGACACCGAGCAGCAGCGGTTCCGCAGCCGGCGGCATCGGAGCCTCATCGAGGGTGCCGCCTTCTTCCATAAAGGATCTGCGCTCAGCTATCAGCCGGTCACGCTCGTCTTCGAAGACCCACCATTCCACCTGCTCGCCGATCATGAACTTGGAATGACCAGAGGCGGTGATCATGACCCGGCGCAGCATCTGACGGACGATGACCTCGATGTGTTTGTCGTTGATCTTTACACCCTGGAGCCGATAGACCTCCTGGATTTCATTGACCAGGAACTTGGCCAGTTCCTTGACGCCGAGGACGCTGAGAATATCGTTGGGCACAATGGTTCCCTCCATCAGCCGCTCACCGGCCTGCACATAGTCACCTTCATGGACGATGATATGCTTCGACTTGGGCACCAGGTATTCCTGCGACTCACCATATTCCGGCGTGACGATGACCCGGCGCTTACCTTTCAGTTCCTTGCCGAAGCTGACCCGGCCGTCGATCTCTGAAATGATCGCCGGCTCTTTGGGCTTGCGAACTTCGAACAACTCGGCCACCCGGGGTAGACCACCGGTGATATCCTTGGTTTTCGAGGTTTCACGGGGGATCTTACCGACAATGGTTCCAGCCCCGATGTCGGCACCGTCTTCAACGGTAATGATCGAACCGACCGGCATGCTGTAACGGGCGAAAATCTCCGATTTCGGCAGCTTAAGGGTCTTGCCCCGCTCACCCTTGACCGAAACGCGCGGGTTGAGCTGGCTGCTGGCGGTCGAGTGGATGATTACCTTGGAAGATTTACCGGTTACCGGGTCGACCTTCTCCTGCATGGTCACACCTTCCAGCACATCCCCGTACTTGATGGTACCGCCCACTTCGGCGACGATCGGAATGGTGTAGGCATCCCAGTCGGCGAGAATGGTTCCAGGCTGCAGCGTTTCCCATTCGTTGACCGGAATCTGGGCTCCGTAGTTGACCTTGAAACGCTCGCGCTCACGTATCTTTGCCTTTCTGGTAACCTCACCCTTCTCCCGGACGATGACTTCACCGATCGAAGTCATCTCGATCTCGACCTGCTTGGAACCGAGATCGATGCCCTCCAGGTGCTTGTTGAAATCCTGTTCGTCGAGCATGACGATCTCGGCATTCCGGTTCATGACAATCTTCCTGCCTTCGGTGTTTTCGACCGAGTGCAGGTTCTTAAAGGCCACGACGCCGCCGATCTGGGTAACCAGTTCAGCCTGTTCAACGGCTCTGCTGGCGGTTCCGCCGATATGGAAGGTCCGCATGGTCAGCTGGGTACCCGGCTCACCGATGGACTGGGCGGCAATGACGCCGACCGCCTCGCCGATATTGACCATGTGGCCGCGGCCCAGATCACGGCCGTAACACTTGGCACAGACACCGCGGCGGGACCGGCAGGTGAGCACCGAACGAATGGTGACCCGGTCGATGCCTGCCTTATTGATTTTTTCGACCACCGACTCGGTGATCTCCTTGCCGGCAGCGACGATGACCACCGAATCGTCAAACGGATCGTGCACATCTTCCAGGGCGACCCTGCCGAGGATACGCTCACCGATCGGGACGATGATCTCACCGCCGTCCATCAGCGGCTCGGCAATGATGCCGTCGAGCGTGCGGCAGTCGGTCTCGACGATGGTCGACTCCTGGGCAACGTCGACCAGACGCCTGGTCAGATAACCGGAGTTGGCCGTCTTCAGCGCGGTATCGGCCAGACCCTTGCGGGCGCCATGGGTCGAGATGAAATACTCGAGCACGCCCAGGCCTTCGCGAAAGTTTGCCTTGATCGGGGTTTCAATGATTTCTCCGGACGGCTTGGCCATCAGCCCACGCATACCGGCGAGCTGGCGGATCTGGTCGCGCGAGCCCCTGGCGCCGGAGTCGGCCATGATGAAGATCGAGTTGAAACTCGGTGCATCGACCAGGTTGTTCTCCCGGTCGCGTACATAGTCGACCTCGATTTCACCCATCATCTCGTTAGCCACGTCTTCAGTCGCTTTTGACCAGATATCGACAACCTTGTTGTATTTTTCACCCGAGGTGATCAGCCCGTCCGAGTATTGCTGCTCGACGTCGGCCACCGCCGTTTCAGCCTTTTCGACCATATCTTCTTTGGCCAGCGGGATCTTCATGTCGTTGATGCAGATGGAAATTCCGGCCCGGGTAGCATACTCGTAACCGATATCCTTGAGCCGGTCGGTGAGGATAACGGTATCCTTGGTCCCGGCATAGCGATAGGTATAGTCGATCAGTTTAGCCAGCGCCTTTTTGTTGAGCACCTTGTTGACCACTTCAAACGGCAGCTTCTTGGGCAGCAGTTCGCCGATGATAACCCGGCCCATGGTGGTCTCGACCATAGCCCCGTTCATCCGCACTTTGATCCTGGCCTGCAGATCGACCTCACCGTGGTCATAGGCGATACGCGCCTCAGTGACATCGGCGAACATCTTGCCTTCGCCGCGGACATTGATCCGGTCTCTGGTCATGTAATAGAGACCAAGAACGATATCCTGGGAGGGTATAATGATCGGCTCGCCGTTGGCGGGCGACAAGATGTTGTTGGTAGACATCATTAGCACCCGGGCCTCGACCTGGGCCTCGACGGAAAGCGGCACATGCACGGCCATCTGGTCGCCGTCGAAATCGGCGTTGAAGGCGGCGCAGACCAGCGGATGCAGCTGAATCGCCTTGCCCTCGATCAGAACCGCTTCGAACGCCTGCATGCCGAGACGATGCAGGGTTGGTGCCCGGTTGAGGATGACCGGGTATTCGGTCACCACCTCGTCGAGTACGTCCCAGACCTCCTTGACGCCTTTTTCAACCATCTTCCGGGCGCTTTTGATGGTCGTTACGTAGCCGCGCCGCTCCAGCTTGTTGTAGATAAAGGGCTTGAACAGCTCGAGCGCCATCTTTTTCGGCAGACCGCACTGGTGAAGTCTCAGGTTGGGACCGACAACGATAACGGAACGGCCTGAATAATCGACCCGCTTGCCGAGCAGATTCTGGCGAAAGCGGCCCTGCTTGCCCTTGAGCATGTCGGCCAGGGATTTGAGCGGACGCTTGTTGGCGCCGGTGATGACCCGGCCGCGCCGGCCGTTGTCAAAGAGCACATCTACCGCCTCCTGCAGCATGCGTTTCTCGTTGCGGATAATGATGTCGGGGGCATCGAGTTCGAGCAGCCGCTTGAGCCTGTTGTTGCGGTTGATTACCCGGCGATACAGATCGTTCAGATCAGAGGTGGCGAAACGGCCGCCTTCGAGCGGCACCAGCGGCCTGAGATCAGGCGGCAGCACCGGAATCACCTCGAGAATCATCCATTCGGGCTGATTGCCGGAATCGATGAAAGCCTCGATGACGTGGAGCCGTTTACCGAGTTTCTGGCGCTTTGTCTGGGAACCGGTCGTTCCCATCTCCGCCCGAAGTTCCCTGGAAAGCTCTAGCAGGTCCTGGGAGGCGAGCAGTTCACGAATCGCCTCGGCTCCGATTCCAACCTTGAATTGACCCGGGTAGTCTTCCCGGGCCTTGCGATATTTCTCTTCGGTCAGCAGCGTCCCTTTCGGGATATCCTCGGTCTCGGACTCGACCACCGCATACTGCTCGAAATAGAGAATACGTTCGAGCTGCTTCAAGGTCATATCGAGTACCGCGCCGATTTTGGACGGCAGACTCTTGAGGAACCAGATATGGGCAACGGGGGCGGCCAGCTTGATATGGCCGAGGCGCTCGCGGCGCACCTTGGACTGGATAACCTCGACACCGCACTTCTCGCAGACCACGCCGCGATGCTTCATGCGCTTGTATTTACCGCAGTTGCATTCAAAGTCTTTGACCGGGCCGAAAATTTTGGCGCAGAAGAGACCGTCGCGTTCCGGTTTAAAGGTCCGGTAATTGATGGTCTCCGGCTTCTTCACTTCACCATGGGACCAGTCGAGAATTTTCTCCGGCGAGGCAAGAGAAATCTTCACTGCTTTGAATTTGGTAGGAGCTTTCGGTTTCTGAAAAAAATTGAATAACTCTTCCACGAGTTCACCTCTGCTTCAAATGTTATGTCCGGTATCTATCCCGGATCTCGAAGAGCTGGTTGTTTCTGGGAACGGACGCTTATACTCAGCGTGCATCATTCCTCAATAAGCTCCATATTCAGGCACAGTCCCTGCAGTTCCTTGACCAGTACGTGGAACGACTCCGGCAGACCGGTGGCCAGGAAGTTGTCTCCCTTGACGATTCGCTCATACATCTGGGTACGGCCTTCAACGTCGTCAGACTTGGCCGTCAGGAACTCCTTCAGGGTATAGGCGGCGCCGTACGCCTCCATGGCCCAGACCTCCATCTCACCGAGACGCTGGCCGCCGAACTGGGCCTTACCACCGAGCGGCTGCTGGGTAACCAGGGAGTAGGGTCCGGTGGAGCGGGCGTGAATTTTGTTGTCCACCAGATGATGCAGTTTCAGCATGTACATCGCACCGACGGTGACCTGGTTGGCAAACGCTTCACCACTGAGGCCGTCATAGAGCTGCACCTGACCGACCTCGTCAACTCCCGCCTCGATCAGCAGGGCCCGGATCTCGGCTTCCTCCGCTCCATCGAAGACCGGCGTTGACATGTGCAGACCGCGCTGATGCTCGCGAGCCCAGTCGATCAGTTCCTCATCACTTCTGCCCTTGACGATAGTTTCATACTCTGCTTTGGAATAGATCGTCTTGAGCTTGTTCTTGACCATCGCCGCCCCCTGCTGGCGGGCCAGTTCATCGACCTGCTCCCCGAGCTTTCTGGCGGCGTAGCCGAGATGGGTCTCCAGAACCTGGCCGACGTTCATGCGGGACGGAACGCCGAGCGGGTTGAGGACGATGTCGACGGTGGTGCCGTCGGCGAAATAGGGCATATCCTCTTCCGGCAGCAGGCAGGAAACAACGCCTTTGTTGCCGTGCCGGCCGGCCATCTTATCACCGACCGAGAGCTTGCGTTTGGTCGCCACATAGACCTTGACCATTTTGACCACCCCGGGAGGCAGATCGTCGCCTTTTTTCAAGCGTTCGATGATGCCGTCGTAGCGCTCGCTGATCAATCCGGCCTGCTTCTCGTAGCGGCCGTAGGTATCTTCGATCTTGTCGAGGTATTTGGCCCGCTGGGAGAACTCGAGCCGGCGCAGATCATGAAAACCGACCTGCTCGGCCAGTTCAGCACTGAACTTCTTGCCGAGCTTGACCAGCACCGTGCCGTCTTTTGCGGTGACATCTTCCTTGACCGTTTTCTTGTCAATCAGCTTACCGATCTCACGGCAGACGCCGCGTTTGAGGCTGGCCAGCTCATCGAGCTTGTCCTGATTGAGCCGTTCGATCTCGAGATCCTCGATCATCAAAGAGCGCTCATCCTTATCAACGCCCTTCCGGGAGAACACCTTGGCATCGATGACAACACCTTCGACCCCGGGCGGTACCCGCAACGAAGAATCCTTGACGTCTTGGGCCTTCTCACCGAAAATGGCGCGCAGCAGCTTCTCCTCGGGGGAAAGCACCGTTTCGCCCTTCGGCGTAACTTTACCAACCAGCGTATCTCCGGCCCGCACCTCAGCTCCGACCCTGACGATTCCGGACTCATCGAGGTTGCGCAGGGTGTCTTCGCTGACATTGGGAATATCGCGGGTAATCTCCTCCTTGCCCAGTTTGGTATCGCGGGCCATGGTCTCGAACACCTCGATGTGCAGCGAGGTGAAGGCATCCTCTCTGAGGAGCCGTTCGTTGACCAGGATGGAGTCCTCGAAGTTGAAACCGCGCCACGGCATAAAGGCGATGGTCACGTTCTTGCCAAGCGCCAGCTCACCCTTGTCGCAGGACGGGCCGTCAGCCAGGACGGTTCCGTTTTCAACCCGCACACCGGGCTTGACCAGCGGTTTCTGGGTAAAACAGGTGTTCTGGTTCGATTTCTTGTATTTTTCAAGACGGTAGACCGCGACGCCGGTATCTGAACCGTCAACGCCCGGCTCGTCGTAGCAGACGACGATACGGTTGGCATCGACCTCCTCGACCACCCCGTCACCGGCGGCCAGCAGGCAGGCGCCGGAGTCCCGGGCCACGTAGCGCTCCATGCCGGTACCGACCAGCGGAGCGGCGGTAATCATCAGCGGTACGGCCTGGCGCTGCATGTTCGAGCCCATCAGGGCGCGGTTGGCATCGTCGTTTTCCAGAAACGGTATCAGTGAGGCTGCGACACTGACCAACTGGTTGGGGGCGATGTCCATGTAAGTGACGCTGTCGGCCATGGTGGTAATAACTTCACCGTCTTCACGAGCAATCAGCATATCCGGAACAATGCGCTTTTTCTTGTCAATCGGAGTCAGTGCCGGAGCGATGTAGTTGTTCTGCTCCTGCAAGGCGCTGAGGTAGCTGATCTCCTGATCGTAGACAATCCGGTCTTTGACTTTGCGATAGGGCGTTTCGATAAAACCATACGGGTTGACCCGGGCAAACGTGGCCAGGGAAACGATCAGACCGATGTTCGGTCCCTCCGGAGTTTCAACCGGACAGATTCTACCGTAATGGGTCGGATGCACGTCGCGAACCTCGAAACCGGCCCGCTCACGCGACAGACCTCCGGGTCCGAGCGCCGACAGCCTCCGCTTGTGGGTGACCTCGGAGAGCGGATTGGTCTGATCCATGAACTGGGAAAGCTGGCTGGTTCCGAAGAACTCTTTGATGGCCGCTGAAATTGGTTTTGGGTTGACCAGGTCGTGGGGCATCAGCGTCTCCACATCCTGCAGAGTCATGCGCTCCTTGATGGCCCGCTCCATCCGCACCAGTCCCATGCGGTACTGGTTCTCGACCAGTTCACCGACGGTTCTGACCCTTCTGTTGCCCAGATGATCGATATCATCGACGGTGCCCTGGCTGTCCTTGAGCCGGACCAGGTATTTAACCGACTCGACAATGTCTTCCTTGGTCAGGGCCCGCTGGGAGATATCCACATCGAGTCCGAGCCGGGCATTGATCTTGTAGCGGCCGACCTCTGAGAGGTCATAGAGTTCAGGGTTAAAAAAGAGATTCTCGAAAAAGTTCTCGGCCACCTCCGGTGTCGGGGGGCTCGAGGGCCGCAACCGACGATAGATTTCGAGCAGGGCTTCTTCGGTCGAGCCCACCTTATCGACAGCCAGTGTTTTTCTGAACGAATCAGAGTATTTGACTCCGTCAATACCAAGAATTCTAAACTCTTTGATCTTGGCCTCATCCAGGGTTTCGAGCAGCGACTCGGTGATCTCGGTATTATGCATCACCAGCGGCTGTTCCTCTTTCGGGTCGGCGATATCGTGGGAAATGACCTTGCCGATCAGTGCTTCGGGTGAAATCTGTAGATAGTCGATCCCCGCCGCATCGATCTTTCGGCACATGGCCCGTGAGATCTTGCGTCCTTTCTTACCGATCAACTCTCCGTCCTTGGGATTGATCAGATCGTACTCGAGTCGGCTGCCGAATGCGGTATCTTCGGTGTAGCTGACCAGATACTGGTTTCTCTTCTTTTTAATGGTACTGATCGGATAGAAATGCTCGAGCAGGCCCGGACCGTCATTTCCGAGCGCCTTGAGCAGCGTGGTGACCGGGAATTTCCGGCGCCGGTCGATGCGGACGTGGAGGATATCCTTGATATCGAATTCGAGATCGATCCAGGAGCCACGAACCGGGATGATGCGTGCCGAGTAGAGAAGTTTACCGCTGGCATGGCTCTTACCCTGGTCATGGGTATAGAACAGACCGGGTGAACGCTGCAGCTGAGAGACAATGACCCGCTCGGTACCGTTGATAACGAACACGCCGTCGGCGGTCATCAGCGGCAACGAACCGAAAAAAACCTCCTGTTCCTTGATATCGCGGATCGACTGAACACCGGTCTCTTCATCGACATCAAAGGTAATCAGGCGAACGACGATCTTCAGGGGAATCTCGTGGGTCATGCCCCGCTGCTGACACTCCTGGACCGTATATTTCGGTTCACCGAATTTATATCTGACAAATTCGAGACGGCAGACGCCGTTGAAATCGTCGATCGGAAAAATCTCTTTTAATATGGCCTGAAGCCCGATATCTTCTCGCTGGTCAGGATCGGAATTCATCTGCAGGAAATGCTCATACGATTTTCTCTGCATTGAGATCAGATGCGGTGGTTCCAGAATGCTGGTTGCCCTGGCAAATTGCTTTCTGATTCTTTCCATGATTTTCCTCAAGGTTGTGAAACCCTATTGCTGTGAATGTGTTAGTGCCTGTCTATCGTGAACGCGGTCGTGTGAAAAGATCTCTGAAACGTTCGTGGTACGGTTATGTCATGCTGTACCCAATCTGAGCAGGTGTGAGACGATAAAAGATTCGCGCCGGCGCTTAAGAAAAACAGCCGACGGTAAAGTCGCCACGATCCGGGTCTCATTTCCAACGGATCCCATCCCCCAGATCAAGAAAAGAGCAAGTTATTGTTTTTATAGTTTTTTTTGACTAAGTTTTAAAAATGTTCTAAAAACGCGACACGCCGCGCATAAAAGCGCAGCGTGTCGTAACCATGACGGCCCGTAGTCCGGACCATCCGATTTATGCAGATGCTATTTAATTTCGACAGAGCCGCCGACACCTTCGATCTTGGCCTTGATTTCCTCGGCCTCTTCCTTGGTAACCCCTTCCTTGACCGGCTGAGGTGCTCCCTCGACCAGTTCCTTGGCTTCTTTAAGGCCGAGGCTGGTGATAGCACGGACTTCCTTGATTACCTTGATCTTCTGGTCTCCGGCTCCGGCCAGGATGACATCGAACTCGGTTTTCTCTTCGGCGGCACCGGCTCCACCAGCATCACCGGCGGGACCGGCTGCGGCGACGGCTACCGGAGCAGCGGCGGAGACACCGAATTTCTCTTCAAGTTCCTTGATGAGCTCGGAGAGCTCGAGAACGCTCATGTTGGCGATAAACTCAATTACGTCTTCTTTCGTGACAGCCATGATATTTTCCTCTTATCTGATTGTGTTTTAAATAAAGAATAAGCCCAGGATCAGGCCTGTTCTTTTTGATCTTTGATTGCCTGCAGGCCATACAGCAGATTTTGCGGTACCGCCGAGAGTACCCTGACAAATGCGGTTGGAACGCCGTTCATCACCGACAGCAACTGGCCGAGCAAGACTTCCTTGGACGGAAGCTTTGACAAAGCGATCAGATCGTCGATGCTGATTTTCTCTCCTTCAAGAACAGCAGACCGAAGCTCAAATTTGTCATAGGTCTCAGCGCACTTCGCCAGAATCTTGGCCGGTGCAACCGGATCCTCATAGGACGTGACAATGGCTGTCGTCCCGGTGAAGTCCTCGGAAAGCGACTCACAGGACGTATCGGTAACTGCCCTTCTCAGAAGAGTGTTTTTGGCGATACGGATTTCAGAACTGGTTTCGCGAAGATCTCTACGGATCTTCTCGAGATCTGAAACCTTCAAACCGCAATAGTCTGCTACGACAGAAAACTTGGCCCGACTGAACGAATCGTTCAATTCGGCGACTATTGCTGCTTTCTCGTCTCGATTCAAATTACCCTCCTACGTTTGAGTTGATGTTAATCATCGAAACAGCAGTTACCGTGTGAGGCTTTAACCTCACTGATGTATCAGTCTCGGCAGGTCGGTTATACCGATTAAACATACGTGCCTGCTGTCTTCGACAAAACCAGGCGCCGCCGGAAGCGGTTCCTGATTTAATCCTCGTGCTACGTTTTTACTTAACCCTGGTTCTGACATCGAGGGTGTCCACCTTGAAGCCGGGGCCCATGGTTGACGACATCGATACCGTTCTCAGGTATATGCCTTTGCTGGTCGAGGGTTTCAATTGAATCAGCCTCTCGATGAAGGCCAGCGCATTTTCATAGATTTTTTCTGCCCCGAAGGAGACCTTGCCGATTCCGGCGTGAACGATACCGGCCTTGTCGACTCTGAAATCGACCTTGCCGCCCTTGATCTCTTTGACGACATCGCCGATATCGAAGGTAACCGTTCCCAGTTTGGCGTTGGGCATCAGGTTTCGGGGTCCGAGAATCCGGCCGATCTTGCCGACGGTACCCATCATGTCCGGGGTGGCTACGGTTTTATCGAATTCGAGCCAGCCGCCCTGTATCTTCTCGACCAGGTCATCCGAACCAACGTAGTCAGCGCCGGCTTCTTGTGCTTCAGCCTCTTTAGGACCCTTGGCGAAAACGAGAACACGAGTCACCTTGCCGGTCCCGTGGGGAAGCACGACCGAGGAGCGGACCATTTGATCGGCATGACGCGGATCGACACCTAACTTGACGGCAATGTCCACCGTCTCGTCAAATGATGCGTAAGATGATTCAACGACCAATTTGACCGCTTCATCGATGGGCCTGGGAACGGTTTTGTCGACCCCTTCCAGCTTATTTCGGTATTTTTTTCCATGTTTCGGCATGCTAGCCTCCTACTGCACGTGGATCCGGATGTGCCGGGTTCAGCGGTACGTAGTAAAGTTGATCTTTAAAAATCAGTCGACAACCGTGAGACCGGCGCTTCTGGCCGAACCCTCGATAATCTTCATCGCGCTCTCAACGTCGTAGGCATTGAGATCGGGCATCTTGACCTCGGCGATCTCGCGGATCTTGTCCCGGCTGATTTCAGCGACACGCTCGGTTTTCGGGTTCCCGGAACCTTTCTGCACGTTGGCCGCTTTGAAAAGCAGCACCGAAGCAGGCGGTGTCTTGGTGATATAGCTGAAAGAGCGATCCTGATAAACGGTGATGACAACCGGAATGATGGTATCACCCATTGACTGGGTCTTGGCATTGAAAGCCTTGCAGAATTCCATGATGTTGACACCGTGCTGGCCAAGAGCCGGTCCGACGGGCGGAGACGGATTGGCCTTTCCGGCCGGAATCTGCAGCTTGATGTATGCCGTTACTTTCTTGGCCATTTTTTTACTCCAAAGTAGCAAAGCAGGGGACAGACCCCAGCTGGGGTCTGTCCCCGGTTTTACGGTTTTAATTATCTGATCAGGTATTCGATACCTGGACGAACTCTAACTCAACCGGCGTTTCCCTGCCGAAAATCGAAACCATGACCCGGACTCTGCCTTTATCGGGAAAGACCTCGTCGACGACTCCCTGGAAATTGGCAAAGGGGCCGTCTATGACTCTGACAACCTCGCCGATGTCGAAAACGACCTTGGGCCGGGGCCGTTCCGATCCGTCCTGGATCCGGCCGATGATCTTGCCGGCATCCTCATCGGAAAGCGGTACCGGGTTAAGGTCATCACCCACAAAGCCGACGACACGCGGCATATTCTGGTGAACGATGTGCCAGGTAGTGTCGTTGAGTTCCATACTTACCAGCATATAGCCCGGGAAAAACCGCCGTGAAGATGTCTTGCGGGCTCCCTTGATCATCTCCACAACCTGTTCGGTCGGGATCAGGATTTCGCCAAAAAGATCTTCAAGACCTTCCTTGCTGATACGCTCCTGAAGCGTTGCCTTTACCCTTTCCTCATACCCGGAATGGACCTGCAATATGTACCATTGTCTAGCCATTTACATACCGTTAGTTGTTGAGACAGGTAAAAGGTTGAGCCGCCTGCAACCGACGACCACCATCACTGGTCTGATTCTCCTGTTGGCTTAACGCAAGATGTAAGAGATGAGCTTGCCCAAAATGACATCGACAGTGCCCAGGTAGATGGAAACGATAATGGTCAGCAGCACCACCATGCCGGTCAGCCCCAGCGTAACCTTCTTGTCCGGCCAGGTTATCTTGGAAAACTCAGACTGAACCTCGCCGACAAATTTCTTTATCTGAGAAGGCGAAAAGGGCGAAGGTTCCGCCGTGCTCGCGGCGACCTGCTTGTTGCTCTGCTTCGACTTACCTGCCATAGCTACACCGTGAAGTCCCTTGAATAATCTGCCGCTGGCAGGCCAGGAGGGATTCGAACCCCCAGCCCCCGGATTTGGAGTCCGGTGCTCTACCAATTCGAGCTACTGGCCTACCTGACAGCCTACTTAGTCTCTTTGTGCGGAGTATGACTCCTGCAGAACGGACAATATTTTTTGAACTCCAGTTTGCCGGGCGTATTCTTCTTGTTTTTCGTCGTCGTATAGTTCCGACGCTTGCAGGTACCGCATGCAAGGGTAACAATATCTCTCATCTTTAACTTTCCTGCGTCAAGAAACAATTACCCCACTCCCTCAGGGAGCGGGGTAATTTATTACGTATTTAGCGGACCTTAGCCCTGAATTTCACTGATGACGCCGGCGCCTACCGTACGACCGCCCTCGCGGATCGCAAAACGAAGACCAACATCCATCGCGATCGGTGTGATCAGCTCGGCTTCAACCGATATGTTGTCACCGGGCATGACCATCTCTACACCTTCAGCCAGCGTCACAACACCCGTCACATCCGTGGTCCGAAAGTAAAACTGCGGACGATAGCCGTTGAAAAACGGCGTGTGACGGCCGCCCTCTTCCTTGCTCAGGATGTAGCACTCGGCCTTGAACCTGGTGTGCGGAGTGATTGAACCCGGCTTCGCCAGGACCTGGCCGCGCTCGACCTCGTCTCGCTTGACGCCCCGCAGCAGCGCGCCGATATTGTCGCCGGCCTGGCCCTGGTCAAGAAGCTTACGAAACATCTCGACACCGGTCACCGTCGTCTTCGTCGTCGGACGGATGCCGACGATCTCAATCTCCTCACCGACCTTGACTATACCGCGCTCAACACGACCCGTGGCCACCGTACCGCGGCCGGAAATCGAGAACACGTCCTCGACCGGCATCAGAAACGGCTGGTCAACATCGCGCTCAGGCTCCGGGATATAACTGTCGACCGCTTCCATCAGCTCCCAGATACACTTCGATTTCTCTTCATCTTCGGGGTTCTCGAGAGCCAGCAGGGCTGAGCCCTGGACAAAGGGGATATCGTCGCCGGGAAACTCGTATTTATCGAGCAGTTCCCGAAGTTCCATCTCGACGAGTTCGATCAGTTCCTCGTCATCGACCATGTCGCATTTGTTCAGGAAAACGACCATTGCCGGGACACCGACCTGGCGGGCCAGGAGGATATGCTCCCTGGTCTGCGGCATGGCGCCGTCGGTGGCAGCCACGACCAGGATCGCTCCGTCCATCTGGGCGGCACCGGTGATCATGTTCTTGATATAGTCGGCATGACCCGGACAGTCCACGTGGGCGTAATGGCGATTATCCGTCTCGTACTCAACGTGCGCGGTGGCTATCGTAATACCACGCTCCTTCTCCTCGGGCGCCTTGTCAATCTCACCGAAATCGGTGAACGTGGCCTGACCCTTCGTAGACAGGACTCGTGTGATCGCCGCCGTCAACGTCGTCTTGCCATGATCGATATGACCGATCGTCCCTACATTCACATGCGGCTTTGTCCGCTCAAATTTTTCCTTTGACATTTTCCTGTCTCCTCAGGCCAAAAAAGTTTTTTAAAATTACTTCTTGTCCATGGAGCTCACGACCGGATTTGAACCGGTGACCTCATCCTTACCAAGGATGCGCTCTACCGTCTGAGCTACGTGAGCATGTTCAGCATTTTATACCTGGAGCGGGAAACGAGACTCGAACTCGCAACCCTCAGCTTGGAAGGCTGATGCTCTACCAATTGAGCTATTCCCGCCGCGTTACTATGTCTAAGAGAAAAAAGATGGTGGAGGGGGGAGGATTCGAACCTCCGAAGGCTCCGCCGACAGATTTACAGTCTGTTCCCTTTGACCGCTCGGGAACCCCTCCACACAGCTTGAAAGCGTCTCTTTTTTGCTCTTTTAATCAATACTTAAAAAAGTATGTTGCCATCCTGGAGCTGGCGATGGGACTTGAACCCGCAACCTGCTGATTACAAATCAGCTGCTCTGCCAATTGAGCTACGCCAGCTTACAAAGCCCATCAATATACATTGGCTAATAACTTTATTCAATATCTTTTTTAGTCAATCATCTTTTTCACATTCTGCAGAAATGGCCTTTCTGATGGTGTTGTCATGTGGCCCCTCAACAGCTCACAACACAGGGAAAAAAATATGAATAATGAAAACGGTTGCCATAAAAAAAGGCCGACCCGAATGGGTCAGCCTTTGTGCAGAAAAAGGAATCCGGTCGGTTCAGCTACTGCTCGACGGCAGGTTTACCGAATGAACTTTCCCGGTATTTCTCAAACGCCATCGCCGTCGTCCGGTAAGCGATATGGGCGAACTTGGTGTAGGGCAGATACAGAAAAAGCATCATAACCGAAACCAGATGGGAGAAATAGACAATGTAGCCAACCGGGGCCAGCCCGAGCCAGCGCAGCAGCTGGGAGCCCAGTCCGGTGATGCCGACAGCGGCGATCAGCCAGATCAGAAACCAGTCGTAAAAAGTTTTGCTGCTCTCGCCGCTCTCATCGGTTTTGGTCCTGTTGGTCCAGAGCACATAGATACCGAACAACAGCGCTATCGCAGAAACGTTGGCGAGAATCTTGAAGGGATCGTAAAACAGCATCGGACCGTGCCAGGACGGCCAGAAAAGACCGATGACATCGTTTTTCAACAACGACCAGCAGGTCACGATAAAGAGACCGATGAAGGCCAGCATCAGCGGCAGGTGACCCCGAACCCGATCAGTATTGGTGCCGCATTCCTTGAACCGGTTATGCTTGACGATTTCCACCAGGGACGGCCACAGAAACTGGGTGACAAACTGGGGAACGGACGGGCGATAGGCCGACTTGACGCCGGCATTTTCGGCCATCGCTTTCCAGAGCGTGGTCAACCCCTTGTAAAGCGAGAAAATCGCAATGCCAACTGAGGAAAGCATGATCAAGACAATGAAGAAGATATTCTTGGCGTACCACTTGAATTCCCAGTACCCGAAGAAATGCTGATAGCCGTATTTGGCAAATTCTTCCCTGGAAGGAATCTGCATGCCGCCCGAAATCAGCCACATGACAAATATGACGACCACCGGAATGCCGATCAGGATCGGCAGGTTTTTGGCCGAGGTGGCCAGCTTGGCCAGACCTTTGGGCCAGCCGTATAACGTATAGGCATAGGCCCTGATGGCGCCGAGCACCTCCGAGGGCTTGGCACCGCGCGGACAGTAGGTGGAACAGTCCCCGCAGGCGTGACAGAGAAATACATCAGGGTCGGCCACCAGTTTATCCTTCATGCCCCAGCTGGACCAGATCATTTCCTTGCGGGGAAACGGTTTTTCTTCCGAGGAAAGCGGGCACCTGACGGAACAGGTAGCACACTGGTAACACTTCTTCAGCGTGTCACCGCCGGCTCCCTTCAGGTATTTAATAAAACTCAAATCAGGTTGAACGTTCATCTTTTGCCTCCTGTTATCTTATCGCTATTCACCTGAGGTGTAATCTAACGCATTGCCGGGCTGTTCTGCAACAGCCCGGCCAGATAATCACAGGTTAGAAGCCTTTAAACGGATTCGGTCCCATCTCGACGATATCTTCGACGAAATCGTTGAGAATCTGGGGGATCTTGTCGTAATCGGTAATGGCTACCTGCTCTGCGGCACAACGTTCCGACTCGAGTCCGAGGGTAGAAAGCGTGTCGCCAATATTTTCCATACGTTTGTTGGCGATTTCAGAACCTTTGACGAAATGGCACTGATAGTCGTCTCCGTAAGTACAGCCCAGCAGCATGGCGCCGTCCATTCCAGCGGACATGGCGTCGCGGATCCAGGCCATATTCACCGATCCGAGACAGCGAACCGGGATAAAACGGATCATGTGATTGATGCCGTTGCGTTTCATGCCGGCCATGTCCAGCGCCGGGTAAGCATCGTTTTCACAGACGAAGACGACGATTCTCAGACGGTCCTCGTCATCTTCGGGAACCTCGACGGCCTTGATCATCGAACCGATCAGGTCGATATTGTAGTCGGTGAAGCCGATGATACGCTCGGGACAGGAGCCCATGCAGGTTCCGCAGCGGCGGCAGCGGGTGTTGTTGGGGAGCGGTGTGCCCTTCTCGTCATCATCGAGGGCACCGAACGGACACTCCTCGGTACAGCGTTTACATTGAGTACAGCGCTGCATGAAGAAATCGGGCCAGGTCTGATCACCTGAGCGCGGATGTACCGAGACGCCGCGGTCGGTGGATTCGAGGCACTGGATGGCTTTCAGGGCCGCGCCGGTGGCATCGTCGATCGTCTCTTCAATGGTCTCAGCCTTACGGACACCGCCGCAGGTGTAGACACCGGTTCTTCTGGTCTCATACGGAAAGCAGATGAAGTGCGAATCGGCATAACCGTCAAACAGATCGAGATCGGAAAAAGCCGGTCCCTGACGATAGGCCAGGTTTACCGTGCTCTTATCCTTGGTAGTCGGTACCATGCCTGCGGCCAGAACGACCATGTCGACATCGAGTTCGAGATTATCGCCGAGCAGGGTATCCTCGGCGATGACCCGCACACGGTCGCCGTTTTCCTCAACCTTGGTAACGGCGGCTTTGGTCATGAAAATACCGTCGTTTTCCTGGGCCCGCTTATAAAAAAGCTCCTGGCTGCCCGGGGTGCGCATGTGCTGGTAGAGTACATAAGCCTTTCCTTCCTCATTGTCCTCGCAAACGTACTGAGCCTGCTTCAGGGCGACCATCGAGGTGACCGAGTTACAATACGGAAAGTCCTTGTCGTGGTCTTTTCCACCGGGACTCTGGACAAAGGCGACATTGGCCGGAACTTTGCCATCTTTGGCGAGTTTTTCGAATTCGGCGTTGGTGACGACATTTGCAACGGAGCCGTAACCAAGGTGCTCGTACTCGCTGACATCGGCAGGAGTCCAACCGGTTGCCAGAACGACGGCGCCGTGAATCTCGGCATCGGGGTCGGTGGCCATGTAATTCTTGAATCCAGCGTTGGGATCTTCCATCTCACCTTTTTCGATCTTTTCCCGCTCATCGGCGGTGACCTTGGCCGGGGCATCCCATTCGGTCTCGGCTCCGGTGGGCTTCATCGACACCTTGAAAGCACCCGGTGCTCCGGCGATCCGGGCAACTTCGGTGCCTGTTCGAATCGTGATCGAGGGCTCGGCTTCAACTTCGGCGACCAGCGCCGCAACCGGGTTGTCCTCGAGCTCGGTCCACGGTGACTTGGACGGAAAGGATTTGCGCCAGCTGTTGGCTTTGCCGCCCAACTCGCCTTCTTTTTCGACCAGGGTTACCTCGTAGCCGGCTGCAGCAGCTTCCTTGGCCGCGGTCAGACCGGCGATACCGCCGCCCATGACCAGGATTTTGCGGCTCAGATTTTCGAGCGTATGCGGATCTGCCGGCTTAGTTTTCTGAGCCTGGGTGCATGCCATCCGCATATAGTCGGCGGCCGTTTCATTCAAAAACTCGGCGGCTTCGGCGTGGGGTTCTTCACCTTCGCCCGGTTTTGCCTCGGCCCAGACAACCTGCTCGCGCAGATTGGCCCTGATGGTGATCGTCTCATCACCGAAATCAAACTCGTTTTTCATGACCCGCGGCGAACAGGCACCGACCACGATGGTGTTGACTCCTTCGGCCACGTCTTTTTCGATCAGTGCGCGTCCCTCGGCCCCGCACAGACAATCTGCCGTCTTGCAGTCCATGGACATCTCACCGGTTACCACTTCGGCCAGCGCATCCATATCGAGCGCATCGCCGATACCGCAACCGGAACACAAATAGGCGCTATATTTTTTATCCATTGTTCATTACCTCCTGGAAACCTGAATTGCCTTCAAGGCTGCGGCTGTGGATGATTGAGCGGAAGTAGCGACGTCGGCTGCTTTTTTGGCGCACCCGGCTCCGATCATACCCTTCCCGTAATCACTGAGCACGAAGCCGTACTCGTCGAGGGTAACGCCTGCCGGCGCTCCACCCTCGGCGAAACTGGGCTGCATGCCGGTGGCCAGTACCGCCAGGTCGACTGTTTGTTCGATCTTGGCTCCGGTGACCGCGTCTTCGGCGATAACCTTAACGGCGTCACCTTCGACAACGATATCGGCCACTTTGCCTTTGATGAAGCTGGCGTTCTCATCGGCCATCAGTTTTTCGCGGAACTTCTCATATTTCCCGGGAGATCTCAGGTCAATGTAAAAAACGTAGATTTTTGCCTCAGGATACTGTTCACGGATGTAATTCATCTGCTTGAACGTAGCCATGCAGCAGATGTAGGAGCAATATTCCAGATGGTTTTCATCACGCGAACCGGCACATTGTACAAAGGCGATCGACTCGATTTCCTTGTCCGATCCCGGAATGACGATCTTACCGCCGGTCGGGCCGCTGGGCGCCGCCATGCGCTCGACCATCATATTGGTGACGATGGCACCTGACTGATTGAAGTTGAGATTGTCAATCTTTTCGGCATCGTAAGGCTGCCAGCCGGTGGCCCAGACGATGGAGGCGACATTCAAGGTCACCGTCTCAGCTTTCATGTCCAGATCGACCGCATCATATTTACATGATGCTTTGACCGCCTCGGCACCTTCTGCCGACAGCGCATCCTTGGCGATCACATATTTTCTCGGAAAAGCCATCTCATGGGGCAGGTAAGCGGCCTTGCACTTGTCCATACCGAAGTTGAACGGATTGTCAATCTCGTCGGGACAGGCTGCTGCACAATCGCCGCAGGCGGTACAGTTGCTGTTTACATAGCGCGGGGCCAGCTCGACACTGACCTCATAGTTGCCCGGGCCACCACTGACCGATGAAACGGTCGCCATGGTGTAGGTCCGGATCTTGCGGTTGTTGCTGATGCGTTTGAAGTTGATCTCCAGACCGCAGCTGGGCGGACACATCTTCGGAAAATACTCGTTCAACTGAGCGACCCGGCCCCCGAAAGAGGGGTTCTTGTCGATCAGGAAAACGTCATTTCCGACTTCGGCGGCTTCAAGTGCTGCTGTCAGCCCACTTATACCTCCGCCTACGACCAAAACTGCACCACTGGTGCCTTGCTCGTCAGTCATACCATTCCTCCATTGTCACTAAATATTGTCCTGTTGATAGACTCCCATCTTATCTGGATAAGCGGATGGTCTACCAAATATTCAACACTGCAAAAAAAATACTGCAAAAAAACACGGGGAAAACTTTTTCCATCGGGAAAATTTCAAGAACCTTGACCCTTTCCCAAGAGAAAACCTGTGCTCCCCACAGAAAAAATCTCCAGGAGCACGAAGCTCCTGGAGATTTTCTTTTACATCATGACGGTTCTGCTGTCAGTCAGCAAATTACAGCCACGGCTCGGTCTCGATGATGTTGACCATCTCGACTTTCTCACACTTCCATTCCTTGGACTCAACATCGAACGTGGAGTTGACGAAGCACTTCCAGTTCTCGTCATCACAGGTCGGGAAGTCCGAACGGTAATAGAAGCCCGGGTAACGGGACTCTTCACGGAACAGGATGTGACGGATGTGAGACTCGACACACCAGATGCGATGGTAGTTCTCCCAGCAGCGCAGCAGTTCGTGCAGGTCGCCGGCAGCCATCTTCTCTGCATCCTCACGCAGCATTTCGAGCAGATCCATACAGATCTGGAGCAGCTTGCCGGAGGTCATGTAGTATGTCGCAACACCACCACCGTATTCGTCGGTGGCTTTCATCAGGCGCATCATCAGGCCTGCAGGCTTGCAGTAGTTCGGGTTTACATCTTCGGCAGTGGAAGCACCCTTGAACTCATCGTAGCGCTTGACAGGAGCGTAAATCTCGTCAGCGATTTCCTGAGCAGTCTGCTGCAGTTCCGGCGTGAAGTCGTTGTCGCGGCAGAATTTGACCATCTGCTTGGCAACCATGCGTCCCTCGGCATGTGAGCCGGAGGAGAACTTGTGACCGGAAGCGCCGACACCATCACCAGCCGTGAACAGGCCGTCCACGGTGGTCATGCGGTTGTAGCCCCACTTGTACTTATGGGCACGGGATTCGTGGGCGATATCGGGTACCCAGTCCTCATCCGGACCGGAACACCAGATGCCGCAGCAACCGGAGTGAGAACCGAGCATATAGGGCTCAGTCGGCATGATCTCAGAGCCGATCTTCTCAGGCTCAACATTCATACCGGCCCACAGACCGGCCTGACCAACGGACATATCCAGGAAGTCTTCCCAGGCCTCGGACTCGAGGTGTTTCCAGAATTTCTTCAGGGATTTCTCGTCCATACCGGCAGCTTTACGATCCTCGAGAAAAGCGTTCAAGGCGACATCGGTGGCCATGTAGATCGGGCCGCGGCCGGCTTTGAGCTCGTTGAGCATCAGGTGGTTACGCAGACAGGTCGGGGTAACCGGAGAAGCACCGTAAGGCATGAATTTGTTGAGTTCTTCCTGGGCAGCATCGCCACCGGCGTAGAACTCTCCCAGGCCGTTGGATACTTTGGCTTTGAACAGCAGGAACCAGGCACCAACCGGTCCGTAACCATCCTTGAAGCGGGACGGCGTGAAACGGTTTTCCATCATGGTCAGGGTAGCACCAACCTGAGCGGCCAGGGTGTAGGTGGAACCGGCATTCCACACCGGATACCAGGCGCGGCCTTTACCTTCGCCGGTCGAACGCGGGCGGAAGATATTAACAGCACCACCACAGGCTACAACGGCGGTTTTACACTTGATGACGTATACCTTGTTCTCACGTACGGAGAAACCGGCAGCGCCAGCGATCTGGTTCGGCTTGTTCTTGTCGAGCAGCATCTTGACGATAAAAACACGCTCGAGAATGTTGTCGGCGCCGAGTGCGGTTGCTGCAGGCTCAGCTACGATACATTTGTAAGACTCACCGTTGATCATGATCTGCCATTTACCGGTACGAACCGGGGTTCCGCCTTCGCGCAGGGTCGGGGCAGGCTTGGCGCCGTCGATGTTCTCACCATCGGCGTCTTTCTTCCATACCGGCAGTCCCCACTCTTCGAACAGCTTGACAGACTCGTCCACGTGACGACCACAGTCGTAGACCAGGTCTTCACGGATAACGCCCATCAGGTCGTTGCGGACCATCTTGACGTAATCTTTAATCGGGTTCTCGCCAACATAGGTGTTGATGGCGGAAAGGCCCTGGGCAACGGCGCCGGAACGCTCGAGAGACGCTTTGTCCACGAGCAGGATCTTCATGTCTTCCGGAGCCCATTTCTTGATCTCAAAAGCGGTGCCACAAGCTGCCATACCACCACCTACGATCAACGCATCAACATCCATTTCGACGATCTCAGGATCGACGACGGCTTTGAGTTCGCCTTTTGGTTTGTTCGGTAATGCCATATTCAAATCTCCTTTTGAATAAAGATTTTAAGATTTTACACAATCCAGCTCATTACGGGGTCGGAAGTTCTGACTCGAGGAGCAGACATTCGTCATCGAGGTTTCCACCTCTTTCACCCGCGTAAGCATTGGCAGCACCCTCAGCCGTGGTCCGGATCGGGAACTTGAAGCGCTTCATGTTGCCATTGCGGAACTTGACGGTCCACATAATGGAGTCGGAAGAACGCATCGGGTGTACCTGACCGCCCATCGGCACAAAGTCATCGTAACCGCGTACAAAAACTGCGCCCTGCGGACAAATCTTGACGCAGGAGTAACATTCCCAGCAGGCATCCGGCTCTTGATTGTAAGCCAGCATCGACTCAACGTTCAAGACCATCAGGTCGTTGGGGCAAATGTACATGCATGCAGTCTTGTCACCGCCTTTGCAGCCGTCACATTTTTCAGGATCTACATAACTTGGCATTAAACTACCTCCTCAGTTAGTTTTAACTGTTGTGGCTCTGAACCGACAGAGCCCACTAAAACCAATACAAATTTTACTACTTCAAAATCTACTACCTGCTTCACAACCTGCAGTCATTCAGCGCCCCGATGGCACCGTGTAACTGCTTGATATCTATGTAACATTGTCGAAACAATGACATTCTCGCCAGAACCCTGAAAAAAATGAGTCCTCACTCATTTTTCCAAGACTTTTCTTATAAAATGTTGCCTGGTAATTGTCAAGAAATTTAATCGCGCCGGACGGCGATTACTCGTAGGACGTTCGGGCAAGAACTTCGCGGGGTTTGGCACCGTCGGCCGGGCCGACAATTCCCTCTTTTTCCATCATCTCGATGATCCGGGCGGCCCGGTTGTAGCCGATGCGCAGCCGCCGCTGAATCATCGATATGGAGGCCTGGCCGGCCTCGCAGACAAAGGCGACGGCCTCGTCGTAACGCTCGTCATAGTCATCTTCACCACCGCCCGGGGACAGCGAGTTGTCCTCTTCCACCTGCTCGAGCACCGAATCATCGTAGACGGCGCTGCCCTGCTTCTTCAAAAACTCGACCAGTTCGGAGGTTTCCTGCTCGGAGATATAGGCGCCGTGTACCCGCTTGATGGTGGATGTACCCGGCGGCATATAAAGCATATCACCCATTCCCAGCAGGTGTTCGGCTCCTGAGCCGTCGATGATAGTCCGGGAATCGACCTTGGAAGACACCTTGAAGGCGATCCTGGTGGGGAAGTTGGCCTTGATCAGCCCGGTCAGCACGTCGACGGAAGGACGCTGAGTGGCAAGGATCAGATGAATGCCGGCCGCCCGGGCCATCTGTGCCAGCCGGGCGATGGCTCCTTCGACATCTTTCGAGGCGACCATCATCAAATCCGCCAGTTCGTCGACGATGATGACGATGTAAGGCAGCTTTACGTCCGCTGTCTCGTTATAGGAATCGAAACTCTTGACCCGCGCCTCTTCGAGCATCCGGTAGCGCCGCTCCATTTCCCGCACGCCCCAGAGCAGCGCCCGGCTGGCCAATTTGGGTTCAACGACAACCGGATGCAGCAGGTGAGGAATTCCCTCATAACCGGAAAGCTCGATCCGCTTCGGATCGATCATCAGAAAACGAACTTCTTCCGGGGTGGCGTTGAACAGGATCGAGGCGATGATCGAGTTGATCGCCACACTTTTTCCGGCCCCGGTTGCGCCGGCAATCAACAGATGGGGCATTCTCGCCATGTCGGCAATAGTCGGGGTGCCGACCACATCGAGACCCAAAACAATAGCCAGCTTGGCCCGGTTATTCTTGAATCGCTCAGAGGCGAGCAGATCCCGGATGTAGACGACCTGCCTGGTTTCATTGGGTATCTCGATGCCCAGGGCGGACTTGCCGGGCACCGAACCGACCACCCGAACCGACTGGGCCTTGAGCCCAAGAGCCAGATCATCGGCAAGACCGACAATCTTATTTATCTTGATTCCCGGTGCTGGAGAATACTCGTAGGTCGTCACCACGGGGCCCGGCGAAATACCGACCACTTTGCCCGAAACACCGAAGTTCTTCAACTTCTGTTCCAGTTGGTTGGAGATTTTCAGGTAGACATTTTTGTCGATCGGCTCCGCCACTTGTTGACTGCGCGCAAGAAGGGAAAGCGGCGGCAGTTTCCAGTTGCCTTTGGCCAGCGGTTCGGTGCGAAAATCTTTATCATCAGCAGCAGGTTCATCCGGTTTCTTAAACTCTTTGACCACCGGCTGGACTGCAGGCTGCGGCGCTTCCGCTTCCTTTTCGATCGTCACCCTGGGCGCATTTTTGACCTTCTTTTCACGCTTGGGTCGCGGCGGCCGTGCGGGCCGCTCCTTAATCTTTTTGAAGACGCTGCCGAAAAGTCCGAAGATCGACCGAATCATCCATTTGCACGAACGCCAGATCAGAGCAGCCAGCTGATAAGGCGAAAACTGAGTGGAGAGCATCAGGGAGACGACCAGAACGAAGACCAGAACAAGAACGGTGCCGGTGCTGCCCAACAGCGAATAGACCAGGCTGAATACCGTTTTACCCAGAAAACCGCCAAGTTCAAGCAGCTCGGCCGAGCGCAGGCTGAAAGAAGAGAGCAGCGCAGAGCAGGAGATGATGGCACCGCTGATGCCGAGCGTTACCTGGGGGAGACGCTCGAAAGACATCCGGGGATTGAAAAACAGAATCGAGATCCAGCTCAGCAGAGCGACCAGCAGATAGGCCCCCCAGCCGAGAAAACCGAGCAGAACCTGAGAGACGAGACGGCCGATCTCACCGCACCAGTTTCCCGAATCCGAGACCTGCGCCGATATCAGGCTGATCAGCACAAAAGCGGCAATGAACAAACCAAGGACGGCAACAATCTCCTGCCTGAAACCGGGACTGGATTTTTTCTGGGTCTGACTCATTGGCTTCGTCTGTTCCTCTTGTTGTTCAGTATGCTGTCTTACTCAGGCAAGAGATGTACCCATAATCAGTACAAATTGCAAGACAGAGCAGAGGTTGAAGAAAGAGCCCGCCGCAAAACGACAGGGTGAGTAAACTATTGTCAGATCTGCAGCACGCCCCGCCGGCTGACAGCGCAGTATCTCAGAAATAGAAAATGATTTGATTCAATCGGCATCTGCAGGGCTCGCCTGCTGCCGGGACTGCTGGACGGCATCGAGCACGCCGTTGATAAAAGCGGGAGAGTCTTCACTGCCGAAACGCTTGGCTATCTCAACGGCTTCGTTTATCGCCACCTGGGCCGGCACATCCTGGCCAAACAGCAGCTCGTAGATTGCCACCCTCAGCAGGTTTCTGTCTGCTGCGGCGATACGCTTCAGACGCCAGTTGGTGGCATGGGCGCTGATAGCCGCGTCGATCTTTTCAATGTTGCTGAAAACGCCCATGAGGAGGTCACGGGCATAGGGCCGGGCTTTCCTGTTTACCTGATACAGCAGGCTGAAGTCAGCAAACCGTTCGTCGAATCGATCCGGTTCGGCAGCAATCTCCTTGCCGAGGAAATCATCCTGGAAAAGAAACTGCAGCGCCGCTTCTCTTGCTTTACGTCGTGTTCCCATCAGTTATAATAAAAAAAACCGCAGTATATGAGCAGTGCCTCCGTCTGGCAGTGCTTCGGTCTGCGGCTGGAGTCGATCCGTTATGATCAGGGAAGTCCTGCTCAGTCGAGACTTTCGACCACGTTGGCCATCTCGATCGCGGCGATGGCAACCTCGCCGCCTTTATTGCCCGCCTTGGTTCCGGCCCGTTCGATGGCCTGCTCGATGGTTTCCGTGGTCAGCACCCCAAAGAGCACCGGAATCCCCGTCTCCAGGCTGACCTGAGCGGTCCCTTTGGAGACCTCGTTGACGACCACGTCGAAATGAGGAGTCGCACCGCGGATCACTGCCCCCAGGCAGATCAGGGCGTCATATTTCTGCGAGGCGGCAAGTTTCTTGGTAATCAACGGTATTTCATAGGCTCCGGGTACCCGGACCACATCGATGTCGGTTTCCGCCACACCCGATCTCAACAGGCTGTCCAGCGCTCCTTCGAGCAGTTTTTCCGCGATAAAGGAGTTAAATCGCGCTACGACGATACCGAACTTCTTACCATCACCTTTTAAATGTCCCTCGATATAGGCTACCATAAAATTCTATCCTCTTTGTTCAGTTGATTCCGCTGAGCGTGCGTCCCTGCACTGCACTCCGCCGAAACACCGCCCGACGATTACTGCTCTTCTATTTTATTCTCTACCTGAATCAGGTGGCCCATCCGGTCTCTTTTGCAGATCAGATAGCCCTTGTTTTCTGCACCGGCCTCCATCTCGATCGAAACCCGGTCGACGACTTCGATCCCGTACCCTTCCAGGCCGACGATTTTTTTCGGATTGTTGGTCAGCATCCGCATTTTTGAAACACCGAGATCGCGGAGGATCTGAGCACCGATTCCATAGTCACGCAAATCGGCCTTAAAACCGAGTTTGAGATTGGCTTCGACAGTATCTACGCCCTCCTCATCCTGCAGTTTGTAGGCCTTGATCTTGTTGACCAGGCCGATCCCCCTCCCTTCCTGCCGCATGTAGAGAACAACGCCGCTGCCCTCCTGGTCGATCATCCGCATCGCCGCATGAAGCTGCTGTCCGCAGTCACAGCGTGAAGAGCCAAAAACATCGCCGGTCAGGCATTCGGAATGGACGCGCACCAGAACCGGCGCATCAGGGTTGATTTCGCCCTTGACCAGCGCCATATGCTCCATGTTGTCGACGTCGTTCTTGTAGACGATGGCGGTGAATTCGCTGGCATGCTCGGTCGGTACCCGGGCTTCCGCCGCCCGGTGCACGAGAATGTCCTGGCGCAGACGATAGGCGACCAGATCGGCAATCGTGGCAATTTTCAAGTTGTGTTTCCGGGCGAATATCTCGAGATCCGGCATCCGGGCCATCGTCCCGTCATCTTTCATGATTTCGCAGATGACTCCGGCCGTGCGCATACCCGCCAGCCGGGCAAGATCGACAGAACCTTCGGTCTGTCCGGTCCTTACCAGCACGCCGCCATCCTTTGCCCGAAGCGGGAAAATATGACCGGGACTGATAATATCGTAAGCCACCGCAGCGGGCGCCACGGCGGCCTCGATGGTGCGCGCCCGATCGGCTGCGGAAATGCCGGTGGAGACGCCGCAACGGGCCTCGATGGAGATAGTGAAACCGGTGCCGTAGGGTGATTGGTTGTCATTGACCATCATCGGCAGCTGGAGCTGGTCGACGATATCGCCGCTCAGGGTCAGACAGATCAGTCCCCGGCCGTGGGTGGCCATGAAATTTATCGCCTCCGGCGTAATCGCCTCGGCAGCCATGCAGAGATCACCCTCGTTCTCACGATCCTCGTCATCGACCAGGATGACCATCTTACCGGCTCTGATATCGTCTAGTACATCTTCAATGGGACTGACCGCCATAATACTCTCGCTCTAAACTTTCTGGCACAAAGTAACCAGGTGAGATTTCTTTTATCCGGTTACCGGAAACGTTAATAGAAACCTTTTTCCGCTAAAAAGCCTCTATTTATCACAATTTCATTCGTCTCGGCCCCACTTTTTTCAGAAAGGAGCTTTTCAACATATTTGCCGATGATATCGACTTCGATATTTACCTTCGTGCCGGGTTTCAATTCTCCCAGGGTCGTCATCTGCATGGTGTGGGGTATGATCGAGACCGAAGCACGGCCTTTGCTGCATGAATTCACCGTCAGGCTGATCCCGTCAATCGTGATCGAGCCTTTTTCGATGATGTAGCGATCGAACCCGGCCGGCAGAGAAAAATCAAGGACGATAAAATCTCCGGCTCGTTTCAGCTCCGCCAAAGCACCGACGCAATCGATATGTCCGGAGACGATATGTCCCCCCAGACGATCTGACAGCTGAAGGGCCCGTTCGAGATTGACCTTGCCACCGACACCGAGGCTGCCCAATGTGGTGCGTGACAGACTCTCGGGCGAGACATCGACCGAGAACCTTCTCCGGTCTATGTTATATGCTGTCAAACAGGCGCCATTGACGGCAATCGACTCCCCTTCCTCCGGGTTGTCGATATCGAAGTCGGCTTCGAAAACAAACGCCCGGCCTCCGCGTACCGACTTGAAACCGGCGACCCGGCCCCGGCCCTGGATTATACCGGTAAACATCGATCAGCCCTGAGGCTCCTGCAGCAGCTCGGCTGCTTTCTTCCTCAGAGACTTGGCGATGGAGGAATGATTGAAATTAGCATGAATAGAGGCCGCCGTTTTATAGGCGTCGGCAGCCCGCTCATTCTCACCCGCCGCGATATATATTTGCGCCATTCTCTCGAGCATATCGACGGAATTTTTTGGATCGTTGTTTCTCTGATAAGTATCAAGCAGATCGAGACACAGATCGAGTGCCTGCCGATATTCACCTAGCCCTTTGTGGGCTTCAGCCAGCTGTTTGGCCAGACTGAGCAGACTGATGTTGTCACCGAGATCCTCGCAGATTTCCCAGGCCTTTTTATAGTGTATGACGGCCTTTGCGTAATCTTCTCTGAGCAGGCAGGCATGGCCAAGCTGGTTGGAGGCGTTGGCAATACCCTCGCGGTTGTTCTCCTCTTCATAACCGCGCAGGGCGTTATGCAGAGAAACGGCGGCGAGTGCTGCTTCACCACGTTCAACATAGCCGCGGCCTTCGTCATAGTCGAGCTGGGCCTGTGATTTTTCCGCTGTGGCGTCCTGAGCCTCGGCTGCGGGACCAATCGAGTCAATGTTCTGAATTGGTGTGCTCATAATCCTTTTTAATCGTTATTCTGAATTGAGTTTATCGCAATTTTCGCCTGTTCGGCCACGCTGGTTTGAACCGGAACACCATTTTCCCAGATCACCAAACCATCTTTATCCTCATGCAGTCCCATCAGTTGAACGGTTGCCTCGGCCGCGCCAATCCTGCCGAGCAGACGGGCCAGCTGACCCCGCACTTCAGGCTGGGGATGGTTGAGGAAATGGAACATCGAGAAAAACGGTGTGTTGCGTATCAAATCCGGGCGGCTTCCGGCCACCTCGGCCAGCGCCCAGATCGTCTGTACCCTGGTCGAGTCGGCATTTACATAACGCAACAGATATTGAGTAAAGGCGCCAAAAATATCGGGCCGGCCGGCGATGACCGAACCAAGGGTCTCAATCATTCCCCACGGGGTCGCCGCGGAATCTGAGCAGGCCTCGAAGAGCCGATGCAGAAGCTCGGAGACCTGTCCCGGCTCGCGGGTCGCCACCCGGGCACAGACCCGGCCGAGAAGCCAGGCAGTTTCCCAGCGCTTTTCCTCCACCGGATCGTAGAGCAGCCGCTGGGCCAGCCGTAATGTTTTCTTATCGTCCAGGCAGAGCGAGACCAGACCATCTTCATCACCTGCGGCGACCAGTTCCTTGACCAGTTTCTTGGTAGCTTTCCGGCGTGGTCTGTCTTTGCCTGCAGCCGGTTCCACCGGCGGCGGGACAAACCCTGTGCCGGCGGTTACCTTCTCGACATCCAGCTGTTTTTTCTGCTGCAGCCGGTCGGCAATGTCGGTGATCTCGGTGTGCAGACGGATAAAGTAAAGAACTCCCCGCACGGCGCGTCCATCGAGGTTTCTCGTCTCAACCACCTGATGGGTCAGTTCGTCATAGTTTTCAACCCTGCCGGTCAGATAATCGTCTTCCGGCATCAGTTCCCAGGCCAGGTCGTTATTGTCACCGCAGGCGTGAACCAGGGTCTCGACCATCGCGGCACCAATATTGTGTCCGGTCGGGTCACAGGAATAGACAGCCCCGCAGGAACAGGAGCCGACGGTGAATTCGCTCAGCTTACGGTTGGGTTTGTCCTCCGCCCGGCCAACCTGCTGGCCGCAGAAAGGGCACCAGGGACGTTTCAGGATGAGTTGCTTCTTCATTTAATCATGCTTCAATTGCGCAGATCTCAGCCCAGTTTCTCTTCGAGGCTGGCGGCAAAGTTGGGATCGACCGAATAACCGAGTTCCCGGGCTTTTTCCATATGTTTGTGCGCCTCGGCAAACTGCTCGCTGAAATAAAGAGCCACCGCCAGATTATTGTGAGCGAGCGGTGACTGCTCGTCCAGCGCCAACCCTTTTCTGGCAGCCTCCAGGGCTCGATCATCCTCACCTTTCATGGTCAGAACGGAGGTGAGATTTACCCAGACCGTGGACAGTGTCTCATCGATGGCGATAGCTTTCTGGTAATGTTCGATGGCACGATCCAGGTCATTTCTCTGCTGGCAGATCAGGCCGAGATTGGCATGCGCCTGGACGGCCTTGGGGTTGACCGATATGGCCTTATTGTTGAGTTTCTCGGCTTGTCCAAGGTCGTTCTGGCCAAAATAGATGGCGCCGAGGTTGATCATCGATTCCGCCGACTGGGGATCCAGTTCGATTGCGGTTTTCAGTGAATTGATCGCATCCTCGACCCGGCCGGCTTTCATATATACAAGGCCGAGATGGTGGTGGGCCATGACGTTTTCAGGCAGCTCTTCAACCTTCTTTTCCAACTCCTCAATGACCGCATCGAGATCTTCCTGTAACTGCTCCGACATGATTTACCTCTGTAATTGATTCAGCTTTTTCTAAAATTTTCAGTAGTATATCGCCGTTTCGCCAGCCGGCCTGAGGCCACGAAGGACGGCGGCATACACTATAGACACCTCACTACTACTTTCAAGCACAATCGACCCGAGCATCGATTGATCGTCCCAAACATCGATTGATCGACCCAAGCATCGATTGATCGAGTCAGTGACGCACGGTTCCAGCGCTCACCCGGGACCCACGCTATCCGCCGAGCAGGAGGTGACCAGTTCCTGCTCGTTTTCAGACAATATCCTTTTCGCGGCAATTGCGTCTTTGCTGATCTGCTCAGCCAGTTCGGCAATACCGTTGAATTTTTGTTCATCGCGCAGGAATTTCAGCAGATTGAGCTTGATCGGTTTCCCGTAAATGTCCTTGTTGAAATCAAAAATATGGGTTTCCGCGACCAGCTTGTCATCGCCAAACGTCGGATTGTAGCCGATATTGAGAACACCGCCGTAGCAAATATTTTCGCAGATTACCTGCACCGCGTAGACACCGATCCGGGGCACCAGGTCTTCTTCGTTGACCTGCAGATTGGCCGTCGGCCAGCCGATCTCGCTGCCGCCGCGTTTTTTCCCCACCTGGACAGCGCCGCGAATCTGGTAAGGGCGGCCCAAAAGCGCCCGGGCATCAATCATCCTCCCCTCACTCACCAGCTGGCGAATACGGGTGGAGCTGACCAGCAGATCATGCTGATAAAAAGCCTCGACCACGGTAACCGGAAAATTATTCTTTCTGCCCTGTTCTTTGAGGAAAACCGTATCGCCGCTCCTGCCTTTGCCAAAGGCATAATCGTAACCGACCACCAGTTCACGCATGCCGATGGTGCCGATGAGGATGTCCTGGACGAACTGTTCGGCAGTCGTCGAAGCAAATGACCGGTCAAAGGGTATGATGACCAGGATGTCGATGCCGGCCCGGTCGATCTGTTCTATTTTCTGGGCAATAGTCGAGATGAGCTTGATACCGCCGGGACGCAGTACGGTCAGCGGATGGGGATCAAAGGTAACGACGACACTGCGGCCGCCGCGTTTTTCGGCTCTTTCAACGACTTCAGAAAAAAGCTGCTGATGACCGAGATGAACGCCGTCGAAGTTGCCGATGGTGACACAGGCTTCCACAAATGGGGTTATAATATCATCGAGATTCCAGTAGAGTTCCATATCGCAAAAGCACCCCCGCTAATTTTCCGTCCGACGGCGGAAGAAATTCTTGACAAATCCAGGTTCAGCAAGCATATTCACCACACTAATGCCGAAGTGGCGGAATTGGTAGACGCGCTAGGTTCAGGGTCTAGTGGGGGTTCCCCCGTGGAAGTTCGAGTCTTCTCTTCGGCACCAGAAAATATCAAAGCCTGCAGCCTCATCGGTTGCGGGCTTTTTTTATTGCTGTGTTTCCTGCTTATGGTGCGCTCTTTTTCCATGTCAATCAGGAAATAATTTTACCGTCCGGCAGGTCTTGCATAGGTACACAACCAATGTTACAGGGCAAAACAGCTGGTGCAGGAAAAACGAAAGGCTTGTAACTGTCTAGAGTTACAAGCCTTGTCGTCAGATGGTGCCGAAGGCGAGATTCGAACTCGCACGGCCGTGAGCCACTACCCCCTCAAGATAGCGTGTCTACCAATTCCACCACTTCGGCACATCGTACTTCATCTTTACTGCTGTGTTTCAGTCGGCTCGGCTGTCTGCGTTCCTTCCTGGTCGGCCGGAACCACCAGCTGCGGTTCTGCCGGCTGGGCCGCTTCCTGCACGGCCTGTTCTTCGGCCATATCGGTCATGACCGAGCCCGAGCCGTTTTGCGTGGACATGTAGGCCAGAGCCACCGAGGTAACCATGAAAATGACCGCTGACAGGGTCGTCACTTTGTTCAGCAGCGGCACCGGGCCTTCGGTTCCGAACAGAGACTGGCTCGAACCGCCGAAAGTTGCGCCGATGTCGGCACCCTTACCGTGCTGCAGCAGAACGATGCCGATCAGAAACAGGCAGACAACAATATGTATGACAATCAGCAGGGTTTCCATATAACAGAGTTTAAACTCGTTTAAAATTAATGATGCGCCCGAACGACTCCGCATCGAGCGCTGCACCGCCCACCAGCGCACCGTCGATGTCGGGCTCTGCCATCAATTCATCGACATTGGCGGGTTTAACCGAACCACCATACAGTATCCGCAGGTTGGGGGCAATATCTTTTTCATAAAGCCGGCCGATCAAATCTCTGATAAAGGCATGGGCTTCCTGGGCCTGACCGGTCGAGGCGGTCTTCCCGGTGCCGATTGCCCAGACCGGCTCGTAGGCAATAACCACCGCTGCCATATCGGCTGCAGGAACGCCGGCCAATCCGGAAGTTATCTGTTTGTCAAGAACCGTCAGGGTCTGCTCCGACTCGCGCTCATCGAGTGTTTCACCGACACAGAGGATCATCGTCAAACCGAATTTCAGACCACCGCGCAAGCGCTGGTTGATCAGCTCATCGGTCTCGCCGAAAATCTGGCGGCGTTCGGAATGTCCAACGATGGCCGCTGTCGCGCCCAGCTCTTTGAGCATTACCGGTGAGATCTCACCGGTAAAAGCGCCCTGCTCTTCCCAGCAGACATTCTGGCCGGCGACAATGACCGGCGAGTCCTGCACCGCTTCACTTACCGCCGCGACAGCGGTATACGGCGGCGCCAGCAGCACATCCCTGTCGTCCGCGCCGCGGTTTGCGGCGACGATCTGTTCGGCCAGCAGCTTCGCCTGGCCAATGGATTTATGCATCTTCCAGTTGCCGGCCATCAGTGCTCTTCTCGTCATGATATTCTCCCTGTCCGCTCAGCTCAGCACCTCGACTCCGGGCAGTGTTTTTCCTTCCATGAGCTGCAGAAAGGCGCCGCCTCCGGTCGACATGTAACTGATATTTTTCGAAACCCCGGATTTTTTCACCGCCGCATTAGAATCTCCGCCGCCGGTGATCGACAGTGCATGACTTGCGGCAACCGTGTGGCACAGCGCCATGGTCCCCCGGGCAAAGCTGTCCATTTCAAACGCTCCCATCGGCCCGTTCCAGACAATGGTCCGGACATCGCCAAGCGCCTCCTGAAAATAGATCGAGGTGGCCGGCCCGATGTCAAGCGCCATCCAGCCGTCCGGAATTTCCATGCACGTCACCTGTTTGCTGACCGCATCATCTGCAAACGACTGGGCCACCACCAGATCGACCGGCAGAAAGAGTTTGACCCCCTGCTGCTCCGCCTTCTGCAGCAGAGCGCGCGCCTCATCGAGCAGATCATCTTCCACCAGCGAGGCACCGACGGGGCAGCCGATGGCCTTTAAAAACGTATTGGCCATGGCTCCGCCGATCAGCAGTTTGTCCACCCGGGAGAGCATGTTCTCGAGTGCCCCCAGTTTGGAAGAAACTTTCGCACCGCCGACGATGGCCGCCAGCGGCCGAATCGGGTCATCCATGGCCTGGTGAAAATAGTCGATCTCTTTTTCAAGCAAAAAGCCGGCCGCCCGCTCTTCTATTCGCCTGGCCACGCCTTCCACCGAGGCGTGGGCCCGATGCGATACCGCAAAGGCGTCATTTATATAGACATCAGCCAGCGCAGCGAGCTGATCGGAAAATTCGTCATCGTTGTCGGTCTCTCCCTGATAGAAGCGCAGATTTTCGAGCAGCAGAACATCACCTGCGCCGAGCTGCTCAACCTGCTGTTCGACACCGGCGCCGATGCAGTCATCAGCCATGGCGACCGGGCGATCAAGCAGCGTCTCCAGGTGACCGGCCAGCGGAGCGAGGCTGAAAGCTGGATCTTTTTTACCCTCGGGCCTCCCTCGGTGCGAACAGATGATCAGCCTGCCTTTCTGCTCGATTATGTACTCAAGCGTCGGCAAAGCTTCACGTATGCGGATATCGTCACTGATTCGGCTCTGCTCATCAATCGGCACGTTGAAATCGACACGGACGAGAACCCGTCGACCTTCTAGCTGGAGATCTTTGACACTCTTCATGGCTCATTTACCTCTGCTTTACCTCTGCAATATTGAGATGACCGGGGCTGATCTGTTTTTTCAAAACCAGTGCATCATCTGACGGTCGGCTATAATAATTAACGCGCCTGTCAACCGGTGTAAACCCGAGTCGAAAATAAAAAAGAGCGGCCGCCTCATTTCTTGATCTGAGTTCCAGAAAAAGAGAAGTCACACCGAACGCATGGAGTTGATTCTGAAGTCTTGTGATCAGCCGGGTACCGCAAGAGCTGCGTCGAAACGACCGGTCAACGCAGATTTTCAGCAGTTCTGCCTCGTTTCCAAGATGGCGGGCACAGCACCAGCCGACGACCTGCCCGGCGGCAACGACCACCAGTGAGATTGCGTTCTGCCGGTCCAGCTCTTCTTCGAGAAGCTTGGATGACCAGCCGGAGAGCTCGCTTTTTTCAAGACGGCCGATACGTTTCAGATCACCTCGCCTGAGTCTTCGGATAAAGATTTTTTCAGACCATCGATTCTGCGACTTTGATTGTCAGATCTCCGAGCATGTTGGTGTAGCTGCCCAATTCGTTATCGTACCAGCCATAGATGACCGCCTGGGTAACCGGCACATCGAGGATTGAGTCGGAGATCCCGGCAGCGCCGGTTCTGGCCAGGTTTACCGATATCGAGGCGGTCCTGGTGTGGGTCTCGGTACCCTCGATAATGGCCGCCGCCCGGGGCACCCCGATGATATCCGAGGAAACGTTCTGTTTTTCACTGTAGCGCAGGTAGGGGCTCAGCTCGGCATAGTCGCGGTAGATAGTATTGATATAGTCTCTTTTTGTCGGTTTGCCCGGCTCATCCTGTATATTGATCACTAAAATGATCAGCGAACCGGTCGATGTCGGGATACGCACCGACTCGGCGATGAAGCCGATGTTTTTCATCTCCGGAATAACCAGACCCAGCGCCTTGGCCGCGCCGGTCGTGGTCAGGATGATATTGTTGAGGATCGACCGGTTTTTGCGTAAATCGACAGCACCTGAACCGGGCAGCCGGTCCAGCACCTGCTGACTGCCGGTGGCGGCATGTACGGTAACCATCGAGGCGCTGAGCAGATTATCCTCGCCGATGCTTTCGATCAGCGGTTTGACCATGTATGACAGGCAGGTGGTCGTGCATGACGCCGCCGATATCAGGGTGTGACGATCAGCATTGTAGTCTTCATCATTAATCCCCATCACCGTGGTCACGGCATCCTCGGGCATTTCCAGCCCTTTGGATTTGATCTTGAACGGCGCCGACAGAATGGTTTTAACTGCTCCTGCTTCCAGATGCCCGCGTAATGCTCCGCGGTCGCTGTCGCCATCGGTGGTCGGATCGGTGAAAGCCCCGGTTGAATCGACAACCAGCGATACGCCCTGCTCCCGCCAGCCGATCTCGCGTGGATTTCTGGTCTGCCGAAGAATCGTTACCGGGACCCCGGCAATCGTCAGGGTCCCGGCCTGGTCGTCAAGGTTCTCGATTACCCTGCCGCCCTTGTGGCCGTAGAGATAGGCCCCCAGGCTGCCGTAGGTCGAGTCCCGCTCGATGGCTGCCGCCAGGTCCTCGAGTCCCATGCCTACTTCACGCCCGGTGTTGACAATGAGTTCGGAAAAGTAGGCGCGGGCTACCTGATTCCACAGTGTCAGCTTGCCGATTCGCCCCAGGCCGTTTATCCCTAATTTCATGGCAGATGTTCTCCCATCCGGTTATCTATGGACATGTTCCTATGTACCGAACCACTTTTCGGCCCCGTTGCCGGCGGCCCGCCCGGACATGGGCCGGAACGGCACAGATCGTTAAGAACGGTTTATCTTTTTAGGCATAGTAATAGCAATTGCAGGTATAAAACTCCAGTGAGAAATCATGCATTTTGACCAGATTCTGCAGCGCGGCACCCTCATCAAACGATACAAGCGATTCCTTGCCGACATTGAACGACCCGACACCAGCCGGATCACCATCCACTGCCCCAACTCAGGGTCCATGCGGTCCTGCTCCGAGCCCGGCAGTCCCGTTTGTTTTTCGCAATCGGATAACCCCGGGCGTAAGTACCCGCACACACTGGAGATGATTCATAACGGTACAACCTGGATCGGGGTCAACACCGCACGCACCAATACGATCGTTGCCGAAGCGATTGAAAACGGCCAGATAGCAGAATTGAGAGAATTCGACAGGCTGCAGCGGGAAGTGAAGACCTCAGAGGGCAACAGGCTTGACCTGGCACTTGAGACAAAAGGCCGGACAACCTATATCGAGATCAAGAACTGCTCATTGGTCGAGCAAGGTAGAGCCTTGTTTCCCGACGCAGTCACTGCGCGTGGGACCAAGCACCTCAACGAACTGGCCCGGCTCGTCTCTCTGGGGCATCGAGGCGTTATCTTTTACCTGGTACAGCGGCAGGACGGTGATCTTTTTGCCCCGGCGGCAGAGATTGATCCGCTTTATGCAGCGACGCTCTTAAAGGCTCAGCGCGCCGGAGTACTGGTACTTGCCTACCAGGCAGCGGTCACGCCTGAATCGGTTGAGGTAACCGGTCCCTTGCCAGTCGAACTTGGAAACTAGGATCAGCGAATGATGTTGGCCAGGCGGCCCCAGCGGATCGAGGTGAAACGATCGACAGAAAACAGCGGCTCGTCAATATCCCAGGACCAGTAAATTATAAAGGCTTTACCAAGCACGTCATCGGTTTCGACAAACCCCCAGAAGCGGCTGTCGGAACTGTTGTCCCGATTATCCCCCATGACGAAATAGGTGCCCTCGGGCACCGTAACCGGCCCGAAATTGTCCTTGGGCGAGACCGATGGCGGCAAAACCGTTGTCGAGGAAAAGTGGGCGTGGGGGTCATCAGCCCTCTTACCGTTTCGATAGAGCTTCTTGTCTTTTATCTCGATTCTGTCTCCGGGCTCCCCGACCACGCGCTTGATGTAATCGATCGAGCGATCCTTGGGGAATTTGAAAACGATGATATCACCTGACTCCGGATCCTTGATCGGCACCAGGAGCTTGCCGGTGAACGGCATTTTTATTCCGTAGATGAACTTGTTTACCAGCAGGTGATCGCCGATCAGCAGGGTCGGGAGCATCGAACCGGAAGGAATCTTGAAAGCCTGGACGACGAAGGTCCTGATAAACAGAGCGAGCAGTATCGCAATACCAATTGCTTCAACATATTCTCTGAATACTGATTTTTTCTTTTCGATGGGCTTCACTGCTTCTTCCTCGACAAAAAAATTCCAGGATAACAGGTTGGTACGAACAGGCCTGATTCTTCGGTGACGGCAAAGCTACTTTAATTCCTCACATATTACAAGATCGATTGGCCGGCCTCGAGCGATTATGTTTTTTTTCCTTGATTAACAACCACCTAGCGATATACACTAGATGCAGAGGGAGATCGGACTTTCACACCCACATCTGGTGCCGGGTGAGTATAAAAATTTATACTATTCGGAATAAATGCTTGTTTAAAATAGAAAAAAAATTGAATATTTTTATTCGTTTTTCTTGACAAAGCATGTTTTTTGTGTCCTAAATGTAATCTAATATGGAATGTCTCGGCATCTGCGGGCACTCCTCAACAACGAACGGAATTTGATATTTCACAGCTGCTAATGCAAAGACTATGTTCTCCTCATCGCAACTAGTTGTTGGTGTAGATATCGGCTCGCATTCTGTTAAGGTGTGCCAGCTCAAACGTACCGATAAAGCTTATTCCATTGTCAATCTCGGCAGCGCGGTTCTGCCCGAGGGGGCAGTGGACGACGGTGCGCTCAACGAGCCAGAAGTCGTAGCCTCCGCCATTTCCGACCTGTTCAAAAACCTCAAAATCAAGAAGAAAAAAGTGGGGTTCTCCATTTCAGGTTATTCGGTCATCGTTAAAAAGGTCAACCTCGCCGTGATGAACGAGGAGGACATGGAAGAACACATCATGACCGAGGCCGAACAGTACATTCCCTTCGACATCCAGGATGTCTACCTCGATTTCCAGGACCTGAAAACCAATACGGAGGGCTACGAGCGCACCGATGTAATGCTGGTGGCCGCCAAGAAGGAAATCGTCGACGACTACCTCGACATGCTGGACAGTATCGGCCTGCAGGCAACGATCGTCGATGTCGACGGCTTCGCTCTGGAGAACACCTACGAATATAATACACCGAAATCCGAGAATGTGGCCCTCATCGATATCGGCGCTTCAAAGATGAATATCAACATCATTTCCAACGGCATGTCCGTTGTTGCCAGAGATATCGTCGTCGGCAGCCGTCAGCTCACCGAGCGGATCATGGGCCATTTCGATCTGGAATTCGATGAGGCGGAAGCTATAAAACTCGGCGGCGCTCCTGCTGAAGGTAAGGAAGCGGATCTGGCAGAAATTTTCACCTCGGTCTGCACCCAATGGGTACTTGAGATCAAGAAGGCGATAGATCTCTACCAGTCAAATTTCTCCGATGCACCGCTGGCCAAGCTGGTACTCAGCGGCGGCGGGTCCAAGGTATCCGGACTTGCCGATTACCTGCACCAGGAAACGGGTATTGACGTTGTTCTGTTCAACCCGTTTGCCAACATGAAGTCAAACAAGCGTAAAATCGATCCTGAATACCTGAAGCACGTTGGTCCGGAAATGGCCATTGCTTCGGGTATCGCTATCAGGCCCTCAGTAATATAGGAATTTCTGGAATCTGGTGATCTATGCTCAGAATTAACTTACTTCCTATACGGCAGCTCAAGAAGAGAACCAAAGCGCGTAACCAGTTGCTTGTCTTCTTTCTTGTCTTCCTGGTCGTTCTCGGTCTCATCGGTGCCACCGGCGTTCTGCTTGCCGCTAAGATTACCGATCTCAACGAGGATATCGTTGCCAAAACGAACGAGAAAAAATCGTTCGACCAGGTCATCAAGGACCTCGCTGATCTGGAGCAGCGGCGTCTTGATCTGAACAACAAGATCAAGATCATCAACCAGCTCAAAACCGACTCGTCCCTGACTGTCCACACCCTCGATGATCTTGCCAACATCATCGATAACAAGCGGATGTGGATTACGTCGTTTAAACAAACCGGCGGAAGCCTGGCGCTCTCCGGCTACGCCCTTGACAATAAGACCATTGCCGAGTTCATGGACAACCTGGAACTGAGCTCCGAATACATAAGCGGTGTCAATCTCAGCAACACCTCGCTGAAAAACGTCAGCGGCAATAATCTGAAGTCATTTTCGATATCGGCATCCGTTTCTTCACCGGCAGCTCCTGAAGAGGCACAGGCGGAAGCACAACAGCAGTAAAACTTCAGGGATACGATCAGACAATGAAAAAGAGCAACTCAAAATTCGCTACGTTCCTTGATCAAAAATATATCCCGCTTGAGAGGAAATACAAATTTCTGTTGGGAGCGTTGATCCTGATAGCACCGATCGCTCTTTTCTACTTCCTCTTCTTCCAGCCCAAAAGTGAAGAGATCCAAGGTCTTGAGATAACCAGGGATAATCTCGTCAAGGAGATCCAGAATCTCAGAGAAAAGAAACGCCGGTTGCCGATCCTGCTGGCCCAGGTCGAGCAGGTCGAAGAGGAGTTCGAAGAAGCTGCCAAGATGCTGCCCAAGGGTAAAGAGATCCCCAAACTTCTGACTGACATCTCGGCACTGGGCAGAAACGCCGGTCTTGATTTCGTCTCTTTCACCCCAAAAGCCGAAGTGCAGAGGGATTTTTACAACGAGGTCCCGGTGGCCATCACGGTGACCGGAACGTATCACTCCATCGGCGGTTTCTTAGACGAAGTGAGCAAACTGGACCGAATCGTCAGTGTAACTAATCTTACAGCCGGTTCCCCGAGGAAATCAGACCTGGGTGAATGGATCGTCAGTGCCAGCGGCCAGTTGGTAACATATCGTTTTACCAATCAGGAATTGCCGAAAAACGACGACAAAAAGAAGAAAAAGTAAAATTCTTCCCATGAGCATATCATGAACAAGATCGTTTGCTGCCATAGGTTACAGAAAACTGCCGGGATTGCCTTTATCGGTTTTTTATCCCTTTGTCTTTCTCATATCTGCTTCGCTGCTGACCCGCAGGAAGGCGAAGGAGCCGCGCCCGAAGAAACCGAGCCCATCAAAATCGAGCAGAGCACCAGCGAATATGAATATCAGGTTGAAAACCGGCCTGACCCGTTCGCTCCATTCGTCTCGGGAACAGCTCAGAACAACCCGGTAACCCCGGACGAAATAGTTGAGAATAATGAAGTTCTCACCGGCATGCAGCTTTTTGAGCCGGGACAGCTGACCCTGGTCGCGCTGATGCTGACCGGCGGTGAAAAATATGCAATGGTGCAGGACTTCACCGGTCGCGGCTATGTGATCGAAGAGGGCATGAAGATCGGCAGGCGCGGCATTATCACCGGCATTGCTGAAGACAGAGTTTTAATAGAAGAAACGGCACGAACCCGCAGCGGAAAGGTTCTCAAGAACGAAATCGCGATGGTGTTAAAGCGAGAGGGAGAAGAATAGACAATGTATACCAGGTTCCTAACTACATTATTGGCCATTTTCTCCGTTATGTGTGCCTATCAGATGGGTATCAACCCATCTGTGGCCGCCAGTCAGATGTACAAAATTTCCAGCATCACCACTGATATAGAATCGGACAGTCTGGAAATGCTGATCGGCGGCAATACAGCTCCGGCATACACGGTTTCCGAAAGATTCGCCCCTTATCGACTGATTGTTGATATTGCCGACACTGAGCTCGATCCGAGCATCAGTCCCGACAAGGTTTTGCCGGCCAACAATCTGGCCGCACTGAATCTCTCAATCATGCAGGACCAGGACCCTCCCCTGGCCCGCTTCGAATTCACCATCAGCGAAAACTCCACCTATGACGTTCAGCGTATTGACAATGATCTCAATATCAAAATTCTAGCTCCTCCCGGCGGGGCTGACGACACCTCGATCAGCATCGGTTCAATGTCTGCTGCTGAGTCATCACCCGCCAAAACGGGGCTTGACGAGTCGATTTTCGATTCTCCCCAGGAAGGCGGTCCGGGCCTGATGATTCCCCAGGTCGAAGAAGGCGGTGAACTGGCTGAATTCGAGGACAGTTTTTCCTTTTCAGGCTACAAGGGTGAACGCATCAGTGTCGATTTTTACAAGATCGATCTGCACAACGTTTTTCGTCTGTTCAGGGAAATCTCAGGGATGAACATCATCGTCGACCAGGCCGTCAATGGAACACTGACCCTGGCGTTGAACGACGTCCCCTGGGAATTCGCTCTTGATGTCGTCATGAACCTGACCGGCCTGCAGAAGGAGGAGCGTTTCAACACGCTGGTCATCTATCCGCAGAATAAAGAGTTTACCTGGCCTGAGATGGCTGAGGACAATCTCTCTTTTGAAGCCGATATCGAGGTGGTCAAGGAAGAGGCTCTCATTATTCAGGAATCAGCCAGTCAGCCGGCGGAAATCATGCAGGCGAAAGAACTGCTGCTCAAAGCCTACAAGCTTGAAAAAGAAAATAAATACGAAGAGGCGGTCAGGCTTTATGAGCAGGCCCTTGAGCTGTGGCCGGATAATACGCGCATTTCCAACAAACTGGCCAATATTTATCTGGGCAGGATGAATAACAATGCAAGAGCATCCTACTTCGCCAGGAAATCACTGGCTGTTGACCCTTCGGACACCAGAGCAGCCCTCTACTGTGCCATCAGCGCCGCAAACATGGAACAAACGGCTGAGGCGCTTGAATGTTTCGCCCAGAGCATAACTGACGATCCACCAAAGAAAGAGGCGCTGGTAAGCTACGCAGCCTTTACCGAAAACAACAATCGCCTCGATGCTGCCCTTAAACTGCTCGAAACCTACGAGAACTACTATGGCGCAAGCGTCCATACACTGGTGAGTAAAGCCCGTATCCACGACAAAATGGGCAATCGCGCCAAAGCACAGGCAACGTATCGTTCACTACTGGCTTCGGGCTTGCAGATACGACCTGACCTGAGGGCATACGCTCAGGGCAGAGTAACCGCTGGAAATTAATAACTATCAAGGTCAACACTTGAAAAATTTTCTTGATAACTGTCGACGAGGTTCTGAAAGATGAAGGTAACCAAGAGACACATGCATTATCTGGCCATCGGGATGCTTCTGCTTTTTGCAGCGTCATGCACCAATCAGCAGCAGCCCGTTGTTGAGGAGCCGATCGTTCCGGATCAGCAGACTGCGGCATCCAAGAATCCCATTGAGCAGCCGCCTGAATCGCTGCCGGTCATGTACCAGAGTCCCGCTTACATGGTTGACTCCGAGGCGGATGACGAGAAGATTCTGATGGATGAGGAGACCGCACTAAAGGTTGGCGCCACCATCAAATCGACTCGGGGCCCTCAGCCGCTGTGGGATATTTTAAAACGGCTCGCCGCTCTGAAGAAGATGAATGTCTCCTGGGCCAGTGATGTCGATCAGAACGTGCTCGTCGATGTCGACATCAACGCCGGCGATGATTTCTACGGTGCCGTCGACAATCTCCTCAGACAAGTCGACTACTTCCATGAAATGCAGGGCAATACCATCGTGGTCAAATACAAGGAGACCAGGCAGTTCCGTATTGCCATGCCGTTTATCCGCCAGAATTACAGAACGGGTACGGGCGGAAACGTTCTTGGCGGTGAAGAGCTTTCCAGTAATGTCGATGGTACCGTTGAGCTCAAAAGCGAAGATAATAATTTCGACGTCTGGGAGAGCATCCAGGCAAACATGGACAAGCTTATCGAGACCTGGAACACCACCGTAGTCACCCCGGAAGTTGCGGCTGATCCTGCCCAGGAAGGTGGTGCCGAAGATGAAATGCAGCAGGCATCGCGCCGGGTTTCAACGGGGGGAGTCCAGTATTTCATCGACAGGCCGGTCGGCATTGTCACGGTGGTAGCACCAAGACCACTGCTTGATGAACTGCAGCAATACTTCGACAGCCTGACCACGGAACTCTACAAGCAAATTTCTATCGAAGCGAAAATTATCGAAGTCTATCTGGTAGACAACTCTTCAATCGGTATCAACTGGAACAGCGTTCTCAAGGATTTCAACGTCCAGGGTATTTTAACCTTTGGTGATGAAGACAATGGCGGTCAGATCTGGCCTTATGTGCATTCCAATGATTCCTCTTTCAATGACGGCACCAATCACGGAAACATTTATGACCCAACGCGGTTTATATCGAAAATCCAACTTCAACCGGCAAACTTCAATGTTTTATTGAATGCACTGAAAACTCAGGGTGACACCCAGGTTCTCTCCAACCCGAAACTCAGTGTTATGAATGGACAGCCGGCCCTGCTTTCGGTGGGTGAGAATGTTACCTACATCTCCAGCATCGAGGTTGACCGCGATACCGGCGGTGTTCAGACCCTGTTGACCTATACCGTTGAGACGCAGCGGGTTCTTTCCGGTGTCAGTCTGGCTCTGACCGCCACGATACTCAATGACAATGAAGTCATCATGAACCTTGTACCGATCACATCAGCACTCGAAGAACCGATTGAATACCGGGATATCGGTCTCGAGGGCCAGCAGATCGGTCTGCCGAGGGTCAGAGTACGGGAGATGAGTACGACGGTACGGGTAAAAGACAACGAGATGCTCGTCATTGGCGGCCTCATCTCTGAAGTGGACGATACCGAGGGCAATTTCGCTCCGGTTGTCGGCTCCATTCCACTTGTCCGCTACCTGTTCGGCTATGAAGAAAAGGTCAAAAACAAGCGTGAACTGATAATTTTATTGAGACCGAGAATCATTTAACGCAATCGTTAACAAGAACAATATTTCACCATTTGGCAGGGAGACTATTATGAACAGGCTGAAATATCTGATCGTCGGAATTTTAGCATTGGTTATGGCCGGTTGCGGTCAGACTGTTGTTGAAACCCTTCATGTACCGGAAGGTCCAGGACAGAACTCACCAGGTTACGGCAAATCGGTCGTTATCCTACCATTTGCGGACTACAGTTTTGGAGATACTATTGCCGGGTCATTTCGGCGCAACCTCCAGGTCAGCGAATCGCTTACCGACCAGCTCACAGCAAGCGGTTTCAAAACTTCCATCCAGGAAGATGTATTCCGCTATATGATCGAGCAGAACCTGATCAGTGTCGTGGCCTATGAGCAAACTAAGGCGGTATCGCTTCGTAATGAGCTGAGCGGTGAATGGTCGAGTTCCATGAAGAGCATCATCAGAAGCTACATCAATCAGCAGGAGGTGGAGGGCAGCAACCAGGCCGTTTCCGCCCCCGGAACCCATGGCCTCGACGAAAGCACTGTCGCCCAGCTGGGCCGGCGTTTCAACGCTGATTACGTGATCCGGGGCCGCATCCTCGAATACAAGACCCGCGAAGAACCGACGTGGGAGCCATGGAAAAAAGGGCTTCTTCCATTTCTGCTCCAGGGAACATCGAGGATAGCAGTCGGAGTCGCCGGCTCGGATTCTTATGACCGCTACGGTCAGATGACCGCCGGTGCCGCTTACGGCGCACTGGTTGGATATCAAACAGTATGGCCGTTTGACGGATCTACGCTTTTTGGTGCTTCGACCGCCACCTCGAATGCGATCTTCTGGGGCGCTGCCGGCGCAGCACTTGGTGACTTGTCATATAACAGCGGCAAGACAGAGCAGGCAGTTGTGCAGATGCGCATCTGGGTGCAGGAAGCGGCAACCGGCAACATGGTCTGGACCAACAGAATTCAGGTCGCGGTTTCTCCCGAAACTGTTTTCGCCGACCAGCAGTATGACGCTCTCTTCAACAGTGCCATCGAAAAGAGTGTGAGCATGCTCATCGACAACTTCGTCACGTACGGTCTGTAGTTACAACCAAATACCCTGCCAAAACAGCGAAGGCCGTTTATCCTGCTGGATAAACGGCCTTTTCTTTTTTCCTGAATGAAAACCGTTGAACAGTGAAATCAGTTTGATTCTTCCTTGTTCTTCTGAGCGTTCTGGAACAGTGCCATGAAATTTACCGGTTCCATCAAAAACGGCATAAAGCCGCCGTCAACCGAAATTTGACTGATGATCTGCCGGGTAAACGGAAAAAGCAGGGTCGGACACTCCACCCCAAGCACCATCGGCAGATGCTGTTCCGGGATATTTCTCAGCAGAAATACCGCAGCGTGTTCTATTTCCAGGATAAAGAGTACCCGCGCTTCATCTTCCTTGGTGACCACCTTGGCGTTGACTTCGAGCGCTACCTCCCAATGATCATCACCGACTTTTCTATTGTTGAGCTGCAGATTCAGCTCCACATTGGGCTCTGATTTATGGTTGTTCCTGAATATTTCGGGGGCATTGGGATTTTCAAAAGAAAAATCTTTGATGTACATCTTCTGCATACGCAGAACCGGATTCTCCTGCGGTTTCTGAGAGGTTGCTGTTTCACTTTCAGCCATCGATCCACTCCTTGTTTTGATAATAATCTGATGCCGTCACTGGGCCGGCATTAAACTGCATTGCCCCGGATCCCGCAAGCTATTTGGGGTCAACAGTCTGTTCCTCGAGAATCTGCTTGAGAAAAACACCGGTATATGACTGGCTGATTTCGATAATTTCTTCCGGCGGGCCGGCGCCGATCACCTCTCCTCCCCGGTCACCTCCCTCTGGACCGATGTCGATAATCCAGTCTGCGGTCTTTACAACATCGAGATTATGCTCGATAACCAGAACGCTGTTGCCCTGATCGACAAGGCGGTTGAGCACCTTGAGCAGATGTTTGATGTCTGCCGGGTGCAGGCCGGTCGTCGGCTCGTCCAGTATGTAGAGCGTCTGGCCGCTGCTCCTGCCGGATAATTCCCTGGCCAGTTTTACGCGCTGGGCTTCTCCGCCCGACAGCGTTACAGATGATTGACCAAGCTTGATATAGGAGAGGCCGACATCATAAAGATGTCTGCAGCCGGTTCTTGATAGCCGGAATGTGTTCAAAAAATTCAAGCGCCTCGGCCACCGTCATGGTCAGCACATCATGGATGGTCTTGTCCTTGTAGGTGATGTCCAACGTCTCCAGGTTATAGCGCTTGCCCTTACAGGTTTCACAGACCACATAGACATCGGGAAGAAAGTGCATGGCAATCCGCAGCACCCCCTCGCCGTCACAGGCTTCACAGCGGCCGCCCTTGAGGTTGAAGCTGAATCTTCCGGGCTTGTAGCCGCGCGCCCGAGACTCCGGCAGCCGTGCAAAGAGCTCGCGAATCGGGGTAAAAACCCCGGCGTAGGTGGCGGGATTCGAGCGCGGCGTTCGACCGATCGGACTCTGGTCGATATCGATAATCTTGTCGATATGTTCAAGCCCGGTCAGGCTGGTGGTGCCGCGTTTGACCTTGTCCCGGCGCATCGACTTTCCATATTTGGCAAGTTTGAACAGCGTTTCCATGATCAGGCTCGATTTTCCCGATCCTGAAACACCGGTGATTGCCGTCATCACACCGAGCGGAAAAGCAACCTTCACCTTCTTCAGGTTGTTGACCTCTGCCCCGCTAATCTTCAACGCTTTCGCCCCCCGCTTCTGCACACGGCGCCGGCGGGCTGGAACCTCGATGCTTTTTCTCCCTGAGAGATAGGCGCCGGTTTCCGATCTCTCTTCTCCGAGCAGGCCGGGAATGCTGCCGTTGAACACCACCTCACCGCCGTGCACACCGGCTCCGACGCCCATGTCCAGAATGTGATCGGCCGCCAGTATCGTATCGGTATCATGCTCGACCACGATCACCGTATTGCCGAGATCCCGCAATTCCATCAGGGTGTTGATCAGTTTCTGATTGTCACGCTGATGCAGGCCAATGCTCGGCTCGTCAAGAATATAGAGAACCCCGGCAAGACGTGAACCGATCTGGGAGGCGAGCCTGATCCTCTGGGCCTCTCCGCCGGACAGTGTCCCGGACTTCCTGGCCAGGGTCAGATAGCCGAGACCGACATCCTCGAGAAAAGAGAGGCGATCGACGATCTCTTTTAATACCGATTCACCGATGGCGCGTTCCCGCTCGCTGAACGGCAGCAGCGGCAAACCGGCCAGAAGCCGCTCAACCGACATGGTCGTCAATTCGAAGATATTATGAGCCCCGATTTTCACCGCCAATGGTTCAGGTTTCAGCCGGGCACCGCTGCAGGCCGGGCAGACCTGCTCATTCATATAGCGGGCCAGTTCATCACGAATCATTGGCGACTGGGTCTCATGATAGCGGCGGTCAAGTTGCGGAATGACTCCTTCGAAGCTCTTCACCGCTGTCATGACCCGCTTGCCCTTGCGGTAATAAAATTCGATCTCCTCGCCCCTCGAGCCATGGAGGACGATGCGCCGATGTTTCTCGGAGAGCTTGGCAAACGGGGTTTTCAGCGAGAATCCATAATGTTTCGCCACCGCGGCCAGCATCTGGCCGGTATAGGTTGACTCGCTGCGCCAGCCCCAGGGAGCAATAGCACCGCCCACGATGGACAGGGAATGATCAGGAGCGATCAGACTTTCGTCAAAAAACTGCTTGACCCCAAGACCGCCGCATTCAGAACAGGCTCCGTGCGGGTTGTTGAACGAGAAGAGCTGGGTGGACAGCGGCGGCATCGAGATTCCGCAGCTGTGGCAGGCGGCCAGTTCGCTGAACAATTGCTGGCTGTCCCGCTCTGGATAGTAGGCCAGAAGAAAACCGTCGGTCACCTTAACCGCGGTGCTGATCGAATCCGCCAGCCGCCGGCGCACCGAGGGTTTCAGAACCAGCCGGTCGACAACGATCTCGATAGTGTGCTTTTTGTTCTTATCGAGCGCCTGAACATCGTCGGCGTGCAGGATATCGCCATCGACCCTGACCCGCACAAAACCTTCTTTTCTGATTCGCCCCAGCAGCTGTTCATGGCGGCCCTTTCGATCAGAAACCATCGGTGCCAAAAGGATTACTTTCGTACCTTCAGGTTCAGCCAGCAGGATATTGACCATATCCTCCACCGACTGGGAACGGATTTCCTCACCGCATTCGGGACAGTACGGCCTGCCGCATCGGGCAAAGAGCAGACGCAGATGATCGTATATTTCGGTTACCGTACCAACCGTCGAGCGGGGATTTTTGCTCGTCGTCTTCTGTTCGATCGACACAGCCGGTGACAGGCCTTCCAGGGAATCGACGTCGGGTTTATCCATCTGGCCGAGGAACTGCCGGGCATAGGTGGACAGCGATTCGACGTAACGCCGCTGACCTTCGGCGTAGAGTGTATCGAAGGCCAGGGTCGATTTCCCTGAACCGGACAGACCGGAGAAAACCACCAGGGCGTTGCGCGGCAGGTCGACATCTATATTCTTGAGATTGTGCATCCGCGCCCCGCGGACACGGATCGTTTGTGGTTCCATAGAAAAAGATTATCTACCTGTCGAAGAGGCGAGCATGTTCAATTTTGATGCAGCGATCCATTACCACGCTCAGCCCGGCCTGGGCAGCCTTCCTGGCCCCTTTCTGATGACTGATGCCAAGCTGCATCCAGACAGCGCCGGCCCCTGTGGAAATGGCCTGGTCCACAATCGGGCCCACATCCTCTGGTTTACGGAAAATATCGACAATGCCGATTTCAGCAGGTACCGAAGCCAGATCCGGGTAACAATGAAGCCCCAGAATTTCTTTCTGACCAGGGTTAACCGGAATCACGTTGTAGCCATTGTCGATCAGGTAGCGGGCCACCCGGTTGCTCGGCCGCTCAGGTTTTGGTGACAAGCCAACGACAGCGATATTTCTTGTCGAAGTCAGCAGCGACTTTATGTGCTGGTCCATGGATAGCAGGGTCATAACCTGTTGCGGTGAGTTCAATTTTGATTTTGGCCAGCAAAATATAATGGAGATCGGCTGGACAAAAGTCAAGATAGCAATTATAACCAGGAGTTAATCAGTATTGTTTATACAAGACAGGAAAAACAGCCGTACCCGGCTTTTCAGCTTTTTATCTCAGGAGTCTCAATGAATTTTCAGGATATCATTTTTGAACTGGACAGCTACTGGTCGGAACAGGGCTGTATCATCCAGCAGCCCTACGACATGGAGGTCGGGGCCGGCACCTTTCATCCGGCGACCCTGCTCAGGGCCCTGGGGCCCGAGCCCTGGAAAGCAGCCTACCCGCAGCCCTCGAGGCGTCCCACCGACGGTCGCTATGGTGATAACCCGAACCGTTTGCAGCACTATTATCAGTACCAGGTGGTGATCAAACCGTCCCCGCTCGACATCCAGCAATTGTATCTCAACAGCCTGGAACGTTTTGGGCTCAACCTGATGGAACATGACATCAGGTTCGTCGAGGATGACTGGGAGTCGCCAACCCTGGGCGCCTGGGGCCTGGGCTGGGAAATCTGGCTGGACGGCATGGAAATCACTCAATTCACCTATTTCCAGCAGGCCGGCTCCATCGACCTCCATCCCGTTACTGCAGAGATCACCTATGGCCTCGAGCGTATTGCGATGTATCTGCAGGACGTGGACAGCGTCTACGACATCGCCTGGAACGACGAGATCACCTATGGGGAAATCTATCATCAGGCGGAGGTCGAGTTCTCGACCTTTAACTTCGAAGAAGCCAACGTCGACAAGATGATCGAATTCTTCAATGCCTATGAAGCGGAAGCGGGGAAATTGATTGACAAAGACCTGATACTTCCGGCCTACGACTATTGTCTGAAATGTTCCCATGTCTTCAATCTGCTCGATGCCAGAAAAGCGATCAGCGTTTCAGAACGCACCAGATATATCGGCAGAATCAGAAATCTCGTCAGAAGTGTTGCTGAGGCCTACGTGGCTCAGCGGCAGGATATGGGCTTTCCGTTGCTTAAGAAAGAGACGGTATAACCAGGTAAACAAGCGGATTCAGACCGCTGCCACAGTGAAATCAAACTGGCAGGAAAAGGAGAAGAACTCCGCACATCATCGTTTCAAGGAGAATAAGCAGCAAATCTTGTAGCTGTTGCCGATGGCCGATATCCTGACCAAGTAAAAGATTCATGTAATGTTCCAGAGGTTAGCTGATGGAAGTCGATAAAGAAAAACAGGCTCGAGCCATGGCCAAAGCCAGACAGTCGCTTCTGCAAGCTGAAATAAAGCGTGAAGAGGCGCGCATGAATCAGTCTGCAGCTCTCTTCCTGCAGGGACAATTCGACATCCTCCTCAACGATCAATTCGTCGAGAGCATGGCTGCCCACATCCTCAGACTCTACCGCGGCGACCAGCGCAAAAAAGCGATCACTCTGCTCGATAAGCTCGAGCAAAGCATCTGCAACCCTTCCCTGCCGATACGGGAGCGATCGCTGATGGTTATGATGATCCTTTCCGAACACATTTATCAGAACAATATCAGAGAGCTGAGCTCGATAGTTTCAAGAATTTCGGCAAACTGGCTTTCCTATGAGAGCGAATTCATCGCCGGCTTTGAACCCGTCTGCCTGAAGCTTCAACGGCTCACCATCGAGATGCTTTCCTCAGAACAGTGGTATGAAGTCGAACAGCTCATCGTCACCATGAGCAGGATCAGTAACAAGACTCTAAAGAAAAACAACCTGATTCACGGTGTTGTCGCCCGAGTCCATGATCAGCTGGCCGACCCCGACGTTCTTGACATTCTGACCACCGCATACCTCAAAGAGTCTTCTCAGAGAAAGGATGTGGTGGAAAACATCCTGGTCAACATGGGCCGGCAGGGAAGCCGCTTTCTTGTCCAGCAGCTCGCCTCTTCCGACGACAAGGAAGAGCGGCTGGCACTCATCGATCTTATCCCCCGCTTTGGAGCAGTCAGTGTTCCCGTACTCGCCGATTACCTGAGAGACCCGCAGCAGCCATGGTATATCGTCAGAAACATCGTCATGATCATCGCCCGCCTTGGGGACGATGATCTTTTCAGCAGTGTAGAACCGCTTCTGAGCCACGAGGATATCAGAGTCCAGCAACAGGTACTCAACTGTATCGAGGTGCTCGGCGGCGACAGGATGAAAGAGCGGCTGCTCGACGCTTTACAGACAATCGGTGATGACCTCAAGGCCCACCTTGTCGATCTGCTTGTTCAGTTTAGGGGTGCCGATATCGAGGCCGCGCTGCTCGACCTCTTCGAACAGCGGGAGAACTTCAGCAGCCATGTCCATGATTTCCTCACCAGCAAGCTCTGCCGTAACCTGGTGCACTATCCATCCCCGGAAACGATTCAGGCGCTGCTGAGTCTGATCGAAGAGCGTAAACAGCGCTATGGCGACAACGACAGCCTTGTCAGATCGGCAACGGCGGCCCTGCGGCAGATCGAGCAGAACACCAGCGGGGAACCAAACCGTACCTCGGCCGTTGAAAAGGATCAGTTCAACTCATTGATGGAGAGTGAGGTCCTGGCTCAGCTTTCAGCCGCCGACGACGAAAATGGGGAAAGCATGGCGGCCAGCGGTCTCAGCGATATTTTTGTTGAAACGCTCAGCTCCAGCCTGAGTAACGGAAAACAACCTGACCCTGCACAGGAAGTCGAGACGACGTTCGAGCCGAGCCAGAGCCAGGATCATCATCTGATGACCTGGAGTGCTTTTTATGAGAGGCTCGAAACCACTGAGGCCAACACCTTCTTCGCCGCCCTTGAACCACTGGCGCTGGACGCCGGCGAGATCCTGGTTCAGCAGGGTGATGCATTGACGGACCTGATATTCATTGATCACGGGTACGCTGATGTCAGCCGACCGGTTGAAAGCACCCAATTGGTCTTTGCCCCGCTCCAGGCCGGCGATATCGCCGGCACTGAAGGATTCTTCGATGGCCTGCCCTGGAATTTGAACCTCGCAGCTCAGACCGAAATCCAGGTTCGGCTGCTCAAAAAGGAACAGCTGGCAACTCTTGCGGAAGCGTTACCCGATTTGACGGCTAAACTTGAATCGTTCTGCCGTCTGGCTGACGTTATTCCGGCGCTGATACGACAGGCCGCCGAAGGATCTGCATGGCCTGACGAAGCCACGGTCGAGGTTCATAGCTCTTCGGTTTTCAAAGATGCCAAAGGCGCAGTCATCGACGCTGACATCAACGCCCACCTGGCCCATCCCGGCCACGGCGGCTTCAGCATTGTCATTTACGGTGCTGACATGGGCAGCCTGAAAAAAATTCTCGGACATCAGGTGTCGAGCCAACTGACTTTTGCGGACGGTTCAAAGGCAACCAGCTTTGCTTTTATCGCCGGGGGCGGATATTACAGCGATCCGGCAGAACAGCTTTTTGTGCATATCAAGTTCTATCATCCGGTAAAAGAAGGGAACTACACCTGCAACTCCATCCATATCATGTAAACGCGCAGCTGGGCGGCTAAAGCATATGACAAAAGGGCTTTTTTGGGGACTAACGACCATCGATATAATCAACATCGTCGATGAACACCCCGGCCCCAACCGGAAGGTCCGGGCCAGGCACCAGTTTGTCAACGCCGGCGGTCCTGCAGCCAACAGCAGTATTGCCTTCGGCGCCATGGGCAACGAATCCGTCCTGGTAAGCGGAATCGGTCGACACCCGATCACCGTTCCGGCTTTTTCGGACCTGCGGCAGTCCGCCGTAAGCGTTCACGATCATACGGCGGCGCCGGAAGCGCTGCCGGTGATTTCATCGATTATTGTCGATTCTTCAACCGGCGACCGTTCGGTGGTGTACAGTAATACGCAGAACCGGACCCTGGCGCCTGACGATGCATACGACCAGTATGCGAAACACTGTTCGGTTGTCCTTTTTGACGGATTCTACCTCGCCCAGGCAGTGCCGCTTGCCGCCTCGCTGGCCAACGACGTTATCGTCGTTCTCGACGGCGGATCCTGGAAAGAGGGACTCGAGGAGCTGCTGCCCTTTGTCGACTATGCCATCTGCTCAGCGGATTTCATGGCGCCGGGATGTGCTTCGCAACGTGAACTGTTCGACTACCTCCTCGCCCGGAAGATAACCGGCTGCGCCGTCAGCAATGGGGCGGAGCCGATCGTCTATCGCACTGTTGACAATCAGGGGAACATTGAGATTTCTGCGGTTGAGGCGATTGACACCCTTGGAGCCGGCGACATTCTGCACGGTGCCTTCTGTCACTTTATCACCGCCCACTCCTTTACAAAAAGCCTGGAGCTGGCCGCCGATATCGCCTCTTTTTCGTGCCGATATTACGGCACCAGAGAGTGGATCGATCACCTTTAACGTTTTGGAATTATTATGAAACAAGAAAAAGATATCAGTGTCGTCGGGGCCAGCCTGGTCGATGCGGTAAAAAACCCGCTCGATTCGGCCAGCCAGGAAAGCTTCGCAAAGGCACTTGAAATAACCAAAGCTTATGCCAGTTCCGGAGCATCGACCCATTACAGCGCCGTAACCAGATTGTTTTTTGACCTTTTCGAGATGTTTGAAACCGGCAGGGACCCGCGCGAAAAATAACCCGGCAGATACCATGAAACACGATGACAGCCCAGAAGAAGCGCCCATAATCATGGTCGTCGACGACGATACGCCCGTGCGCGAATCGCTTAGCATGGTTATCCGCTCCCTGGGCTACCGCTGTCTCAGCGCCGCGGACGGCCGTAAAGCGAAGAAACTGCTCGAAGACAATCCCTGCGATATAGTCCTCTGCGACCTGGTCATGCCGGAAATGGACGGCCTGGAACTGCTCCAGCACATTCTCACCAACCACTTCCATACCGATGTCATTATCGCTACCGGATACACGGATCAGATTAATTACGCGGAAGTGATACAGGCAGGCGCCATCGATTTTATCAAGAAACCGATCGACCAGGCCGAGCTCGAAGCGAAATTTGCCCGGGTACTTCGTGAACGGCAGATGATCAAGAAACTCGAAGCCCTGTCAATGAGCGACAGCCTCACTTCCCTGCTGAACCGACGGGCCTACGATCAGCGCATTGCCCACGAAGTCGAACGTGCCCACCGGCAGGGATATCCGCTATATCTGGCTCTGATCGATATCGACAATTTCAAAACATACAACGATACCTTCGGCCATGATGAGGGAGATACGATCCTTATTCAACTCGGTGAAACTCTGCATGAACTGACCAGAAACAGCGTCGATCTCTGCTTCCGCCTCGGCGGCGACGAATTTGCCGTTCTGCTTCCCCAGACGACCGCAGAACAGGCCCATGAGATCATCCAGCGCGTCATGCAGCAGTTTAACAGCGTGAGCCCGAAGCACCCCACACTGTCCATCGGTATCATTGCCTGCCGGCGCAAAACCAGTCTCGAACTCAGCAGCGATATCCACCGCATGCAGATCCTGGTGGACCAGGCCATGTACAAGGCCAAAGAAACCGGCAAAAACCGCATCGTCGCTAAACTCTGAAAAATCGCGAAGGATGGGGCACCACGGTCCGGACCAGAGACGGATTACGCGCAGCTGTCGAGAATATTCTTGTGGAAGCTCAGATCGGGTTTAATCGGATAGTCGGCATTAAAACAGGCCAGGCAATAATCATCCATGGTCATGCCGGTGGCTTTGACCATGCCCTCCAGACTCAGATAATAGAGAGAATCGAGCCCCAGATAATCAGCTATTTTCTCGACCGCTCCGTGGTAGCGTGAGGCGATCAGTTCCTCGCTCGAGGGAAAATCGATGCCGTAGTAGCAGGGATGGCGGGTTGGCGGGCAGCTGACCATCATGTGCACTTCTGCAGCCCCGGCATTGCGCAGCGACTGCACCCTGCTTTTGCCGGTCGTGCCCCTGATGATCGAATCCTCGATAATGATAACCCGCTTGCCCTTGAGAAACGAGCGTACCGGATTGAGCTTGACCCTGACGTTGAAGTCACGCATCGACTGCGTGGGCTGGATAAAGGTCCGTCCCACATAGTGATTCCTGATCACGCCGAATTCAAGCGGAATACCAGACTCCTGGGAATAGCCGATGGCGGCATAGTTGCCGGAATCGGGGAACGGCATGACGAAGTCGCCGTCCACCGAGCACTCCTGAGCCAGAATCTGTCCCATCCTTTTGCGGGTTTCATAGACATTGATACCGAAAATATCCGAATCCGGACGGGCAAAATAGACGTTTTCAAAAATACAGAAACTGGTTCTCCGACGTTTGAAGGGAAAAAGCGAACGCAGTTCATCATTTCGGCAGATCAGCACCTCTCCCGGTTCGATATCACGCAGATACTCAGCTTCGACCAGATCCAGGGCACAGGTCTCGGAAGCGACGATATAGCCGCCGTTGTTCAACTTTCCAAGGCACAGCGGCCTGAAGCCGTTGGGGTCGCGGATGGCCACCAGTGTGTCTTTAGTCATCATCAGCATCGAAAAGGCACCCTTCATCTGCGTGAAAGTCTGAGTCAGCGCATCCTCAAAGGATTTATCCGCAGCCCGGGCCATCAGGTGGAGGACGACTTCGCTGTCCATCGTGGTCTGGAAAATAGAACCGCGTTCCTCGAGTTTTCGGCGCAGGGCTATAGAGTTGACCAGATTGCCGTTGTGAGCCACCGCCAGGGTAATCCCCTTATGCGTAATCAGCAGCGGCTGGGTATTGATGATGGTCGAAGCACCGGTGGTCGAATACCGGACGTGGCCGATGGAGATGTGCCCCTTGAGCGAACTCAGCGATTCTTCCGAAAAAACCTCGGAGACGAGCCCCATATCCTTTTGTATCTGAACGTTTTCCCCGTTTGACGTGACGATGCCGGCACTTTCCTGGCCGCGGTGCTGCAGCGCGTAAAGGCCGAAATAAGCAAGCCTCGAGGAATCGGTATGGTTGTAGATACCACAGACCCCGCATTCATGACGCGGTTTCAGGAAGGGGGCGAAGGACCCGGTAGGCTGTGCGCTGCTGCTCGTCATGAATCTATCCCGTGCAATCGATATGAAGACGCAGCCCCCGGGGCCGCCTGGAAGGAAAGTTATATGTAGCTGAAAATATATAAAAATTTATGGCACAAAGAAAACCTGGTCTCTGTGCCATGAACAACCCATGCTGAATTGTTTATAACAACTGGTGACGAAATTCAACAAGAAAGCCGACTCTTGATCAACCACAAGGGTGCCTTGTAAAATGAGGACTTTATCTCAAAATCAAGGCGCACATGAACATTTTGCGGCAGATATATAGCCCGAATATTTCATGGAAAAACAAAAAGCAAAGTAAAAATAACTAATAAAAACAGTATTATATATGGTGCTTTATAGGTAAAATCACTGTTACAATTTGTGCCATGTAAAATCAACAGTGGAAGAGCAGAATTTCCACCCTTCGGGCGTGTCGATACAGCCTGCAATACCGCGTCGCTTTTGTGGAAGGCCATAACCATATAGCCTTCCAAAAGTCTCCTTGCCTTGCAGTCTGTCTCAACACGTGAAATATTCGGGATAGTTGTATTCCGAGGATAACATGTTCATGTGCAACGCAGCGTTCGGGCAAATAGACAATTTTTCAAGGTAGCCTCAAACCGACGCAATCGTATAGATCAGTTCCGTCAGCTTGACCATATCGTTCAGATCGACATGCTCGTCTGTGGTATGGACATCGGTCATACCGGTGGCAAGAATCGCCGTCGGCACCCCGTAACCATTGAAAATGTTGGCATCGCTTCCGCCGCCGGCAATGATGAATGACTGTTCCCGCCCCAGAATTCTGCCGGCCTGCCGGACCGTCTCGACCACCGTGTCATCTTCCAGCAACCGCATGGCCGGATATTCCGATTCGACCCGAAGATCAACCGTTGGCGGTTTATATCCAGGATTATCACTGACCGGCCAGGAGCTGATCGTATCGAGAAAAACGGTTTTGAAATCATCGGTGTAACGGGCCAGTTTCTCGGTCGAATGACTGCGAATCTCACCTTTGAGCATCAGGTGTTCCGGGACGATATTGGTTGCCAGACCGCCCCTGATGATGCCGACATTAGCGGTGGACTCCTCGTCTATACGGCCAAGCTTGAGTTTGATAAGTGCCTGGGCCGCGACCAGAAAGGAACTGACACCGCCTTCAGGGTTGATGCCGGCATGCGCTGCGGTACCGTGCACATCGACGGTGATCCGATTTGCCGCGGGTGCACCGATAATAACCTTGTCGATGCCGGTTGAATCCAGGGCGTAGCCGTACCTGGCCGTGAGCAGCGCCGGATCGAGCGCCCGGGCGCCGCGCAGGCCGATCTCCTCACAGGTCGTAAAGACCAGCTCGATAGTCCGGTGCCCGACCCCGTTGTCCTTGAACAGTCGAATAAGCTCAACCAGCGGGGCAATACCGGATTTATCATCGCTGCCGAGAATGGTGTCGCCCCGGCTGGTGAAGATGTCTCCGGTACGCTCTACCGCTACACCATGTCCGGGCACCACCGTGTCCATATGACAGCCGAAGAAAATCGGGTCTGCAGTGCTGGTGCCGTTAAACCTGACGATCAGATTACCCGAATCCGAACCGGTCGCTGAACCGGAATCATCTTCGAATAGGTAATCGGCACCCAGGTCAGTGAACAGCTTTTTCAGATAATCGGCGACCTGCCGCTCCTCTTTTGACGGACTGGAAATTTCACAGAGTCTGACAAATTCCTCGGCCAGCCGTTCCTTGTCAACATTGATGTTCATTGGGTCTTTTCCATGTAATGGGATATGAGCGATTCAACACTGTTTGAGCAGCACGACGGCATGACAGCTGATTCCTTCCTGCCGGCCGGTATAGCCCATTTTCTCAGTTGTCGTCGCCTTGATATTGACCTGTGCCGGTGTCACCTGACAATGCTCAGCCAGACATTTCTGCATCTGCTCGATGTATGGTGCCAGTTTTGGAGCCTGACAGACAATGGTGATATCGGCATTACCAAGCAACATTCCCACGCCTGCGCATAGTCTTACGACCTCGTCGAGCAGAAGCAGTGAGGAAATGTTGCGGTACTGTTCGTCGCTGTCGGGGAAATGACGGCCGATATCCCCGGCTCCGACAGCGCCGAGCAGCGCGTCGCAGAGGGCATGGCAAACCACATCGGCATCAGAATGACCGGCCAGTCCCCGGCCATGCGCCACTTCCACCCCGCCCAGCATCAGCTTCCGGTCCTCAGCAAACCGATGGGCATCAAATCCGTGGCCGATTCGGGTTGCCGGCTGCCGGCCGGCAACAATAGACGCCGCCAGCGTCAGGTCTTCCTTCCTGGTCACTTTGATATTGGTCTCCTCGCCGACGACGATATGGACCGGAATCCCGGCGTTTTCAAACAGTGACGCCTCATCGGTAACATCTTCACCGGCATTGAAACGATAGGCGTTTTCAAGCAGTTTTCTGGAGGCTCCCTGGGGCGTCTGGGCCTGCCACAGTCCGCTTCTCTCGACCGTCGCTGCAACACGGCCTTGGCCGTCTTCCCGCTTAAGCGTATCTTTTACCGGAACCGCGGCAACAACGGCACCGTGATCGACAACCGCGTTATAACAGCGGGCGATCAGATCTCTAGATACCAGCGGCCGGGCGCCGTCATGGACGAGAACCACAGCGTAATCGTCATCAAGGGATTCAAGCCCGCGCTGCACCGAGTCCTGCCGTCTCTCGCCGCCGGCCACAACCCTGATTTTCACCCGGTCACTGAAATAGTGATCGAGCAGATCTCGGGTCAACTCCAGATGATCCGGACCGGCTGCCACCACAATCCGAGAGATTCCCTCACAATTATAGAAGGCTGAAACCGTGTGGATCAGCACTGGCCTGCCGCCGAGTTCGAGAAACTGTTTAGGGGTGTCTGCCTGCATTCTGCTGCCGCTCCCGGCAGCGGGGATAATCACGGCACCATTGAGAGACATCAGAGACAAGGCTCCAGAAGAGAAGCACACAAGCGGAGCGGGCTGTAAGCCGAATTCTGTACCGTAGCGGTCATGATCATTTAACTGGGATGACGGTCGCCCGCCACCTCATGCAGCCTACCCGGAGATTTCGGACGGGCAGCCCTCAAGCATCTCTCTATTTGGCCTTGCTCCGGATGGGGTTTACCCTGCCAGTCGTGTCGCCACGAATGCGGTGAGCTCTTACCTCGCCGTTTCACCCTTACCCGGAAAATCCGGGCGGTTTGATTTCTGTGGCACTGTCCGCCGGTCACCCGGCGTTCGTGTTACGAACCATCCTGCCCTGCGGAGTTCGGACTTTCCTCCCCGACGTAAAAAAGCCGGAGCGATCATGCGCCCACTCCGGCTCTGAATGTAGTTCTTCTGCAGGAAAGATCAAATAAAAATCGTCGCCCGCTTACCGTGCTACAGCGCCTGATGGTATATGAGGCGCTGGCAGGAAGGGCATTCGAGTACCTGGTCTCCCCTGAGCAGCATATTGTATTTCTGGGGCGGTAAATTCATGAAACAGCCCTGGCAGACACCGTCCACGACATTGACGATGGCCAGACCTTCGCGCCGTTCACGCAGGATTTCATATTTCTGCACCATCGATCCGTTGATGGCCCCGGCCTGCTTGTCGCGCTTGTTTTTTTTGGTCTTCTTGCCCTTGTTCAGTTCATCGACAGTTTTTTTGACCTTCTTTTTCTGACTGTCGGCCTGGGATTTTTCGGTTTTGAGAACATTTTTTTCTTCAGTGGTTTCGCCGCTCAGCTTCTCCACCTTCTCCATGATCTCGACGATCTTTTCCTCGTTATCCTTGACGTTTTTCTTGGCGTCTTCGATCTCTTTGAGCAGGGCCGTCTGCTCACGGCTGGTCTGCACCTGCATCATCTTGGACTGGCGCTCCTTAACGTGGGCGACCTTATCAGACATCTCATCTTCCAGTGTCCGCCGCTCCTTCTCCAGTTCCTCGATCAGCGCCTCCTGTTCTTTTATCCGCTCCTGACGCTCGGTCAGGGCTGCGACCCGGGTGTCAAGCTCATCCTGTTCCTGTTTTATTTCGCCATCAATCTTGTCGATTACCAGATCGATTTCCTGCAGTGCCACCAGTTGTTCTATTAATTCGTTCAAGACGCGTCTCCCATGTAATGTTTATCGATATCTATTTTTATCCACCATTGAGAATGGATGCGTTTCCGTTGCGGTTTCGTAAATAGTGAGATGCCAGCCCCGTTCGTCGCTTGCCGCTCTGAGCCTTTTGGCCATGAGCCTGACAGCTGGTTTTTCGGTTGCATAGTGGCTGCCGTCGATGATGCAGAAACCGGCCTCTTCAGCCCAGCGCCCGACATTGTGCTTGATTTCCGCCGAGATGTAGACATCGGCCCCGCACCGTCGTGCCGTTTCTGCAAAATCAGAGCCGCTGCCGCCGCAGAGCGCCACCGTCGATATCAGTTCAGGCAGCTCGCCGGCCTGCTGAACATATTCCAGTTCAAGCGCCTGCAGCAGCAGTTCGACAAACGCTTCTCTTGTTCTGCCGGGAACATAATGGCCGACCCGGCCCAGACCGCTCATCTGACCAGCTTCCGCGCCGGCCGGAACCAGCGGGGTAACCTGCTCCAACCCGAGAAGTTCGGCCAGGGCGTCGTTAACTCCCCTGAACGTACTGTCGAAGTTGGTATGGCAGGCGATGACATTGATCCGGTTGATCAAGGCATGTTCGAGGAAACGACCGCCCGGGTCAGCGGTGTCGATGGCGGGAATCGGTTTGAAGATTGCCGGGTGATGGGTAATAATCGTGTCGGCGCCCCGCTCCACCGCTTCATCGATCAGCCGGTTGGTCGGGTCGAGCCCGACCAGTATCGAATCCACCCGTCGGCTGCGGTTGCCGACGATCAACCCGACATTGTCCCACGGCTCGGCAATCGCAAACGGGGCGATCTCGTCAAGGCAGTCGAGTAATTGCGTTATCGTGATTTCCATCATCTTCGATATCCCGGCTGAACGGGCATAAAAAAAGGTACATCCCATTTCGGGGTGTACCTTTAACCCTTCAGCGCCCAGGAAGCTCTGACTTCTCCTGAACCCTTTGTCTTGATTGCAAGGGGGCCGATTTTTATGCCCCTTCTTCCGTATCGTAAATATTTCGTTTTCAAAACCCTGTCTAAGACATTGTATTTCTCTGGTGGGCGCAGTAGGACTCGAACCTACGACCGACCGGTTATGAGCCGGTGGCTCTAGCCAGCTGAGCTATGCGCCCTTCCCGGCAGTAAAACAATAAATTAAAAACCATGAATAAAAAAAAGTCAATTTAAAAAATATTTCACGTTTATCCTGCCGCCCCATTTCCGTACCGACCTGATAACCGGGGTAACACCTCTGTCCATATCGGTCTTGCTGGGGGCGGCAAACATCACTATAGTTAGCCATGGTCTACTTTCTAATGATTTTTACTTATTGAATTAACAGTGATTTACACAAATCTCCTCATTTTTATCTCGGCAATTTTTCTGTTTTCTCTGGATTCTGTCGGAGAAGCTCCCGGTATCTCCCTGGCCGCCTCGCTGCTAATCTACGCGGCAACGCTGGCGGCTTTTTCGCTGCTGGTCAAACGGGTCTTCAGTTCCCGTGGTGCCAGTATGCCGGAGGGATATTTCGGGGCGGAAAAGAAGTTGATGATTGCCGCCCTGCTCTTTTTTTCGATTGCGCTGTTTTTCACCGATCTCAAATATTTTCTCTCAGCTCTGTCGCTCAACCAGAAGTTTCCGGTGTTCACCAGCATCGCCGGTCTGCTGATATTTTTTTCCTACCTGGTGATCATCTGGATCGGGGCGCACAAAAACTATGCAGCCGTCTTCAACAAGCAGCGCAGCACCGCCTCATTTGTCCTGAACAACATCAAGCTCAATCTGCCGATCATTTTACCGTGGGTGGCGCTGAGCCTGATGTATGACCTGCTCGCCCTTATTCCCTCTGAAACCATCGACACCCTGATTGCTTCATGGTGGGGGGATCTAGTCTTTCTCGGCATCTTCCTCCTGCTGGTCCTGATCTTTCTGCCGCCGCTGGTGCGCCGCCTCTGGGGCTGCACCGAATTGCCCGACGGTCCGCTCAAGGAGCATCTGGTCGCTTTTTGCCGAAAACAGAATTTCGATGCCAGGCTTTACATCTGGCCGCTTTACGAAGGCCGCATTATCACCGCCGGCGTGCTGGGCCTGCTTCCCGGCCTGCGCTACATCATGCTGACCCCGGCGCTGATGCAGCATCTCGATCTCGAAGAACTCGAGGCGGTGATGGCCCATGAGATCGGCCACGTGAAATATCGCCATCTGTTACTCTACATCTTACTGATCGGCGGCTTCAGCCTCTTCGCCGGATTTCTGGCAGAACCGATCCTCTACGTCCTGCTGTCGATGAACTGGATCTATGCTCTGATGGCCAGAGATCTCATATCCGCAGACACCATTGTCACCCTGGTTGGAGGACTGCCGCTGCTGATCCTGCTGCTGCTCTTCTTTCGTTTTATATTCGGATATTTCATCAGGAATTTCGAGCGCCAGGCAGATATCTACGTGATCAAGGTTCTGGGCAGCAGCCGTCAGCTCATCTCAGCCTTCAACAAAATCCTGCTGGCCAGCGGTCAGAGCAAGGAAAAACGGAACTGGCACCATTTTGGCATCGGTGAACGCATCGCCCATCTCGAACTGTGCGACAGATCTCCGTCCTGGATCGCGCACCAGGACCGAAAAATTCGCCGGAGCCTTATCGCTTATGGTGCTCTGCTGATCTGCGCCGTTTTCCTGATCAACAAGATACCGGTCGAGCAGTTGTCCCGATCCTACGAAGGCAAGTATATCGAAACCGTGCTGATGCCCAAAATGCACGACGGTAAAAATGATGCTTCATGGTATCGGCTGCTCGGCGATCTGTTCTTCAGCCGCGCCCTCGAGGACAAGGCGCGCGCCGCCTATTCACGCTCGCTGCAGCTTGACCCGGACAATCCCGAGGCACTGAACAACCTCGCCTGGCTGCTGCTGACCAGCTCCAGCCCGGAGATCAGAGACCCGCAGCGGGCACTTATCCTGGCCCGCGACGCCGCCCGCATCGCCCCCCTGCCCCATGTGCTTGACACGCTGGCCACCGCCTACTGGGCAAACGGCAATATTGACGAAGCAGTCCGGATCGGCACCCGAGTCCTGCGACAGGACCCGGGCCAGGCGCCGTTTTACCGGCTGCAGCTCGAACGCTTTCAGAATGAGCGTTACCACAGCCATACCGAATTCATCAACTGAACCTGTTTTAACGATAAGGAACTAACCGTTATGCCGTTTCTCGGAGCCCATGAATCAGTGAGCAAAGGGCTGCACCTGGCCTTTGACAGAATCGACCAGGTCGGCGGCGAATCCCTGCAGATATTCACCAGAAACCAGCGCCAGTGGAACCCCAGGCCGCTGAGCGCTGACGAGATCGCCAACTACAAGGATGCCAGGCAGCGTTATGACCAGATGATCGTCGCTTCGCATGCTTCGTACCTGGTTAATCTGGCCAGCGGCAAGGACGAACTCAGGAACAAATCAATAGCCAGTTTTATTCAGGAGCTGCAGCGCTGTCACCAGCTTGAAATTCCCTACATCGTCATCCATCCGGGTTCACACGGCGGAGACGGTGTGGAAACCGGACTTGAGCGCTTCACCTCCGGACTCGATGAAGTCATAGACCGGGCCGGCTCCGATGCGATGGTGCTTATCGAAACGACAGCCGGACAGGGCACCGCGCTGGGCAGCACCTTTGAAGAGCTCGGGTTTATCAGGGATAATGCTCGTTTTAGAGACAAAATCGGTGCCTGCCTCGACACCTGCCATATCTTTGCCGCCGGTTACGATATTCGCAGCACAGACGCGTATCAGGAGACGATGAACCAGTTCGATGCGCTCGTCGGCCTTGAAAATCTCTACTTTTTTCACCTCAACGATTCAAAAAAAGAGCTCGGCAGCCGGGTGGACCGTCACGAGCATATCGGTGCGGGCTGTATCGGCCTGGAAGGCTTCAGGAACCTGCTCAACGACCCGCGTTTCAGCAGCCACCCGATGACGCTGGAGACACCCAAAGGAGAGGATCTCAAGGAAGATATCGAAAATCTCGCCAGGCTGCGCAGCCTGATCGCTGCCGGCGGGAAAGGTTAACCGGCCGAAGAACCTTGCGAAAAGCTTGGGAAAAGAACACAATAGAAGCGACATCATTGGAAGCGACATGAGGACGGGTAAGGAGAAGCGATGAAATTTCTATACAGTGAAGGGCTGCTGGACCTGCTGGTTAAAGAGAAGATTATCAGCGACAAACAGCGCACCTTCATCAGCCTCGAGAAGGGCAAGCAGCGTCAGAAACTCATCAAGCAGAGCGGCCAGGCCGATCCGCTTGACAAAAACTACCCCGACCTGATCGACATCATCGTTTCATTCAACCTCAAGAAGGCCGGAAGCAAGGGCGAGATCATCGACGAAGAGCTGATCATGCGGACCGTCAGTGAACGTTTCAAGATGCCGTTCAAAAAACTCGATCCGCTCGACCTCGATATGGATATCGTCACCAAGACGATCCCCAAGAACTTTGCCATAAGCCATATGCTGCTGCCCTTCAACGTGGCCGACGGGATTCTGGAGGTTGCGGTCTACCACCCCGATTCGCAGACGGTGCTGTCCGACATCGAGCAGGCCAATCAGGTCCGCACCAGAGCCTACATCGCCACCAAGGAGGAGATAAAACGGATACTGGCCGAATTTTTCGGCTTTCAGACATCGATCAGCGCCGCCGAAGACCAGATGGGCATGAGCCAGACCGGCACCTCGGTCGATATCGGCAACCTCGAGCGTTACGTCAAGCTGACCGCCAAGGGCATCACCAGCTCGGACCAGCATATCAAAAGCGCGGTCAACCATATCTTTCATTATGCCCTCGATCAGCGGGCCAGCGATATCCATATCGAACCCAAGCGCGACATCTGCATGATCCGCTTTCGGATCGACGGGGTGCTGCACACCATCTACAAGCTGCCCAAGGTCGTCCACTCGGCCATCGTCTCCCGGATCAAGTTTCTCTCCCGCCTCGATATCGCCGAAAAGAGAAGGCCCCAGGACGGCCGTATCAAGATCGGCGTGTCCGGTGAGAAGGACATCGAGATCAGGGTCTCGACCGTACCGGTGTCGTTCGGCGAAAAAGCGGTTTTGAGAATCCTCGATCCCGACGTCATCTTCCAGTCAGTGCAGCAGCTCGGTTTCTCGAAGCGTGATTTCAGCGTCTTCAAATCATTCATGCATTCGCCCCACGGCATTGCCCTGGTGACCGGCCCCACCGGCAGCGGTAAATCGACGACGCTCTATTCGGCGTTGAAGACCATTGCCACCCCGGAAATGAACCTGGTCACCGTCGAAGACCCGGTCGAAATGGTGCATGAGGAATTCAACCAGATCGCCGTCCAGCCGCTGATCGATGTGACTTTTTCCAATATCCTGCGCAATATCCTGCGCCAGGATCCCGATGTCATCATGATCGGTGAGATCAGAGACTACGATACCGCCGCCCATGCCGTCCAGGCGGCCATGACCGGTCATCTGGTATTTTCCACCCTGCACACCAACGATGCGATTTCATCGATTGCCCGGCTCCGCGACCTGGGTCTCGAGCCCTTTCTGGTCAGCTCCACCCTGCTCGGTGCGATGGCGCAGCGCCTCGTCAAAACCATCTGCCCGGACTGTGCCGAGCCAATAACGGTAGATGCCGATTCCCTCTATAAAATGGGTTTTCCGGTTTCCGGCAGCGAACCGGTCACCCTGAAAGAAGGCAAGGGCTGCCGCGAATGCAGAGGGACCGGCTACAAAGGACGTTCGGGGATTTTCGAGATCTTCCCGCTGTCGACCAAACTGAAGGAAATGATTGGCGGCGGCGCCAACACCGATGAACTTCGCCAGGTTGCAATACGCGAGGGGATGACTACCTTACGCGAGGATGCCTGGAGAAAGGTCCAGGCCGGAATCACGACGTACGAGGAAGCGCTGCGGGTAACCGCCGAGTAGGGACCGGATTGAAACATGGGTGTTAAAGTAGTCTGCCGAAACAAGAAGGCCTTTCATGACTACCATATCGACCAGAAGATCGAGGCCGGCATGGTGCTCAGCGGGCCCGAAGTGAAGTCGCTGCGGGCGGGCAAGGCCAACCTCAAGGACGGCTATGTTCGCATTGACGAACGGGGTGAAGCGATTCTGCACAACGTTCACATCTCGCTCTACAGCCACGCGACCCACAACCCGAACGACCCGCTCAGGGTGCGCAAACTACTGCTGCACAAGCGTGAAATAAGAAAACTGATCGGCAAACTGCAGGAGAAAGGCCTTGCCCTGATACCGCTGGCGATATACTTTAATGAAAAGGGCAAAGCCAAAGTCGAACTGGGCCTTGCCCGCGGCAAACGTCAGTACGACAAGCGGGTCGCACTGAAGGAAAAGCAGTCGGACCGAGAGATCCAGCGCGTCATGCGCCGGAACTACTGAAACGGCAGATCAGCAACGTGGCATCATAACTTTGCTGACCCGTAATTGATCTTTTACAATATGGGGGCGAAACGGCTTCGACGGGGATGTGTAAGCTCATCGTTGCATGCCGAGCATTCTATTTGCTCGTAAATCCAATAGAACCTAAATATAATCGCAGACGATTATAACTACGCAGTAGCAGCTTAATACCTGTCATACTGCCGTCCCACCGGCCTTCGCCCGTAAGGCCGGAACCGGGGCGTCGACTCAACGGGCTGGCCGATTGATGGTGTCTGTACATCAGTAGGTAAGATTTTCGCAGAATAGCACCAGGAACGCTCTGTTCCCGCGGCACGCCCGGTGCGAATCTTCAAGCCGGGAACTAAGCATGTAGATGCGAGAGGGGAGCATTTGCGGACGCGGGTTCGAC
>CAWADO010000013.1:0-75593 GCA_963780775.1 uncultured delta proteobacterium | reverse complement strand
CGTGGCCCGCATGATTCAATGCCTCAAATGCCATCCCGGCGGTCATCGACCCGTCGCCGATGACGGCGATCGTCTTGGCCGGATCATTTTTCAGATCTTTGGCCAGCGCTATTCCCAAAGCGGCTGAAATCGAGGTTGAAGAGTGACCGGTTTTCAAAAACGTCATATTCGCTTTCACTACTTTTTGGAAAGCCGCTGATGCCTTGATATTGCCGCAGCGTATGAAAACGTTGATGTCGGCCGGTGATCAGCTTATGGGCATAGCATTGATGGCCGACATCCCAGATCAGTTTATCGACCGGGGTATTGAAAACGTAGTGCAGGGCCAGGGTCAATTCGACCACCCCGAGACTGGGACCAAGATGTCCACCGGTATGGGAGGTTGAATCAATCAGAAAGGTGCGGATCTCTTCAGCAAGGAGAGCGAGCTCATTTTGAGCAAGCGTACGGATATCTTTTGGGCTGGCGACCGTATCTAGAAGATGGGACTGCCCTGAGGTTGTCGTTGTCGGTAAAAGCATGGTATCCACGGTATCATTAATGAAATCTCGCTATACCATAATCAGAAATGGAGAACAGTAAAAGAAAATGTGGGGAAATCCCCTGGATTAGATCGGCAGCGGCTGAATCAGTAGCTGCGTTCGTAGATATAGTCGGCTAGTTCAATGAGCGGGGCGGCCCGATGGTCAAAACCCTGAAGGGCCGCTTTGGCCTGATCAACTGCATTTTTCGCCATCTTCCTGGTTTCTTCGATGCCGAAAAAGGATGGGTAGGTCGCCTTGCCGCGGGCTGCATCGGTGCCGGCGGATTTGCCGAGAACTTCGGTGGTCGAGGTGGAGTCGAGCAGATCGTCGACGATTTGAAAAGCCAGGCCGATGGCTTCTCCATAGGCGGTCAGTCGAGCTTCCTGGTCAGCATCACCGACCGCCGCCGACGGCGCCGCTCTGGACCGAGGCGCGTATCAGCGCCCCCGTTTTACTTTTATGGATGGTGCGTAGATGTTCGTACGGGTAGTCAGTGTTTTCTCCAGCGATATCGAGAGCCTGTCCTCCGGCCATGCCAAGTGGCCCGGCGGCCCCGGCGACGATTTTGATGATTCTGAGCTGTGCTTCCGGCATGAGTTTCAGAAAGGATCCGGCAAGCAGTTCAAAGGCGAAGGTGAGCAGGGAATCTCCGGCAAGTATTGCAGCGGCTTCCCCGAAAAGCATATGATTTGTCGGTTTGCCGCGCCTCAGTTTGTTGTCGTCCATGGCCGGCAGATCGTCGTGGATCAGCGAATAGGTGTGAATGCACTCGAGCGCTGCTCCGATGGTGAGTATATCTTCGAGAATATCTTTGTCGTCGCAAACAGCTTCTGCTGCAGCCAGACAGAGGATCGGTCTGACCCGTTTGCCGCCGGCGAAGAGACTGTAGCGCATCGCCTCGATATGGTCCCTGTGCGGCCCCATCGGACTGCAGCAGTAATCGCTTCAAGCTTATCCTCGAGAAGCTCTTCCTGTCGGCGAGATAGTCTCTTAATCCTCATGCTCGCTTTGGTCAAACGGCTCGGCTTCGAGACGTCGTTTTTTCCAGGCACGAATTTCCACCTTGGGCGAGCTTCGCTCAGTTTCGTATTGCAGAATTCGGTCAGTTTGATGCCCTCGTCGAATTTCTTCAAACTGGCCTCCAGGCTGAGGTCGCCGTTCTCAAGTTCGTCAGTGATCTGCTCAAGCCGTGCCAGGGCTGATTCAAAGGTTTTTTTTGCCATGCTCGGTACTGCGTTTGAAGGTGATTGCCGCTCTGCTTTCATTTCAGCTAACGGATTGAAAAAGCGGTGCTGCCGGTTATACTGCCAGCTGAATATAGTACGGCACTAGCCTCTTTCGCAAGAACTGTTTGATCACGACACTGCCAGACCCGGGTGCAGGAGCTGCCTGCACCGAACATTCACGATATGAATATACGCTCCTCAATCGATTTATTCTGCAGCTGGCTTGAACACGAAAAAGGCTATTCCGCCCATACGGTTGTCAGCTACCGGCGAGACCTTTTCGAGTTCAAATCATTACTGAGCGACAATATCGGAGTAGAGGCGGTATCAGGAAGCGACATCAGAAATTTCGTCATTGGGCTGCATGGTAAAAACGGTCCGGCAACCGTAGCCAGAAAACTCTCGTCATTGCGTTCTTATTTCGGTTTTCTGCAGCGCCAGTCATGCATCGCTGCCAACCCGGTCGATGGTATAACCGGACCGCGGATCGGCAGAACGATCCCCAATTTTCTGACGGTCGACCAGGTTTTCAGCCTGCTTGAATCCCCTGATAAGCGAGACCGTTTCATGAACCGTGACAAAGCCATTCTCGAGCTCCTTTATTCCACCGGTATACGTGTTGGTGAACTGGTTTCAGCGGACCTGGACGATCTTGATTTGAGCGCTGAAATGCTTAGGGTGAGGGGCAAAGGAAACAAGGAGCGGCTGGTGCCCGTCGGTCGGCCGGCGATCGAGGCGATAACGGCATACCAGCGAGGCGAGCGAGCCGCATTGATTGGAAAAGTGATGGGAGAAGGAAGGCCGGTAGCCGATCAGGCGCTTTTTTTGAATAACCGCGGCGGCCGTTTGACGACCAGAAGTATTGAGCGCTTTGTCGATAAGTATGGCCGACGAGCCGGGATTCATGTACCGGTAACGCCGCATGCCCTGCGCCACTCGTTCGCAACCCACCTGCTGGAGATGGGAGCCGATCTGCGTTCGGTCCAGGAACTGCTTGGCCATGCCAGCCTGTCGACAACCCAGAAATATACCCATCTGACCCTTGACCACCTCACTGAAGTCTACGATAAAGCACACCCACTGGGCGATTCCATAGACAAGGACTAAGGCCCGTTACCCAGGAGCAGGATGTATGGATATCAGATCGACAACCATCTTATCGGTACGCCATAACGGCAGCGTCGTCGTCGCCGGAGATGGACAGGTTTCTCTCGGCAATACCGTTATCAAGCACAATGCCAGGAAGGTACGCCGTCTTTATCATGACCAGGTTATCTGCGGTTTTGCAGGAGCGACGGCGGATGCCTTCACGCTGTTTGACAAATTCGAAGCACGACTCGAGCAGTACAACGGTAACCTGATGCGCTCAGCCGTCGAATTGACCAAGGAGTGGCGGACTGATCGCATGCTCAGGAGACTCGAGGCGATGCTGATCGCCGTCGATAAAGAACATTCACTGCTTATTTCCGGTACCGGCGATGTAATCGAGCCGGATACCGGTGTACTCGCCATCGGCTCAGGTGGTCCCTATGCCCAGGCCGCGGCACTGGCGCTGGTCAGAAAAAGCAGCACCCTGGCGGCCGAAGAAATCTGCACGACGGCCATGGAGATAGCCGGGTCGATATGCATTTACACAAATCAGGAGATTATTCTAGAAACGTTATGAAGAAGATTCAGTCACTGACCCCGCGGGAAACCGTTTCCGCGCTCGATAAGTTTATCATCGGCCAGGCTGACGCCAAACGCTCGGTCGCCATTGCCCTTAGAAACCGATGGCGGCGGCAGCAGGTACCGCCGCCGCTGCGTGAAGAGATTGCTCCCAAAAATATTATCATGATCGGCCCGACCGGTGTTGGTAAGACGGAGATTGCCAGACGTCTGGCGAGCCTTGCAGAATCGCCGTTTCTCAAGGTTGAAGCGTCAAAATTTACCGAGGTGGGCTATGTCGGCAGAGATGTCGAATCGATGATCAGAGACCTGGTCGAAATCGCCATCAACATGGTCAAGAATGAGGAAAAAAAACGGGTGGAGGGAATAGCCGAAGCCCAGGCAGAGGATAAGATACTCGATCTGCTGCTGCCGCCTTCGCCGGGTAAATCAGGTCCGTTATCCGACACCGGTCCCGACGGCGAGCAATCATTTACCATGGTGACTCAGGAAGGCGCATCGGCCCCGGTCGGCCAGGAGCATGAAAGTTCGACCAGGGAAAAAATCAGGAAAATGCTGCGCGACGGCAAGTTCGATTCACGCGAGCTCGAGGTGGTCGTCGATGAGCCGAAATCGACCCCGATGGTTGAAATAATGACCAGTTCCGGGCTTGAAGATATGCAGTCCAACCTGCAGGATGCACTGGGCAAGATGTTTCCGCGTAAGAAAAAAGAGCGCAAGCTGAAGGTCCCGGAAGCGATGGAAGCCCTGAAACAGCAGGAAATGGAGCGGCTCGTCGACATGGACAAGGTGATGAAGGAGGCCCTGCGCAGAACCGAGCAGTCCGGTATCATCTTTCTCGATGAGATCGATAAAATCGCCTCTCGCCAGGGCGCTCACGGCCCTGATGTCTCCCGCGAGGGGGTGCAGCGGGACCTGCTGCCGATCGTTGAAGGGGCGACCGTCAACACCAAGCACGGCATGGTGAAAACCGATCATATCCTCTTTATCGCCTCCGGCGCCTTCTATGTCAGCAAACCCTCGGATCTGGTGCCGGAACTGCAGGGCCGTTTTCCGATCAGGGTCGAACTCGATTCACTGGGCAAAGACGAGTTTGTCAGAATACTGACCGAGCCGGAAAACGCCTTGACCAAGCAGTACACCGCGCTGATGAAGACCGAGGGGATCAACCTGAGTTTTGATCCGGGCGCCATCGAAGAAATGGCTCGCATCGCCGTCGAGGTGAACGAGAACACCGAGGAAATCGGGGCCCGGCGGCTGCACACGATTATGGAGCGGGTGCTGGATGATTTATCCTTTTACGCTTCGGAAAAAGACGAGGAATCCATAGTCATCACGGCCGATTATGTCCGTGAGCAGCTCAAGGATATTGCCGAGGATCAGGATTTAAGCAGGTTTATTTTATAACCTGTTTCGCTAAAGAGCCGGCGGCCGCCTAATCAAGAAGAAAAGGGGCCGCCCCTCATTTGCTTTCAGTGGGTCTGCTGATTGAACGAGCGCTTGCGTTTGGGCGGCTCGATGGTTTTTTTCTCGAAAATCAGCGGGTCGTAGCCGAACAGCTGGGCAACGCTGATGCTCATCTCCTTGGACGGTTGTACCGTGAAGTTGCGGTCGATATCCACATCAACTTCGCCTTCTCCTTCGAAGTGAAGGGTGATCGAGAAGGGGCAGGGTCCGTGGAAGTTGAAGAGAATCTCCTTGAGTTCCTCAAGCCTCAGCCTGCTGATGCTGTCTGCCTCGAGTCTGGCGTGGACATTGTTCGTATATTTGATGCGGGCATCGGGCAGCAGATCGATCTCTTCAGCCATGATCTTCAAGCCCTGGTCGCCTTTCTGGATCGTTCCCCGGACAATCACCGGCTCAGCGGTATCGAGCAGTTTGTAACACTGGGCATAGGCCTCCGGAAAAACGACGACTTCGACCGTTTCGAGGATATCTTCGAGGGTCAGAAAAGCCATCGGTTCTCCCTTTTTGCTCTTATGCTGCTTGACGCTGCGGACCAGTCCGCCGACCCGGACCGGCTGGCCGTCGTTGAGATTTTTCAGGGAGGCGATATCGGCGTCGCTCACCGTTCTGATTTCATCGAGAGCCTCCTCGAGCGGATGGCCTGAGATGTAGAATCCGACCGTTTCCTTTTCATAGATGAGTTTGTCGCGCTCATCCCACTCCTCGATATCGGGGAGGATGATATCAGACAGCTCAGCTTTCTGAGCGCTGGCGGCAACGTTGAATATCGACATCTGGCCGCTCATCCGGTCGCGCTGATGCGCCTTGGCCTGCTCCATGGCCTGAGGCAGGATGGCAAGAAGCTGGGAACGCTTACAGCCGAGTGAATCAAAGGAGCCTGATTTGATCAGACTTTCGATCACCCGGTTGTTGACGCTGCTGGAGTGGACCCGGTTGCAGAAATCGACCAGAGAAGTGAACGGGCCATTTTCCTGGCGCTCCTTGATGATGTTGTTCAGGGCCGCCTCACCGACGTTTTTAACCGCTGCAAGGCCGAAGCGGATGGCGTCGTTTCTGACGCTGAAATCCTGGACGCTTTCATTGATATCGGGCGGGAACACCTCGATATCGTGATCTTTGCATTCCCGTATATAAGCCACGACCTTATCCGTGTTGCTCATGTCGCACGACAGCAGTGCCGCCATGAACTGGGCAGGGTAGTGGGCTTTGAGATAGGCTGTCTGGTAGGCGATGAGTGCGTAAGCGGCCGAATGTGATTTATTGAAGCCGTAACCGGCGAATTTCGCCATCAGCTCGAAGATGTCTGCGGCCTTCTTCTCGTTGATACTGTTTTCCCGGGCACCGGCCATGAATTTTTCTTTTTCCTGGTCCATGACTTCGGGAATTTTTTTGCCCATGGCCCGGCGCAGGATATCGGCGTCTCCGAGACTGTAATTGGCCAGCACATTGGCGATTTTCATGACCTGTTCCTGGTAGACAATGACCCCGTACGTCTCTTCCAGAATCGGCTTGAGCTGCGGCAGCGAGTAGTGCGCCTCCTGCCTGCCGTGCTTGGTGTTGACGAAGTCCTTGACCATGCCGGATTCCAGCGGACCTGGACGATAGAGGGCGACAAGGGCGATCAGGTCGGTGAACTGTTCCGGGGCCATATCGACCAGCAACTCACGCATACCGCTGCTTTCAAGCTGAAAAATACCGAGTGAACTGCCGCTGCAGAGCAGTTTGAACGTTTTCAGGTCAGCCATATCGATCATTGAGATATCGAGTTCGCTGCCGCAGTCGCTTTTGATATGGTCGAGCGCCTTCTTGATGACGGTCAGCGTCTTGAGCCCGAGAAAATCGAACTTGATCAGCCCGGTCATCTCGGTGTGCTTCATGTCATACTGGGTGATCGTTTCTCCGTCTTTACCTTTGCAGACCGGCAGGTATTCGGTAATCGGCAGCGGCGACACGACAACACCGGCGGCGTGAGTCGAGGTGTGCCGGGCCAGGCCTTCAAGCGTTCTGGAAACGCTGAGCAGTTCGGCAATTCTGGGGTCGAGTTCGGCGGCTTCGGTCAGCCGGGGTTCCTGGGTGACGGCTTTTTCAATGGTCATGCCCAGTTCTTCGGGGATCAGCTTGGCGATCTTGTCGACCTCACCGAAGCCGATGTCAAGGGCTCTGCCGACGTCTCTGATCACCCCCCGGGCCTTCATCGATCCATAGGTGATAATCTGGGCGACATGGTCGCTTCCCCCGTACTTGTCACGCACATAGTCGAGCACTTCACCTCTTCGCTCCTGACAGAAATCGATGTCGAAGTCCGGCATAGACTTGCGCTCGATGTTCAGAAAGCGCTCGAAAATAAGACCGTAGGGGATCGGGTCGATATCGGTGATGCCCATCGCGTAGGCGGCGAGACTGCCGGCGCCGGAGCCGCGTCCGGGACCGACCGGGATATCCTGGTCTTTGGCCCAGTTGATGAAATCGGCGACGATCAGAAAATAGCCGGGGAAGCCCATTTCGTTGATGACGTCGATCTCCATGGTCAGCCGGTTCCGGTAATTCTTTTCGGTTTCAGCAGACAGGGGAGCGCGTTTTCGCAGTGCCGCAAAGCGCTGCTGGAGCCCCTCGCGGCAGGCTTTGGAAAACATCGTCTCCAATGTCTCGCCTTCAGGCAATGGAAAGTTCGGGAAGTGGAAGCGGCCCAGTTCGATGTCGAGGTTGCAGCGCTCGGCAACTTCGACGGTGTTGGCGACGGCTTCGGGGCAATAGTCGAAGATCCGCTTCATCTCATCGGGTGATTTGAAATAGAAATCATCGGAGGGGAATTTGAAGCGTTTCGGGTCCTTGGTTGTTTTACCCGTCTGAATGCAGAGCAAAACCTCGTGGGCATGGGATTCGTCTTTGTCGAGGTAGTGGCAGTCGTTGGTGGCGACCAGTTTGATCCCCAGTTCCCGGGACAGATCGATCAATCCCTCATTGACCAGCTTCTGTTCGTCGATGCCGTTTTCCTGAAGCTCGAAATAGTAGCGGTCGCCGAACATGTCCCGCATCTGGATCGCGGCCTGGCGGGCTTCCTCGAAGCGGCTGTGGGAGATCAGCCAGGGAACTTCGCCGTGCAGACAGGCGCTCAAAGCGATCAGATCATTGCTGTACTGCTCGAGAACCTCTTTGTCGATTCGCGGTTTGTAGTAAAAACCTTCGAACTGAGCGATCGAGGAGAGCTTCATCAGGTTACGATATCCCTGATAATTCATGGCCAGCAAAATTAAATGGTAGGCTGGACCGGCGTCTCCTGAGACTTTCTCAGTCCTGCTTCCCGGGGCAATGTAAAATTCACAGCCGACGATCGGTTTAACGCCGATTTTTTTTGCTTTGCTGTAAAATTCAAGAGCGCCGTACATGGCGCCGTGATCGGTGACGGCCACCGCTTCCATTTCATACTCACTGCATTTTTGCAGTAATTTTGGAAGCTGGATGGCCCCGTCCAGCAGGCTGTGCTGGGTGTGAACGTGGAGATGTACAAATCCTGCACTCATGGTATGTCCGGTAACCCTATGGTTTTTTCGAGGTTGGCATTGGTGAACAGGGCGCCTGATACATCGGCGCCGGTGAAATTCGTCAGCAACAGATTGGCGCCGCTCAGATCGGCTCCGCTGAGATCGGCATTGCTCAGGTCGGCCCCGGGGAGATTAGCATGGTTGAGCCGGGCGTTTTTAAGAATGGCACCGCTCAGGTCGGCTCTTCTGAGGTTGGCGTAGCGCAGATCGGCGCCTTCGAGGTTGGTCCCTCTGAGGTTTGCCTTTATCAGCGAAGTTTCACTGAGGTTGATGCCGGCCATATTGCAGCCCGGGCAGTTGCCGGCGAGGCGCTTGACGGTCTGGCTGGAGTCGTTTTCCTGGTTAGTGGATAGGATGATTCCAGCTGATTCTTCAGGCGCTTCAGAAACCTTGTCATCTGCAGTTGCTCGACTGTTCCGAGATGGACCGCTTTTCATCTCTGCATTCGTTGATGACGATGTTTCAATCTGACTGGCCAGGGCAGCCGGGTCTCCTGCGACACTCATCGCCGTGTAATAGGCAGCTCCGTTATTGGTGAAAAAGGTAAGCCGGTCGGCCTGCGGATTGTTGAAGACCGTGTAGCATCTGACATCGCCATAGTACCAGAGCCTGAATTTCAGGCACAGTTCCTGGTCCTCAGATATTTTCCACCTGCCGATATCGCGCTGGTCGAGATTGTCGACTCCGGACAGCTGCCCGTCGGCCTGGAAATAGACGGTGCCGCTGAAATCATAAGCGGAAAGAATCAGGGATTTGCCTGCAACGGTGCCTACGAGTTCCTCACCGGTAAGCTGGATGTTCTCCCGATTAACAGCCTGCTTTTTCGTCACCGGGCCGCAGCCGGAGATGCTCATAAGCATGATAAAAAGACATGCAGCGATGCAGGCTCTCATTAGGTTGCCCCCCCACGATGATAAAGAGATTGTTAGCAGAAATGAGTTGCGGAAGACTGTAAAAATACCACGATCGATCGCGCTTGTGCACAAAAAAGAGCACGATCTAATTCCTTGAATCTATGTGGTTTGTAAAATAAATTCCATTATTAACAATATGTTACGAAGGGAGTGCCGGCTAAAAAAACGGTTTTTGAGGACGCATGATAAGCCGGTAAGCCTGGGATTTTCAGCTAAAACGGCTGTTGAAACATGACCCAGAAGTTGGTGCCTTCTTCAGATACGGCCATATCGAACCGGACAACCGAACCAGCAGTCATCGCTCGAATGCCGAGGCCGGCATCATATTTGAGGTCTGACAACAGCTCGCCGAGATCATAGTCGGGGGCAACTCTGCCGACCTCGACAAACGGGACGAGCTGAAACCAGTCCAGTTTGAGCCAGCGCAGCCAGTTAACGCCGGCCACCGGGTTCCAGTCGAGGGTGTAGCGATATTCTGCGCTGCTGTAGAGAACGGCCCGGTCATTGAAGCGGTTATTGGGGAAGCCTTTCATTCGATAAAAGCCGCCCAGCCTGGCACCTTCGAGAAATGGCGGATTGTTTTCGACGACGACCTCGCCGTTCTCGTTTGTCGTCTCATTCCAGGACAGTGAATTTCCTGTCCAGAAATTGAGGGCGATAACGCGTTGACGGGAGAAGCGCGAATCACCGAGGTTCCAGAATTTGCTTGCTTCAAATTCGAGAAAATCCCACGAGCCGGTATTGCCGTCGCTGAAATCTTTTGAATAGGCGATGTACTGAAGGCTGCCATAGCTGGGGTTGGTCGGAAAATCGGTATTGTTGTAGAGATAGCCGAGGTCCACGGGTAGGTGTCGCCTGAATAGGTAACTTTGTCTGTTTCATAATTCTGGTAGCGACCGGACTGGCCGAGCAGCACCACTGAAACGCCGGTTTGAAGGGGGTTCCAGGTTTCGCCGCCGGAAGCTCCTGACTGCAGTATGCCTTTTTTCAGGTGATATTGAGCCCGCTGCTTATCTCTCATGCTGCCGATTGGTAATGACGTATTCGAGTTTGAGTTCATACCAGTTATCGTCCCCTTCATCCTGGATATAATTATCCTGGTCAGAGTCATTGGCACCTGCAACGCCAGGGTTCACCGAAGAGGAGAGGCGGGGAACTTCGGTAAAGGCGCGCAGCCGAGGGAAATGGTAAAAGCGCCGTATGCTGAGAAATAAAGACGCCTGGAAAAAGGCAGCCGATAATCCCACATCCCGCCGATAATCCCTTTGGCATCATCAACACTGCCGAAAACGGAGCCTGCAAAGAAGAAGCTGATCCTGAAAAAAGCCTTTGGCCAGACCGCCAACCCCGATAGTCGTTCCCATCGAATCAGAAGGAAAAGCATACGGAAGTATGAGCGTTTCCTTTACTGTCCTGGGGTTTTCTTCTCGAATCGTGGAAAATTTCACCGATGCCCCCGGACGCGAGAAAGCGATCGAGGGATACCAGGAGACATAAGGCAGCGGATAAACAAAAACTAATTATGATATTTGTTCATGGGATTTGAGCCCTCGGTCGTTTGTTAATCGGAAAGCCGCTAGAATACCGGCTTATAATCGAAGAAGTGGTGAGTTTCAAGTTTTCGGTACGTTTTCGTTTCGGCCCGGGCGACGAAAGAACTGGTCACGGCGCCGTTGGAAGTAAAGCGCACCCCTTCCAAAAACTCGCCATCGGTAACGCCGGTGGCCGCAACAGCGACTTCGCGGGAGCGGATCAGGTCATGGGGCCGGTAGATCTTGTCGAAATCGGTGATGCCGTGGGCGCGGGCCTGATCTTTGTCACGATCGTTTTCATAAAAAATCTTGCCTTCGAAGTAGCCGCCAAGGCAGCTGATCGCAGCGGCCAGCAGGGTGCTCTCGGGGGCATATCCATAGCCGATGTAGATATCTGTTTTTTCGCCGATTATGGCCGAAAGTCCGCCGGATATCTCGCCTTCTTCGATGAGTTTTATGCGGGCCCCGGTCTGGCGTACTTCTTTGATGAGTTTTTTATGCCGGGCCTGATTGAGTATACAGACGGTGACATTTTCGGTGTACTTGCCAAGCGCTCGCGCCGTGCGTTTGACGTTTATGATCGGCGGCTGGTTGATGTCGATGACGTTGCCGACTTCGGGGCCGACGACAATTTTATACATGCTGAGGTTTGGCACTGACTGGACCACGCCCTCAGGTGCAATTACCGCATAGGATGTGGCATTGTTGCCGCCGGTGGCGGCCGAATGATGGGCCTCCAGGGCGATGGCCATAATATTCATGCTGGGTCCGCCCCTGCCGATGTTTCTGGGCATCGGGGTAATGTCGGCTCGATCCTGAAAGCGGTCGTTGATCAGTGCCCCGTCGATGTTGAGCCGGTTGAGCGTTTTGGCGATTGCCTTTCGAGCCGTGTTGAGGATTTCTATATAGTCCCCGAGGCCTTGGCTTCTGGCGGCAGTCAAGGCAGCTATTTCCGTGGCCCTGACGATTTCCATTCCATAGTTGGTATCCATAGAACTCCTGGCTGCGTCGCTTTTTGGGAAGGCCGTACCGATTATCTCTCAGCCTTACCCACGTCTCCTTGAGTATCCTTTACTAACACCGCGTCTCGACCGGCGACCTCAGCTCAGGCCGGTAGTAATTCGCCAGACACCATGCTATGCTGTTTCCAGTTTACCTGCAAGTTTGGTTATCTGTTTCATCAATCGATTGCGTTCAGCCTGCAGCTTGATACCTTCCTGGCTTTCCTTGACCTTTTTGGGATGCAGAAACTCATCGATCAGTTCGATATCGAGCGGAGCCGATTCGAGTCGGCGCTCGGCCTCCTTGATTTCGTCAGGCGTTGGCAGGATGATGCCGTACAGCTGATGCGGCGTCTGCACGAGCGAATGGCCCCGATTGTAGTAGGCTGCGGCGAATCCGCCGTCGACATTGATGGCCACACCATCGTCGCTGGCCATGTGCTTGCCCTTGAGGTAGTTGACCGGGGTGTGGCCGAATACCACCCGATCGACCCCGAATTCATCAAGCAGTCTTTTTTTAAATGTTACTTTGTCCAGGTTTTGCAGCCAGTAAAGCGAGCGCTCGACATGGGTCTGTTTGTCCACCAGAAAATAGCGCTCGAACGTTTTCATTGCATGTTTTCCGAAAAACGGGGATTTAGGGCCGCACCAGAGATAGAAAAAGAGGGCCTGGTCCTTTGGGTCCTGGGGCCTGCCCTGGATATAGTTGACGCCGACACGCTCGATTGTCTTCTGAATGAAATCGAGCATATTTCTGCCGCTGCGGCCAAGGAATTCGTCGAAGTTCCCATCGCTGGTTGACGGGACGAGGGCGTGGATATTGAGGATGTCGTTATAGATGGAGTAGGTTTTTCCGACACCGAACAGATAACCGAGCAAGCGCTTCAATTTGCGATTGGTGACGAACTGCTCGGTCAGATCATCGATGACGGCCTGCTCCTCCTTCGACAGGGAGCGCGGATTTTTGGGATCGATGGTGGGGAAAAATGAATCGTTGAGTTCATCGGTTTCGCTATTCTCCAGCATGGCCGCAAGCTTGTCGAGCCAGAGCCGTGAGCCCATTTCGTAATCGGGAAAATCGATGATGGTCTGCTCTTCGAGTTTGAACTGAATAACGGCAAGCGCCTTTTCCATCGACTTGCCTTTATCGGTTTTGGCTTTGAAATTCCCGCTGACGTTATCAATCGGGTAGGTTGATACGGCGAAAGATTCCAGCACAGAAATATCGAAGTCGAGCCGCTCGAGAAACTCGAAATGGTCATAGCGGCAGGTGATGCGCATTGATTCGGCGATCAGTGAGCGGTTGCCGGCGGCAGCTCCCATCCAGAGAATATCATGATTGCCAAATACATAATCGACGATTCTCCGATACGGGGCTGAAGCGAGAAAGCGAATGATTTTGTCGGGCTGCGGGCCCCGGTCGAAGACGTCACCAAGTACCTGGATACGGTCGAGCAGGACATTGCGAACGCCGTGACAGAGGTGGGTGATCAGCCGCGCTGATATGATCTCCTCTTCAAAAATCGGGTCAGGGACGACGAGGCCCGACAACAATCGGGCGATTGTGTCGCGGAACTCGGGCATCAGGATATCTTCAACCCGGTAACGGGCGTTGGTCAGCTTATATTTCAGGACCTGGACCAGACAGAGAATGACATCCTGCTTGTCCATTTTTATCGAAGCGTCACTGAAGTACTGCTGTTGTCTGATAATCCTGACCAGATACTGCACCTTGTCGGCGGTAAAGGTGTTCGGCAGGGCCTCCCGGCAGGTCTGGTACAAAACACCGAAACGCCCCCGCAAGATAGATTTGAACCGATCTCCCTCACCGTGCAGATCGCTGATCCATATTGTTGTTGGAATGTTCGAATTGAGCTCGGTTTCTACCTGAAGCAAGCGCTGGGCCAGATCATCGATCTGCCTCGCCCGCAGCCGCGATCGGGTTGTCTTCTGAACCATGACACCTCCTATAAAACAGTAGGTGGGAAAGACTGCATAACTAATGGATGCAATTCTGAAGAAATAACATAATTATAGACGCCACCGATAATGCGCGTCAGGTTATCACTATACGCGCCTATACTAGCAATTGGCAAGCGCTGCGGCAACCACTTTGATAGGTGACCGCAACACGTGAGCACAGGTGAAAAGTTAAAAATAAAGGCACCCGAAAGAGAGAATAATCAGTTTGATTATACCATGATCGAAACAACAACGTTTCAAAAACGTTTTGCTGCGCTGCAGCAGTGGTATCGAGATAATCTTATCGAGGTCATACTGCACTCAGCGGGGGGGACCGGACTCAGGGTGGCATATGGGCGCAGCCAGGAAGATCGGGCTACGCTGGTCATCGTTTCGGGGCGAACCGAGTTTATTGAAAAATACCTTGAGGTTTGCAGCGATCTGACAGATATGGGTTATTCCATCTGCATATACGATCATTGCGGGCAGGGCGGTTCTGGAAGGCTGCTCGACGATACTCAGAAGGGGCACATCGATCGCTTTGAAACCTATGTCACGGACCTGCATCGGGTCATCGATCATCTCCGCGCCGAAGGATTCCCGGGTCCGTACATGCTCGTTGGACATTCGATGGGAGCGGCTATCGGGGCGCTCGCAGCGCTGCGCCGTCCGGAGCCAATCGACAAACTGGTGCTTATGGCACCCATGTTTTCAATTAATACAAATGTTTCGCTGCCCGATTTTCTGGTCAAAACACTTGCGGCAACCGCCTGTTGTGTCGGCCTGGGTGAGCGCTACGCGCCGACAACAGGCCCGTATAATCCGGACCGGAAATTTCAGGACAATGTTCTTAGCAGCGATCGGTTTCGCTTTGAATTCAATCTTTTCCTTACCTCCCAGCTCGAGTTTGGACCCCTGGGAGGTCCCACCATACGCTGGCTCCATGAAGCTTTCAAAGCGATGAGAGAACTGCGGCGCCGCGGCGATCTCATCACCCAGCCAGTCCTCACCATAACAGCAGAAAATGATCAGGTGACTGATCCTGCTGATGCAGAACGTTTTGCTCGTGCATCAGCAAAGCGAATCTACCGAAAATATCCTCTTCGCACTCACGAGCTGTTGATGGAGCGCGACGAAATTAGAAACGATGTCCTGACCCAGATGGATCTATTTTTACGTGGGGCTTGAAAACAGAAAAAGAAACCGGTTTTTTACAACCGACGTCTGTCGATCGTAAAAAACCGGTTTGTGGTGAAATGAAGTGGTTTGTCCGCTTAGAATTTGAAGCGCAGGCCAGCACCAACGCGGCCGTACATATCGAAATCGCTCATTTCATCGACAGCGGAGCGAGCTTCGACAAAGCCTGAAAGCTTGAACTTCTCCGGCTTCTCATAGAACTGATAGCCCAGTTCCAGGATCAGGTCGAGATCGTTGTCCTCGGTATCAAGATCGCTGTCTCCACCGGTCAGCCAGGCGCCGAATCCGCCGGCAACGAAAAATTTGTTGTACTGGTAGTTGAGCAGGAGGTCGGCGAGAAAGGCCGTTTTTCCATCGTCGCCTTCGATCTTGGGGGCAACTCCAAGCATACCGATCAGAGAAAGATTGTCATTGAACGGGTATTCGATACCGCCTCTGGCAAACAGGTAGTTGGCCGGGTCCCGCTGGTACAGATAGCCGAGGTCCAGGAGCCAGGTAAACGGCGGTGCGGCGGCAACAACCGGTTCCGGTACCGGCTCGGGTTCCGGTTCAGGTTTCGGTTCCGGTTTGGCGACCGGCGGCGGCGGTGGCGGAGTCGGTACCGGACCGACTTCTTTGAGCGCGATATTGCCGCAGATCAGCGGTACCGTGAAGGTGTAACGATCGCCGTCATGGTCGATATAAAATTCAAAGCCGGCAAACGGCTGCTCGCCTTCCCAGAGGATGGTCTTGTCTACGCGAACAGGGCCTTCACCGTTTCTTCGGTAAAACATCCACTGTAATTTCTGTCCCTTGTAGTAATCGACCTTGCTGATCTCGGCGTCACCAACCTGGGCCATAAAGGAATCGAAGACCGGTCCGATTCCGGCAATTTCAAAGCCTTTCTTGATGTCTGCCTGCTGAGACTGGACCATTGCCTGAAAATCGGCAACACTTGTCAGCGGCGGTTTGTAGAACGGGTGGTTTCCTAGAGTCGTCATAGCTAGTGCCGAGACAGCGGTGAAACCGCTGATCAGCAGGGTTACGACGGCAATGGATAAAATTCGGTTGTTCATTTTCTCACTCCCATGAATATAACGTCTGTATTGTTTTTTAAGAAGCCGACAAGCCGGCCGGTTCAAAAAATTGTATGGGTTCAAAAAACTGAACCCTTGAGCTCAATAATAGAGCAACTTGCCTGTATTGTCAAAAAAAAAATCTTTGAGAAGATTTCAGTTCGTTTATCGTGTTCAGCCGAAATAAATTATTCTGTGATTACACCTCCAATTAGCGCACGACGCCTCTGATATAAAAATGAGCATCCCGGCAGCCGTACAAAAAGGTGCAAATTGGATCATGATGAAGCCGGGTTTCAGCAGCAAAATCGCTAAAACCTGCAGGAGTATGCGATAAGGCCAGGAAACGGGCCGTTCCATGCGGCCCTGCAGGGTGCAGGTGAAATCGTCAGCTCGCCGATCGCATTGTTCTCGTTTTTGTCAGGATCAAACAAACTAAACGTAAACAAATTAGTTAGTTGATTAATAACGATCGGTGAATAATGAAAGTGGGACCAATTGTATTTTCGATCGAAATGTATACCATTGACATGAGACTGCCTTGAAAAATTGTCTTGTGCGCCTTGATTTTGAGCAAAAATCCTAAATTTGCAAGGTGCCCATGGGTATCAGAGAGTTAGAATAAAACAAATGTATGAGGATAGTGTCGTGAATTCATTCTTAGGTTCAGGCTTGACGGCTTTTGCGATCTTTTTTATGTCGCTTTCCATACCGATCGATTCGTTTTCCAAAGATTTTGACAAACCGGTGGAATATGCGCCGATTTATATATCCGAAATAAAACCTGAACCGGTCTCGATCGAGCGGCTGCAAAAAGGACTCGATGCCACCTATTACCTTGAATTCTTCGAGCGCAGTCTCAATGAACTGCCACAAGGGAAAACCCACTCCTTCATCGTCAAGAAGGGTGAACCGATCACCGAACTCAATCATCAGTTCGGCGAAGATGAGGTTTTTTCAAGCGGAACGAACAGGGGGGTGGCTGTGCGTATGAAAGGGTACCTCATGTTCAGTGAGAAGGGGGAGTACCAGCTGCAGGCTCTGTCAAACGACGGCGTCGGGGTGATCATCGACGGCAAGGTAGTGATCAGCGATCCCGAGCAGCACTCAGACAGACTTTCCAATATCGGTTTCGTAACTATCAATCAGCCGGGCTATTATGCAACCGTGATCGAGTACTTTCAGCGAAAAGGAACCGCCGCCCTGAAGCTGCTCTGGAAAACACCCGGCAGTACTGATTTCGTTCCGGTTCCAGCAAACGTTTATGCCCATTTACCCTGATCCGTGGTAGGGTGCCATTCCTTTAAATGAGCCCAGACAAGCACGTAAACACGAATAACATTGAAGATAACGTTTCATGCCCAATAATCTTTATGTAACCGCAACCGAGGAACGCAGCGGAAAATCGGTGATTGTCCTCGGTATCATGCAGATGCTGATGAATCAGCTGCACCGGGTGGCGTTTTTCCGGCCTATTATCAGCGACTCCATCGAGGATAAGCCGGATCACGATATCAGTCTGGTCGTCGATTATTTCAAGCTCGAACAGGATTATGACTCCTGTTATGGCTGCACCTTGAAGACCGCCTATGAGATGATAAACTCCGGTCGTGAGGATGATCTGCACGATCTGATCTTTCACCGCTACCACGAAATCGCTGATGAGTATGATTTTGTCTTGATCGAGGGTACTGATTTTCGCGGCCAGGACACTGCTTTTGAGTCTGAAATCAACGGTGATATAGCAGCCAATCTGGGCGCCCCGGTCGTACTCGTCTCTTCGGGCAGAAAAAAGACGGTCGACGAGATGATTCGCCAGGTGCAGGTAGCTATCGACAGTCACAAGGAGAAAGGGCTGGCACTGGTGGCCTCGATCATTAACCGGGCACCGGAAGGGCTGACCTCGCAGATCCTTTCAGATATCAGGCGGCGCTACCATCCGGAAGAGGGGCTGCCGTTTTATGTCATTCCGGAAAACCCGGCGCTTGCCAACCCGACGGTCGGGGATGTCAACCGCTGGCTCAACGGCAGCGTCATGTATGGTGCCGCAGCGCTGAATACGGTGGTCGGCGAATACGTGGTTGCGGCGATGCGGGTTGAAAACTTCCTTGAATACCTGACCCCGGGCTGTCTGGTCATCACCCCGGGAGACCGGCATGATATCATCCTGGCCAGCCTCTCGGCTCGTTCGTCTACCTCATACCCCGAGGTTTCAGGCATTGTCCTGACCGGCGGGCTGGTACCGTCCGACAATGTCAGAAAGCTGATCGAAGGCTGGTCGGGCCGACCGGTACCGATCATTTGCGTCAAGGGTCACACCTATCTGGTTATCCAGCAGCTCTATGAGCTCTATGCCCACCTCGAACCGGGTGATCAGCCAAGAATCGCCACGGCCCTCGGTGATTTCTCGAAATTTGTCAATGTCGCCGAACTGCGCGAAAACGTGATCAGCGATCGCCCTGCCCGAATCACTCCGAAGATGTTCGAATATTCGCTGATGGAGCGGGCGGCGGAAAACCGGCAGCGTATCGTGCTGCCGGAAGGCAATTGTGAACGGATTTTACGGGCCGCCGATATTCTGCTGCGCCGCGGTGTGGCCGATCTCACTCTGCTTGGCCGGGAAGATCAGGTGCGTGCCCTGGCGGCGGCCAACGGTCTCGATCTGACCTGGGTCGAGGTTATCGATCCCCAGGCCAGCCCGATGCTCGAGGATTTTGTGAAGACCTATCTCGAGCTGCGGCAGCACAAAGGGGTTATTGAAGATATGGCCCGCGACCGGATGTCGGACAACACCTATTTCGGTACGATGATGGTCTACAAAGGGCTGGCCGACGGGATGGTATCAGGAGCCCTGAATACGACAGCTCATACGGTTCGACCGGCTTTTGAGTTCATCAAGGCAAAGCCGGGCTTCACCATTGTGTCATCGGTGTTTCTCATGTGCCTCAGAGATCGGATTCTGGTGTATGGCGACTGTGCGGTCAATACCAACCCAGACGCCTCTCAGCTGGCAGAAATTGCTCTGAGTTCAGCCGAGACGGCCCGGACGTTCGGTATCGAACCGCGGGTGGCGATGCTCAGTTATTCGACTGGAACGTCAGGCAAGGGCGAGGATGTCGATAAGGTCGCTGAAGCGACCGAAACAGCCCAACGGCTGATCAAAGAGAGAAACCTCGATTTTATTCTCGAAGGACCGCTGCAGTACGATGCGGCGATCGACCCCGACGTTGCCCATACGAAGCTGCCCGGCTCGACGGTAGCCGGACGCGCAACGGTTTTTATCTTCCCGGACCTCAACACCGGCAACAATACCTACAAGGCCGTACAGCGGGCCGCCAACGCGGTGGCCATCGGACCGATTCTGCAGGGTCTCAACAAACCGGTTAACGATCTGTCCCGGGGCTGCACGGTCGATGATATCGTCAATACGGTTGCCATAACCGCAGTCCAGGCTCAGGTGGAAGAGTTGAAACCATGAATGTCCTGGTCATAAACTCGGGAAGCTCTTCGATTAAATTCCAGCTTCTGGACATGGAGCATGAGTCGCTGCTGGCCTCGGGTCTGGTTGAACGCATTGGCGAGACCAGGGGGCAACTCAGCTGCGTCATGCATCCGGGAACAGAAGATGAACGAAGCATCGACAAAGAGGAGGGCATCGCCGATCACCGCAGCGGCATGGAGCTGGTCGGCCGGCTGCTCTGTGACCCGGAGCACGGTGTTGTCCGTTCGAAAGATGAAATCGGTATCATCGGTCATCGAGTTGTGCATGGCGGTGAAAAATTTCACCAGCCGACGCTCATCGATGATGAGGTGATTGCAGCTATAACCGAAAATGTTCCGCTGGCGCCGCTGCACAACCCCGCCAATCTCGACGGTATCAGCGTCGCCCGTGAACTGTTCCCGGACACGCCGCAGGTGGGTGTCTTCGATACCGCTTTTCACCAGACGATCCCGGAACGGGCCTATGTCTATGCGCTGCCCTATGAACTCTATCAGCAACATCGAGTGCGGCGCTACGGGTTTCACGGCACATCACATAAATTCGTGGCCGGGGAGTGCGCCCGGCTCATGGGCAAAGAGCTTTCTCAAGCCAATCTCATTACGATTCATCTCGGCAACGGCTGTTCGATGACCGCGGTTGAAAACGGCAGGAGCATCGACACTTCGCTGGGCATGACGCCGCTGGAAGGGCTGGTCATGGGAACAAGGAGCGGTGATGTCGATCCGGCTGTCCATTCATTTCTGCATCGAACCGCCGGCATGAGTATCGAACAGATAGACACCATGCTCAACAAGGACTCGGGACTCAAGGGTATCTGCGGCTTCAACGATATGCGCGATATTCATCGAGCCGCTGAAGATGGCGATGACAGAGCCCGCCTGGCCCTGGATGTGCAGACCTACCGGAACCGTAAATATATCGGTGCCTACATGGCGGTGCTCGGCAGGGTCGATGCGCTGGTTTTTACCGCCGGAATCGGCGAAAACGATCCGATCGTCCGGGAACGCTCGGTCGCCGGACTGGAACAGTTTGGTATTGAACTCGATCGGCAGAAAAACGACCACCGTTTCAACAGACCGGAAGCACTGCATAAAACGAGCAGCCGCACTGAGATCTGGGTCATCCCGACCAACGAGGAACTGGCGATTGCCCGGGAAAGCGTCGGTGTACTGAATAAAATGAGTTAAAACCATATTACCCAGAAGATTGAAGATCATGACAGAGCAAGCAGGCGCAGAGAAGCATAGCCAATCCGATTACGAGCGGTTCGTCGAGAAAGCCGAGCTATCGGCTGCCACCGTCTCGACCATTACATCATTCAACGATGGTGTTGATTATGTCGTCGAACTTATCGGCAAACGGCCGCTAAATCGCTACTCAATCGATGACCGGCCGGTCAGTACCGAAGGATTGAGCAGGGTCGTCGCCGCACCGGCACTTTCTGACGATGAGTACCAAGAGCTGGAAAAAGCCTGCGGCGAGCACGGTATCGACTGCATCACTGGAGGGTTGCGCGAGCATCTGATCGGTGTCGACGTCGGTTTCACCTATGCGGACATCGGTCTGGCCGAGACCGGGACGCTGGTGCTGAACTGCCCCGATGAACAGCTGCGTCTGGCAACCATGCTCTGTGAGTACCATGTCTGCATACTGCCGCGTTCAGCGATCGTTGCGGACGGTTTCGCGGCGGAAGAGCAGCTCAAAGCATTTATGCTCAACGCACCCACCTACACCGCCTTTATCACCGGACCGAGCCGGACGGCCGATATCGAGCGGGTCCTGTCGATTGGAGTTCATGGACCGCTCGAGTTGCACATTCTTATCCTGGAGGACTAATCATGCAGGAAGCCAAGAGTTTAAAAACATATCGTAAGGAATGCCAGGAATCCCTGGACAACGAATATCTGCGCTCGGCGCTCGATAAATTTGCGGTCGCCTACCGGGTCGGCAGGGATAACGCTTTTTCCGAAATCGATGTCGATAAACTGATCGCGGATGTGGCGGACATGAAGGATGAAACCCTCAAGGAGCTGGATCACTATCTCGACGAGTTCACCAGGAAAGCCGAAGAAGCCGGGGTTATCGTTCACTATGCCAAGGACAGTGATGAAGCCAATGCGATCATCAACGAAATAGGTAAGAAAGCCGGCTGCCGCAAGGTGATTAAAACCAAATCGATGACCGCCGAGGAGACCCACCTGGTTCACTCCATGGTCAACGAGGGCTTCGAGGTTACCGAGACCGATCTTGGCGAGTGGATTATTCAGCTCCGCGATGAACCGCCGTCGCATATGGTGATGCCGGCTATTCACCTCTCCCGCTATCATGTCCGCGATCTGTTTTCAGAAGTTACCGGCAAAGAAGAGGACGAGGAGATCGAAAAACTGGTCAAGGTCGCCAGGAATCAGATGCGGCGTAAATTCGCCGAAGGCGAGATGGGGATTACCGGGGCCAACTTCGGGGTGGCCGAGACCGGTTCAATCGGTATCGTCACCAACGAGGGTAATGCCCGGCTGGTAACCACGATTCCCAAAGTACATGTCGCCCTGCTCGGTATCGATAAACTGGTTCCGACCATCGGTGATGCGCTCTCCCAGGTCAAGGTGCTGACCAGAAATGCAACGGCTCAGCCCATCACCTCATATGTGACCTGGGTGACCGGCGCCAATGACTGCGGAGCCGGTGATGGTGAGAAAAAAGAGGTTCACTATGTGCTGCTCGACAACGGCCGTCGGGAAATGGTTGCCGACCCGCTCTTCTCCCAGGTGTTCCGCTGCGTTCGCTGCGGCGCCTGTGCCAATGTCTGCCCCGTCTATCGCCTGGTCGGCGGTCACAAGATGGGCCATGTCTACATTGGAGCGATCGGCCTGATTCTCACCTATTTCTTTCACGGCGAGGAAAACGCCAAACATCTGGTACAGAACTGTATCAACTGTGAAGCCTGCAAGGATATCTGTGCGGGCGGCATCGATCTGCCGCGGCTGATAAAAGAGATTCATGCCCGCATCCAGGAAAAAGACGGCCAACCGCTGCCAAGTCTGCTGCTGGGCAAGATCATGAAGAACAGAAAGCTCTTTCACACCCTGCTGCGCACGGCGAAATGGGCCCAGAAACCGGTGGCCGGCAGCGACGGCTACATGCGGCATCTGCCGATGATGTTCTTCAAGGAGCACGATTTCAAGGCGCTGCCGACGGTTGCCGACAAACCGTTTCGGGACATCTGGGTGGAAATGAAGCCCAAAAATGTCGAAAACCCGAGCCATCGGGTCGGACTTTTTTCAGGCTGTGTCCAGGATTTTGTCTACCCCGAGCAGATGGTGGCTGCCGTCGACCTGTTCAAAGATCACAATGTGTCGATGGTCTTCCCGATGGAGCAGTCCTGCTGCGGGCTGCCGGTCCAGATGATGGGGGACAAGAAGATATCGAAAGATGTGGCCATGCAGAATCTCAAGGCCTTCATCAATGAGGATGTGGACTATATCGTCACCCTCTGTGCCTCCTGCGCTTCACATCTGAAGCATAATTATCCAGTCCTGCTCGATGACAACGACAAGCTCAGTGAGCAGGTCAAAGCCTTTTGTGACAAGGTTATCGATCTTTCTTCCTTTGTTCATGACGTTCTCAAGGTTCAGCCCGAAGATTTTGACGGTGACGGCAAGAAAGTTACCTTCCACGCCCCCTGTCACCTCTGCCGCGGACTCGGGGTGCACGACGCGCCCCGCAATCTGATGCAGACCGCCGGGATGGACTACCAGGAGGCGGCGGAATCTGAGGTGTGCTGCGGCTTTGGCGGCACCTATTCGGCAAAATTCCCCGAGCTTTCCGCCCAGCTGCTGGACAACAAGCTCGACAATGTCGAGGATACCGGGGCGGATATGCTGCTCACCGACTGTCCCGGCTGCATCATGCAGCTGCGCGGCGGTCTGCAGAAACGCGGCTCCGATATCGAGGTCAAGCATACCATCGAGGCCCTGACCGAACGGCGCAAGAAAAAGGAGTCATGATCATCAGGGCATTGCAGGATATGAGAGTATTTTAGCAGCGGCTCGGAATTGAAGAAGATGTCGTCTGCTGGGCTAAAAGATTCGATGACTGAAACCGGTCCGGGAATAACAGGAAGCTGAGGGCGATGATCAAGCTGACCGTCTGGATTCTTGTTCTCGGCGTGCTTGCTTACAGCAGCATCAGTATCTTTATGTTTCTGCGCCAGCGCAGCCTGATCTTCTATCCCCATCCAGCCGTTAAATCATCTGAGGCTGAGGTCCTCTGGCTTGACAACGATGGAGAACGGCTGAAGGTCTGGCATGTTCCCCGGAAAAGTCAAACAGCTCTGATCTATTTCGGCGGCAACGCTGAAGATGTGTCGCTGAACCTTTCGAGTTTCAAATCCCTGTTTCCCGACCTGTCGCTCTATCTGATGAATTACCGGGGCTATGGGGGCAGCAGCGGAGGCCCCTCGGAAACGGCTCTCTATTCAGACAGCAGGGCACTCTATGAATACATTTCAGCATCATATGAACGCATCGTCGTCATCGGGCGCAGTCTCGGCACCGCCGTGGCGATTCAGCTGGCGGCCACGGTCCCGGTTGACGGCCTGGTTCTGGTTACACCCTATTCGAGTATGACTGAACTGGCGCACCATTACTATCCGTATTTACCGGTACGGCGGTTGTTGAAGGACCGCTTCGAGGCCGCTCGCTATGCAGCGGATATCGATGTCCCCGTGCTCGCGCTGACAGCCGAACATGACGAGGTTATCCCGGCTAAGATCAGCGCAGAACTCGTCGATTCACTCGACCCGCAGACAGTGCGGAGAGTGATGATCAAAGGCACTTTTCACAACACGATCGACCAGGCTCACGATTACGAAACTGAGCTGGTAAATTTCATCACCAGCCTCGAACAGGAATTTAAATAGATCGTCATGGGTAATCGCCAGAAACTTATTTATCTGCTGGTGCTGATTCTGATTTTGTCAGCTTTCTACGAGCGGGGTTCGTTTGATCGATATCTTCAAAGAGATTCAGACGATACCGGCAGGCTCGAATATGCCTATGAGAATCAGCTCAGCGATCTGCAGGTTGAAGGGGCGGGTACCGTCGAAAAGGTTCTGGCTGATGATACGACGGGCAGCCGTCATCAGCGCATTATTCTGCGAACCGGTAAAGATCAGACAATTCTGATCGCCCACAATATCGATCTTGCCCCGCGAGTCGGAGGGATAGAAAAAGGAGACCGGCTCGAATTCTTCGGGGAGTACGAGTGGAATAAAAAAGGCGGGGTGGTTCATTGGACGCACCGCGACCCGGCAGGCAGGCATGTCGATGGCTGGCTTAGACACAACGGACGGCTCTATCAGTGATCCCCGGCGTATCCGAGGCGAAAATAGTGGTGGTGGAGATGATATGACTATCGACGACATGCAGGTGAAGAACTTTCTTGCTCAGCTATACAAGATGACTAGCGATGAGATCGGCGCTGAAGTATCCATGTACGATATCGGCGATGCGTTGGGACTTGATAAATCAGAATCCGGCAGCATGGCCGAAGATCTGATTATCGACGGTTACGCCGAGTTGAAGACCCTGGCCGGCGGCATCTCCATTACGGCGCAGGGGCTTCAGGCACTCGATATCGCGCCGGCGGATAACGTCCAGGCGGCTGGTTCGGTCACCCTGGGTGATAAAACGATCGTAGAAGCGGACGTGGTTCAGGCGGTGGAAACGCTGCTCCTGGAAATCAAATCAGCAGTTTCGTCGACGGACATGGCGTACGAAGCGCTCGAGGAGATTGTCATCGACATCAAAACGCTCGAGACGCAGCTGCTGTCGCCCCGGCCAAAGACCAGAATCGTTCGCGAGATCCTGTCATCTCTTTCAGCCCTGCTTGCCGATCAGCAAGGCAGCGAAAAACTGGTCGAATCGGTTCAGCGTATGACCGGGGCCTGAAGGCTGCAGCGGCACGCTCCCTCGCCGCCGTTCGGCTCTTGAGGCTTCCTTGAAATGTTCAGCTTAGCCGAGATGATCGAGGACGATCCTCAAAATCCTCCTCAACGGTTCGGCAGCGCCCCACAAGAGCTGGTCGCCGACCGTAAACGCCGTCAGATAGTCCGCTCCCATATTCATTTTGTGAATGCGGCCGACCGGGATGTCCAGGGTTCCGGATACCCGCGCCGGCGTCAGCTCTTGAGCCGATGGCTGGCGTTCGTTGGGGACGAGCTTTACCCACTGGTTGTGCGATTTTATTATCGTTTCGATCTCAGTGACCGGCAGATCTTTATTCAGCTTGATGGTGAAGGCCTGGGAGTGACAGCGCATGGTGCCGATCCTGATGCAGAGGCCGTCCACCGGAATAATATGATCACCACTTCGACCAAGAATCTTGTTGGTCTCCGCCACACCTTTCCACTCTTCTTTTGACTGCCCATTCTCTACCTCGGCGTCGATCCACGGAATCAGACTGGCGGCAAGCGGAACGGTCCACTGATCGACGGGCAGCGTGCCGTCGGTGAGCTTCGCAGATATCTTTCTATCGATATCTAAAATCGCAGAAGCGGGGTCATCAAGCAGAGACGAAACTTCAGATTCAAGTGCTCCCATCTGTTCGATCAGTTCGCGCATGTTCCTGGCTCCGGCACCGCTGGCGGCCTGGTAGGTCATCGAGCTGATCCACTCGATCAGGTCTTCTTCAAATAAGCCGCCCAACGCCATCATCATCAGGGAAACCGTGCAGTTGCCCCCGATAAAATTCTTGGTGCCGCGCCGCAACCCGTCATCGATAACGGCTCGATTGACCGGGTCCAGAACGATAATTGCATCCTCGTCCATGCGCAGCGCTGAGGCGGCGTCGATCCAGTAGCCGTCCCAGCTGCTTCTGCAGCTCGTTGTAAACCTGGTTGGTAAAATCGCTTCCCTGGCAGGAAACGATGATATCCATCTGGGAGAGCATCGTGGTGTCTGCCGCGTCGAGAAGCGGGTTGACGCCGTGACCGGCATCCGGACCCGGCTGACCTGCCTGGGACGTGGTAAAGAAATGGGGCAGGAGGTGGGTGAAATCCTGCTCATCTCTCATTCGCTCCATAAGAACCGAACCGACCATACCACGCCAACCAATGAATCCGACTTTATGCATGCTCTTCTTCCGCTCCGTAATTCTCGTCTATAAGGACCCTGCCGGCAATGCTCCGGCTGAGATCGCGTCAAAATCGTTTAATACCAGATATGCAGCCAACCGACAAGGTGCCAGTCCTCGTGTCGTGCAATATACCTGCAGGAAACCAGGTTCTAACGATCGAAGCCGGGGTACGAGCCGATAAAACGATCAATACCGGTTTTCTGAAAGTCCTCAGGGTTCCACACGGTATCAGAAAGCAGATGACGATACTCTGTTTTCAAAACATAGGTGTCGGCGGCATAGAGATTATCGTTCGTCCTGACCTGAACATGCTGCCGTTGATAAATGCTGCCCTCGAAATCGTCGAGCCGTTTGAGATCGTCACTGCTGATATCGAGATAGATAATCCCGTCCACCGTTGCAGCGAGCCGGTCCGCAATAATCGCCGGGTAATTTTCATGGCGAATGGAACGGCGCACGAAGCCTGAAAGGCTCGCCTCGAAAGCCTGATATTCGCCTTCAATAACCGTTGACCAGACCGTTTTGAACATAAGCGTTCCGTAGGTGAACAAATGAGTCACTGCATCGACCTCAGGAGCGTTGCCCGGCAGCTGATGAGCGCCATGGCTTGAATACCGAAATCCAGACGGTGATGATCAGAATAGAAAACTGCAGCAGCCCAAACCAGAGATTCATGCGCTGATTAAAGAGATAGTCGGAGCTCTCAAGTGCTCCAAGGCCCAGATCGCCAGAGATATGCATCATTTTCGTTTCCCATGGGCCAAGGAAAAAGGTACCGAACAAAATGGCGGAAACCGTGATTATCCATTTGACGATAATCCAGCGCTGCTTGAAAAAGCCCCAGCTGGACAGAGCCGAATAAGCAAGCCCGGTCACCATGCAGCCGATGGCCCCGGGAATCACGACAACCGCCATGTCAACGTGGTGGATCGACTTATTGATCCCATAGAGCACGCCGCCGTCGCTTACATCACTCTTGAGAAAATAGAGCAGCAGCAGCGAGACTGCTCCGCCGATCCAGCAGCAGACGCAGAGCAGGTGCAACACCTTGAGCCATTTCAGTCCTTTTGCTTTCAGCAGACGCATAATGTGTCGTTTCTCCCGACAGTCAGTATTAATCGAGCTTACACTCGCATCGGTGAAATGTATGAGGTACCGGGTAAACTGTCAATAATGTTATGGCAGTGAAAAATGCCGGTGACAAATAGTGTCAAGAGTCGACGAGAAGTGGCCATAGATCAATTTGTTATGTGCTACAAAGAAGTATGCTGAGTGTGGAGGTTTGGAGTGTTTTCCTCTGGGACCGTCAGTATTTAACCAGTTTTAGATTAGGGCCTGGGAAAAGACTTTTTTTGGCATGTTTATTGAAATAGGACAGTAGAACTGAAAGCGGACCCGTAAATGTCAGGGTGACCCAGCTGCTTTCCAGGCAAACGTTAGAGCTGCTGCTGCGGTGCAAACCGCCAATTCAAAGCGAAGACAATGTATATGGGTATCAAACAGACAATTTCGCATTCCACACTTGGACGTCTTCTGAAGTTGGCGCGCTATAACAACAAAGTGAAATCGGAAGCGTTCAGTACTCAAGTCAATGATGATGGCGCCGGAGATTTGAGCCTTGGGCGCATCAAAGATACGATTGTCGAGGCTTATGATTGTGCTGATCACGGTCGCCGGGAAGGGATGCTCAAGGAGGCGGTCCGAATGGAACGTCAGCTGGTGGAAGCCTATCGCTCAAAAGGGTTGGAAGTCACGGCCCACAATATCACCGCCAACCTGTCTCTATTTCGTAAACGTCAGCGCAGGCGCTCTTAGATCTGCTGCCAGCTTTTCTTTTCGGCAGTGACCTGGCTTGGATCATCTGCTATTCTTCACACAATAAGATTATTCTCTATTAAATCTCCCAAACGGCAGGACAGAGTCCCGACGCTTGGGAATCATTGAGATGCTGTTGTTGTTCATATTTTTTCAGCGTGGGAGGACCCCAGCGTGAATCAGAAATCGAGGACCTATGACACCCTCCATATAGGGCGTTCCTCCATCGATCTGTACGCCAATGACATTGGTGCACGGTTTGAGGAGATAAAAAGCTTTGCGGCCTATGTGGGTGGATCGCCGACCAATATCAGCGTCGGCGCCCGCAGGCTGGGGCTGAACTCGGCGCTGCTCACCGGCATCGGCGATGATCCGGTCGGAGACTTCATTCTCCATTTTCTCGATACGGAAAAAGTTGAAACTCGGTTTGTGGTGCGCAAACCAGGCCGTCGCAGCAGTGCTGTTGCCCTGGGAATCGAGCCCCCCGATAAATTCCCGCTGGTCTATTACCGCGATAATTGCGCCGATATCGAAATCGACATCGACGATGTCCGCGCAGCACCGGTAAGCGACAGCAGCATCCTGCAGTTTGCCGGAACCAATCTCTGCAAGGATCCGTGCCGCACGGCAACACTTTATGCAGCCGAGCTGGCCCGAAGTTCCGGGACTGAAGTGGTGCTCGATCTCGACTTTCGTCCTGATCAGTGGCATGACGCCCGAGCTTTTGGCGTCAACGTTCGTTCGGTTCTGGCCAATGTCGATATCGTCATTGGCACCGAAGACGAGATCAACGCCGCCGTGCTTGTCGATACCTCACAGATCAGTCTGACTCATTCACAGATCTCGGATGCGAAAGTGGCAGGAGACAGTGACCAGGCGGTCCAGGCTTTATTGAAGATGGGGCCGTCAGCGGTACTGCAGAAACGTGGCGAAGCGGGTGCACGTGTTCATCTGAAAAGAGATGACGGTGATATCGAGGTAATCGATGCGCCCGGCTATCCGGTCGAGATCTGCAATATCCTCGGGGCCGGCGATGCATTCGGCAGCGGATTTCTCTATGGTCATGTCAACGGCTGGGGCTGGTATAAGTCAGCCCGGCTTGGCAATGCCTGCGGCGCCATTGTCGTTACCAGGCACGGCTGTGCCAATTTCATGCCGACCATGGCAGAGGTCAACGAGTTTGTTTTAGAGCGCGGCGGTTTTTAGACACTGTTTCGTTCAAATTTTTTACCCCTAACTTGATTTATCATATTCCTCGCCACATAGTGAAGTGAGACGATGGCTGAAACCCATTCCATTGTCTTCTCACATATCAAATTCACACAGGAGGAATGTTGCATGAATAAGCCGATTGGGGGTGGACTTCTGCTTGCTGCACTGGTCAGTTTGATGATCAGCGCTTCGGTCTCAGCAGCGGATAAACCCAACATCCTTGTTATCTGGGGTGACGATATTGGACAATCCAATATCAGTTATTACACCCATGGCCTGATGGGCTACAAAACACCCAACATTGACCGCATTTCCGAGGAAGGCATGACCTTCACCGATTACTACGGTGAGCAGAGCTGTACCGCCGGACGCTCGAGTTTCATCACCGGCCAGTCTGTATACCGTACCGGTCTCTCAAAGGTCGGCCTGCCGGGAGCCGAGGAGGGGATGCAGGAAGTCAACCCCACCATCGCCGGTCTGCTGAAAGCGCAGGGCTATGCCACCGGTCAGTTCGGCAAGAACCATCTTGGAGACCAGGATGAGCATCTGCCGACCAACCACGGTTTCGATGAATTTTTCGGCAACCTTTACCATCTCAATGCCGAGGAAGAGCCGGAAAACGAAGATTATCCGCAGAATCCCGAGTTCAGAAAGAGATTTGGACCCCGCGGCGTCATTCGTTCAACCGCCGATGGAAAGATCGAGGATACCGGACCCCTGACCAGGAAAAGAATGGAAACGGTTGACGATGAAACCTCAGATGCAGCGATCGACTTCATACAGCGCCAGGTTCAGGCTGATAAGCCGTTTTTCGTCTGGTGGAGCGGTACCAGGATGCATTTCCGTACCCACGTCAAGGACGAACTCCGCGGTATCTCAGGACAGGATGAGTACTCCGACGGCATGGTCGAGCATGATATGCATATCGGTAAATTCCTCGATGTGCTCGACGAGCTCGGAATTGCCGACAACACCATCGTCTTCTACTCCACCGATAACGGCCCGCACATGAACACCTGGCCCGATGCGGCGATGACGCCGTTTCGTGGTGAAAAAAACACCAACTGGGAAGGCGGCTGGCGGGTTCCCTCAGCGGTACGCTGGCCGGGTAAAATCGAAGCCGGTGCCTGGTCCAACGAGATAATGCACCATATGGACTGGCTACCGACTTTTCTGGCTGTCGCCGGTGCACCCGACATCAAAGAGCAGTTGAAGCAGGGCGGTGTCTCGGCAATCAACCGAACCTACAAGGTTCATCTGGACGGCTACAATTTTCTGCCCTACCTGACCGGTCAGGAAGAAAAAGGACCGCGTGATGAAATCTTCTACTTTTCCGACGATGGGGAAATGACTGCGCTTCGCTATCGTGACTGGAAGGTTATTTTCATGGAGCAGCGTGCAGAGGCAACGTTTCAGGCCTGGCGTGAGCCGTTTGTAACCTTGCGTATACCGTTGCTGGTAAACCTGCGTCGTGACCCGTATGAGCGCGGTATGGTGACCTCGAACACCTACGACGACTGGTTCCTGGATCGGCCCTTTCTGCTCCTTCCGGCCCAGGCCTACGTGGCACAGTTTCTGGAAACTTTCGTGGAATTTCCGCCAAGCCAGAAAGCGGCCAGTTTCAACTTGAGCCAGGTGATGGAGAAACTCTCAGCTGCTGGTTCCAAGTAGGCAGCTGGAACGTATAGCTCGTTCAAAAGAGGCCGCCCCGGTGTCGATCGGGGCGGCCTCTTGTATTTTAAAAGTACTCTGCAGATATAAAATGGTTTGGTACGCTGGTGCTTTTGTTGTATAAGTGGTGCCGTTTCTACGAACAGAGCAACCGCTGGGTCGGGTTCCCTCACCCCGGAGAACAAAAAGGATTGATTGATGTTTTCATTTAGCGATGTACAGCGCAGCCGTGCCCTTATCTTTCTGGTCATTTTTCATGTGACCGTCATTGCCGCCAGTAACTACCTGGTTCAGATCCCGTTCCAGATTCTTGGTTTCCACGTCACTTGGGGAACGTTCAGCTTTCCGTTCGTCTATCTGGCGACGGATCTGAGCGTCAGAATATTCGGTCAGGCGCAGGCGAGGAAGATCATCTTTTATACGATGATTCCGGCGCTGATCGTTTCCTATCTGGTTTCCGTTCTGTTTTTCGAAGGAAGCTATCAGGGACTTGCCGGGCTGAGCACCTTCAATGGATTTGTCTTCCGCATCGCCGCCGCCAGCTTTGTCGCTTATCTGGTTGGGCAGCTGGTGGATGTGAAGGTCTTTTCATACTTGAGAAATAACCGGAAGTGGTGGGTCGCTCCGTCCGTTTCAACAATTTTTGGAAACCTGCTGGACACACTTGTATTTTACGCCGCAGCCTTCTGGAACAGCTCGGATAGTTTCATGGCCCAGCATTGGCCGAACATAGCCGTTGTTGATTACGGCTTCAAAATCCTCGTGTCGCTGCTGCTTTTTCTGCCGGCCTATGGCGTTCTGCTGGCGCTGTTGACCGACGTCCTGACCAGGAGAAGCAGTGCAGGGGGAGTGTCCAGTTTGAAGAGCTAATAGCTCTCCGCCAGGTAGCGCTTGCTGATATAATCGAGATAATAATCCGGGTTGGTTCCCTCGCCGGTTGCGCTCCGTATCAGTTCCTGTGATTCGAGCAGGCGGCCCTTCGACCAGATGGTCTCTTTCAGCCAGTCGCGTATCGCCGTAACATCACCGGCAGCAAGCAGTTCCTGCCAGTCGGGCCGGGCCCGGCAGAAAGCAGCAAAGATCTGAACAGCGTTGAGCGCACCGATGGTGTATGCCGGAAAATAGCCGAACGAGCCATCGGTCCAGTGAATATCCTGCAGGCAGCCGTTGGTGTAGTCTCCCGCGGTAGAAAGACCGAGATAGCTGAGCATCTTCTCATTCCACGCCTCAGGTACATCCTCGGCTTCCATCGTCGAGTTGATCAGCGCCGACTCTATTTCATAACGAAGGATAACGTGCAGGGGGTAGCAGATTTCATCGGCTTCCACCCTGATCAGGGTCGGGTCGACCTTGATGCTGTTCAGCCAGATCTGCTCGCAACTGTAAGTCCGGCTGGAGTCGAGATACTGATGGATGACCGGTGTGAAATAGGTGAGAAACGGTTGTGCCAGAAAAATCTGCTTTTCAAAAAGCAGACTCTGGCTCTCGTGAATGGACATGTTGCGGGCCTGGCCCAGCGGCAGGTTCTTCCATTGGCGCGGCAGGCCGCCCTCGTAGGCAGAATGTCCGGCTTCGTGAGCCGTTGCTTTCAGGGCGTCGATAAAATCGTCCTCGCGGTAACGGGAGGTGATCCGGTGGTCTCCGTGTCCGCCGGTGCTGAACGGGTGGGAACTCTCATCGAATCTGCCCTCGTCGAAACTGAAGCCGAGGGCGGCGGCCAGTGCCCGGTTCAGCCCTTTCTGATCGGCGATGGGGAACGGGCCGTCAAAACGCCGGGTCCTGCCGGCCTGCTTTTCGACCACCTCGGAAATAAGCGGCGGGAGTTTTTCCTTTAATACGGAAAAAATCTCTGAGATAAAAGAACTGGAGTCACCGGTGCAGTAGAGGTCGAGCATGGCATCGTACGGCGTTGGAAACGCCCCGTTGCTGCAGCTCTGACGCGCCTGGGCTTCTTCTCTGGAGAGAGTTACGACCTCTTTAAAATTAACCAGAAAACCTTCCCAGTCATTTTCTTTGCGTTGAGTTCGCCATTGGTGCTCACAGCGTGAACCGGCCAGTGATTTAGCCTTGACGAGATCGGCAGGGATGCAGTTTGCCCACAGGTATTCTCTTTTTATTTCCCGAATTGATATCCGGCGCTGGTCATCATTCTCGTTTTCTGCCGCACGTTCAATCAAGTCCGCCATGTCAGGGGCAGTCAACAACTCGTGGTACATGGTGCTGAGTTCGGCAATCGCTTCAGAACGGGTGTCGTTGCCGCCGGGAGGCATCATCACCAGTTGGTCCCATTGTAGAAAGGTCAGAGAGTGCTCGATTTGAGCAAGGCGATTGAAGCGGTTCAGCAATTGATCATACGCAGCAGACATAGAGTAACCATGGGTTCGTGGAGGACATTGAAGGCTCAATGAATCATGGTACTCATTTCGTGGTTCTAATCAATGGCGCTAACAAAAAAAGCGCCCCCCGTCAGCCGAAGCCGACCGGAGGCGCTCTTTGGAGGAGGTTGTGGGAGATGGGTTTACTAAATGGCTTCCTTGCCCTGTTCCCCGGTGCGGATCCTCATAACATCCTCGACCGGTAGAACAAAGATCTTGCCGTCGCCGATCTTGCCGGTGTTGGCCGCTTCACGAATCGCCGTCACCGCCTTGTCGACCAGGTCGGTATCGACGACCAGCTCTACTTTGGTTTTGGGGTTGAATTCAACCTTGTACTCGGCACCCCGGTAGACCTCGGTATGCCCTTTCTGGCGGCCATAGCCCTTGACTTCGGTGAGGGTCATGCCGGTGATGCCCAGCTCGGTCAAGGCTTCCTTCACCTCCTCGAGCTTGAACGGCTTGATAATCGCTTCTATTTTCTTCATGTCTGTCTGCTCCTCTTGATCAGTCTTTGGTAAATTCAGGGTAGGCGTCAAGGCCGCACTCGGAAATATCGCAGCCTGCCATTTCCTCTTCTTCGCTGACGCGGATGCCCATGATCGTCTTGATGATCAGCCAGGTAACGAAACTGGTGCCGAAGACCCAGCCGAAGATCACCGCAGCACCGATCACCTGGGCGACGATGGAGCCATCGGGGTTGGTGAAGGCGACCGCCAGCAGTCCCCAGATACCGACCACGCCGTGCACCGAAATCGCACCGACCGGATCGTCGATCTTGACCTTGTCCATGAAGACAATCGCTCCAACCACGATCAGACCGCCGATGGCACCGACAACCGTGGCCAGCAGCGGACTCGGGGTCAGCGGCTCGGCGGTGATGGCCACGAGTCCTGCCAGGGCGCCGTTGAGGGCCATGGTCAGATCGGCCTTGCCGAACCAGGCCCGGGAGAAGAGCAGGGCGGCGACGAGTCCGCCGGCCGCTGCGGTGTTGGTGTTGACAAAGATCATCGAAACCGCGTTGGCCTCGTCGATGGTGGAGATCATCAGCTCGGAACCGCCGTTGAAACCGAACCAGCCGAGCCAGAGGATAAAGGTACCAAGGGTTGCCAGGGGCAGGTTGGCGCCGGGAATGGCGTTGATCCGGCCGTTGACGTATTTGCCCTTACGCGGTCCGAGCAAAAGCACCCCGGCGATCGCCGCGGAAGCACCGCAGAGATGGACGACACCGGAACCGGCGAAGTCGAGAAAACCAAGGGCGTCGAGAAAACCGCCGCCCCATTTCCAGTAGCCCTGTACCGGGTAGATGAAACCGGTCATGACAATGGCAAAGAGCAGAAACGACCAGAGTTTCATACGCTCGGCCACGGCGCCGGAGACGATCGACATGGCGGTGGCCACGAAGACGACCTGGAAGAAGAAGTCGGAGAGGCCTGAATAGTAGATGTCGCCGCCGCTCTTCAAGACGTCGTCGACACTGTTGTCGGCACCAAGAAAGAAGCTGAGCCCGGGGATGACGCCGTTGGGCCCGCCGCCGTACATGATGTTGTAGCCGACGATCATGTACATGATGCAGGCAATCGAGTAAAGGGCCACGTTCTTGGTGAGAATCTCGACGGTGTTCTTACTGCGCACCAGGCCCGCTTCGAGCATGGCGAAACCGGCTGCCATCCACATGACGAGCGCGCCGGACATGAGGAAATAGAAGGTATCGAGGGCGTAGGCCAGGTGAATAACCGATTCGCCGACACTGGTTTCTTCGGCCAGCACCGGCAGGGCGACGGCCAGGACGGCGAGAAATGCAGCGCCGCCCCAGTAGGTTCGTGGTTTCATCTTCATTTTCAGGTTCACGGTTGTTCCTCCTCTGTTTTGTTGTTTGATTCGATGGTTACAATGCAACGAATTGGTTGGTGCCTGGTTCAGTCATTACAAAAGGTGTGCCAGCCGGCGGAGGTGAGCAAAAAAGTATTAAATTACAGTTATATGGAGATTTTGTTAGAATGTAATGATTGTTTCGATCGTCATATAAATTTCAAAAATGTTCATTTTTGTATCTTAGTTGCACAAAAATGTGATATCGGGACCGCTTCCGAAAGACCGGCCTGGTTACTCGCAGCAGCGAGGTTCTTGCACCTCGCAGTAACACGCTTATGGTTAATGAAAAACTTAACAAGACGATACATTCGATGAGACAATCAGAATCGCTGTTGGAAGCATACATCATCACCGATGAGCCGTTTTACCTGCCGTTTGGTGACGAGATAGAAATCGGCCTGGCAACCTATGAACGTAAGCTGCCGCTGCTGCTCAAGGGGCCGACCGGGTGCGGTAAAACGCGCTATATGCAGTATCTGGCCTGGAAGCTCAAACGGCCGTTGATTACGGTTTCCTGTCACGACGATCTTTCCACTTCCGATCTGGTGGGCAGATATCTGGTCAAAGGTGATGAAACGATCTGGGTCGACGGCCCGTTGACCAGGGCGGTCAGAGCGGGGGGGATCTGTTACCTCGATGAAATCGTCGAAGCCCGCAAGGATACCACCGTGGTCATCCATCCGCTCGCCGATGATCGGCGTGAATTGCCGATCGATAAGCTCGGTCAGCTGCTGACGGCCCCCGATCAGTTCATGCTGGGCGTCTCGTACAACCCCGGCTATCAGTCCGTATTAAAAGATCTTAAAACATCAACCCGCCAGCGTTTCGTCTCACTCTCCTTCTCCTACCCCGAAGCAGAGCTGGAAACCAGGATCGTCGCCGAGGAAGCCGGCATCGACTCAGAACTCGCCGGCCGCCTCGTACGACTTGGCATCATGAGTCGCGGACTGCGGGAATCGGGACTGCCTGAAGGCGCCTCGACCAGACTGATGGTCAACGCCGGGCTGCTGATCCGTTCAGGTATCCAGATACGCACCGCCTGCCTGGCCGGCATCGTTGAAAGCCTCACCGATGACCCGGACCTGCTCGGCTCCCTGGTCGAGATGGTGGATGCGGTCTTTTAGTTTGAAGCTGCGAAGCCATGGACAAGACCGCCTGTAAAAAACTCTTCTACGAACTGGTCCACCCGTCTCTGCCCAACGAGTGGGAAGTGGATCAGATCATCGAGGAGGTGGCAGAGCTCTCCGAAGAGAGGCAAAAGCATCTCCTTGGCAATATTCCGGCGATCTGGCCGATCAGTCACAGCCTCGGGCTCTCATTTCTCGAGGACGGCAGCAAAGTTGTCGATCGTGTCCCGGCTGAACTTATCGGGAAGTGGGTGCGAACAATTCTAACCAGCTACGAGCAGGAAGGACTCAAGGGAGCCAGACGCTACATTCTTCAGGTCGGCACCTATTTTTTGGAGCCGCTGGAAAAGCAGAACGGTGTCAGTTTTGTCGATATTGAAAAACAGATGCTGTTCTATCTCAGAGGGATCTCAGGTGAAGATCTCTTCCTTGAAAAGGCTGAGCTGGCATCGACCGACACCACCACTTATTTCCTGCCCCCCGAGATTTCTCTTTTCGCGGATTACGATCACAATCGGTTTCTCTATAAGTTCATTTTGTCGCTGCACTGGGGCTTTCATCGCTGGGGGACGTTCAGGCAGCACCCAACTGTCAGACAATCAATCGAGCCCCAACAAGGCGATGAAGCACAGCACAACAAAGGGCCGCTGGAGGATCTGAGGAGCTATCTTGCCGGCTTTGAGCATAGACAGCTCGCCGAAGATATCTTTTTTCTGCTTGAAAGCGGACGGGTCGTGACGCAGCTCAGAGGCGAACTGCCGGGACTGACCAATCGATTCCAGGAGCTCAGAGACGAATTTGTTGAAGCGTTGCAGGTCTCTGAAGAATCTTCTCAGAATCAGCTGGGAGCCACGCTTACGGATATCGGTTTGTTCATGCTTTTCGGGTCAGATTGCAGCTCAGGCCGGGATTTTAAAACAGACGCTGTCAAAGCGCTGATCACTTCAGTCGAATCTCTCTACGAGCACCTTTCTGCCATTGATGAACCCTATCACCGTCCGGCGCTGCTCGATCTTCTGGGCGAACTCGATTTCGACAGGACCGCCGCTGAAATAGAACGCAGGCGCATCGAGATGAAAAAAGATTTCATCATGCAGATCCGGTCGCTGCAGAGCGGCGTCGAGAAGGATCACAGGACAGCGGAAACGAGCAGCCAGGACACCGGTGCCCAGACAGTTCTTGCGGTTTCCGAAGATGAAGCTGATGAGCAGCCCAAAACCGCTTTGACGGTACTTGACAATCCCGAGGTGGATATTCCGCAGGAGCTGCTCGATCTGATTGAAAAGATAAAAGATGATCTCGGATTTATTCCGACCAGTTATTTTTCTGCGGCATCGGGTGCTGCCGGTCACGGCTTCAACTTTGAAAGCCCTGTTGGAACAGCCGGTGATGAAACTGGGGAGCGGCCCGGGGATGTGCTCTTTGATGAATGGGATTTTCGGCGCAACGGTTATCGAAAGAACTGGTGCACGATTCGTGAGCGCCAGCTGCCGGAGGTGCATTCCACCTTTGTCGCCGCGACACTTGACAAGCACCGCGGGGTGTTGATGAAACTGCGCCGGCAGTTTGAGATGATGAAGACCAGCGAACATTTCGTCAGGCGGCAGCGTGATGGAGATGATCTCGACCTCGATGCCATCGTCGAGGCTCGCGGCGATCAGCGCGCCGGAATCAGCCCGTCCGGGAAGTGGTTTGTCAGGCTGCAGCGTAACGAGCGCGATATCGTCACCCTTTTTTTGATCGATATGTCAAACTCGACCGAGGGCTGGGTCGGCGGGGTCATCAGGGAGGCCCTGGTCTTGCTTTGCGAGGTGATGGAGGTAGCCGGCGACCCATACGAAATACTGGGGTTCTCCGGCATGCGCCGCTCCCGCTGTGATCTTTACCAGGTGAAAAATCTAGCGGAACCCTACAACAACCTGATCCGTAACCGCATCAACGCTATTGTGCCGCGTGAATACACCAGGATGGGGCCCGCTGTTCGCTACGCGACTGAGCGGCTGAAAAACTACGAGGCACGAACCCGCCTGCTGGTGACCATCACCGACGGGAAACCCGAGGACTATGATGACTACAAGGGCGAATATGCCATTGAAGATAGTCGCAAGGCGCTCCAGGAGGCGCGCGGGGACGGGATTCATTCCTTTGGAATTACAGTGGACCGGGAAGCGCATGAATATCTGCCGCACATGTTTGGCGCCGGCAACTATATTTTCATAGACGATATCGACAAGCTGCCGATGCGGATGGTCGACATGTACCGTCTGCTGACCATCTGAGATGGATGTGGACAGCCTCAGAGAACCTTTTCCAGACCGCTGTAGATGAAATAAAAGGAGAAGACGCAGAGAAACGAGGCGCAGGCGCCAATAAGTCCTCGGTAGAACCTGTCGGTGAAAAAGGAGCGGCCTTTGGCTATGCCAAACGAGACCAGACTGTACCAGGCCAGATCAGCGAGTATGTGTCCGGTGAAAAAGGCGACGATGCCGAAAATGCCGAATTTGACCGAGTACATGATATAGCCAAGTCCAATGGTTGCCCACCAGATCAGCCAGTATGGATTGGCAAGACTCAATAGTATGCCCGAGAGAACAAGACTCCGTGGCTTCTCATCGCTGCCGTCCAACTGGAGCTTCAGGGACGGCAGGTCTTTGAACATCAGACAGGCCATCGAAAAAAGAATGGCACCTCCCAGAAGAGAAACGACGACAAATACGTCTTCACGAGAGAAAAAAGGAGCCAGACCGCTGATAAGAGCCAGCACCAGGATAAGCTCGAGCATGCCGTGACCGAAAATCATCAGGGGGCCGGCCAGGGCTCCCCGCCGGGCACTTTCGCTGATCGTGACGGTCAATACCGGGCCGGGCATCAGGGCGCCTGACAGAGCGATGATAAACGAGGATCCGAAAATGGTGGCCAGGGTCAAGGACATTTCATCTACCGTGCTGAGGAAGCGCGTTCCGTGGGGCATACCTCGCATGGGAACAAGATGATGCGGGAGGCAGCGAGAACAACTGCTCCATATTGCTTTTGATCTGTTTGGAACTATTTTAACAGGGTACGAGCAACTTGCCACACTATCCCAATCCGCTGATGCTTGCAATAAATTCAAATAAGGAGGCTTTTGCCATGAGAACGATACACATATATCCACTCAGTGTTGCAACGCTGTTTCTGGTTCTGACGCTGTTCTGCGTTCAGGCTCAGTCATCGGAGAACAAAACTGAAGAAGGTTTAAACGGTGATACGATTATCTCCGAACTGGAAAAACAGATGGACCTGTCGCGCGAAAAATGGGAGCAGCTCAAGCCGGTTCTGGAAGAGAAGAGCAAGGCACTCTCAGAAAGTCTGAAGAAATCGATCGATGAGGGCGTTGTCGATCTGAATAATATGGCCGAGAAGTTCGATCAGATGTCAAAAGATGCTGAAAAGAAGGTAAAAGACATTCTCTCCAGCGAAGAGGCTCAGAAATTCAGGGAGCAGCTCTCGCGAGTCGACAGAGAGGCCATCGCCCAGGTCAAAGAAAAGATGATAACCGATCTTCATGACCTACTTGAACTGACTGAGGATCAGATCGCTGAACTCAAACCGGTATTTGAAGAGAGCTTCGATCGACTCAGCGTGATGGTCCAGGGATTGGCTGTGGAAGGAACGGCGAACTGGGAGAAGTTCAGAGAGGATTTTGAAGCGGTGAGCAAAGATCTTTTCGATAAGGTTCGGGAAACCCTCGATGACGACCAGATGAAGAAACTTGAAGAATACAAGAACCAGGAAAAAGAAGAAATCAGACAGGTGATTTTCAACGCATAACCGGTCGATGTATCGCCACCGCCGGCCAGGGTGATCGTGGTGAAGCTGGATTTAGAGGGCGCGGTTGTGATAAAATAAATTAGAAGCACACTAGTCATTATCAACTCTACGATGTGCCTGAGTGCTGACAGGCAGGAAGGGCTTATGCGTTCCTTTATCGAAATCGTACGAGTCACCGGGAGTCGTCCCGCTCTTTGTCCTGATATTATTACCTTGCTGTTTCGCCAAATCTGCCGCTGCCGGCCGATTGCAGAAACGGGATGGCACGATGCATCCCCTGTGTTGAACTCTTGACGGAGGAGGCTACCATGGCAATAAAAATCTTCATAAAGAGACAGATCAAGAAAGACTTACGCGATGACGCATCGACCATGCTGATCCAGGCCAGAAAAAACGCAATGGCCAAACCCGGCTACATCTCCACCGAGACCCTGGTCAATCACGATGATCCATGCCAGATAATGGTTGTCTCGATGTGGCAGAAAAAAGAGGACTGGGACGCGTATGTGAGAAGCCCGGAGCGTGAGGAAAACGAAAAGCGCTTTGCGGCCATCCTGGACGCCGACACCGAGTATGAAATTTTCAACATGGGTATGTAGGCGCTGACGATAGCTGGTAACTTTTTACTTGAATACCGTGTGCTTCCCGATAACACTTGAGGTGGACAGTATCACGGTTTCACGCATGCTCTTTAAGTCATGTGCTGTTCTCGTCGGGCAACCCGGCTGCACTGTGTGCGGCAGTCGGGTTGTCGGCAGAACTGGCGCCGGGTAATGCTCAGTTGATCCAAAACGATCATAGCGTTACGACTTATGACATTAGAACTCTCTATCCTTGAAGGCAGCGTTTCGGTCCATCGCTTCCCGTTCGACAGTCATATTCCCCTGAGCGTCTACCGAAGTGCCTTTCTGAGCATCAGCAGAACGCCTGATGAACTATCTATCGTCTGCGACTCTTCGATACCGCTGCAGGCAGAGCAATCTCAGAGCGGTTTGTTAATCATCAAAGTCATCGGACCGCTCGACTTTTCACTCACCGGGGTTCTGGCAGCGATAAGCGCGCCCCTTGCAGACGCAAAAATCCCCATCTTTGCTGTTTCGACCTTTGACACCGACTACATTCTGGTGAAGTCGGAGACGATCGATGCTTCCAGGTACGTGCTGGAACAGGCAGGATTTCGATTTGTTTAGCGGGTATTGCTGAAAAGGTACGCTTAGAAACAGCGACTGGTTTGTTCCCAGGCCTGATCTTTTACCCAGCCATATTTCTGGGCGAACAGCTTATCGCTGTCATAGAATTCACCTGATGAACTGCGTTTTAAAAACTTTTCATACTGGCTCGGGCCGCCGTTATACATGGCATAGACGAGGCGGGACAGCAGTTCCGGTTCGGAGAGGATCTTTTTGCCATATTTCGGCAATGCATAACGCTGCAGATAAAGATCGGCTATCTCACTTCCGGCGCCGGCGTTGTAGGCGATATCCCACCTCAGGCGCTGCAGATCGTAGATGCCGCGCCAGACGCGCTCATTGACCTGCATCAGCCCGACTGAGCTGTTGTTGTAAGAAAGCAGATAGGTAAGCTTCTGGTCCTTGACGACAAACTGCCTGAAACAGCTTTCCTGCCAGGCAATGGCCGGAATCATATCACGATAGATTTTATTTAATCCTTTAGAGCGCTGTTTGCGGACCACCAGGGAAGTCACCGCAGTATCGAGGAGTTTTCTCACTCGTTTGAGATACTCCTCGCTTTGCTGAGCAGGTGGCTGCCAGTTTTTGATTTCGGAAAAAGAGGGGAGCGGCGCGGCATGGACTGCGGGAAGGACGAAACCTTCGATGGCGCGAAATATCTTGAAAAACGAGGTGTCAGGAGCTGCATCTGGGTCCGCCGGCTCAGGGGGGACTGAACTTTCGGCTTCGGGCCCGATATCGAACAAGCGCTGCAGAGCTTCGTTGGTTCCCGGGGCGTAGTCGAGTTCCACGGATTCTCCGCCGAGAATTCTCGCCAGTCTGATGAGACCGTCCCGGCTGATTTCAACGCCAAAGCTCGGTCCGAGTTCATCAAGGATCATGAGTGCGTCTCCGGCGGTGATGAAGGATAGATACCCCATGTTGCTTTGAGCCGGATTATGCAGCAGATGCCTGCGAAATATAGCCGATACAAGCTGCCAGCCCTTTATGAACTGGACCCGGACGAAATCCTTTTCTACCGAGCGATCATTGATGGTCGTCACCAGTTCATAACGGGTATCCAGGACAAGGTTGATAAGCTGCTGTTTCTCCTCAACGCTGAGCGGTTGATCAACCAGCATGCCGATCAGGTACACCAGCAGGGAGTCCCATGTTTCCCAGAGGCGAAGAAAGGCGTCGATCTCCTCCTCGCTCAGTTGTGTAACCGGGCTCGGCGGATTGGCTTGATCGAGCGTGCGGGCATCGGCGAGCAGGGTGATGAGCACATTTTGCTTAGTGGTGGAAATGTCACCCGGCCTGATACTTCTGAGCAGTTCTTCTGCTTCATGACGGGCTTCGGCGGTGAACATCGGCAGGATAGTTCTTCTCAGGTCCTCCACCGGGTCTGCCAGTTTTACAGAAAAATTACCCATGTAATTGTTGATGTGGGGGAGCAGGTGTTCGAAAACGATATCGAGACGGTCAATTTTCTGGTTGGCTTTATTGAAGAGCGTCGTCTTGACGGTTTCAAACCGTAGCTCCCAATTGCTGTCGAGGCGGGGGATTTGCGAAACTTCTATTTCTCCCTGCCACTGATAGGGCAGCATACAACTATTCCCCAGTGGCGTTCCGACGTGCAGAAATAGTGATGAGCGCAGCTGCACGACACCGTCGCCGCCGGAGAAATGCGGGTCTGACAGCTTCAGTTCGATACAGCCGTTGCCTTCATTTAAGATCTCTGCAGTTTTACCTGGCGTGGTAAAGTAACTGCCGACAATGAGGGCATCGAGGAGTTCGTAGTCAAGCGTAATCGGTATCGATACCTCTTTGCCGCTCAGATCAGCAGGACTGTAGAACAGCAGCGTAAGAAGCAGGGGGAAAATCAATGATAGGTTCTTCATTTTGTTCGTCTCGTTAATGGTTGCGTTCCGCAAACACCTTACCAGCCTCTTTGTGGTTGTTCCATACTTTTGCACGTAAACGGTTGTGACGCCGCTCTGCGGTGCTGAATAAATATGGCGTTAAACGATCGTTTAAAAATAACCTTGATACATTCTGATCCCGTGTTATTATTAAACAACTGTTTAACCATTCGACTCTAAACTGAGATACATGCTTCCATCACAACAAAGAATTATTGAAACCGCTGTGGAGATCTTTGCCAGAAAAGGTTACGGCAGTGCCGGATTGAGAGAATTGGCTGAGCAGGCAGACGTCAACCTGGCAATGATCAATTATTTTTTCGGCAGCAAGAAGGGGTTGCTCAAAGAAATCCTCGACAGCTTTTTTTCCCGCTACCACGAGATTGCTCAACAGGAACTCTGCGGGGAAGAAGACGTGGACCATAAAGTCAGGCGTTTCATGAAGCGGATCGTCGCATTTATCGGGGAAAACAAGGATTATTTCATCGTTGTCCTGACTGAGCTGCCCCATGATGATCCCGATATTGTCGAGCATAAGGCTGCCTGGATCAGAAAAATCGTCGCTCTGGTCCAGACCCAGATCTGTGAACCGCTCTCCGAGCAGAGCGGCACGCTCATCACCCCCTACCTGATCGGGCCGGTTATGATCGGCATGGTGGCCATGCGTTTTCTGGTTGAACCGGTGTTTGACAAAATCAAACCCGCAGATTTCGATACTGATTCCTCCCTGCACTATCCGGAAATGGTTGCTGAAATATTTCTCTATGGCATACACGGAGCAATAGCAAAACAAAATGAGACACCATGAGTGAGTTAAGAAAAAACGCTGAACATTTTTTCAACCGCTGGGTCGGGCTGGTTATTCGTCTGCGTTTTCTGGTCCTCTTTGCCGTATTGGCGATAACCGTGCTTTTGGCAGTAAACATCAGGCATCTGCAGTTCGATACATCGAATGAGGGTTTTTTACGGCCCGACGACCCGATTCTTTCTATCTACAATACGTTCCGGGCTCAGTTCGGACGAGATGATATGGTCGTTCTTGCCGTTCACTCCGATGATATTTTCTCTTTTGCCTTTCTGGAGCGACTGAAAAAACTACACGACCAGCTCAGCTCGGAAATCGACAATATCAATGACATCACCTCGATGATCAACGCCCGAATGACCAGAGGGTGGGGAGACGTGCTGCTGGTCGATGACCTGCTGGCCGAGTTTCCTCAGAGCCAAGCAGATCTTGAGCAGCTTCGCTCCCGGGTGATGAGCAATCCGTTGTATCGGAATCAGCTCATTTCTGAAAACGGCTTTTACACAACCATTGTGATTGAAAGCAGCGTCTACAGCAGTGCTGGAAATGACGATCTGTTCAGCGGTTTTGATGAAAATTCGGCAGGCAGTGAAAATTCAGAAAATAATTCCCCCTCCTTCATCACCGACCAGGAAAACAGTGCATTTGTCACAGGCGTATACAATATCGCTAAAACCTACGACCAGGATTCATTTCGTGTCTATACCGCCGGTTCGCCGGTGGTCATGCACACTATTAAGCTGTTCATGAAAAGCGATGTGCAAAAATTCATGAAACTGGCGATTCTGGTGATCGGGATCTGTTTGTTTGTGATGTTCAGAAGGATCAGCGGTGTAATTATGCCGCTCGCCGTCGTCGGTGTCTCGGTCGCCTCCACGGTTGGCTTGATGGCAGCCCTCGGCGTACCCTTCAAACTGCCGACCACCATCCTGCCGTCTTTTCTGCTCGCCGTCGGGGTTGGGGCCAGCGTCCATGTCCTGTCACTGACCTATCAGAAATTGCGGGGCGGGAGCGACAAAAATGAGGCCATCAGAGCCGCTTTTTCCCACTCAGGGCTGGCCATATGCATGACTTCTCTGACCACGGCGGCTGGTCTTGCATCTTTTTCTCTGGCCGGCGTCGCCCCGATTGCCGATCTCGGAATCTTTTCATCGATCGGTGTCCTGCTCTCGCTTTTTTACACACTGACGCTTCTGCCAGCAATGCTGGCCCTTGTTCCTCTGAAAACCACGGCTGCAGAAAACCGGGCCGACCGGAACCGAGTCGATCGACTGCTCGAAAATCTGGCCGATTTTTCAATTGATCATCATAAAGTTATACTGGCGGCGGCCGCGCTGATTATCGTGGTTGCTGTCTATGGTGCCGCTCAGGTAAGGTTTTCACACCAGGTATTGAACTGGCTGCCGGAAGGTCTCGATGTCAGAGAATCAACCGAGGTCATCGATCAGGAGTTGAGAGGCAGTGTCGTTCTCGAGGTATTGCTCGATACCGGAAAAGAAAACGGGCTCTATGAGCGTGACATCCTGATGGCCATCGATCGACTGACCCATGAGATCGAAAACGCTTATCGAGACAGAAAGGTCTTTGTCGGTAAATCGATGTCGGTGACTACGATTCTGAAGGAAATTCATCAGGCACTGCACGGCAACAATCCCGATTATTACAAAATCCCGGAGAACCAGGGCTTGATTCCCCAGGAATTCCTGCTCTTTGAAAACTCCGGGTCCGATGATCTCAGCGACGTCATTGACTCGAGGTTTCAGGTTGCCCGCATCACCCTCAAAGTTCCCTGGGAAGATGCGCTGCTCTATCGGCCCTTTATCAGCGATATAAAAGAACGTTTCGATGAGGAATTCAGCGGCAAAAGGCTCGATGGTGGTGAGCCGATGAGCGTCACGGTGACCGGTATCATGTCGATCTTCGGCAGGATCATCAGTGCAGCCATCTACTCCGCCGCCCAGAGTTATGTTATCGCCCTGGTGATCATCACTATTTTGATGATTGTCCTGATCGGCAATCTGAAACTCGGTTTAATCAGCATGATCCCCAACCTGACACCGATACTTTGCGTTGTTGGTCTGATGGGGCTGACCTCGATACAGTTCGATATGTTCACGATGCTGATCGCCTCGATTGCGATCGGGCTGGCGGTCGATGATACCATCCACTTCATGTATAATTTCAGGAAATATTATGAACTGGGCGGTAGTGTCAGAGGGGCGGTGCACCGGACGCTGCAGACTGCCGGCCGTGCCATGCTCACCACCTCGGTGGTGCTTTCGATCGGTTTTTTCATTTTTATGCTGGCCTCGATGAACAATCTTTTCTATTTCGGTCTGCTCACCGGTCTTGCTATTCTGCTGGCGCTTGGCGCCGATCTGATTCTGGCGCCGGCACTGATGGCAATCGCGGTTAAAGACCGACGTACAACAGAGGCTGAAAACTTAGTTGACACCAACACATAACGGTTGAGGAAATAAGATATGAAACTTCAAGCACTGTCTGGTTTTATCACCCTGGTTCTGTTTTGCATGGGTGCCTCGGTTGGTATGGCAGCTCCTGATCCGCGCTGGATTATGGAGCAGGTCGATGGTAGAGATGACGGCGATAATCAAACCTCGGACATGCAGATGATCCTGATCGACCAGAACGATTATGAGCGCAAACGGGCAATCAAGATGTTTTCCAAAGACAAGGACAGGGACACACTGCGTATGCAGTTTTTTCAGGCACCGGCCGATGTCAAAGATACCGGTTTTCTGACCTATGACTATTACGGGGGAGAAAAGGACGACGATCAGTGGCTTTATCTTCCCGATCTGCGCAAGACTAAACGCATCGCCAGTTCTGATAAATCTTCATCGTTCATGGGCTCGGATTTTTCCTATGCAGATATGACCAGGCGGGTATTGGACGAGTGGAACTACACATTGCTCAAAGAAGACGAGGTGAACGGCAGCACGGTCTGGCTGATCGAAGCGGTGCCGGTGTCAAAGGAGGTTGAAGACCGCTACGGCTATAAAAAGTCGATCGTTTATGTAGACCAGGACACCTTCATGGTGATCCGCGCAATCCATGTACTCAGTGAGGGAAACAAGGTGAAATACATGGAGGTCAAGGAAATCGAGGAGGTTGACGGAATCCTGGTGGCGGTCGAAATCTGGATGAAGACGACGCGCAACAAACGAACCCTGCATCGAACCGTTCTGAGGCTGGACAATGTCAGATTCAATCAGGCCCTGGACGAATCCTTTTTCTCCGTCCGGCAGCTGGAAAAGGGGATTTGAATTCTATACGTCTCCATTTATGAGCTCTACCCCTCTTTATTCTATCCTGCTGCTGGCGATGATCAGCAGCCCAGCGGCAGGGGCGGACGAACTTGACAGCCTGCTTTCCGGCTTCGAGGATCAGCCGCCGAGAGAAAGCGTTGAAACATCGACAGATCAATTAAACGAGCTGCTCGACGGGTTCAGCGAAGGGGCTGATGATACGGTGGCCACCGCTGAAACCAGCCAGCCGATTCTGCCCCAATGGCTGCAGCTCAGCGGCAGTGCGGGTCTGCAGTCAACCATAAATGTCTCTCAGCCCGCGCCGCTTCCCGCTCAGCCCGATTATCGCGGTGTATCCATGCTCAAGGGGTTTGGCGAACTTATCAGCGATGTAAAAATGGCGAGTTGGCAGGGCCGGCTTGGCGTCTCGCTTTTTTATGATTCCATATATCGACTCAATAACCAGCGCAGTCTCTATACCGATACATTCCTTGATCTCTACGAGTCCGAATTTGAGATCGATGAGGCCTACCTGCAGACCCGGCTGAGTCCAAAGGTCGATCTCAAGGTGGGGCGCCAGATCGTTGTCTGGGGAAAATCGGACAATATCAGGGTGACGGACATTCTCAACCCGCTCGATGTACGCTGGCCCGGCCTGCTCGACATCAGGTTTTTGAGGATGCCGGTGACCATGACGAAGCTCGATTTTTTCCAGGGCAATTGGAATCTTGAGGGAATCCTGGTCAACGAGCCGAGGTTCAACAAAGTGCCTGTCTATAACGGCGAGTTTTTTCCTTTTCAGCAGGCGGTGCCCGAACCTGCAGAACCCGGATGGAGTTTGTCAAACCAGCAGCCTGCTCTGGCTCTGAACGGTATCTTCAGCGGCTGGGATCTGTCATTTTACACGGCCTACGTCTTTGATCAGCAGCCGCACTTCAGCGATATAGGAAGCGGCACCAGAGAATATGCCAAGGTATTCTTTACCGGGGCTGCCGCCAATGTCGCCCTTGGGAACTGGCTGCTCAAGGGTGAGGCTGCCTGGTGGAACGGGTTGCGATTCTCGAATATTGACGCTGAAAAAGACCGGCTCGATCTGCTTGTCGGCGCCGACTATGCAGGTTTTCACGAGACGACAATCTCGATTGAGTTTGCCAATCGCCACATTTTCGATTTCGATGAACGCATAGCGGCGGCTCCGGATGCTCAGAAGGAAGACTGGAACCAGATATCGTTGCGCCTCACCCGAGATTTTCTAAATGATACGCTGCATTTGACCATGCTGGTTTCTTCGTATGGATTGTTTGCCAGAGAAGGCGGTTTTGAGCGATTTCAGCTGGAATATGATATCAGAGACAATCTCTCGGTCACCGGCGGTGTCGTTCTCTACCAGTCGGGAGATTTTCCGTCATTTAAAGACATTGGCGACAATGACCGGCTATTGTTCAAGCTCGAGTATCGCTTCTGAGCGGACATCTGAATTCAGGCTTGAGGCAGGTTCCGGGGGGCGGGCAGAATAAATGAGGATTGGTGCAGGTTTTTCAGAGCGCACCCCGGTCATCGACTCCGGGATACGCCCTGAAATGTTCAGTCGGCTGAAACTTTAGACGTTGCCGAACTCTTTAATGATGGAGTCCAGGACTTCATCTGACATCTTGTAGCTGTGCTTTTCCCCCGGGAACTCCCCGCTCAGAACCTCTTCTTTGTACTGCTTGAAGGTGTCGATCATCACTTCACCGAATTTCTGATACTGCTTGGCAAAGGAAGGGGTAAAGTTATCGTACATGCCGAGTACGTCAGGCGTTACCAGGAGCTGGCCCGAGCAGTGGGGGCCGCCGCCGATGCTGATGCTCGGTATATCGAGCTTTCTGGTTACGTAATCGGACAGTTTGGCCGGGACTGCTTCGAAAATGATCGCAAAAGCCCCTGCCTCCTGGAGGGCCAGTGCTTCGGAGACCACCTTGCGGGCCGACTCGATATCCTTGCCCTGCACCTTGAGTCCGCCCAGCGCTCCGACAGCCTGCGGATGCAGGCCAACGTGGCCGACCACCGGAATGCCCATCTGCACGATTGCCTTGGTCTTCTCGATATGATGGGGTGTCGCTTCGAACTTCACCCCGTCCACCTTGGCTTCGGTGATGAATCGGGCGGCGTTTCTCATCGTATCTTCGATGGAATATTGAAACGAGCCGAACGGCATGTCGGCGATGACCATGGTTCGGTCGCAGGCCCGGGCAACCGCGGCGCAGTGCAGGACCATCATGTCCATGGTCGCGGTCAGGGTGGTGGGGTGGCCGTGCACGACCATCGCGCATGAATCACCGACCAGGATCATGTCGATGCCGGAGTCGTTGACCTTTTTCGCGGTCGGATAATCGTAGGCGGTCAGCATGGTGATGATTTCACTATTGTCCCGCATGGCCTGAATGGTTTTAACGGTGTGCTTCATTGGTGTTCTCCTTGGTGAATCGTTATGGTTATGGTTTGGGAATGATTTATCTAATTAATTTTTTTGACGATCTGAGCCAGGGCATCATCATCGCCGACGTTGCCGGGAAAAATGATATAGGTCATACCCGGGTAGCGGGTTTCCTCACCGCAGCGCCAGGCGGGAACACCGGGCAGAGCCTGGCCGATGACCGTGGCCCTTTTTATACCCAGTGCTTTGGTGGCCACATCACTGGAGGTGATACCCCCTTTTGCGACCAGATAGCGGGGTTGCTCACCGATACCGGTGACAATGCGAACCAGGCTTTCGGAAACGATATTGCCGATTTCAAGGCTCGAAACCGCATCAGCGCCGCGAACCAGTTCGCGGCTCGTATAAACGGCAGCATCACCACCGGAACCGAGAATACGATTGAGCCTGGAAACCACCCGGTCTATTTCGAGGTCACGGGCCTTGTTGTCCAGCAGGGCGGTAACATTGACCTCCACCGGGGTGATATCGGTCAGTTCAAACAGTCTGGCAACCTGGGATGTGGTTTTGGGAACGTACGAGCCGATGACGAAGAGCCCGCCGTTTTTGCTCGGCGACACCAGATCGTTTCCGGATAACAAACCCTCGCCGGCGTCAAGACCGATGCGTGAACGGACAAAGCTGGCGGCCGTGCGGTATAAAAACTCATATCCTTCTTTCTCGACGCTGATCAGCGCAGAGACGACCACTTCCATATCACGATAGCTGACCGCATTGGTAAAGCAGGCTGTACCTTCAGGAACTGATTTCAACACCTCTGCAACCCGTTTCGGCCCGCCTTCTCTGATATCTTCAAGACTGATGGAAATGACCGAGTGAGCAGGGATTCGGCCGTCTGATTTTTCTTCGATATAGTGCTTCAGGTTGGAATGGGAAAAACCGAAAGCGGCATCGGCGGCAAACGGCGTTTGGGCAGCAGGTACGAGCTGATTAGCTTCCTTTACATAATGAATATCATTGATCGTGTACCTGCCGCCTTCCAGAAAAAACGGAATCACCAGGTAGGGCAGGTGAGCTTTCCCCAGCACGGCGGCGCCGGCATCAACCTCGGCTGGAAAGTGGCCGCGCAGGGTGGAGTCGCTGCGACTGATGACCACCACCCGTACCCCGCAGTTTTCTGAGGCCGCACGCAGGTTGGAGCCAATTTCTTCGGCAAGTCGGCAGGCGTCTTTTTCGGCCAGGGCGCGGCTGTTGGTGAGAATGAAAAATGCCGGAGAATCCACTCTCAGTTCGGTTTCCAGCGCCTCCACCGACCAACTGGTCAGCACCGCTACATCGCGAACGGTCTGGGTGCCGGTCGGGTCATCATCGAGAATGACGACTTTATATGTTGACTGTTTCAGTTCCTCCTGGATCTGTGAAAGCAGGTCTTCGGACCACTCTGGCGGCAGCGAATCGAGATAACTGAAATCAAGGGTTGGCTCGTTCATGTCGCTCAGTTTCTACTTGATCGAAAAGATGTGGTCTTCAATGAATTTCCAGGTCTCGATATAGTCGCCCCGGGCCATCAGTGTTTCGAGCCTGGCCGTATCGATACGCTCGAAGAGATTCCAGATTTTAGTCGTTAACCGGCTGTTTGCCTCGAAGGTACCTTTGATATCCCATCTGGTGGGTGAGGTATCTGAGGTGAAATAATCGTCGTACTTATATTTTTTCAGGTAGTAGAGGAATTCGACATAATCGAGGTAATGTTTGGTTCCGCAGAAATAATCCCAGTCCCACTTGCCGTCGTTGTCGTTGATGTGGATGTAATATTTGAATGGGCTCGCCTCGAGCAGTGAAACTGCCTCTGCCGGGTTTTCGTTGCCGTACATCGAGTGGCCGAAATCCAGGGTGACGCCCATCTCCTCGATTTTTATATCGTTCAACAGGCACAGTGCCTTGGCTGCGGTATCGACGAAGCAGCGGCCCCGGGTCTCGCTCGGCTTGTACTCCACATAGAGCGGTATTTCCCTGCGGTAGTCTCCGGCTGCGGAAAAAGTTTCGATCAGGTGGCGCCATGCCAGTGCATAGTCATTTTGAAAGGCGAACTCGTAACCGTCGCCCAATGGGCAGCAGGTAACCTTGTCGGCACCGATGTCGGCGGCAAAATCTTTGGCGTCTTTGATGAACTGCACGGCTTTTTCGCGAACCTGCTGTTCCAGGGAGGTCACACCGCCGTTGCGAAACTCAGGCTCTGCTTTGACATTGACATTAACTGCCGAGACGCCGAGGTTGTATTTCTGCAGGGCGCTGGTGGTCTCCTTTACATCGTTGACCTCGTATGGGTAGACGATTTCAACACCGTTGTACCCTTCGATCGTGGATAAAAGCTTGAATTTCTGTTCGAGATCGAGCGGCTCGTTGTAGAGATGAAAGCGGTCTTTGGTCTGGGAAAGAAAACTTGTGATGATTGCCAGTTTCAGCATTGGTCTGTCTCCGGAATAGTTGTGATTGCGCCGTCGAAAAGTCAGGCGGTCGTTGAATTGTTGAAAAGCCTGGCTTTGATTTTCGCCAGCGTTCTTTTGTACCAGCCAAACTGGCTGAGAACGGTCAGCACGATAATGATGAACAGCAGCAGCGAAACCGGCCGTTGAAAAACCGGCATGAAACTGCCCTGGGATACCATCAGCGCCCGGCGCAGATTTTCGTCCGCCATCGGGCCGAGGATGACGCCGATGACCAGCGGGGCGATCGGATAACCCATATTGGTAAGGAAATAGCAGATGATGCCCACCGGCAGCATCAGGTAGAGGTTGAAAATGTTCAACCCCAGCGAGTAGGAGCCGATGATGCAGAGTACGCCGATGATCGGCATGAACAGCGGGGTCGGAATATTGAGAACCTTGACCACCTGCTTGGCCAGTATCATGCCGGTTATCCACATGGCCATCGAGGCCAGCAGCAGAATGGCGGCAACCTCGAGAATAAAAGTCGGGTGCTCGAAGGTGATCATCGGCCCCGGAGTGACCCCGTGCAGCATCAGCGCGCCCAGCAGCATAGCCGCCGGCGGACTGCCGGGGATGCCGAGATTGAGCAGCGGGATCATGGCCCCGCCGACGCAGGCATTGTTTGCCGTTTCGCTGGCGATAACTCCCTTGAGTTCGCCGGTACCGAAGGTTTCAGGGTGTTTGGAGGTGTTTTTCGCGGTACCGTAGGAAACCCAGCCGGCAATGTCTTCCCCGATGCCGGGCACCGCGCCGATACCGACGCCGATCAGGGCCGAGCGGATGATGGCCGGTATATTTCTGAGGACGGTACCGATTTCAGGAATGATGCGCTGCAGTTTTGCGGCTTTGGGCATCTGGGTGCGGACGCGCAGCACGTCGATAATCTGCGGGATACCAAAGGCGCCGATCAGAACCGGAACGACCTCGATGCCGCTTTCGAGTTCGGTCAGACCGAAGGTGAAGCGCGGGAAAAACTGAAGCTGGTCTCGACCGATACAGGCCAGAAAGAGACCGAGAAAACCAGCAATCCAGCCTTTGATGACAAGATCCGGAGCGGTCAGCGTGCCGCTGATCAAAATACCGAAAAAGGCCAGTAGAAAAAACTCGAAGGAGGTGAACTCGAGCGCAAATTTCGAGATAAGCGGTGATATGGAAACCACAAAGAGCATGCTCACTATCGTGCCGATGGCCGAAGCGGTGGTGGTCAGGCCGATGGCTCGGCCGCCTTCCCCCTTGAGGGCAAGAGGGTAGCCGTCCATGGCTGTGGCCGCCGCTGCAGCGGTGCCGGGAATATTGATCAGGATCGAAGCGTAAGAGCCTCCGTAGGTGCCGCCGACATAAATGGCCAGTAGACAGATCATGGCCATTTCGGTATTCATGCTGTAGGTCAGCGCCGTCAGCAGCGCTACGCCAAGGGTGGATGTCAAGCCGGGCATGGCACCGAAGAGGATGCCGAGCAGAACAGAGCCGAAGAGAATGACCAGAGCCATCGGGTCGGTTGCCATCGATGCGACGATTTCAAAAAAGGAGCCTATGCGTTCAAGAATGATCATGATCAGGCTCCCTATGACCAGAATTCTGCATACCAGACAGAATCGAGCAGGGCGACGATGAGCCCCTCGTGGGGCATCGGCACAAGAAGGAAATATTTAAAGATGACGCCGATGGTAAACGGGGCCAGAAATCCCAGCAACAGGCTGATCTTGAATTTTCGCTTGAATTCGGGGTTTTTGATTTTTTTTAAGTATTGATAGATCAACAGGGCGATGAAAATAATGACCAGAAGATCGGCGGAAAAGGGGATGAGTGCGCTGATCTTTTCTGCAAGACCGGTAAACAGATATGTAGCTAAAATGATGGAAACGGTGATTATCTGATAAATAAGCCGGACTAAATCAGCGTCGGTGCCGCAATAGAACATGAAAAAGAACGTGAGGAGAAAGAGTATCGCAGCCACGAAAAAATCAATGTTGGGAATCAGCAGAAAAACAAAAACAAGAAGGTTGAGCACGATACCGTAATATCTGATTGTCGCCGGAAGTTTCAGAAAAGCAACGAAATCAGAGCTCAGCAGGTAGTCGAAAACGTTGATAATGCCGACTTTCCCGACCGCTGATACGGCTGTTTTGACCAGCAGCAGGCCGAGCAGCGCCAGTATGGAACCGACGAGAAGGGGAAACAGGGCTGGTGAAACATACCAGACATTCTGAACGCCGGCGTATGAGTCCTTCATCGGCATCTGAAATGCCTGATAGACAATATATAAGCCAAGTAAGAATATTGCAGTTCCCGAGAAAACATCGGCTTTTCTCAGTTTGTCGGTCTCGATCATTAGTCAGGTTCCGTTGCGTAAAGTAAAGAAGACCGGGTGTTGCAGGCTGATACTGCAGTGCAAAACCCGGTCTTGTCAATGATATCAGAAGATATCTTCAATTACCTGGAAGTGACAACTAAGGCTTCGGGATTCCAAGCGTTTCCGGGCTGACCTTGGCTGCTCCCAGTTCATACAGGGTCCAGGTGAAGTTTGACTGCAGAGCGGCAAAAATCTTGCGGGACTCTTCACCGGTGGCGCCGGAGAGCAGGTAGTAATTCTCCTTTGCCCAGTTTTTTACCTTATCGGTAGCCATTGCTTTGTTGAACGCATCGATAAGAATGTCTTTGTTCTCCTGGGGGACGTCATTCGGGATAGCAAAGCCGATGGCCTGAGAGATCGGCAGGTAATCAGCCAGTCCCGGGTAAGCATCAAAGCCTGAAGGAATTGAACCAAGTCCCTCGACCTCGAAGGCGTCCGGGATCAGCATCGCCAGCGGACGCAGTTTACCGCCGCGGAGAAGCTGCTGCTGCTCGGCAAGAGAAGTAACGACGACGGTTACTTCACCGGCCATGGCAGCGTTCTGGCTCGGAGCGGAACCTTTGTACGGAATGAAGTTGAACTTAGCTCCGGATCCATTTTCCAGAGCCAGCAGGTTCAGGTGATGAATGGAACCGGCGGCACTGGCGCCGGCCTTGATCGAACCCGGATCCTTTTTTGCAGCTTCAATCAGGGCTTCAAGCGTTTCGTAGGGTGCGCTTGCTGTTACCGAGATCAGATCCGGTGAACCGCCGACGATGAAGGGGTCCCAGACGTCAAAGTTTTGGTCCCAGCCGCCCTGAACACCAGCGGTGACGTTTGATTCGGACAGGCCGGTCAGGGTGTAGCCGTCGTGTGGCTGGCTGAAGCCGTAGGTCATGCCGACAGAACCGCCGACGCCGCCGGTTTTGTTAATTACATTGACGTTGACTCCGAGAAACGGAGCCATCTCAGCAGAGATGATACGATTACAGGTGTCTGTACCGCCGCCGGCGCCCCAGACAACCACGTTGGTGATGTTTCTGCTGGGAAATTCTTTGGCAGCATAGGCGCTGCAGGTCAGTGCCAGAAATACGGCCATTGCGATAAGTAGAATCCTTTTCATTACAACCTCCCACGGTAGTGTTTATAATAACTGTCTTTATTTCGCTCCCGTCAGTTCGAGAACGAGCCAGCTGCATCGAAATCATCTTTCAGGTTGGCCACCTCCTTGCTCAGATTTTTATCTTTATCTATCTCTTTCACTAGTTTTGCAGCGGACATTTTCAGGTGTTGACGCATACGGTTTTCCGCTGCTTCCGGTTCATGGCTGCATATGGCTTCAACGATTGCCAGATGCTCTTTAATTGTCTCGTTGGGAGTCCTGATCAAGCCCTCTTTGGAAGGGTAGAGATAGGTGAGTGAGACAATATTGAAGGTACGAAGAATGGAGCTTAAAAATTCTTTGGAACTGATCTGGGCGATGAAGTTGTGAAACTGCCGATCCGCTCTGGAATACATTTCAAAGTCGGTTATATCGGCAGCATCCGCAAATGGTTGAAAAATCATTTTCAAACGCTTCATCTGCTGAACGGTTATCGTTTTGGCGGCCCGTCTCGCGGAGAGACCTTCCAGCACTTCTCGTATCTCGAATATCGAAACCAGTTCTTCCAGTGAAAAAAGCCTGACATAAAAGCCCCGGCGCGGTTGAGTGACGACCAGTTTCTCCTGTTCGAGGAATTTGAGCGCACTGATCAACGGTGTTCTGCTGATACCAAGCTCGGCGGCGAGTTTTTCCTGGGGAATTTTCTGGCCGGGTTTGAGGACTCGATTCTCGATCATCTCTTTGACGATCTGGTAGGCTTTTTGATCCAGATTTTCAGATTGAATGACCGGCATGAGTGGTGACCCCACGTGAAGGATGAAATCATTGATTTTTGTATACAAAATTCATAATACGAAATATGTTGGTGAAGTCAACACATTTCTGAGAGCTGCTCATGTTATTTAATAAAAGCTATGTGCAGCCGTGAATTATGTGCTATAAATAATTGATATTATATAGTATAAGTGAGAGTACCACTGGTGCTCGGGGAATAGAGAATTCCGCTTGCTGCGCCATCCGGTTCAGGTGAACTCGTTCGTTGAACGGAGATTTGTTTAATAAAACCGTAGTTACAGATTGCAAAGGAAAGGCTGATGATAACCAGATCAGATAAAAAAAAGGCACAGCTGAGAGCAGCGCAGATGATGAGAACCGCCGGTATACAGATCAATGACAATGAAATCGATCTGATCGAGGTCGCCGACTTTGGTTTGAGCAATATCGAGGCTGAGGGGGTACAGGTTTTTACCATGGTCAATACCGACCGGCTGGCCGCAAAAGTTCTCGTGCTGTTCCCCAATCAAACCGAACCCGAGCATTGGCACCCCCAGGTCGGAACAGACCCTGGAAAGCAGGAAACGGTCCGGCATATATGGGGTGATCTGAGGTTTTATGTCGAGGGGACAGATACCGTGCGGGAAGGTTTTATCGTGCCCGGCAAGGAAGAAGCCTATACCGTGCGCCATGAAATCATCCTGGAACCGGGTGATCAATTGAGTTTTGAACCCTATGAAAAACACTGGTTCCAGGGAGGGGAACGCGGAGCGGTGCTGTACAGTTTCTCGACCACGGTGAGGGACGGCTTAGATGGTTTCACCGACCCGGAAATTCAGCGCACCACGGTCGTAACCGATGATGAATAAGAGCAAGTGCATGCGGTGCTCAATAACGGATGGCTGTGTGGTTGGCTCTATGGATCGAAAAACAGGGCCTGTAACATAACAGTCGAGCCGTTCGGGCGCTGTTATGCTGCTCAGAACAGATACTGATATGCTGGTGATGATTAAAGCGGCCGTGCGGTTTTTGAGGGACCGGGTGCTGATGAGAGCTTCAGCAGTGCCTGAAATGGTCGGAAGAGTGTCAGGAAGGTTCCTGATCGAGCGTTTCCTTGTCTTTTTCTTTCTTCTCTAACTTGCGAAGCCGTTTCTCTTCTTTCTTTTTTTTCTTTGCTATTTCTTTCTGTCGCTTCTCGTATGAATAATTTGTCCGAGCCAAAATAATGTCCTGATCTGTCTTGATGAATATGCAACTCCCCGAAAAAAGACCGGGGAGTTGCAGAAAATCTACGCGGGCTCCTAGAGCTTCACAACATTTGCTGCTGCAGGGCCTTTGGGGCCGTCAACAACATCGAAGCTCACCCGGGCTCCTTCATCGAGTGATTTGAACCCTTCGGCCTGGATCGCCGTATGGTGTACAAACACGTCATTACCGCCGTCCTGCTCGATAAATCCAAATCCTTTTGCATCGTTGAACCACTTCACTGTACCTTCAGCCATCTCTTGATTCTCCTCGTCCTGAGTTCATATGCGAACCCTTTGGTATTAGCCGGAACACCCCATCGTGTCCGGTCAGCGTTGTTTGACATAGAAAACTAAAGCCCTGTGAGATTGACTCCCAGGGCTTTCCCCGAATCTTTTCCCTGAACGTATCAGGGAAAAGCCGAAATTGTCTTATGTCAAACTACGTTCGTGCCGTGAAATAAAACAAATTATGGTGTCATCTGGCAAACCTATAACACGAATGAAAAAGATGCGAAAGGTCTGCGTGAATATTGGGTGTAAATAGTTCACCGACGTAAATCCGAAAAGCACAGCAGGAGCATCATTAAAATGCTGAGGTTGGTCACCAGTAGGCATGAAAATGATGCACGGGTCCGTGACCGCTGCCGGTTGTGTAGCCCGCACCAGCCTTGATTGCCCTGGCAACATAGTCGATTGCCCTGGCTGCCGCATCGGGGACAGGAAAGTCACGGGCTAGATAAGCGGCCAGCGCCGAAGAGAGGGTACAGCCGGTGCCGTGGGTATTGTGCGTATCAATCTTTGCATTGCTGAAACTCAGCACGTTATCAGAGTCCACGTCATAGAGAAAATCCTCGAGCAGGCTGGTCGGTAAATGACCTCCTTTGGCCAGGATCGAGATATTAAACGATCTGCCGAGTTGTTCAGCTGCGGAAGCGAGGTCTGAGCGGCTGGTTATTTTCTGATTGCTGATTAGCTCGGCTTCGGGGATATTGGGGGTTATTATCCTGACGTAAGGAAAAATTTTGGTCTGCAGCGCCTCAATAGCATCATCTTCGATCAGTTTATCGCCGCTGGTGGCGACCATGACCGGGTCGAGCACAACGTTTTTCACGTCGTATTCAGCCAGCAGGCGGGACACACAGTCGATCACCGCTGTGGAGTGGAGCATGCCGAGTTTGACCGCATCGGTTCCGATATCGTCGAGCACGGCTCTGATCTGGGCCTCGAGAATTTCCACGGGAACAGGATGAATTGCGGAAACTCCGATGGTGTTCTGGGCGGTGATCGCGGTTACTGCGCTGGTCCCGAAACAGCCGCAGGCTGAGATCGCTTTTAGATCGGCCTGGATACCGGCCCCCCCGCCTGAATCTGAACCTGCGATGGTCAATACTCGATGATAGTGTTTCATTGATCGGCGCCTTGTTGTATTGCAATAATTGAATTTCTGCAGTTAATGGTTCCCTGAAGGTTCTTACAAAACTTGATGAATCAGATCAAATTAAAAGAAATAGGCACACCATTATCACAGAAGCTGCTGCTTCTCTGCTGACAGGTGTTGCTACACATGGAAATTACAGGCATGCACGTTTCAATCGAATGTTATCCCTGTCTGCTGAATCAGGTGCTGACCACCGTTGAGCTCTGCGATCTCGGGGAACCTCAGAAAAAAGAGGTTATGGACTTTGCCCTGTCTGTACTGGCTGAGCAAGCCGACACGGTGTACCCCCAGGAGATTGTGGTGGCAGTCAATACATATCTTATCCAACACTACGATTTTTCAGTCGAAGATTTCGACCCGTATCGAGCGATTAAACGAAAATCACGGGAAATTGCCCTGAAGTTTTATGCATCACTCAAAGAGCGTATCAGACAAGCCCCGAACCCGCTGGAGTTTGCAGTCAAGTGCGCTGCTTTGGGCAATATCATCGATTACGGTGCCAAAGCGCATGGCCGCCTCGATATCGAAGCCGAACTCCAGTTCCTCGATGAGTTGGGCTTCAGCATCTATGATTATGATCACTTTTTGCGCACCTATAAAGGCAGCCGTCATATACTTTACCTGGGCGACAATGTCGGTGAGGACGTCTTCGATAAAGCGCTTATTGGGGAAATGAAATGCAGTCACCCTGATGTCGAGATCACCTTTGCAACCCGGGAGCGGCCGGTGATCAACGATGTAACGCTTGACGATGCCAGAGCGATCGAGATGGATTCGGTGGCTCGGGTCATTTCCAGCGGGTCTGTCTATCCGGGTACGATCATGTCCGAGACGACCCAGGAATTCAGGGGTCTTTTCAAGAACGCCGATATGATTATTTCAAAAGGCCAGGGAAATTTCGAGACGCTGGTTGACCAATTTCATCCGGCTCTCTTTTTTCTGCTCAGGGCGAAATGCACCAAAGTGGCGCGCGCACTCGGTGTTGCGCAGGGAAGTATGATTTTGAAACAGCAGGGTGTTCGGCCATTCCAAACGTAGGTAACCCTTTTGCGGTGCGCATCATCGAGCAAGCTCAGGCCTCAAGAGATTTAAAGCGACGGATGAACCTGCGATCGATATAATCCTTGATTCTGAACGCCAGTGAGCCCGAAAATCTCAGCATACCCTTTTTGAAAATTCCCTGACCGCCTCCCAGGTTGTAAATAAGCAGGTAGTCCCCCCCGGTATTGAAGGGCTGGAGTTTCTCGCCGGCCAGAAAAGCGAGCAGGTTGTTGAGCAGCACCTGGTTCTGCCGCACCGCGAAAACCCCAACCTTGTCAAGCGGTGACGGGGTAAAATAAATACAGTCGCCGCCGCCGAATATGTTCGTTGATTCGAGCGACTGCAGAAAGCGGTTTACCCTCAGTCCGCCGCCGTCCTCTCCGACATCGAAGCCTGAATCCCGGAAAAGTGGAGAAGGGGTGACGCCGATGGCTGCAAAAATCAGGTCAAATTTGTGCGCGCTGCCGTTTTCAAGGGTGATTACCCCGTCCTTTACCTCCGTCACATACGCGCCCCGGTGCAGCTTGATCTTGCGTGCATCGAGCAGGTCAGCCGCCATATTCTGCAGCCATCGAGAAGTTGTGGAGAGCAGATTCTGACCGCAGAACAGTGAGATCTTCAGGCTGTGGCCGCCGCGGGTGGTTCCGAGCTGTCGCAAATTCCCGGCTATTTCAACGGCTGAAGGTCCGCCGCCGATAACCGCGACGTTGAGGTGGGAGGATCTGAGCCGTTCAACAATTGTCTTTCTGGCGGCAGCCAGCCGTTCTATCGGTTTAACCGGAATTACTGAGTTTTTTCCCCCGGTAACCGACTCAACAGGAACATGCGAACCGACGTTACAACTCAACAGATCGTAGGCAATGGATTCTCCATCCGTAAACGTTACCCTCCGGCTCCCCGGATCGATGGCAACGGCGGCATCCTGTTTGAAGGTGCCGCCCTGTTTTTCGACGATCCTGCGGGTATTGAAACGGATGTCCTCGGGCTCATAGGTTCCCCCCAGCATTCCGGGACCCATCCCCGAATAGTAATGGTATTCAGAAGGTTGTACGACAATCGCCTGATGACCAGCCGCAACGAAGCGGTGCAGGTTGGCCAGCGTCGTCATATGGGCGTGCCCGCCGCCCAGCAGTAAAAGCCTAGCCAAGAGAAACTAGAGGACTACTTTACCCACACTTCGGGGTCGAAAGAACCCGGTGTGATATATTCGATCCGGTAGGGCTCGGTGACGACAATGCAGTAGCGCGGATCATCGGGGCCCTTGAAAATCGGAGCCAGCAGGTCGTTCCAGAAATTATGGCGCTCGTCATGGTCGGTGGTGACCGTTGCTTTGCCCTGGACCTGGATGTAGGGCTGCATGTCCATGAAGTTGGTAACACCGAGGGTCAGATGAACGTTGGGGTTGTTTCTGATCTGCGCCGCTTTTCGCGAATCGGTGAAGGTGGCGCAGCGAATGGTGAAATCGCCGTCACCAACCGTTACGACATAGCGAACCCATGGATTGCTCTGCTCGGTGACGGTTGCCAGGGCGGCGAGTTGAGGCTTATGAATGACTTCGAGAATCCGTTCTTTTAAATCGTCCATGCTCTGCTCCATGAAAGTGAAGTTTCTCTTACCCTGCGTAGTTTTTGCAATCAGTTAGATACGACACTGATACAGTTAATCATTGTCCGACGAAGGTGAAGTGAAATGTTGTCGAGAGATGATGTACATGAATTTCCTGAATGCTTATTTTCGATATGTGTCCTGAGTCATGCAGTTTGATCAGGATGAATGTCATAAACAAGTAAACAAGTGCAGGAGGTAGGAAATGCCTGAGGTATCGAGAATAAACGCTCATCAGGCTCATGAACAGGTCAAAAACGGTTCGGCGCTGCTCATCTGCGCCTATGACCGTGATGACAAGTTCGAGCGCTTCCATCTCGAAGGTGCGATATCGCTGAGCGAATTCGAATCGACCAAAAATGATGTGCCCAAGGACAAAGAACTCATCTTCTACTGAGCCTGACCGGGAGGAGGCTCATCCGTCGGTCGGGCGGAACGGTGCATCGAGGAAGGGTTCACACAGGCCAGGGCACTTGAAGGCGGGGTGAACGGCTGGAAAGAGGCCGGATTACCGCTTGTTGACAGCTGATAATTCTCAGCGGAGTGAAACGGGACTGTCAGAGGTTGAATTTTTCAGCGGCCTTGTCTGCAAGATATCTGCCGATCGGTACGGCTGAGGTGGCGGCCGGCGACGGGGCGTTGCAGACATGCAGGGAGCGCCCTGTTTCCGAAAAGAGAAAATCGTGAACCAGCGAGCCGTCTGAGAGAACGGCCTGCGCTCTGATACCGGCGGGATATGGCAGCAGGTCGGCAAGGCGCAGCTGCGGACAGTATTTCCGAACCCGCTGCAGGTAACCCGGCTTGTAGAGAGAATCGATCCATTCCTGCAGGCCGGTTTTGATGTTTGCTCTGATCACTTTTCTAAAACCTGGAAATCTGAGCATTTCAATGGTTTCCGCGGCGCTGAAATTTATCCGGCCATAACCTTCGCGTTTCCAGCCGAGCACCGCGTTGGGACCGACCGTAACCGTACCGTTCACCATGCGGGTCAGGTGCACCCCGAGGAAGGGCAGATCAGGATCCGGGATCGGATATATCAAATGCTGGACGATCCCGTCATAGCGCCGGGCCAGTTGATAATATTCGCCCCGAAACGGCACGATCTGAAAGTCGAGGTCGATATCCATCATCCGCGCCAGCCGATCGGCCATCAGCCCGCCGCAGACAATAAGAGATGCGGCCTCTATCCTTTTCTCTTTCGTCCAAATCCTTACCGTATTCGATTGTTCTTCGATACCTCTGACCTCGGCCTTGAAGATTGCTGAACCGCCTTTTTTCTTAAACTGTTCAAGCAGTGTCGCGGTGACCGCAATGAAATCGGTTATGGCGGTCAGGGGTACGAAAAGAGCGCCGATGCCGATGATATTGGGTTCTCTTTTCTGCAGATCAGATTCGGTCAAACGGCTCACCTCAATCTTATTGCGGGCACAGCGCGTCTCGAGGTCGAGCATGCGCTGATACTCGATCTCGTCTGTCGCCACCAGGAGTTTGCCGCATTGCTGATAAGGCAGATTGTGGTCGATACAGAGCTGTCTGGTGATCTCTGCGCCGCGTCTGCAGAAATCAGCTTTGAGACTGCCGGGTTGGTAATAGACGCCGGCATGAACGACACCGGAGTTATGACCGGTCTGATGGCGGGCAGGTCCGTCTTCCTTTTCGACAAGAACGATGGACAGGTGCGGGAATCGTTGACTGAGTTCACGGGCGGTCGAAACGCCGACAATACCGCCGCCGATAACACAGAGATCGCAGGTCAGTGAATCCATGATCGATATGAATACCTTGCAGGCGTGATAAGCATCAGTTTCTCAATATGCTGGGTCAATGCACACGGTGCAGATCGGTGAGTCTACTCTACCAGTGTTCTTTTTAAAAGCAGATTGGCTCAATTGAAAACTTGAGAAAAATCTGTTCTGTAATCATGCTTGACTTTCGTAAAATCAACACCAAGAATGTCAGGTGCGGCCAGCTATAATCGATATGAGGCCGGTGCTTACCTGAAAATGATAGCCAGAGCGGAGACGGCATGAAACAATATCTTGATCTATGCAGAAGAGTTATTGACGACGGTGTCTGGGTGGAAAACAAGCGGACCGGAAAGCGCTGCCTGACAATCATCGATGCCAATCTCAGCTACGATGTAAGCGACTCGACGCTGCCGGTGCTGACCACCAAAAAACTGCTTTGGAAGCCGGCAATCGCCGAAATGCTCGGATATCTGCGGGGATACACCAGTGCCGCCGAGTTTAGGAGTATCGGCTGCAACACCTGGAATGCGAATGCCAATGACAATCAGGACTGGCTCGACAACCCGTTTCGCAAAGGAACGGACGACATGGGGCGCTGCTACGGAGCCCAAGGCAGAGACTGGAGAAATCCGGAAGGCAAGCGCATCGATCAGTTAAAAAATGTCTACGAAGATCTGCGTAAAGGCATTGACAACCGCTGTGAGATCATGACCTTCTATAACCCGGGAGAACGCGACCGCGCCTGCCTGAACCCGTGTATGCACACACACACCTTTTCAATTCTCGACGGCCATCTCTACCTCACCTCCTATCAGCGTTCCGATGATCTGCCTCTTGGGCACGGGTTCAATCAGGTACAGGTCGGCTGGCTGCTGATGATCATGGCTCAGATCACCGGTCTCAAGCCGGCCAAGGCGTTTCACAAAATCATCAATGTCCATATCTATGAAGATCAGCTGGAACTGATGCGTGATGTACAGTTGAGAAGAGAGCCGTACCCATCTCCCAGGCTGGTTATCAACCCGGACATCAAAACGCTTGAGGACCTCGAGACCTGGGTGCGTGCTGATGATTTCGAACTGGAAGGTTACCAGCATCATCCGGGAATAAATTATCCTTTCAGTGTCTGAGCACCGCCTCGGAGTCTCCACGTTCCACCAGTTTTTCTTTTGAGTGCTGGTCTGGATCTTCCTTTCCCCCTACGAGTTCACGGAGAATCCCGGCTCCCATCAGATATTGATAAGTGGCCAGGCCGCATTATTGTAGTCAGACAGTCAGGGTATCAGCCCTGACCTATTCATCACCTGAACATTGGAGAAACTGATATGAAATCGATAATGCTGACCTGGATCTTTGTCTTATTCGCACCGCTTTATGCGCTGTCTGCAGCGGTTACCTATGAGGTGGACGGCAAAGCCTTTGAGGGGCACTTCCAGAAAGCGGCAGACAACGCTCCGCTGCTGATCATGGTTCATGACTGGGACGGGCTCACTGACTACGAAGTCAAGCGCGCCGAGATGCTCGCCGAACAGGGCTACAACGTTTTTGCTCTGGACATGTTCGGTAAAGGCGTACGGCCTACCGAGACCGGCGAGAAACAAGCGTTGACCGGCGCCCTTTATCAAGACCGTGAGCTGATGAGAAAACTGCTTAGCGCCGGCTTTGAAAAGGCGGCGGAACTCTCCGGAAGTAAAGAGAATGCGGTCTTCTTTGGCTACTGTTTCGGCGGCGCCGTTGTGCTTGAAGCCGCCCGCTCCGGCATGGACGCTGCCGGTTTTGTCTCATTTCACGGCGGTCTGCAGACCCCGGATGGACAGAACTATCAGGCAACATCAGGAAAGGTCATGGTTTTTCACGGTACGGCTGATACAGCCGTCAGCATGGAAGATTTCGCCGATCTTGCCGTAGAACTCGAGGAAGCTGCTGTCCCCCATGAGATGATAACCTACAGCGGTGCCCCCCATGCCTTTACCGTATTTGGCTCGGAACGTTATCGTGAAGAGGCGGACAAGCAGTCGTGGAGACGTTTTCTCTCTTTTCTCGAAGAAACGTTGAAGTAGGCTACTCAAACCCTGATGAGCTGTCGGCTTCGATCGCACCGGCCAGCTCAACGATCTCAACTGCCTCTGCCTGGTGCTGGGGGCTGAATTTTGATGCCAGGCCGAGGAACAGGTGCTGCTCTTCGATCACCTGGTGGTGACGGGCGAGCAGAGCCAGAAAGGCGAGGGCCCAGTGCTGAGCATTCAGGCGTTTGCGGCTGAGATCGAAAGTTAATAATCGAGCCTTGGTCTGCGGAAGCTCGATGCCTGCCCGGCAAAAGATCAGGCAATTTGAATCAGCCGCCTCGATCAGCTGAAGTTTGCGGGCAACGCCTTCGGCAGCCAGCGCGATGATAATATCGGGGGATTCGGTAGCGGTGAACCCGATCGGCTCCGGACTGAGAATCACTTCACTGATCGAGTGTCCGCGCAGAACCGTGATCGGATAATCACTCTTCATGCTTGCCTGCAGTCCGGCATGAATCCCTGATAAGCAGAGTATCTCGGCCGCTGTATTGACTCTTTGCCCCGCCGCTCCGAGAAAGAGTACGGCCAGCGGTCTGGAAATGGTGGGTTGTGACTGAGCTGCTATTTCGGTCGGCAGCTTAGCTTGTTTCAGAGCGGTGCAGTGGCGGCGGTAGTTGCTGCCGTATTCTTCACCACTGCGTTCAGGATTGGGATTAATTCCCGTCGCAAAGCCCTCTGCAGCCTCAGCGATGAGTCGGGCGGCCTGCTTGTTTCGCTTTGAAAATCGTCCGGGGCAAACACCGGTGATATCGACTATGGAAAACCCGTTGTTCGAAATCGCCCGGCTGATTCGAGAAGAAAGATTCGAGTCATGCGCAGGAAGACGGTCGATCCAGGTTGCGCCGGCGCTGCCGCCGACTTTGCAGATATCGAGCGGTGCTTCGAGCCGGCCGAGAAAGTTCGATGCGGTCTGAGCTTCTACTGGTGTGGTAGCCGAGCATTGCCCTCCGGTCATACCGTAGTTGAAATTGTTCAGTACCAGCAGGGTCAGGTCGAGATTTCTGCGACAGCTGCTCAATACATGGGCTCCGCCGATCCCAAGTCCGCCATCTCCCATGACAACCACGACAGTAAGCGCCGGGCAGGCAAGTTTGAGCCCGGTCGCATAGGTGAGGGCCCGGCCGTGCAGACCGTGCAGGGCGTGGGTATTGAAAAATGTGTCGAAAAGGCCGGAACAGCCGATATCGGTGACGATGGCAATCTCGTGACCGGCCAGTCCCTGCTCACGAAAGCTCTTGTCCAGGGCGGGCACCACCCGCTCATGCGAACAGCCCGGACAGAATATCAGCGGTCTGTCTTTGTTGATGAGACTGGTCATGGGTTGATAACCCGGTATATCTCTTCAGGTGAAATCAGTTCACCGTTCATTTTACCGAAAAACTCAATCTCTGTGGAACCGCTGAACCGTTCAATTTCTCTGACATACTGGCCAAGATTCATCTCCACGACCATGACCCGGGAAACCCTGCTTATCTGATTTCTAAGAAGTTTTTCGGGTACCGGATAGAGCGTTTTCAATACCAGGAGCGTAACCTTTACCTGATGTTCTCTGAGCTGCACCAGGCAATCTCTGGCAGCCCGTGATGTTACCCCAAAGGTAATGAGCAGGATATCGGCCTGGGGATCTTCGTCGAGTTGATACAGGCTGAGCGCATCTCGATGGCGTATCAGCTTGTTTCGCATTCGACGGATTCCTTCATCCAGTACATCTGCGGAATTGGTAATATAGCCGTCCGGACCGTGAGATGACGATGTCTGGCGCACCAGGGTCCGGCCGCCGATGGGCAGAAATGGGGGAACCAGCGAATCCGGAGGTGCTGAAAATGGTTGGTAGTGTTCAGCGTTTGTCTCAGCCCTGGGTCTGGATACCACCTCCTCTGTGCGCAGGCTCGAGACGGCTACCGATTCCCTGGTCATGCCGATCTCCTTGTTCGAGGCGATGAATACCGGACAGCGGTAGGTTTCCGCCATGTTGAAGGCGTGGAATGTCAGGTTGTAGCAGTCCGCGGCATCGACCGGGGCCAGGACAATGACCGGCAATCCTCCGCTGTTGCCCCAGCGCAGGAATGCAATGTCGGAGTCGGCCCCCTTTGTTGCAGAGCCGGTAGACGGCCCAAGCCGCTGGACATCGACGATAACCAGCGGTATCTCACCGCCGATCGCAAAAGATATCTGTTCGCTGAACAGGCTGATTCCCGGGCCCGAAGTTGCGGTCATGGCTTTGAGGCCGGCCATCGAGGCCCCGATGCAGAAGCCGATCGAGGCGATCTCATCTTCACCCTGAAGACAGATACCCCGGTGCGGCGGCAGCAGCTCGAGCATATGCTGAAAAATCGTCGTTGCCGGAGTGATGGGGTAGCCGGCAAAGAAGCGGCAGCCGCACTCGACGGCAGCTCGGGCGACGGCTTCGTTACCGTCGATGAAGATGGTGATTTCTGACACGACCGCAGTTATCGCAGCTTATCTGAGCAGAAAGCCCTTGGATTTGAGGTAATCGAGCATGTGGGGTCTGGCTTCTTTTATCAGCATCTCGGAGATCTGTTCGCTCCAGGAATTGTCCTTTTTACCACCGGTTCTGGTTCTGTAATACTCGCGCACCGCTTCATCGTAGCTTCTGATCGATGAACGGTCGTTTTTATCATCGTAGCGATGCTGTTTGAGAACAACTTCAACGGGAAGCCGCGGTTTCACTTCCGGATTCTGGTCAGGGTAGCCGAGGCACATGCCAAATACCGGATAAACCTTGTCAGGCAGGCCGAGCAGCTTGTCAACGGCACCGATATCGTTTCTCAGGGCCCCGATATAGCAGCCTCCCAGGCCGAGGGATTCTGCAGCAACGATAACGTTCTGGGCAAAAAGAGCGCAGTCGATCGAGGCGGTCAGAAACTGTTCGGTAAAGCCTGAGAGCATGTCGGCTCCGTGCATATCGCAGGCCATCTGATGACGCTGCATATCAGCGCAGTAAACCAGAAATAGCGGGGCTTCCTTGACATATGGCTGGCCGGCGGCGATTTCGCACAGAATGGCTCTGGTATCGGGATCACTTACCTGGATAACGCTGCAGGCCTGGATAAAGCTGGAAGTCGCCGCACTCTGACCGGCCAGGATCAATTCTTCGACAACTGCAGGAGGTATTGGTTTATCGGTAAATTTCCGAATTGAGCGATGTGATTTCAGCAGCTCTATAACCTTGTTCATGTTTTCTGGCAGTTCCCGTCAGCTTGTTGGTACGATTGACCAGCGGATCGATTCACCGGCGAAAAACGGCCGCACGTCACCGTAAAACTCCGGCACGTTCCAGGGTACCTTTGCCAGCGTTACTTTTTTTTTCGGTGGTGTGAGTTGATATCGTTTGCGGGCAATGGTGCTGACAAACCCCTGGAGTTTGTCGAGACAATCACCATCTTCAAAAATCTGGGCCAGCAGGGGAAGGACGACCGGGGCGGAAAAAACGCCGGCGGCACAGCCGATACATTCCTTTTTGTGGCGCGGGTGCGGCGCCGAATCGGATCCGAACATGATCTGCGGATGACCGTTGAAGACGGCTTTTTGCAGAGCGTGGCGGTCGCGCGGGGTTTTGGCGATCGGTTTGCAGAAGAGATCGGGGCGCATCAGATCGCCGACAACGTCATCTAAGGTTATCATCAGGTGATGAAGGGTGACGGTAGCTGAAAGATTGGGACATTCCTCGAGCAATTCAACCGCATCAGCAGTCGTTATATGCTCCATGATAATATGCAGCTGCGGGAATCGTTTTGCCAGGGAACGATACGTAGGCAAAAATTCTTGTTCCCGGTCCATGACGAACCCGTCGCTTTCGCCATGGACGAGCAGCGGTATCCCGAGTTCCTGCATGTGGTCAAGCGTTTGTTCAATGGCACCGAAGTCACTGACACCGGCTTCACTCTGCGTCGTAATCCCGGCCGGATACAACTTGATCCCGAGAATGTGAGGGCGGGCCGCTTCCAGCTCGGCACGCGAGTAGTTCTTGAAGAACAGCGTCATGTAAGGAGTGAACGGTCCTTCACTGCAGTAATAATCGATGGCCTTTCGATAGCTCAATATATAGTCGAGTGAATCGACCGGCTTGACCAGGTTGGGCATGATCACCGCCCCGGCGAACTGGGCCGCTGAGGGAGGCACCGTTACCCCAAGCATTTCTCCTTCCCGGAGATGCAGATGCATATCGAGCGGTGAGTCGATGGTGATGTTCATCTAAAGACCTGTAATCTTACTGTGAGATGAGCAAGGGGCTGGGTGACAGAAAATATCCAGCGCTACAATGCCCGTAGTGTGTATCACTATTTTTCTGTTAGTTAACAGGCTGGTTGAAGGCTGTTCTTGCTGCACAGGTAATACCATAGACAGAAAAAATATTGCTACCGATTTGTTATGAAAGTTTTTATCCCGTTAGCTGCTGTCTGCAATGCTGAGAGGTTCGTCTGAGGTCGGTTAATGCTGATGATCAGCCTGCCAGCGAGTCAGCAATTTTTCTTTTTTACCCCCGCCATCTGGACAAGTTCTTCAAGCGCCTGGTAACTCTGGGCCCCGACCAGGCGATTCAGGCCGATAACGAAAGTTGGAACAGCGTTGATGCCAAGCTGTCGAGATTCCTGCCAATGCATATCGACTTTGGCGCCATAGCTTCTTGTCTGAAGAATGTGCCGGGCTTCTTCTACAGGCAAGCCAACGGATTCGGCAAGTTCCAGGAGTGTCGACAGGTCAGCAAGGTTGTTGCCGTCGACGAAGTATGCCCTGAACGCTGCATGATGAAATGATTCACCATGGCCAAGCTCTTCAGCCCATAATCCCAACTCCTGGGCCAGCCGGGAATTGTAGGTCATGGTCCGTTCGCCAAAGGGAAGGCCGAGTTGGTTCGCCGTCTGCTTCAGGCCGGCAATCATGGCCGAGATTTTCTCAGCTGGAGCGTTGAACAGTTCTTCGAGCCGGAGGCCTTCAGGCGGAGTCTGGGGGTGAAGGGGAAAGGCTTTCCAGACAAGTGCTATATCGTATTCCTGCTTCAGTTTATCAATACGCCCGGTAATGAAATAGCACCAGGGTCAGATATAGTCGGAAAAAATCGTCAGTTCTCTGCGGGCTTCCATGGTCAGCGTCCTCTGGGAAACTTTTTATATCATGCAACTTGTTCTTTAAAGAATTGAAAAGATGAGTTTACGAAACACCTTCTGTCCAAACCTGTAATCTTTAATACTCGGTTGTGCGAACAAAGTTCTGATATTTTTTCTTACCATCAAGCTATCTTATGAAAGCATCGATACAATATCGATAATGTTTAGGCCCGGTATGGCCACAGACAGCTACCCGATAATCGGTTATGCGGCGCCCGTGTTCATTGCAGATGCGCTCCAGAGAGTTAACGGTTTCTATGACAGTATCGGTTTTCTGGATGGTATAGAAATGCAATCGGCCATTCTCCTTTAGGCTTTTCAATGCGGTAGGTACATACGTGAATCCGGCCTTCGGCAGCGGCATGACGACCCGGTCAAATATTCTGCCGAGCCGAGGACAGATAATGTCTGCATCGCCATGATAAAGATCTATCTTGTCTGCTGCCTTGTTGAGAGCAAGATTCATTTCAGCGTAGCGATGCGCGGCCGGGTTTCTTTCAATACCGGTGATCGAAGCGGCAGCGCTGAAACGGGCAATGTGAAGCGGGTAGGGGGCGATACCAGAGAACAGAACCAGAACATGCTCCCCGGGCTCCACCAGGGAAGCGAGCCTTCTTCGTTCGGTGGAACTTCGTACCGAAAAGTAGACTTCTTCTGCATTGAGCTTCAGCTGAATACCAAACTCTTTATGAACGGTTTCCTTGCGGTTTTCTCCTCCGATTATTTTGAGTTTTATCGTTCTGTTATTTGTTTGATAGTGACTGTCGCGCTTGGCCACGACTCGTATATTTCTGTTTGTTTTAAGGATGGCTCCAGCAATGGCTGTTTCCCGGTGAGACAAATCCGCTGGAACAATGATGATGGCTATATCACCGACGACATCAAAACTGAGCACCAGTTTCTTCAGTTCGTCGGGGCTTAGAATTGTACCCAGGTTTTTTTTCAGGTTCATGATGAGACAACGGGCAGGATCTTTTTTACTAAACTCTTTTTAAATTGGACAAAAACTCTAATTTACCGGATAATAACTGGAAATGTCTCATATTTGTAGAACATTACCCGGAGCATAGTGAGAGAATCGTGAAGATCTTAATTGCCGAAGACGAATATACCACCAGATTGATGGTGCAGGTGAGTCTGGAAGATTGGGGCTATAGCGTCGAAAGTACAAAAGACGGAGAAGAGGCCTGGAAGATTCTCCAGCATGAACATCCGCCGCAGATAGCAATACTCGACTGGGAAATGCCCGGGCTGAGCGGTGTTGAGCTGTGTCGAAAAATTAAAGACATGAAACGCAACAGCCCGATTCACGTCATCCTGCTGACGGCTCGTGACAGCAGGAACGATATCAGTAAAGGGTTCGATGCCGGTGCCGACGACTACATAACCAAGCCGTTCAACAACGACGAACTTCGTTGCAGAATCAAGGTGGCTGAGCGTATCGTCACCATACAGTCGTCGCTGAATTATTCTTTGCAGGAGTTGAAGCAGGCGTTGGATCTGATCGATTCCTACCAGGAGCAGATCGTGATCTGCCCGACATGCAGCAAACTGGAAAGTTTTGATGGAACCTGGCGCGCGCCATCAGAACTGCTCGTCTACCCGGTCGATCCGCGCTTCATCGAAAGTGATTGTCCCGAATGCAGGAAGAGCTGATAAACTCACTCAGGGAATAGATCGTCGTCCCAAATCCTGTTTTCAAGCTCCAGCTGCCTGACAATAGCGATGTATTTATCGAGGATTTTCAGCGTCGATTCGTATGAGCTCTGTTCACCGAATCGATGTATCTTTTTTCCGTCGATAAGATAAACTTCACTGGGCCCGAGGGCGGCGACTGAAACGTGCTTGTCCAAGCGCTGTTTTCGTTCGAAAATTGACTTTCCCATAAACGGGTTTTTAACGTTTTCCAGGCCGAAATAATGGGCCATGGTCGGGGCAAAATCGATACTGCTCGAATTTCCGGCGTCGTACACCGGCGGCAGTATTCTGGTCGGGTCATGTATAATGAGGGGAATACGGTCTACGAACTTCTGTTCGTAATCCGGATCACTGAAAGCATCGAGAAAGGCAAATTCATGGAAATGACAATGGTCTGCGGTAAAAACAACAACCGTATTTTTGCTGTAGGGCGACGTCTTGATGTAGTTCCAGAGTTGGCCGAAAGCAAAGTCGAAGTTGTGGGTGTTGTTGAGTACAACATTGTTGTAGCTATGATAGCGGTATCCGTCCTTTGAATGGTTCAGAAAAGCATGGGTGCCAAAATTGTAGAGACTCAAGAACAAAGGTTTTCTGGCTTCGGCACTGCCCATCCTGTTTTTCAGGTAGGCAACCACACTGTCAAAGTATTGCTGGTCGGAATAGGCCATCTCTCCCAGTGGGGCTGCACTGTCAAGATAGGACTCCGCCAGTTCGTCCCCGGTGAGGATCGTCTCGAATCCCAGTTCCGCCATCATTTCATCGACCCGTGATCGATGGTCCTGATGGTGCGAATCCAGAAAAACAGTTTCATAATTACGCTGCCGAAATAAATCGGCAAGCGTCAGATAGCTTCTCCCCGAGGCTTCTTGTTCTTCTGAATGCCAGCCGCCGGCACCTCCGAAAAGCGGGAAGGTGGATGCAAGCTGACCGTGCAGACCGCGATAGGTTGCTGCTGTGTGGTTGTAGTAGCGTTCTACGACCATGCTTTGCTGTGAAAAATCGTCGATGTACGGCGTCAGGTCCGAGTAGACGGAGCCGTACGCACCGATTGCCCGGGCCGATAATCCTTCTGAAAAGATGACGATGACGTTCGGGGGGGGCGAATCACGTTTCGGCTCTAGGAGAAAAGGTGTTTCTCCCTGATAAATAGTATTTTTTATCAGCGGGTAGGGGGCGTTGTGGTTGTAGTGAAAGCCGAAGTTGCTGATTTCAGAGAGTTCGTCTTTGGTCAGATGAGGGTTGTTGCCAATCGCCGCATATTCGCTGCTTTTTTTATAGAGGGTGGACCCCAGCGAAATGATCGGGCTCCCCCGGACTGTCAGATTTCCTGTTGCGTATGAACTTCTGTCTCTTTGTGTATTCCCAGGCAACCACATATCAATGGTTGCAACGGAAACTATAGCAAGTACCAGCAACAGAGAAGGAAAGGTAGGTAAACGACGGCGCCGGGCGATCGGCACGGTTCCATTTTCAGTCAGAAAGATACTCAAAAAAACAGCAGTAAAAATCAGCAATAATAAAACTATATGGTACCAGTCGAGAAACAGATAGAGGTGGTCGATGTTGTCGATTGCCAGGCTCGATATGAAATCTTTGGTGTAATGCAGTGAGATGAGTTGAAAAGCGTAAATAACAATAAATGCTGAACTCAAAATATAGAGCAGAACCCGCCAGAATAAACGTCTGTAGAGCAGTATATTTCCAAGCAGGAGCAGAACAAAAAATTCTACAAAAAACTGATCAAAAAAAAATAACAGATTATGGGGGGAGTGGGCCAATGATGTATCTTTTAAAACTCCGTTTTTACCAATAATAATGATAATCGAAAAAGCAAAAAAACAACTCATTATCATAAAGAAGATTGTCTTTCTGCTCAGTTGAAACATCATAGCGACGCAGCGTGATACGATTTAAGATCGAGAAGGTTTGACGGAAAAAGCCGATTGGAAGATTATAAAGGAAGACTCATATAATGCCGAGTGAAAATTTATAGGTGCCAGGAGTCAGAAGCCAGAGGACAGAAGACAGAAAGGGGCTGAAGGCAGGAGGGGGTGGTTCGGCCGGGCAGAACTGTGGCTCCGTGTGCTGCGCTCCGGCCTGATCTTCCGGTCAATGAGGCCGGCTGGATGACGGCTGCTCCGCAGCCTATGGCAGCCGGTTGCTGCGCAACCCTGCGGGCCTGTTTTCATTGACCTCCAGGGCCTGCACTGATGCACACTCCACCACATTTCCGCCCTCGTTCGTACATTTCAGGCCCATAGCAGTAATTTGCAGACGTGCAGAAGGGGGTGGTTGGCGGAGGCTGCATCGCGGAAGCCCGCCGGGGTGATGAAAACGGTTGTCGACGGTTTTCAAAGGCCGCAGGCCGACTTCCCGTCGACTTTTCAGCACCACGGCGAAAAAGGCCGGAGAGCCGCAGCCGCAGCCGAACCACCCCCGGATTCAACCAAAGAAATAAAGTCCGTTACTAGCTCCACAGAGAGCCAGAGGACAGAAGAAGAGACAAAGAAGGGCTGAAAACACAAACCCCGTGCTTCTATTGAAACACGGGGTTTTGTACAAAGAAATCTGCGGCGACCTACTCTCCCACACGGTTGCCCATGCAGTACCATCGGCGCAGAAGAGCTTAACTACCGTGTTCGGAATGGGAACGGGTGGGACCTCTTCGCTGTGGCCACAGATAAAGCTATAATAAATCGATAATCAAACAGTAGAGCAACAACAGCAGCTGCGCTTC
>CAWADO010000012.1:0-132179 GCA_963780775.1 uncultured delta proteobacterium | reverse complement strand
TCGGCTCCCAGAACGAGACGATATCGGGATTTCTGGCGCTGATGGTGAAGCGGAATAGAATCCGGTCGCGCCGATCCTTGAAGCGCTCACAGAGCTGCTCGACACAGGAAACGTCCGGCTTGGAAACGATCAATACCGTATTGCCGGCCGCCAGAAGCCGATCGATGACATCGATAGCAAGCGCCAGGTTTTCCTGGACGATATCGTGGGCAGCCGGGAACATGACCTGTCCCGCGTAGCGGGGAACGTCCAGCGGCAGCGCATCAGCGGAGCACACCATCTGCGTCCACTGCTCAGCCGAATCGATCAGTTTGTTTTTCAGCGCAGCGATCCGGGCGTAGCAGTAGCGGCAGCCATGGGGGCAGCCGACGCAGCAGTTGATTTCCGCCACCGCCCATTCCTTCGTACCGCTGATCATGGAGAAATTATATCAGGAGACTGAATCCCAGAGCTGGGACAACTCGGAAATACCTCTGGCGGCAAAGTCTTTCATCCGGCCGAACTGCTCATCGCTGAGCAACACGCCTTCAGCGGTCACCTGAATTTCAACCCAGTGGCCATCTGCCATGACGAAATTACCATCGGCGTCGGCCCGGGAATCCTCGTAATAATCCAGATCGAGCAGCACCTCTCCGTCGAGAATGCCGACTGAAACGGCTGCGGTGGGCAGGATCGAAGGCAGTGAAACGAGCCGGTCCTCGGCCGCCATCTTGATGATCGCCGTCTTCACCGCCAGAGCCGCCCCGGTGATCGACGCCGTTCTGGTGCCGCCATCGGCATTGAGGACATCGCAATCAACCCGCAGGGTATAACCGTCAAGATCCTGCAGATTGACCATCATCCGCAGGCTGCGGCCGATGAGGCGCTGAATTTCCATACTCCGTCCCGAGCGGCTGCCGACCTCACGCCGATAGCGCGAAGAGGTCGCCCCGGGCAGAATCGAGTATTCGGCGGTAATCCATCCCTGAGAAGTCCCCTCCAGAAAAGACGGGACCCGATCCTCGAGACTGACCGCGCAGATCACCTGGGTATTCCCGGTCTTGATCAGCAGCGAGGCATAGGCCTGCGGCTGAATATCGGGGTGCACTGAAAAAACTCTGAGCTGGTCGACTTGCCGTTTGTCTCTGCGCATGGATTTACCTCAGCTTATAGCTCACGCCTGTCGATGACCCGGGCGCCTTTGCCGTTAAAGCGCTCGAGGCTTCTCTCTTCGACCAGTTTGACATTGACACCGACGCCGAGTTCCGAAGCGAGGCGTTTTCTGATATGATCGACCATGGTTCGCTGTTTCTTCATCTGGTCGAAAAAGATCGATTCGACCACTTCGATCAGAACCGTCACTTTGTCTTCGTTATTCTCCCGTTCGATGATCAGATTATAATGCGGCTGGGTCCCTTCGATATCGAACAGGATCGACTCAATCTGGGTCGGGAAGACATTGACGCCCTTGATGATCAGCATATCGTCGGTCCGGCCGGTGATCCGCTCGATCCTGGTGAAGGTGCGGCCGCACGGGCAGGGTTCGGGGATTATCCTGGTCAGATCCCTGGTCCGGTAACGGACGACCGGAAAGGCCTCCTTGGTCAGGGTGGTAATCACCAGTTCGCCGCGTTCGCCCGGAGCCACCGGTTCAAGGGTTACCGGGTCGAGCACCTCGATATAAAAATGATCTTCGTTGACATGCAGGCCGTTGCACTGCTGGCATTCACCGGCCACACCGGGACCCATGACTTCTGATAGGCCGTAATTGTCGGTGGCCAGGATACCGAGGCGATCCCTGATCTCCTCCCGCATCTTCTCGGACCACGGTTCGGCGCCAAAGAGGCCGTATCGCAGGGAGAGGCCGTTGGGATTGATACCGAGATCCATCATCACATCAGCAATCTTCAGAGCATACGACGGTGTGCAGACCAGAGCGGTCGATTTGAAGTCCTGCATGATCTGGATCTGCCTCCGGGTGTTGCCCGAAGATATCGGGATAACCGAAGCGCCGAGCCTCTCAGCTCCGTAGTGCAGACCGAAGCCGCCGGTGAAAAGGCCGTAACCAAAGGCAATCTGGATGACATCGTCGGCACCGACCCCGGCCGCCGTCAGGATCCGGGCGATCAGGTTTGACCAGGTGTTGATGTCGTTCTGGGTATAGCCAACCACCGTCGCCATACCGGTGGTTCCCGACGATGAGTGAATCCTGACCACGTCCCTGAGCGGAACGGCGAACATCCCGTACGGGTAGTTGTTGCGCAGATCCTGTTTAGTGGTGAACGGCAGCCTCCTTATATCGTCGAGCGCCAGAATCGACTCTACATCGACCTTGTCGTTCTTGAAGGTATTTCGATAAAAGGGCACATGCCCCGCCACCCGTTTCAGGGTTTTCTGTAAGCGTCCCAGCTGCAGCCGCTGCAGCTCATCGGCCGCCATCAACTCGTCGTTATCCCAAACCATTATATCCACCACCGCTTCCTGCCCCCGCCGCACGTTAGCTCAACGGCTGCGAGACAGCAGGAAAATTTCATCTTCGTCGTATTGAATCCGTTTCCGGCCAAGGATTCGGCCGGTCTCAGAAAATCTGCGGGACCTGCGCTTTCTTATGCCGATATTTTACAGATTGTAAACCTGACTGCTCTGAAGAATGGTAAAACCATGTTCCTGGAGCGAATCGATCGCCCTGGTCATGTCGTCGAACCGGAAAATCAGCACCGCATTTTCTCCGGTCTTGTTGACAAAGGCGTACATGTACTCGACATTGAGCCCTATTTTCTGAATGCAGTCGAGCACCGCCGCCAGACCGCCGGTCCGGTCGGGAACCTCGACAGCGATAACGTTGGTTTTTCCAACCGTGAACCCCTTCTCCTTGAGCACCTTCTCGGCCTCTTCGACTTTGTCGACGATCAGCCGCAGGATACCGAAATCGGCGGTGTCGGCAACGGAAAGGGCTCTGATATTGATATTATTCTCGGCAATGACCGAGGTGATTTCGGCCAGTCTGCCCGATTTGTTCTCGAGAAATACCGCAATCTGTTCTACCCGCATGATCTTCTCCCAACTCAGATTTTACGATTGTCGATAACCCGCTGCGCCTTTCCCTGACTGCGCTCTATGGTGCGGGGATTGACCAGTTTCACCCGGCAGGTGACACCGAGAATATCTTTGATATCTCTGGTTATGCGTCTGGTAAGCTGCTCCAGTTCCTTGATTTCATCGGAGAACAGGGAATCGCTCACTTCGACCTCGACGGTCATCGTGTCAAGCGAACCGTCCCGCTCGACAACGATCTGGTAATGCGGTTCCACCCCTTCTATACCCATCAGCACATGCTCGACCTGGGACGGAAAGACGTTGACGCCGCGGATGATCAGCATGTCGTCGGAGCGCCCGGTCACCTTGTCCATCCTGACCAGAGTACGGCCGCAGTTACAGGTCTCGTAGTGCAGGGTGGTGATGTCTCTGGTCCGGTAGCGGATCACCGGAAACGCCTCTTTGGTCAGGGTGGTGAAAACCAGTTCGCCGCGCTCCCCGGGGGGCAGCCGTTCGCCCCTATCGGGATCGATGACCTCGGGCAGGAAGTGATCCTCGAAGATGTGCATGCCGCCGCTCGAGGTCAGGCATTCCTGGGCCACACCGGGGCCGATCACTTCAGAGAGGCCGTAGATATCGACCGCTTTGAGGTTCAGTTTATTCTCCACCTCTTCGCGCATATTGTCAGACCATGGTTCAGCCCCGAAAATACCGACCCGCAGCGACAGCGAGGACGGATCGATGCCCATATGCTCCATCGCCTCGGCAAGGTTCAGCGCATACGATGGGGTCGACATCAGGATCGTCGAACCGAAATCGCGCATGATGGTGATCTGCCGTTTCGAGTTGCCGCCCGAGACCGGAATCACCGTGGCGCCCAGTTTTTCGGCGCCATAGTGGGCACCGAGACCGCCGGTGAACAGACCGTAGCCATAGGCGTTATGAACCATATCACCCTTGGTCACACCGGCGCAGGACAGGGCCCGGGCCATCAGGTTGGCCCAGGTGTCTATGTCTTTTCCGGTGTAGCCGACCACGGTGGGTTTGCCGGTGGTGCCGGATGAGGCGTGAACCCTGACGATATCTTCCAGATCCATGGTGAACATACCGAACGGATAGTTCTCCCGCAGATCCTCCTTGGTGGTGAACGGCAGTTTCTGCAGATCGTCGAGTTCCCGGATATCGGCCGGTTTGACACCGGCTGCATCCATTTTTTCCCGGTAGGGTGCAACCGTCTCATAGACCCTGGCGATCAGCGACTGGAGCCGCTTCAGCTGGATCGATTCCAGCCCGACCCGCGGCAGGGTCTCCATCTCTTCATCCCAATAGATTGTCGACATTAGACTCCTCTCTTCACCTGCATTGATTCTCGCTCAGCTCTGCTACTGTGCTCCGGCAGCCCGGCCGCCGGCAAAAGCCTTCATATTTTCTTTCAAAAAACGCGCGGGGACCCGCTCTTCGATAATCGCTTCGAAGAGCTGGTCATCGACATCGAGATGCACCGACAGCGCCCCCACCAAAGCGACGTTGGCGGTACGCACCTCACCGGCTTCACGGGCGATGGAAAAAGCGTCGACAGCGATCACCCTGATATCTCTTTTTTTAAGCTCATCGAGAACGTTTTCAGGATAGCTGGCCTGACCGGTTGCCACCGACGGCGGCAGGATCATCTGGGTATTGACGATCACCGTGCTGTTTTTATTGAGATAAGGCAGGTAACGGACGGCCTCCATCATTTCAAAAGCCATCTGAATATCGGCGGCGCCGGGATCGATCAGCGGCGAGTAGACCTTCGTGCCGTAGCGCAGCTGAGCGGTTACCGAACCGCCGCGCTGGGCCATGCCGTGAACTTCACTTTTTTTCACATCATAGCCGGCCTGCAGCAGCGCCGCCGCGGTCAACTCACTGGCCAGCAGGATGCCCTGCCCGCCAACTCCTGAAAACAGTATATTTTTGATATCGCTCATTATTTCGGCTCCCCTCTGGTGATTGCATTGAATTTACACAGCGACGCACACTGACCGCAATCATTGCAGATCACCTCGTCGATTCTGGAGTAGCCTTTCTGACTTTTCTTGTAGCCCCTGGCTTCGGCCTCGCCCTCCTTGAAGGCGGTCCAGCTGATCGCCGGGCAGCCCAGCCTGATACAGGAGGTGCAGCCGACGCAGTTGTCGATATTGGTGTAATAAGAAACCGGTTTGCGCAGCTTCAGCTCCGGCAGCAGCACACAGGGCGCCTGAGCGATGATGACGGACATCTCGTCGCGAGCCACTTCCTCCTTGATCACCTTGCGGCACTCCGGAACGTCGTGGGGATCGAGCAGCCGGACATGCTTGACGCCGACCGAACGGCACAGGGCTTCGAGGTCGAGTTCCTGGGCGGCCTCGCCGCGGATGGTATTGCCCGACGCCGGGTTGGGCTGCTGCCCGGTCATCGCCGTGATCCGGTTATCGAGGATGATCAGGGTTGCGGCCGAGCCGTTGTAGACCGAATTGATCAGACCGGTAATACCGGAGTGGACAAAAGTCGAGTCGCCAATTACCGAAACGATCTTGTCATTGGCATCCGGACCGATCGCTTTAACCATGCCGTGGGCCATCGGTATCGCTGCACCCATACAGACGGTCGAGTCAAGCGCATTGAGCGGTGGGAGAAAGCCCAGTGTATAACAACCGATATCGCCCGAGACAAAAACCTTCATCCGCGACAGGGTGAAAAAGATACCGCGGTGGGGGCAGCCGGCACACATATTGGGGGGCCGCGGCGGCAGTTCCACCGGCTCGTATAAATCTTTTTTCGCCCGCTCGGGGTCGATCGATTTTCTGACGATCGCGGTATTGAGCTCGCCGATCGCCGGAATCAGATCTTTGCCGTGACAGTCGATGCCCATGGCTTTGATCTGGGTCTCCAGGAACGGGTCGAGTTCCTCGACCACGAAGAGTTCGTCAACCGAGGCCGCAAAATCTCTGATTTTCTGTTCCGGCAGCGGCCAGCACATGCCCAGCTTTAAAACCGCCGCTTCGGGAAACGCCTCCTTTACATAGAGGTAGGAGACGCCCGAGGTGATAAAGCCTCGTTTTCTATCGCCATCCTCGACAACGTTGAAGTCGGCGGTTTCTGCAAGCTCGGTGCACTTCTGCATGCGTTCTTCGACAAAAACTCTGCGCCTGCGGGCCATCGCCGGCAGCATGACGAATTTTTCCGGATGCTTCTCGATACCCGTTTTCAGCGGCGCTGTAACCACCTCAGCTCTCTGGATAACACCTTTGACATGAGCGATCCTGGTGGTGATCCGAACCAGCACCGGGGTATCGAACTGCTCGCTGAGATCGAAGGCCCGTTTTAAATACTCCTTGGCCTCGGCGGGATCCGAGGGCTCGAGCATCGGTATCTTTGCCGCCAGCGCATAGTTGCGGTTGTCCTGCTCGTTCTGGGAGGAGTGCATATCGGGGTCATCGGCGGTCAGGATGACGAGCCCGCCTTTACCGCCGGTATAGGAGGCGGTGAAAAGCGGATCGGCGGCGACGTTGAGACCGACATGCTTCATGGTGGCCAGAGCCCGGCCGCCGGCAAAGGATGCGCCGATCGCCACCTCGAGACCGACCTTCTCATTGGGGGCCCACTCGGTATAGACCGAGTCGTAGGTGGAGAGATACTCCATGATCTCCGTCGATGGGGTTCCCGGATAACCGGAAGCCACGGCGACACCTGCCTCGTAGGCGGCCAGCGCAATGGCTTCGTTACCGGACATCCAGGCCGAATTATTTTGGTTGTTAAGAGTCATCAGATTTTCGTCCGTATCGCTCCAGAGTTTTGGGTTGACTGACAAAAGGCCGATATGGCCGTTACTCAGGGTAATTGGTGAAACTACTCTGAAATCCGCAATCCAGGCAAGTTTTTTTTGGTCGGATTACGATACGTTCGGGACATTTTCGGCCAGCGCGACACCATCGCTGCAGCCATTTATGACAAAGGCATTGTTTCACCGGAGACATCGTCCTATAATGGCTGAAGATAGTGTCGGCAGCAATGCTAAAAACGAGCAGTAATTTACTTGCGAATTCAAGATTACCACTTTGCGGAGGCAGCTCATGTACGTCGGCAGAATCATGCACACCAACCTGATTACCATCTCCCCGAAAGCGACGCTCGTGGAAGCCAGAGAGCTGATCGAAAAGTGGGCCATCGACCACCTTCTGGTCGTCAATGACAAAGGCAAGCTGATCGGCATCCTTTCAGACCGGGATCTCAAGCAGTATTGGGCGTCACCGGCGACAACGCTGAGCACCCACGAGCTGACTTTTCTGCTGGAAAAGCTCCTGGTTGAGATGATCATGGTCAAGACCGTGCAAACAATCACCACCGAAACCACCATCGAGCGCGCCGCCTTCATCATGCAGACCAAAAACATCAACTCCCTGCCGGTGATGGAAGACAACGAACTGGTCGGCATCATCACCAGCACCGACGTGATGGAGGTATTGCTCGATGCGATTGGTATGAGCGAAGATTCTGTAAGGGTCTGCGTGCTGGTTCGCGACAAGATCGGCACCATAGCCGACGTTGCGGCAATTCTGCGCGATCACGAGATCAACATCGAAAGCCTGATCACCTGTCCGCTGAAAAATTACCCCGAGATAAATCAGCTGTTAATCAGATTCTCGGGCGAGGACGGCCCCCGTGCCGTGGCCATCCTGAACAAAAAGAAGTACAAGGTGCTAACCCGTTACGTCAAAGACCTCTCTCCCTACATGCCAAAGGATTCGGACACAGAAAGCTGAGCCACTCGAGGTGGTTGAGCTTCGATACCCGGCTCAATACTGATCAATGCCGGCTCTGCCTGATACCTTTCAGCAGCTCGGCATCGATCTCCTCGAGACTGGCGAGAACAGCATCTGCCCGGCTGAAGTCATGATCGATCGACATCGCATGGGGAACAGCAATGGTGGCCAGCCCGGCTGAGTCGGCGGCAGCGATTCCCGACTGCGAATCCTCAAAAGCGATACAGTCTGCAGGAACCAGACTAAGGCGAGATACGGTCAGGGTGTATATCTCAGGGTCCGGTTTCTTGCGCTCGACCATATCCCCGCCGACCACGGTTTCGAAATAGTCCGAGAGCTTGTGATGGGCGAGAATGGCTCTCACCTCCCGGTGCGGAGAGGAAGAAGCCACCGCCATCCGGCAGCGCCCGCTGAAACGTTCCAGAATCTTTTCCACACCGGGGAGGAGTTCGATTTCCGGTATCAGCTCGTGGTAAGCAGAACATTTATTGGCGACCAGCTGATTTCCACTGAGCCTCAAAGCGCCGGAACTGATAAATTCGGCGGCCATCTGCTCGTCGCTGACGCCGACATACTTCTTGAAGTCCTGGTAATCGGGCACCCGAGCCCCGTGTGCCCCCAGTGTTACTTTCCAGGCCTGCCAGTGAATTCGTTCGGAATCGATCAGGGTCCCGTCCATATCAAAAATCAGTGCTCTAAAATCGCTTTTCATCTTCTTCGTGTATCCTGATAATTTACCTGATATAGTCGTTTGTTAAGAGCTGTGTGACTGAGTTCAGCATGTTCAGCAATACCACGAAAACATCGATTCAGAACGCTTTTAATGATCATTAGCAAACGCTGCCCCATTTCAGCAGCCGAGGTTGACAGCTGTTTACCCTGATAGTTATCATTGCCGTTTCAGCTGACAACTTATAACAACAGAGAGGAACCCATGTGGAAATCGATAACGCCCGCTCCTGCTGATGCGATCTTCGGACTGACCGAAGCATTCAAGAATGACCCGAACCCCGACAAAGTCAATCTCGGTGCCGGCGTCTACAAGGACGATAACGGCGTCACCCCGATTCCGGCCAGCGTCAAGCAGGCGGAACGACTGATTTTAGACGAACAGCAGACCAAGAGCTACCTGGGTATCAGCGGTGACCCCGCCTATGGTGACTGTGCTCAGCGCTTGATGTTTGGCTCCGAGAGTGAAGTCATCTCCTCGGGCCGCGCCACGACCGCTCATGCTCCGGGCGGAACCGGTGCACTGCGCATCGGCGCCGAATTGATAAAAAAGTTCAATCCCGACGCCGCCGTCTGGATCAGCGACCCCACCTGGGCCAATCATAACGGCATATTCGCTGCAGCCGGCTTCCCCATAAAAACCTATCCGTATTACGATCGTGAAACCAAAGGGCTCAAATATGACGAACTGACCCAGACGCTCTCCCAGGTTCGAGCCGGCGACGTGGTACTGCTGCACGCCTGCTGCCACAACCCCAGCGGCGTTGACCTCGATGATGCGCAGTGGTCGGAGATCGCCGGCCTGGCTGCTGAAAAGGGCTGGACAGGGTTTCTCGATTTCGCCTATCAGGGTTTCGGCGGCAGCATCGAGGCAGACCGCGCCAGTGTGGAGGCTTTTGCCGCAACCGGCAACGATTTTTACATAGCCAGTTCGTTTTCCAAAAATTTCGGCCTCTACAACGAACGAACGGGCGCCATTACCGTCGTCTGCCCGACCGCGGAAGAAGCCGCCGTAGCCAAGAGTCATCTGGATTTGACGGTGCGGGTCTGCTATTCGAACCCGCCCGCCCATGGAGGGATGATCGTCAAAACCGTATTGACCACAGCTGAGCTGGAACAGAGCTGGCGTCAGGAACTCGCCACGATGTGCAAACGGATCGTGACGATGCGCACTGCTTTCGTCGACGGTCTTGCCGCCCGCGGCGTGGACCAGGATTTTTCCTATATCAAGCGCCAGCGCGGCATGTTCTCTTTCAGCGGACTGAACGATTCAAACGTGGCCTGGCTCAAGGAAAACAAGGCCATCTATGTGGTCGGCGGCGGCAGAATCAATGTTGCCGGCCTGACCACCGCCAATATCGACTATGTCTGTGATTCGATTGGTGAGGCGTTGAAGAACTGATCTTTTTCATCAACAAAAAAACGGCCGCTGCCCTCCTTCCAGGGAGGGACAGCGGCCGTTTTTTCTTTACAGCAGCGAGGAGCTCAACCTTTTCCGGCTACTCCTTGCGTGCCCCGAAGACAAGCTTGCCGCCCATATGCCCTGCCAGCCCGGCGGCGGCGACGCTGATCAGACAGATCAGCAGATAGGTCCAGCGGCCGGCCGATGCTGCCACCTCCGGCTGCACCAGCCTCCAGATCACCAGGGCCAGTACCGTCGCCAAGACAACGATGGAGGCCCCGATCTTGACTCCGAAGAGCTTGGTCATGGCGCCGTTGTAGCGCTCCTGCCAGGCAACGTAGCCGGTGAAGATCACGAACGGCATGTTGATCAGCACAAAGACGAGGCTGAAAAATGCGGCCTGCTCGAAGCCGGCAAAGCCCAGAACGATGCCGATCGCCAGAAAAACCAGCGCCATCGGCAGCACGCCGTTGGGCGTGTGAACCGCAATCGGGTGCAGGTGATGCTTCATCACCATACGCCTGAACAGGCTGGGCTGCGCTTTTTTATCAGTCGCCCCGGCCTCGGGTTCCAGAACCTTTTCAGTCAGCGTTTTGGCCTCTTTTTCAACGATCTCCTTGAAATACTCAGGGCCGGCCCCGCAGACCGGGCAGCTGTCGGGCGGTTCAGGACCTTCGTGGATATACCCGCAGACGGTGCACTCCCATTTTTTGACCGGCTTGTCCTGCTCAGCGGCGGCGCTGGCTGGTTCAGCATCCGATTCGGCGGATTCCTGCTGAGCAGCCGCTTCAGGAGCAGATACGGTCTCTTCCCCGCTGTCGACCACTTCTTTGAAATATTCCGGACCCACCCCACAAACCGGACATTCGTCAGGCGGCGCCTCACCTTCGTGAATATAGCCGCATACGGTGCACTCCCATTTTTTCATCCTTCAGACCTCCGCTGATTGTATCGTTTATCCCTAACCACAAATAGACTTTTGATTTTCACTAGTTTTTACCCCAGAGGTGTGTATATGTCAATTTTGCATCATTCGGGCAACCGCGAAAATTCAGTTAATTAGTTCGTCTTCGCGGCTGTCTATGTCATCGATTTTCGCCTGCGCCTCTTCCCAGCGGTTCATCCAGCGCTCCAGCCGCCTCGTGCAGTCACGGTATTTTTCATTGACCGCCGACCAGTCTTCGCTTCTCTGGTAGAGTTCCGGGTCAGCCAGCTCGGCCTCCAGTTTCTCCTTGAGCCGATCGAGCTTCTCCACCTTTTTCTCGGCCTCCGCCAGTTTTTTCAACCACGGACCGGCGACTTTTCTCCGTTTTTCCCGCTTTAATGCTTCCTGGCGGCGCTTTTCCTTTCTACTGCTCTGCTGGGGTTCCTGTTCATGTTCACCCTGCTCATTGCTGCTGGTCACGGCAGACTCTTTCAGGGCAAGCCGCTCCTGGTGCTCCAGATACTCGGCAACGCTGCCGTCGAAAATGGAGGCCCTGCCATCTTTAATTTCCAGCACCTTGGTAATGAAGCTGTCGACAAAGTAACGGTTATGAGAAACCACGACGATGGTGCCGTCATACTGGCGCATGGCCTCTTGGAGAACCTCCTGGGAATGCATGTCCAGGTGGTTGGTCGGTTCGTCCAGAAGCATGCAGTTTGCCGGTACGGCGATCATCCGGGCCAGGGCAAGCCGGCTCTTCTCGCCGCCGGACAGGACTGAGACCTTTTTGTCGACATCCTCGCCCCTGAACAGAAAGGCGCCGAGCAGCGAACGCATCCGGGTGATGGTCATATCACCGGCGACATGGGAAAGGCTTTCCAGTACCGTGAAGTCGGGTGCCAGTTCCTGGGCCTGGTGCTGTCCGAAATAGGTAACCTGCACGCCGCTTCCGAGCCGGCGGCTGCCGTTATCGGGCGGCAGTTGTCCGGCAAGGATTTTCAGCAGGGTCGACTTGCCGGCCCCATTGACGCCGACCACCGCCACCTTGTCGCCCCGCTGCAGCTGCAGATCAACCGAGGTGAACACCGGTCTGTCGGCGAAACTTTTGTCGATCGACTCGGCCATCATCACATCGCGTCCCGAATGGGGCGCCGGCGGAAAGGTAAAACGGATGGAGTGTTCCTCCTCCGCAAGCTCGATGCGCTCGAGCCGGTCAAGCTGTTTGAGTTTGGACTGGACCTGGCGGGCCTTGGTCGATTTAGCCCGAAAGCGCTCGACAAAGCGCATGGTCTGCCTGATCTGGGCCTGTTGATTATCATAGGACGCCTTTTCTATCCGGCGGCGCTCCTCCTTATCCTGCACGTATGTGGAGTAGTTGCCTTTATAGCTGGTGAGCTGACCGAGACTGAGTTCCCAGGTCTGATTCGTGGTTCTATCCAGGAACATACGGTCATGGGAAATGATCACCAGGGCGCCGTGGTAACTCTGCAGGAACGACTCCAGCCAGGTGAGCGAGTCAAGATCGAGGTGGTTGGTCGGCTCATCGAGCAGCAGCAGCGACGGCGACTGGAGCAGCATCTTGGCCAGCAGCAGCCGCATCACCCAGCCGCCGGAAAATGTCGAGACCTCGGCCTCTAAATCCGCTTCGCTGAAGCCCAGGCCGAACAGTACTTTTTCCGTTCTGGTCTTGATCGTGTAGATGTCGCTGTTGTCGAGCTGGTGCTGGATCTCACCCTGGCGCTGCAGGAGATCAGCAAAATCGTCACCTGACTCATCGGCCGTGCCAAGCATTTTGTTGAGCCGATCGGCTTCCTTCTGCAGCTCAAGCAGATCACCAAACGACTGAATGGCCTCATCGTAGAGCGATCGCCGCGAACTGAGCAGAGACGGCTCCTGGGGGAGGTAGCCGACACTGAAATGTTTCGATTTACTCACCACCCCGTCGTCGGCGACGACCTCGGCAGCCATGATTTTCATCAGGGTCGATTTACCCGTGCCGTTGACACCGACCAGCCCGATCCGGTCACCCGGATGCACGACCGTTGAGATATCCCTGAAAAGATGTTTTTCGCCGTAGCGTATATCGAGGTGGTTAATGGTCAGCATTGATCAATGACATCTCTATGGTAGCCTCTAATAATATCCGATCCGGGTTTGTTGTTTGGATTTCAAGACCGCTCGCCGGTACCGCAAAAACGCATGCGGCTGCCGAAAGCGATCAGCCAGACCATGATACCCATCTTTGCAGAAAATAAAAGTCCAGTCGTGTGTCTTTACGATCGTTTGAGGCCCGCTGTTTAACATGAGCTCACCTTTTCTTCTTCATCTTCTTCACCGGATCTTCAGATTGCTGGCGAAGCTGCCCTGGTGCTGCTATGGTACTAAAAAGTTCATCTATCATCTGGAGGTATTGTCGTATGAAGCGATCAGTAATGCCAAGCACGTTCTTTTCAGTCGCTCTCCTGGCATTTACCACAGTCTCAGTATACGCAGGAGAGGCCGACGTCACCGATGTCAAGGTGAAAAAGAGCGGCAATGGAGTCTACGAATTCAGCGTTGAGGTGACTCACGCCGATACCGGCTGGGACCACTACGCCGACAAATGGGATATTGTTGATGAACAGGACAATGTCATAGCCACCAGAACCCTGCACCATCCTCATGTGGAGGAGCAGCCGTTCACGAGGAGTCTCGGCTCTGTCAAAATCCCGCAAAAGACAAAAAAAGTTTCCATAAGAGCCCACGACTCAGTCCATGGCTATGGCGGCAGGACCATGACTGTGCAAGTTCCTTAAGGTATCTCATCAGGACCCCTTCTGTTTCTATCTGTCACAATAGAAATCGATCCAAATTGAGCTATCAGTGATATGATGCAGTAATGATTGTTAAGCACAAAAATTTGTTGATTGTAGCGGGAACAGGACGAAATGTTGGCAAAACAGAATTTATATGTCAGCTCATAAATAAGGTCCGTTTAACCGCTGATATCTATACTCTCAAAGTGTCTGCGGTGTATCCCGACGAAGGGATATATCACGGCAGCCACTCCGGCAATGAAATAGTCGGGCGGCTGTTCGAAGAAACCCGAATAGATTTGGACAAGGACACCTCAAGAGTGCTTCGTGCTGGGGCAAAAAGAGCATTTTACCTGAGAAGCGATCATGACTGTATTGAGGAAGGTTACCTTCAGTTCAGGAGCTTCATCCCTGAGAATGCTGCAGTTGTCTGTGAGTCAAATAGTCTTCGAGAGGTAATCGAACCAGGCTTGATGATTCTTGTCAGACCTGAAACATATGATTTAAAGCCGAGAGCTGCCGCTCTGTTGCCCCTGTGTGACATTGAGATTATCTCTGATGGTCAATCTGGATTTCCCGGATTAGAAGACATTGATCATACCAGGGAAAGAGGCTGGGTGTATAAGCGTTAAAAATCGATCTGCTGCACTGTGCCATCAAGCAATAGTAACTTCTCTTCTTAAAACAGAAACACTTCGGTTAGATCACAGGTTTCCAGTGTTTCACCCGGGTGTAGCACTATATAGCCGTCAGCATGGACGATTGAACTGAGCATGTGGGAGCCCTGTTTGGAAACTTCAGTGATCCGGGCGACCTCGTTCGGTTCGTTCTCGATCACCACGCGTATGAAATTAGTTCTTGAACCCGTATTGCTTATTCTCGTCGTCGTCTTGGCTGTGATGGTGTGATTGAGCGATTGCGTCCCCTGCAATTCCGCCAGCACCGGCCTGACATAGTTCCTGAAGCACATATACGCCGAGACCGGATTACCGGGTAGCCCGAATAACAGTATGTTATCGTGGCGCCCAACAAATAAAGGTTTGCCCGGTTTCTGGCGTATTTTCCAGAATAATTCTTTAAAACCGACCGCTTTGGCCGCGTCTTTGACATGATCGTGCCGCCCTACCGAGACACCGCCGGAACACAAAATGACCGAATCCTCTTCCTGCATCGCCTCCGATAGTGCCCGGATGGTATCTGCCAGGTTGTCTTCAACATGATTCGAACATCGTAAGACCGCCCCGGAATCCCTGACGGCACTCTCCAGCATGATGGTGTTCGAGTCCCTGATCTGGTGTGCTTTAATGTCCTCCTCGTCATATCGGGCCAACTCGGTCCCGGTAATCAAAAGAGAAACGCGGGGGGGCATGAAAACATCAACGGTGTGCACCCCGAAAGATGCCAGCATGGCCAGTTCACGCGCCCTCAGACATGTGTTTCGAGGGAAAAGCAACGCACCTTTTTGAAATTCCTCGCCCTGGTATCTGACGTCCTGGCCGAGCCCTTTACATGCCATGATGCTGACATGGCCGTCACTCTCAACAGTATCCTCGACTCTAACAACGCTATCCGCTCCGTCCGGCAGCATCGCCCCTGTGCTGATCCTGATTGCGCCGCCGCTCGTCAGCCGCCCCTGAAATGGACCGCCGGCCTGACTTTCGCCTATAATCTCGAGTGCTAGTGGATTGTCTTGTGAGGCTCTTTTGCAGTCATCCCATCTGACTGCAAAACCGTCCATGGCTGAATTGGTATAGCGGGGGGATGGTTCTGGTGCGAATATATCTTCGCATATTCTGCAGTCGTATGCATGAGCCAGCGAAACGCTTTTTTTTACCGGTTCGGGCAGATTATCATGTAATATCGCCAAGGCCTGGTCTACCGATATCATATCAACCTCCATTTGAAGCCATGAATCACTGTTCTTTGAATGTGCTGTTCATCTCGGCGGCTCTGCCGCTAATGGGCCGTTCCTGGAGCACTCCCGGACGGCGGTGCCTCTGTCTTCGATATCTCTGCCGCTTCGGAGCATCCTCTTCAGATCGAGAACTCTTTCATCTTAGAGACATGTTTTAAGCATTCTTGCCCCCATACTGCAGAAAATCGTCACAGACCTCGCGAATTCCTCAAAAATGAGGATTTCATCGTGTGGCAGCAGATCTATCCACTTCTCTGGCATGCAGAAGGTGCACCTGAGCTCGTATCTGTCATTAATTCCCAGACAAAGGCAGGTTATCTCTCTCACACATGTCCGTCAGGGGCGGGTCAGGCCGGGACATCCCGGGGAGTGTCGGTGAACACTTGGCAAATATGCCGGGCATAATGACTCCTTTCCATAGTCGGGAGGCACGACCGTTTCCATTCGTACCCTGTCGGCCTCAGACCATTCCTGGTGAGGTTAAGGTCAATCAGCTCGGAGTTTTTTTATAATTTAGTTATTGCACTAAAATCCTTTACAAGAAAGATGCCAGTAATTCATGCTGGTTGCCGCGTGCACAGATTTTTAAGTGGCCACGAAATAATGGTATACAATTTCAAGCAGATATCCACCCCCCAACAGTGGTATCTCCGGGACTGACAGGCAACAGTAATTGGTGACTTTCGAGAATGGATGACCAGCCCGATCATGCGCAGCCATAGTGTTACGTTTTCGAAACGTCTGATTAGATAGTTGTTTCAATCTCGTGTATAGTAACAGGTCTGGGAGATGGACTGATAATTGCAAGCAGCAAGGAATACCATTTTCTCAAGCCAACGGGTGACCGATGACTTTTCGAACTTCATTACTGACAATTCTGTTTATCGGGACGCTTTTTTGCCGTTCTCTTGCAGCTCAACCTTCAATTCAGGTCGGCGTTGCCAGCATGATCACTCCTGTGAGCGCCGTCAGGTATTATCAGCAGGTAGTTGATTATCTGGGCAGCAAGCTCGGACTACCTGCAGAGATGGTGCACCGCACGACTTATGACGAGATTGATGTGATGCTGGAGAACCAGGACGTCGACCTCGCTTTCATTTGTTCATCACCATACGTTCTCGATAATCAAAAATTCGGAGCTGAGTTGCTGGTTGCCCCGCAGGTCGACGGAGAGGTTTACTACCACTCCAACATCATCGTCCATAAAGACAGCCCAATCGAAGAGGTAGAGGAACTTAAAGGCAAGACGTTTGTCTTTGTCGATCCCAAATCAAACAGCGGTCGTCTCTACCCTTCCTACATGCTGGCCAAACGCAACGAATCCCCGGAAGACTTCTTCAGCTCCTACCAGTACAGCTACAGCCATAACAAGTCGGTTGAGATCGTAGCCAAGAAGCGGGCCGACGCTGCCGCGGTCGATTCAATTGTATACAACTTCATGGTTAACAGCGGTTCACCTTACACGGAGCAAACCCGTATTATTCATCGTTCGCCGCCGTTCGGCATTCCGCCGGTGGTTGTGCATCCGGGTATTTCATCATATTTAAAAAGATCTCTGCGGTCGATCTTCCTGGAAATGCACAACGATCCCGAGGGTAAGGCGATTCTTGAGGCGATGAGGATCGAGCGCTTCGTTGAGGTGCCTGACAGCAATTATGACGGCATCAGAGCCATGCGGGCTTTTATCAAAAACAACAGGGATTCGGTGGCAAAGGATGATTCCGAGAAAGAAAATTGGGCTTCGGCTGGAAATGAGTCAATCCTGTTCGGGGTGTTGCCCAAGGACAATCCAGTCATCGCCTACGAGCGCTACCAGCCATTGGTAAATTATCTTTCATCGGTGACCGGTTTGAACATCGAGCTGCATCTCGAGAAAACATATCCTGATGTCGTCACCCAGCTCGGCCGGGGAAAATTGTCTTTTGCCCTGCTCGGTCCCTTGACTTATCTGGACGCCTATAAACGCTTCGATGCGCCACCAATTGCTAAAAGCAGGACGGGACGGGGTGAGACATTTTACAGAAGTGTAATCGTCACCGGTATGAACGGGTCGATAGAGGAAGTGTCGCAACTTGTTGACAAAAAATTTGCCTTTGCATCCCTCTGGTCGACTTCGGGTAATCTGATACCACGGTATATGCTCGCCTGGGCAGGAATCCACCTCGACAATCTGGAGACCTACCAACATTACAACTACCACGACACGGTTGCCAAAAAGGTGATCAGCAAAGAGTTCGATGCCGGCGCCATTAGCCTTTCCTCAGCAGAGAGGTACAAACCGTACGGGTTAAAAATTGTCGCTATGTCCGATCCGATTCCAACCGGCCCCGTGGTGGTATCACCCCGCACTCCTTACCAGATCGTAGAAAAAGTTCAAAAAGCGCTGCTCAGCATGCATGATGATAGAAAGGGAAAGGAAATCCTGGCTAAACTGGACCCTGATCTTCAGGGCGGATTCGTAGCGGCATCAGACGCCGATTACGTAGGAATCAGGCAGATGATAAACGCGGTTCCTATGGGCTGTGGGAAGGGCTGCCATCCTAAAGTATCCTTTTAAACGGCAGGCGATATGGGGATCTCGTTGCAGAAAAAATTCATTCTCGTAGCGTTTCTTTCTGTGCTGGTTGTGACACTGGCAATCAGTCTGCTTGCCGCAGTTAAAACACGCTCAGCTCTCTATGACGCCTCGGAGAGACAGGGACGCATGCTCGCTGAGACCGTGAGTGCGCTGATTATAAATCAGTTGATATATGAAAAACTCGGTCTCGTAGAGGAAGGAGCCCTCATCGATAATTACATGAGAGACCTGAGCCAGCACAGTGAACTCGACCTGAACTTTGTGGCTGTACTCGACACCACCTCAAGAGTCATATCCCACAGCGATTTTCAGGAGTATGGCAAGAAATATGACGATACGTTTATCAAACAGGCCCAGAAGTCAGACCAGGTTCTGATAAAATCATCGAGCAGTGCTGAAGAAGGCAGCGACAACGCAGCGCTCGAGTTTGCCGCTCCGCTATCGATTGAAGGCAAACGCTGGGGGGTACTCCTTTTTTCACTTTCACTTGCAGATGTTGAAGAAGAAGTCGGTGCAATGATCTCGCAGGTCATCACCCATTCAGTTCTGGCATTGTCCATATTGTTCTTACTGATTTATCTGCTGAGCAGGCGCTTCATCAAACCGATCATAGACCTGTCCCAGGCCATGGGTGAGGTCGAGGTTGAAATGAGCGAGAAAGTCATACCGGTAAAAGGCAATGATGAGCTTGCCCTGCTTACCCGCAGCTTTAATGAAATGGTCAGACGTATCAGAATGGCAAATGAGGAAATGAAACGTGCGCATGAGAAGCTGCTGCAGTCGGAAAAACTAGCAACCCTGGGTGTTCTTTCTTCCAGTGTCGCGCACCGGATAAACAACCCCCTGGGCGGCCTCTTTAACTGCGTCGGGTTGCTGCGTAAAAAAGGCGAAGACAGTACGTTTCGGGCGAACTATCTCGATCTGATAGAGGAGGGTCTTGAGAGTATTAAGCAGACGGTGGGGCAGCTCCTCTGGACAGCCGGTCGTCGAGGAAAGGAGGAGAAACGTTCAAACGTGCAGGAGGTGCTTGCCAGCGTACACAGATATCTCGATTACCGACTAAAAAAGCAGGCAATAGTGTACCGGCAGGATGTTGACCATGAACTCTATGTGCCGATCGCGCCGCATGATCTGGAAGAGCTTTTTCTGAATATCATGATCAATGCCATTCAGGCAATGGAAGCGGGTGGACTGCTGCAAATCAAGGCGCACCATTCTGAAGATCAGATAATTATCACCATAGAAGACACGGGTGTCGGTATACCGGAAGATAAAATCGAGGAGGTGTTTGAGCTCTTTTATTCAACCAAAAAAGCCGGGGAAGGAACCGGAATCGGAATGTGGATGAGCTATGAAATCGTCAAAAAGTACAAAGGTGAAATTTTTATTTCCAGCCAGGTGGGAACGGGCACGAAAGTCACCGTCATTTTCCCGGAGATGTCATGAGAGAAAGTATTCTCCTCGTTGAAGATGAGAAAATTTTAAGGGTAACGCTTGAAGAGGCCTTGAAAACCGAAGGGTACACCGTTCTATCAGTCGAGGACGGCAATGATGCCCTTGCTGCATTGGAAGAGGGCGCATTTTCACTGGTCATTACCGATATACGCCTGCCAAACGCTGGAGGACTGGAAATACTGAAAAAATGCATAGCTGAGTCACCCACGACACCGGTGATAATGATGACCGCATACGGAAACATAAAAGATGCGGTAGAGGCCATGCAAATCGGGGCATTTGACTATATCAGCAAACCGTTTGACCTCGATGAGGTGCTCCTGACCGTGCAGCGCGCCACAGATCTGCATGCAATCACTCAAGAAAATATCCGTATGAAACGAGAGCTGAGCAACTTTTACGGCACACCTCAGATCATCGGAGACAGCAAACCAATGCAGGTGGTTTTCAGCCTGCTCGACAAGATCAGTAGAACAGAATCGACAGTTCTGATTCTAGGTGAATCCGGGACTGGCAAGGAACTTATCGCCTCAACCATCCATTTTCAAAGCAGCAGAAGAAACAAGCCGATCATCAGAGTGAATTGCGCAGCTTTACCCGATGACCTGATAGAAAGTGAACTGTTCGGCTACGAAAAAGGGGCTTTTACCGGGGCAGCCGCCCAGAAGCCCGGCCGTTTTGAAATGGCAGAGGGCGGCTCGATCTTTCTGGATGAAATCGGTGATCTGCCCGCTCTGACTCAAACTAAAATATTGCGAGTACTGGAAGAGCGAACTTTTGAGCGGCTGGGGGGTACCGCGTCGGTCACCGCCAATGTCAGGATCATCACTGCAACCAACAAAAATCTTGAAAAAGAAGTCCAAAAGGGAACCTTCCGCGAAGATCTTTATTACCGCTTGAATGTTATACCGGTGGAACTGCCTCCGCTGCGCAAAAGAAAAGAGGATCTGCCGCTTCTCGTAGACGCCTTCACCAGGAAGGTTAATGATCAGATGGGTACGGCCGTCTCGTTTTCACCGGGAGCCATTGAAGCGATGATGCAATATTCCTTTCCCGGCAACGTGCGGGAACTTCTGAACGTGATCGAACGGTGCATTGCCCTTGCTGACAGTGATGAAATTCAACCCGCCGACCTCCCTGCTCATATTACCAAATCACGCCAGGAAAAAACTGTTCTTGCCACCCTTCAGGAAATCTCCGCTGAAGCAGAACGAGAACACATCAGGCGTATTCTGCAGATCACCAAAGGAAATCGATCAAAAGCTTCAGAAATCTTGGGGATAAGCAGGAAAACGCTCTGGGAAAAAATCAACCTGCATAAGCTCGATATCTGATTTTTGATTTCACTGGTGAAATTACATGCTGGTTACGACAATGTAACACTCGGTTTCTTGAACTAAATGATATGATACTGATTTCAATCAATAAATAGTTTTTTCGTTCATTTCTGCCTATCCCGCCCTGTTATTCAAAAATGATAATTGAATAATATCTTGTAATTGTTCGTTTTATATTTACCACACATGTTTTTTCGTTACGTTTTGGTAACGTCCCCCTCCTTTCCCCTCCTCTATGGCATGGCACGAATAATGCTACTCAAAGGTGATACACCACTCGTGTATCAGTCATGAGATAAACGACAACCAGGAACCGGAGGACACCATGAAAATCAAGAGGAGAGACTTTTTAAAACTTTCCGCAGCCGCAGGGGCCACGGCCGCACTCAGCGGGCTGAACAACGGAACGGACATGAACGCCCTTGCCGCCAGTCATGAAGGCAAGGTCGGGGTAATGCCGGGAGAATGGAAGCCGACTACCTGCCAGGGTTGTACGACCTGGTGCCCGGCCGAGGTATTTATTCAGGATGGAAGAGCCGTCAAGGTCAGAGGAAATAGATATTCCAAACAGAATGACGGCAAAGTCTGCCCGCGGGGACATCTTTCGCTCCAGCAGGTTTATGACCCGGATCGAATCAAGGTACCGATGAAGCGAACCAACCCGAAGAAGGGAAGAGGAGAGGACCCCAAGTTCGTGCCCATCAGCTGGGATGAGGCTTTAAATACTGTAGCCGACAAAATGATGGAGCTCAGGAAAAACGAGGAGCCCGAGAAATACTGCCTGATGCGGGGCCGCTACACCTACATGCGGGACTTGATTTATGATGTGACGACAAAGGTTTTTGGTTCGCCGAACAATATTTCTCACAGCTCGACCTGCGCCGAAGCCGAAAAATTCGGCTCATATTATACCGAAGGTCTATGGGATTACCGTGACTACGACATTGGCAATTCAAAATACATCCTCATCTGGGGCTGCGACCCGGTGGCCAGCAACCGGATGGTTCCGGCCACCATAAAACGGCTCGGCGACGCACTTGACCGGGCCACTGTTGCCGCGGTCGATCCTCGTCTGACCACCAGTGCGGCAAAAGCCAACGAATGGCTGCCGCTGATGCCGGGTACCGACGGTGCTCTGGCTCTCGGGGTTGCCCATGTGATTCTCACCGAAGGACTCTGGTACAAGGATTTCGTCGGGGACTTCAAGGATGGAACGAACCGGTTCAAATCCGGCGAAATGGTCGATGAAGCCGATTTTGTCGAGAAAGAAACCCACGGCATCGTCAAGTGGTGGAACATCGCGGTCAAAGACATGACCGCTGCCAAGGCTGCCGAATTGAGCGGAGTGCCGGCTGACCAGATAGAACGGGTGGCAACCGGCATGGCTGCAGCCGCACCGAACGTCTGCGTCTGGATGGGACCCGGGGCGGCAATGCAGGCCCGGGGAGCCTACTCGGCCATGGCGGTTCATGCGCTTGGCGGTTTAGTCGGCGGCATAGATAATGTAGGAGGCTCTCTGCAAACGGCGAAAATACCGGTTAACAGCCTCGACGGGGATATCCTGAAAAAGTACCAGGACGAACTTGCTCAGAAACATTCTAAAAAAGAAAAGATCGATCAGCGCGGCAGACTGGAGCTGCCGGCGGCCAACAAGAAATCAGGCGGCGGTGTCTCAACCAACAATGCGGCCAACGGTATTATCAACAAAGACCCCTACGATATCAAGGTCCTGGTCGGCTACATGAACAATTTTCCGTTCTCGTGCAACGGCACGGAATTGTGGGAAAACGCTATGGCATCGGTGCCTTTCACGGTGCACCTGACCACCAACGCCTCCGAGTTCACCATGTTCGCCGATATTATCCTGCCCTGCACGGTAAACATGTATGAACGCTACGGCTATGTCAAGACCAAGGCCAACCGCTATTCCACCTGCACACTGCTGCAGCCGGTTATCGACCCTCTCTGGGATGTAATCCAGGATGAAACCGAATTTCCCTTCTTGATCGCCGAAAAATTAAAGGACCGGGGTTTTTCCAACCTTTACGACTGTCTGGTCGAAATGTACTCCGATCCAGAAACGGGAGCGCAGCCCAAGGATTCCAAGGAAATATCGGTCTATGCCCTGAAGTATTACACCAAGCCATTATGGGACGGGGAAAAGGACACCCATGGGGATAAGATCAACGGCTGGGATGACATGCTGGCCCGCGGTATGTGGAATTCAGATCCGTATGAGTACAAGAAGCACTGGGGCGGAAATTTCAGCACGGAAACCAAAAAGTTCGAGTTCTACAGTGAGACCCTTAAAAAAGTGCTCGGTGATCACGCAGAGAAGCACAAGGTAGACGTCGACACGGTGCTGGAAAAATGCAATTACACGGCCCGCGGCGAACTGGCCTTCGTCCCGCATCACGAGCCGCCGCTGCGGCATGGCAACAAAGATGAATATCCATTTGATTTCATCGATTACAAGTCCCGGCTCAACCGTGAGGGCAGGAGCCAGAATGCGCCCTGGTACTACGAATTCAAACATGTGGACCCAGGCGACGTCGGTGGACAGGATTCGCTGAGAATCAACCCCGTCGATGCCGAGAAACTTGGTATCAAGGACGGCGACCGGGTGAGGCTGACCTCGACGGTAGCAACGGGCGAATGTGTTGCCAGGGTATGGGAAGGGGTGCGACCCGGAACGGTCAGCAAATCGTATGGTCAGGGACACTGGGCTTACGGCAGAACCGCCACCGACGATTTTGGCAAGAGCGCCACCCGTGGGGTCAACAACAACACGATCATTCCCTGGGAGCTTGAGAGGCTGTCCGGTTCGAATGCCAGAAACGGCGGGCACGCAGCCGTCAAGATCGAGAAGATATAGGTAGGAGGACAGAACAATGACACAATATGCAATGATAATCGACTTAAGAAAATGTGTTGGCTGTGGTGCCTGTGCTCTCGCCTGTAAGACCGAGAACAATACGGCATTGCGACGCAACGGCCAGACTTTCAACTGGGCGGATTTTGTCCACGAGACCAGTGGAACGTTTCCGAACACTAAATTCAGAACGCTTCCGGTTCTCTGCAACCACTGCAGCGAGGCCGCCTGCGTTGAAGCCTGCCCGGTTGAACCGAAAGCGATGTTCAAGACGGAGAATGGCATAACCATGCACAACGACGAACGCTGCATCGGCTGCAGGGCCTGTCAGGAGGCATGCCCGTATAGCCTCGACGAGGTAGTGAAAGATGGTGCTTATGGTGAATACAGCGTCATCAGCTACAACGAGGAGGGTGAGCCCACCCAGGTGTTTTTTACCGACAAGACCCAATTGATCCCCAACGGGTCTGCCACGGGCGCTGAACTGGTAGAGATTACCGGTGCAAATCCGCCTCACCAGACGATGTATCATCACCCTGACTACGAGAGCGTTCGCCGGGACAATATCGTTGAAAAGTGTATTTTCTGCGATCACCGCCTCAGGAACAGTGAATTGCCTGCCTGCGTCGAAGCCTGTCCATCGGGCGCCCGTGTCGTGGGTGACATCAACGATGCAAACAGTGAAGCGGCGAAACTGCTCAATAAACACAAGCACTTTGTCCTGCTTCCCGAAGAGGGTACCGTGCCTAATGTATACTATATACGGGAATACTCGGCCCGAAAGTAGAGACATGAAATGGTCGGGGCTTGTGGACCTGAGTCCCGTAAGCCCTGACCTTAACCTTATGAAAGCATCGTGATGGTTTCTCAAAATGAAGCGTTAACACGCGGTACTTGTTTTAAATTGCTGGCAGCCTGCTTTTATGAGCCCGAAAAAAACCTGTTCATCGAAGAGAACCTCTGCCGGAACCTACAGGAGCTCCTTGACGGGTGGGCACCCGGAGCGGCACAAGCCGCATCGGATATGGGGCCTGCCTTGCTGAACACAGAGCAGGAACAGCTGAGTCTTGCCCATGCGGAACTTTTTATCGGACCGTTCGAACTCATAGCTCCGCCTTATGGATCTGTGTATCTCGAGAAAAATCGTCAGATCATGGGTGATACGACGATGGGCGTGCTGAAGAGCTATCAGGAGGCCGGGCTATCCGTGGATGAAAAGGAGCCTCCCGATCATATCGCCATAGAGCTGGAGTTCATGTCATTTCTCAGTACCAGAGAAGCTGAAGCTGTGGCGAAAGGAGAAGCTATCGAAGCGGAGAAATTTCGGGGACAGCAGAAGGATTTTTATCATAATTATCTTAGCTGGGCGCCTAGCTTTTGTGAGGCGATAAGAAAAGGAACGAAAAGTCAATTCTATAAATCCCTGGCGGAGTGTCTTGATAAGTCGTTAATAGCATGCCAGAAATTTTATCGAAAGTGTTAGAATCCCTTGTCTTGTGAGGCAGTAAAACCCAGGATGATGTCATCATTAAGTCTGATCCAGAAACTTGCTTCACATTCCTCCAGGCAGACGGCTGATTTTGCTCCTGAGAGGTGTCTGCGAAAACGCCTGAATCGCTGTGATTGTTCAAACTGCCGAGACGTATGCTCGGCAGGCGCAATATCGCTCAGGGACAGCAGAATCAGCCTCGATGCTCGCTCATGTAGCGGATGCATGCTCTGTGCAGCCGTATGTCCGAATGACGCTTTTACTTTTCCAGAATTTGATTCCGAGTCTTTCTGCTGTTCAGAGGATAACGCTGAGCTTTTTGTCGTGTCGTGCAACAGGCAGAGCCAGATATACCCGGAGGAACGGCTGGTGCCGTGCCTTGGCGGCATAACGATCGAGCACCTGCTGGCTCTTAATATATGTGGGGAGTCCGCCCTGGCGTTTAATGTGTCATCCTGCACCGGTTGTAAAAACTACCATGGGGTGACGGAATTTTTACGCAGACTGGCGTGGCTCAAACAAGAATCCGGCGCTCTGTTCAAAAGAAAACACATCATCATAAAAGAGCAGCAAGAGGTCGTCGCCTTCAACCAGTCGGCCAGAAGATCGTTTCTCTCCGGCTTGAAAGAACGTGTATATGAGACGATTGGTTCCCAACTCAGTTTTCAAACAGAAAGTTCCGGACCTGCAGCCAGAAGCAGCAGGAGAATACCCGCCAGGGTCCGGATTAAAAAACACCTGATGGAAAAGGTTGCATCGGAAGACAGAGAGGCGCTTTCGAGGCTGATCAATCATCGACTGATTATAAACGAGGCCTGTAACCTGTGCCCTTTATGCAAGGGAATATGCCCAACGGGCGCACTCACAATTGAGCGGACCGAAGAAAAAAAAGAACTCACCTTTAATGCTACGCTCTGCAGCGGATGCGGGCTGTGCGTGTCTTTCTGCAGGCAAAAAGCACTTTCCCTCAAAAGACCTGATTCGTGGACTGTGACGACTGCCGGTTCAAACAGCCGAACATCGTCACCTGGGGCTTTGTTGCCGCAGGCCGGGCAACCTGAGGAGCAGCGAGAAATTGAAAGAGTGTAGAAGAAAACAGCAGGCCGGGAAGAACTCGATATGACCGATCTTCTGATTCCTGTCACTCTACTGGCTTTAATTTTTGCAGTCGTGGCCTTTTTCTATGCCTCGGTCGGTTTGGGAGGGGGGTCTTCATACACAGCGCTGCTGGCAGTGTTCGGGGCGAGTACGATGACCATTCCCATGGTGTCGCTGACCTTGAACATACTGGTCACCACATTCGGCAGCCTCGTTTTTCTTCTGCATGGCCATGCCCGATTGAGACTCATTGCGCCGTTTATTATTTCCTCGATCCCCATGGCTTATCTTGGCGGAATGCTGCAGCTGCCCAAAATGATATTTTATGTGCTGCTGCTGATTTCGTTATGCGTAGCGGCCGCGCGGATATACTTCCCAACCAACAGCAGGCCGATCCAACTTGATCAACGCGGGAAAATTCTCAGTGCCATCGCAGGCGGAGCCATATTGGGGCTGATAGCCGGCATCACTGGAATAGGCGGCGGCGTCTACCTGGTTCCGCTGATTATCTTGTTGGGCCTGGGCAACGCCAAGGAGGCGGCCGCCTGCGGTGCAATATTTATCTGGGTAAATTCAGTGTCCGGATTGCTTGCCAGAATACAGCACAACAGTGTTGACCTTTATCCATTCCTGCCTCTGATAGTAGCGGTTGTTTTAGGGGGAATGGCCGGTACCCTGATGGGAGCCGGGCGCTTTAAGGTCCAAACCATGCAGCAGATTCTCGGCTCGATTCTGATAGTGGCGATCCTGCTGCTGGGTAGAAAAATTGTGATGTTTGTCTAAATATTTAACCAACCAGCTGGCTCACCTTTGAGCTGGTAAGAAGTGAGATTTGGTCTTAGGCTGCCTCTATAGTCGGACGTAATTGTTCCTGACAATTTTAACCAGGACATTCCATACTGTAGAGTACCTTGCCGGAAAACCCCTATCTTTAATCGCAATTGCCTCGATTCGCATATGCTCAGGAGAAATATCTGTTATTTTCAGTGAATCCATTGTAAAGATTTTCGCCCTCGATCTAACGTGCTTTTGAGCAGGAGAAACCACCACCCAAAAGGCTTATCCCATCCCAGCGTTACCTGCCAATAATGTTGATTAATTCTTTCTTCCCCTCAGCGCTTAATCCCAACATATCAATTTCTCCTGAGAGCTGCTCCCTGGTACCGTAACCGCCTGCATATCCGTTGAGGCGAGCTGCCGCGGTAGAGTTGACAAAGTCTGAAGGCTGCGGATAAACAAGCTCCATCTTCTTCTTTAATGTCCGATGACTCTTCAGCATGTATTTCTGATGATAATCCTCCGCCATGGTGAAGGATCTCATTGGTGCAATGACGGTCCTGACCGTGCCGCCTGTCTTCTTTTCCACATGAGCCTTCGATGCCAGAGCGGTGTCGCGCTGATCCGTGTTCTGGTAGAAGACCGCTTTCAAGTATTGCCGGGAAAGGGACTGTGAGGACGACTCATGGCTGTCCCAGAAAATGTGCAATAATTCTTCATAGGTGATTTTTTGAGGATCGTAGTCAAGCTGCACAGCTTCTGTATGATCTCCAATCCGGCGGTAGGTCGGAGAGCGCTCCAGGCCGCCGGCATATCCAACCCGTGTTCTTATGACTCCGTCAATGATCCCGAACCGGGATTCAATGCCCCAGAATCAGCCCAGGCCGAAAGTTGCCGTTTCATAGGTGGCCGGGGCAGCTCGATCGATCAGAGGGATAGCTCCGGATTTATATTCAGCTGTGACGCCCACGGTAGTTGTTTTTTTCATTGACTGTTGACTGGTCTGCGATGCCGTCACTGCAGCGCTGAGCAGCAATATCGATATCGATGCCGCATAGATAAGAACCTGGAAAATCGTCATGCCGTTTTCATCACCCATGCCGTCACCTCCTCTCAGCGCTATTCAATCTTATCGAAACAGAGCAGCAAATTCACCATAACCATCTTCCACCAGCTTTTCAGCAGGTATAAATCTGAGCGCCGCCGAGTTGATGCAGTATCGCAATCCGGTCGGTTCCGGTCCATCGGTGAAGACATGACCAAGGTGTGAATCGGCCTCTTTGCTGCGCACCTCAATACGAATCATGAAAAGTTTCCGGTCCTCATGTTCGACAATATTTTCTTTCAGCAGCGGGCGGGTAAAGCTGGGCCAGCCCGTGCCCGAATCGTATTTGTCGACGGAACTGAACAGCACTTCACCGGAAACGATATCAACATAGATGCCTGCCTTTTTGTGGTTCCAATACTCGTTGTAAAAAGGAGGTTCGGTCGCATCTTCCTGAGTGACCTGGTACTGTAGCTGCGTCAAACCTTTGATGACGTCGTCTTTCATCGGTTTCATCGGTTTCATCGACAATTCCATATTGTGTCTAGGGGTGCCGCTCAAATCAATGTCTACGTCTTTCCAGGTGCGGTTCAGAAAGTCGTCTCGACCGGAGCGTGATCGATAGAACCCATAGCGAAGCGGATTCTTCTTGTAGTAGTCTTGATGATAATCCTCGGCAGGCCAGAATTTCGGGGCTTCACGAATGGGGGTGACCACCGGTTTCTCAAAGATATCACTGGCGATGAGCTGAGTCTTAGAGGCCTCGGCCTGCCGCCGCTGCTCAATGCCGTACACATAGATGGCCGAGATATACTCGTTGCCCCGGTCGACAAACTGTCCCCGCGCGTCGGTGGGATCGATCTGCCGCCAGAACACATCCAGCAGTGTACCGTAGGAAATCATTTCAGGATCATAAGTGATCTGCACAACTTCCGTATGCCCCCCCGGGCCGTAATTTTTATATGTTGGATCTGGTGTTGTGCCTCCGGCATAACCTGAAAATACCGATAGAACCCCGTTCAATGCTTCGAACGGTTTTTCCATACACCAGAAACAACCTCCCGCAAAAAGGGCCTGCTCAATCGCGGCCGCGGCCTGCGAATGCATCCCGCAGATCGCGGCCGGAATAAGTGCGATGGCAAAAATTGCTGAACGTAATTTTTTCCACATGGGGAACTCCATTCTCTGCATCGCCTCTCCTGTTACTGAGTGGCTTTATCCATGGTTTCCATTTTCGGTTTCATCGGATCGGTAGCCGCATCTTTCATCATGGTCTCGTCTTTCATACTTTTTTCCATGGGCTTATCCATACTGCTCATCTCGGAGCCCATCGATTCCATCGTCTTCTGACTGACACATGCGCTGACCGCCAGACCTAAAAATGCTGTCAATACTGCTGTTGATAAGGCTCTCATCTTCCACCTCCTGTTGGTGATTAGCGACCGCAGCAGGCAGTCTGTTCACTGCCCGTGCCCCTTTACCGATTAATATATACAATCGAGGTAAAGGGCGATTAAAGCGAATGTGAAGATTCGGTAAAGATGAAGCAGGTAGGTCAGTGGGGCAGGTGAATCCTGATGCAGGTCCGGCCGTCTCCACTCTCGGCAGTGACTCGACCGCTGTGCGCTTCGATAAGTTCACGGGTGATCGCCAGACCGATGCCTGCCCCCCCGTGATCACGGGAACGGGAGCGGTCTGTGCGGAAAAATCTTTCGAAGATGAAGGGAAGATCGGCGTTGGAAATTTCCGGCCCGGTATTGCAGAAGCTTATTTCCATCGTCTCCGGTGTCCGTCGGCTCGAGATATCGATCCGGCCGTTCGGCGGCGTATACTTCAAACAGTTGTCAAGCAGATTGCTCGCTGCCTGCAGAAATTTATCGCGATCCGCGGACACTGAGCCTGCTTCATCTTCAAAGTGCGTGCTGACCGAGATCTTCTTATCTTGAAGACCGGAGCTGTAGAGGTTGAGCAAATAGTCTATCTCTTTTGCAATATGAACCTCTTCGAGGTACAGATAATTCCTTGCGGCATCGGCTCTGGCCAGCTGCTGAAGGTTTTCCACCAGTTTGACCAGACGCATGGTTTCTTCCTGCAGGACTCGCAAGGTGTCGGGTGACGGTTCGAGAATCTCATCATTGAGAGCTTCCAGATAGCCGCGCAGGTTGGTAAGAGGCGTACGCAGTTCATGAGCAACATCTGCCACCATGTTCCTGCGCAGCTGTTCTATGCGCGAGAGGCTGTCGGCCATACGATTGAAAGACTGGCCAAGTCTCCCCACCTCATCTCTGGTGGTGATATCGACTCGTGTAGTGAAATCCCCGGCCGCCACCTGGTCGGTAATTGTGGTCATCTGAGACAGCGGTTTCAATACCCGGCGTATCAACAGAAAGCTGAGAACGAAAGCAAGGATCAAGGCGACAATGCTGGCCCAGATGAGTGAAAAATGGATCGAAGACAAAAACATCTGGTGAATCTCGGTTGGTGAGATTTCATACTTTTTCATCAGGGCCATGAAATACCCGGCCGCCTGTTTATCGATCGCCAGCCAGATGACCAGGATAATGGTGATGGCCGGCACCACGGTAACCAGAAGCAGTTTGACAAGCAGACTTTCCCCGGGGCTTTTCATGAATCTGCCTCGTCGCTGAAGCTGTAGCCGAATCCCCGTGTGGTCAGGATGTATTTCGGGTTTGCCGGTTCGTCCTCGATCTTCTGCCTCAGTTTTCCTATATGAACATCGATGACGCGGTCGATCACGATTTCCCCGTGTTGATAAAGACTTTTGAGAAGTTCATTGCGGGTAAACACACGGCCTGGCGACAGAATGATGGTTCTGAGCAGCCGAAACTCGGTTGTCGTGAGCTTTATCACCCGGCCGTCCCGCTTCAGCCGATGTTTTTCGAGGTCCATTTCCAGTCGACCGCAGACGAGCCGCTGTTGTGGCTCCTCCAGCGGTCTGGCACGGCGCAGGATAGCCTTCACCCTCTCTACGAGTTCACGAGGGCTGAATGGTTTTATCACATAATCATCCGCACCGATGGCCAGTCCCTTAACCCTGTCTATTTCTTCTTCCCGGGCAGTGAGCATGAGCAGCGGAACATTGGAAAACGTACGGAGCTGCCGGCATATTTCCCAACCGTCGAGACCGGGCAGCATGATGTCGAGAATCACAAAGATCGGCTTTTTCTCTTTGGCAAGTTTGAGTCCGCTCGGTCCGTCGGCTGCATGAATGGCTGTAAAGCCCTCCCGCTCCAAATAGGTGCGCACCAGAGCAGCTGTGTTGCCGTCGTCTTCAACGATAAGAATCGGCCCGTCTTCGATGGTCATCGCTGCTTCCTTTTCCCGGGGATAAAAGATTAACTGATGAATATTAATATATTTTTACCATTGAATACGGCAGGAGCAAGGTAATTTACAATTCAGCAGGAGAAGATACTGTTACGCGGATTTCCTGATCACCTTATTCTCTAAAAATTCCATGAATTGAACCTTGTCGTAGGAGACCTCATCTGTGGCCTGTATGTCCACATCTGCATCTTAATGGGGCTCTTGCTGCTGCATTCTGACAGGAAAAGCGGATTAATTGACTTACCACTAAATGGTATTAAATCGACCCGTAAATAACAAAGGGCACACTTCGCCTCCACACTCAGATAATGGACATGAAAAAGATCTGCATCATTGGTGCCTCCGGGAAGCTCGGGCAATACATGATTCAGCATGCCTTAGATCTGGATTATCAAATATCCGCAGTCTGTCGGAAACAAAGCGTGGAGAAACTTGATGCATTCAAGGACCGTATTGTAATATTTCCAGGCGCCACCAACGACCGTGAAGTCATACAGGAGGCGGTAACACACTGTCACGGGGTACTTACCGTTCTGGTCCCTTGGGGAATGCAGCAATACGCTTCAGGAACCGCCAGGCGGTACTTGATTATGCTCCAGCAGACGCACGTCTTGTTTTTTCTTGTGGGTGGCACATAACCAGAGATGGTCAGGACAGATATCCACTAAAGCTTAAAATGTTTGTCAGTTTATTTGGCGTTCCGGGACGACTCTTCCGTGTCGTCGATCTCAACGATCAAATTGAAGCATGTCAACGGGTATTCTCCAGCAATACTCTGTGGACTGTTGTCCGTGGGAGTGATCTTGAAGAAGGTCCGAGTCAGGGGCTGCCGGTATGGAGTCGACACGTAGGCGACCCGATACTGGCCAGCAATCTCACCAGACGCATAGATTTTGCTTTATTCATGGTACATGCCCTTACAAATGACGAACTCATTCAAGAGGCTCCTGCCATAGTGGGTAGACAAGCGCCATCGGCACGCGACTATGCTGCGGAGAATTCACCCAGCCTTCTTAGAAATACTGGCAAAGAGAGTTTACAATGACAGTGATTAATCAAGGAACCCAGGTTGAAAAAACAGAGAACCCAAATCCGGCTGTTCTCCATCGCCAAGATTGGGCATCACATGATCATTTATGGAAAGGATATTTTCAGGGCAAAGACATCGGCACCGGTGTCACGGTGCTGTTTTTTGTAACCGAAGAACTAGGTGTGGGACCTCGCTGGCATGTCCACCCTTATGATGAAATTTTTATCATACGCGAGGGAAATGCCCTGTTCACGATAGGGGACAAAAAAATTGAGGCTACAGCAGGTGATATCTTACTTGGCCCCGCACATGTCCCCCCACAAATACCACAATCTCGGGCCAGGCATACTGGAAACTACCGACATTCATCTTTCCGATCGCTGGGTACAAACCAATTTGGAAGACCCTGAGCTATCAAAAAAATGAAAAGCAGCCCGATCGCAACACATCTACTGTCTGTTGCTGGAGTTGAGCGCTGTGCTAACCGCTTCAATCTCACTCTCATTACGTTTATACGATTTCGATTGCTAACAATGTCAGTTACTTACCCAGGTTTACGGCACATTCTATAAGGCATTACATTTATGGACCCGTATAGTTCTGCTCGATTATGAGGGCTGCCCTGATCAGCCAGGTAATGATAGTGATGCCGAGAGCGAAGACCCCGAGGGTCACTGACAACTCAACCCAGGTCGGCAGATAGTCGACCACTTCCCCCAGCGGGCTGGGGAGAAAGCCGGGGACGATAAGGCCGATACCCTTTTCCATCCAGATGGCTACGAATAGGAAAAAACAGGCGGGCAGCAGGATTTTGGGATTATTTTTCCCAGGATTGAAAGCCAGTACCAGGGTGGAAAGAATATTGACCACCACCGATGTCCAGATCCACGGAACCAATGAATTATGTCCGTCCATTCCGAAGAAAAGATATACTGCCGAGCTGGAATGATGGGTCGGGAAGTAGAACTCTTTGAAGACCTCTGAAAACAGCATGATCAGGTTGATGATTGCAGAAACCACGATAATCAGCCTTAGCTTGTTGAACACGGTGCGTTCAATCTTGTATGGGGTCGAACTGTGAATGACAGCGAGCACCAGGGTAATCAAGGCAGGTCCCGCGGCGAAGGCGGATGCCAGAAACCGGGGTCCCATGAGTGGGTTATTCCAAAATGGCCGGGCCGGCAGTCCTTGATAGAGAAAGGCGGTAACCATATGGATCGAAAAAGCCCAGAAAATGGAAATAAAGACAAAGGGCCGATACTTTCTTTCATCGGCGGGTCGACCCCGATAATGGCAGTAGAGAATATAGGCTGGCACCAGAGCGTTGAGGAGCAGGTAGCCGTTCAGTACGACAACGTCCCAGGCGAGAATTGAAGAGGGAAAATTGAATATGCCGATGACCGGAATCAGATGCCAGGCCTGAAGCGGTCCACCGAGATCGACGAGGATAAAGGTCAGGCACATCACCAGCGCCCCGACTGCCACCCCCTCGCCGATGATGACAATCCGGTGAAAATCCGGATCATGAAAGAGATAGGCCGGCAAAATGAGCATGACGGCTGCAGCAGCAACACCGACAAAAAAGGTGAAATTGGAGATGTAGAACCCCCAGCTGACGATGTCGTTCATGCCGGTGACGGCAAGGCCGTAACGGGCCTGGTAGGAATAGGCATAGAGGCCGAGGCCTATGAGTGTCAAAAGCAGCAGGCGAAACAGCTGAAAGCCGATGCCGCCGCGCAGGTTCCATCTGGCGACATCTATGAAAAACGTTCTGAGATTCTTCTCATGCAGTGGTCGCATCGGTTCACCCGTCAGTCAATGAAATACCAGAACTTCGGCTCTGTACCCAGTTCTTCCCTCATCCTGAACACCTTCTTGTGCTTCAGCACATAGCGGATCTCGCTGTCCGGATCGAGCAGGTTACCGAACACCCGCGCACCCGTCGGGCAGGCTTCCACGCAGGCGGGCAGCCGTCCTCTTCTGGTTCGCTGAATGCAGAAGGTGCACTTTTCCATCTTGCCCTTGGGACGAATCCGATTGCCGAGGTAGTGCTGCCGGCGGGTAAGTTCCTTTCGGGGAACCTCTGGTTTACCCCAGTTGAATCTTCTCCCATAGTATGGACATGCGGCCTGACAGTAGCGGCAGCCAATGCACCAGTCATAGTCCACCACGACGATTCCGTCGGGCTCTTTCCAGGTAGCTCTGGTCGGACAGGCCTTGGTGCAGGGTGCTTTTTCACAATGGAAGCACTGGGTACCCATGTAAAATTTGTTTTCTACCGGGACCTCATGGTAATACTGGCCGTCGCCGCTGCTGGGGTCCAACTGGCCCGGCTCCATCTCGAAAATACGGATGTACTGAGTATCGGTCTTGCGGTCCAGGTTGTTCTCCTTGACGCAGGCCGTCACGCACTCCATGAAGCCTTCGCAGCGGGTGATGTTAAAGGCATAGCCGTAGAGGACGCCTTCCTGCGGCGGGTGGCTTGTCATCTGGATATCCATATCCTCGCGCAGTTTGGCCAGACGCTCCAGCCTGCGCACGGTGGCATCCTTTTCCTCCTGCGTCATGAGCCGGTAATTCTTCTTGAAAAACTCCTGCCACCGTAATTTGAACTCTTCTGAGCCCGCCGCTTCCACCGAAGGAATGCATCCTGTGGTCAGCGCCGCACCGCCCGCAGCGGCAGCAATCGACAACGACTTGATGAATTTCCGGCGGCTGCCAGCCTGCTCGAACAGTGGCAAACCAGGAAGATTTTCGGATTTCGGGGGGTCTGAACGCATGCGTATCTCCCTTCAGTCTATCGGTACCGAATAGGTTGCGGGAAACCTCTTCTCAAATTTCGGTGAATGAGGGTTGTGGCAGGTCGCACAATTGTAGATCACTCGATCACCGGCCCAGTTGGTAACGCGCTTGCCATGGGCTCCTCCGAGCCAGTCCCGCTTTTGACGGAAATGGCACTGGCCGCAGAGCTGATAGCTGTGGTCAAAATCGATTTTTCTGCCTTTCTTGTCCTCAAGGTAATCCCGATCTTCCGGGTGGTGGCAGTCAATACAGGTCAGCCCGTCGCCGCTTCGGCCATGCTCCAGTTCGATGTCACCGTGTGTCAGCTCCCCGGCCTCGTTTACCGTGATCGGCTTGTCGCCGTGACAGCTGCTGCATTTGTAGCGTTCGATGTATTTCTTCCTGGCCAGAACCCGGAACGGGCCACCCTGGTAGTTCTCTTGTGCCAGAACCGTATCCTCGGTCACGTAGTGGTCCAGAGGTACTGATCTGTTTTCGAAGTTTTGATCAACGGCTTTGATTTCGTCAAGGAACGACTCCTCACTGGTGTTGCCCGCAGCAGTTGTGATACAGATGATAAATAGCGTCAGCATGAGAATGACGGACCACTTGCTGCAGCGCCTGCAGAGCGAGCCTCTTTGCCGGCTGGCGACGGTCATTATAATCATTTCCGTTTGAACTCAGTCAGAGTTTGAGACTGGGGAACAGCCACGTGGCACTGCCGGCAGTCGCCTCGGGATGCATGGTCTATCCTGATCTCGGCCACCGCCCCCGGCCCGGTGTGGCAGGCGATGCAATTCTCCCGCAGTTGCATACTGTGGGGAATCGGGGGAGGAGAGCTGCCAAGAAAGGAAAGCCCGAGTTTCGGCGGGGCAATCGACACCCAGTCAGTCCCGACAAACAGCGCCTGCGTCTGGACCTGGGCGTGGCACTGGGTACACAGTATATTTTCAGGATGCGGCGTAACTGGAGCGAAGGCATCGAATTCCGGGCTGTATCCCCCTTTACCATGGCAGGACAGGCAATCGGTTTCATTGCCACTGAAGCTGAGATCGACTTCGTGCGGAATACGCGGCGGCGAACCGGGATATTGCCGAAGTGCGTAAAATTCTGCCAGGGTTCTGCTACCGGAATCGGCGCTGAGATTTCCCGTCGGTGTCTGCTGTTGGGCGGCAAACAGTTTTTTACCCTGGTTATCAAAGTTGTCGGGAACATCTGCAGCGCAGGCTGTCGCAGCAACTACTGCCAGCGTCATCAGAAGCAGCAGCACGGAGACGGCAAAGATAAAATAGGCTGCGTTCCTCGATTGATGGGCATACGTCTTCATCATGCTTTCTCCAGCCTGACGGCGCATTTTTTATAATCCGGCTGCTTCGAAATCGGGCAGAATGCATCGAGGGTGACTTCGTTGATCAAATAGCTCTCATCGAAGAACGGTACGAACACCATGCCTTTGACCGGAACACCTCGCCCGTTGATCTGGGCCGGCATGGTAAGCTCACCTCGGCGAGAAATTATTTTCACCAGATCACCGTTGACCACGCCAAGATCGGCGGCATCTTCCGGATGTATCTCCACATAGGACGACGGCACGGCGTTGTGGAGCACGGGAACCCTTCGAGTCATGGAACCCGTATGCCAATGTTCGATTACCCTGCCGGTATTGAGCCAGAAATTGTACTCCTCATCCGGTGATTCGGCAGGCGGCTCGTACGGGCGCGCCCAAATCCAGGCACGGTTGTCCTTTTTGCCGTAAAAGTCGAAATCCTTGCCGTTTTTGCAGGCGGGATCGTACTTCGGGTTATATCGCCACCTTGTTTCCCTGCCGTCGACAAACGGCCACTGGACCCCGGAACGTTCGGCGAGAACGGAGTATGGAGCCATTTCATGTTTAGGGCCGGCGTGGAATCTTCGGTATTCCTCCCAGATCGGTTCAATGTAGTCATCCTGAGACCAGGGAAACTGCTTTTCAAAGCCGAGTCTCCTGGCTACCTCGATGATCTGCCAGGTGTCCGACATCGCCTCGCCCGGAGGATCGACAATCTGGGCGAAATGCTGGGTGCGCCGCTCCGAGTTGCCGAACATGCCCTCCTGCTCGATCCACATGGCGGCCGGCAGGATGACGTCAGCCACGTCGGTGGTCGGGGTTGGATAGACGTCCGACACCACCACGAACCGATCGTCCTTGAGCGCGCCATCGCGGTAGCGTCTCAGGTTAGGCATGGTGACCATCGGATTGGTGACCTGAATCCAGATGAACTTGATGTCTCCCCGATCCAGGGCCCTGAACATTTCCACCGTGTGATAGGATGGTTTGGGGTCGATATTTTCAACCGGAACCTGCCAGATCTCGGCCGCCATCTGGCGATCCTGCTCGTTCATCACCACGCCGTGGGGGAGCGCGTGGGTCAGAGTTCCGACCTCCCGTACTGTGCCGCAGGCGCTTGGCTGACCGGTCAGTGAGAACGGACTGTTGCCCGGTGTGGAGATCTTGCCGACCAGCAGGTGGATGTTGTAGACGAGGTTGTTGATCCAGGTTCCCCGGGTATGCTGGTTCATACCCATGCACCAGAAGGAGGTGACCTTCAGCGATGGATTGCCGTAAAGCGACGCCAGATATTTTATTTCCTCAGCCGGTACACCTGAGATCTTCTCGACTTTTTCCGGTGTGTAATCTTCCAGAAACAGCCTGTACGCCTCGAAATCTATCGATTCAGCAGTGTCGGTGAAGGCAAAATGGTCTTCGGTTCCATAGCCGATGTTGGTCTTGCCCTTGTGAAACGAGACATGCGTGTCGATGAAATGTTTATTGAGCCAATTGTTTCTGATGATTTCGTAGCAGATTGCATTAGCCACCGCCAGATCGGTCTGGGGCTTGAAAATGATCGTTTTATCGGCAGCCTGGCTGGTCCTCGTGAAGCGAGTAGCGAAATCGATGATTTTTACCCCGACCCGACGCTTTCGGTTGGACAGCATGCGCGAGAACAGCACCGGGTGCATTTCCGCCATGTTATTGCCCCAGGTGACGAAGACATCGGCATGATCAATATCCTCATAACAGCCCATCGGTTCGTCCAGCCCGAAAGAGGTCATGAAACCGGTGACTGCGCTGGCCATGCAGAGCCGGGCATTGGCTTCAACGTTGTTGGTACCGAGACATCCCTTGAACAGCTTTGAGGCCGCGTAGCCGTCGGGGATGGTCCATTGCCCGGAGCCGTACATCGCCACCGAATCCTTGCCGTATGTATCCCGGGTCTCTTTCAGTTTTTCAGCCACCAGGTCGAGGGCTTCTGAGATGGGGACCTCGACCAGAGTGCCGTTTTTTCGGACCTTGGCCGTGGTTATCCGGTCTCGTCCATACAGTGCCTGCACGGAATGGTAGCCTTTCATGCAGCAGAGCCCCTTGTTGACGCTGCAGTTAGGGTCTCCCTTGACGGCAACGGCACGGCCGTCACTGACGCCAACCAGCAGACCGCACCCGGTACCGCAGAACCGGCAGGGAGTTTTCTGCCAGGCCAGTACACCGGGGCCACCGGCCAGTCTGTTCCAACTGCCGAAGCTGATTCCGGGGAAGAGTGACCCGGCAGTCGCGAGGGCACTGCCGATGGCTGCCTGCTTTATGAATTCCCTTCTGTCAAGTTTCATATCCTGGTTTCTCCCGCGTCATTCTGGGTTTTCGTTATAGCCAAAGGCAAGGCTGAGAGACTGTAGCGAAGGCAGACTCTTTAACGTATGCTGAAGTTCTTTTTCTGTATGTTCATCAGGTGTGTCGGTTACGAGAACGACGACGTCCTGGTTGGCTGCGGGAATGATCTGGCAATGTTCAATTTCTGAAAGTTCTTCGCACAAAGACTTTCGCGCATCCTTTTTCGGCATGGCCAAATAGCTGAAGATGGGCATGAATTATCCTATTCAACGTAGAGATAAGTACCACTTTGTATACATTTATTATATCATGCGAATACCGGATTCTATTGACTTAGGTCAAATATTGAAAAATAAACTGTTTTGACAAAAACTAACGGGGATGGTTGGTACGCGTGGCAGGTCTTACAATCTCAATAAAACGTCTCTCCTTTATATTCAGGAATGGATTGTAAATAACCGGTTTTATTTTATTAAAACTTACTATTGGATATATTTGTTCTCTGTTATTCTTATAGATGGTTCATGAGCAATGGTGAATCCAGCAAAGCTATTTGCTTACAGTAAATAGCCAGCAGATTAATAATTAGGTCAAGAAGGAGGGGGCTATGTCAATGTTTTGCCATCAGTGTCAAGAGACAATGAAAAATACAGGATGCTCAATGAAACAGGGGGTGTGCGGAAAAACCGCAGAAGTTGCTAACCTGCAGGATCTGTTTATCTGGTGTTTGAAAGGAATTTCATTCTGGGGAAACAAAGGCAAAGACTTTGATATATATAATGATGAAGCCGGCTTTTTCATCGACAAAGGCCTTTTTTCAACGATTACCAATGCAAACTTCGATCGTAATTTCTTTATCCGTTCTATCAAAGAAAGTGTTGATATCAGAGAAGAGCTCAAAAGCGCATATCTGCAGGCATATAGGCAACAACATGGGCAGGAGTATTCAGATTCTATTCCAGAATGCGCAACATGGATTCCTGTCGATGATGCGGATATCTCAACCAAGGCAGAGAGTGGCACGGGAGGGTGGTTGGAAATTGAAGATGAGGATGAACGTTCTCTTAAAGCCACAATTTTATATGGTCTGAAAGGTATTTCCGCCTATGCTGAGCATGCCTATCAAATTAATAAATCGTGCAGAGAGATTTTTGAATTTCTGATGGAGGCGCTTGCAGCTCTTACTGATGAGAATAAATCGCATGATGAGCTTTTCGACCTGGTAATCAAAACAGGGCACATGGGGGTGAAGACGATGGCCGCGCTCGATGAGGCTAATACTTCCGCCTATGGAGATCCTGAAATGTCGCAGGTAAACATCGGTGTTGGAAGCAATCCCGGCATTCTTATCAGCGGCCACGACCTGGTCGATTTGGAAGAATTGCTCGAACAAACGGAAGGTCAGGGCGTTGATATCTATACGCATAGCGAAATGCTTCCCGCCAACTATTACCCGAAGTTGAAGAAGTATTCGCACCTGCACGGCAACTACGGAAACGCCTGGTGGCTGCAAAAAGAAGATATTGCCAACTTCAATGGACCGGTTCTGTTCACCTCGAATTGCCTGGTGCCACCTAAAGGCGTTGACTACGGTGACAAGCTGTTCACCACCGGTGCGGTTGGCTATGAGGGGGTGACACATATCCCAGACCGGCCGGAGGGGGGTAAGAAAGATTTTTCAGCCGTCATTGAAATGGCCAGGAAATGCGAATCTCCCAAACCGATCGAGGATGGTCAGATAACCGGAGGCTTTGCACACAGGCAGGTACTGGCTCTGGCAGATACGGTGATCGAGGCAATAAAGTCGGGCGCAATTAAACGATTCGTCGTCATGGGAGGATGTGACGGCCGGCATAAGAGCCGCAGCTATTTTACTGATGTTGCTCAGGCTTTACCAGAGGATACCGTCATATTGACCGCCGGTTGTGCGAAATTCAAATACAATAAATTGGATTTGGGTGATATCGGCGGAATTCCCCGGGTACTCGATGCGGGCCAGTGCAACGATTCATACTCGCTCGCTGTCATTGCCATGGAACTTCAGAAAGCTTTTGAACTCGATGATATCAATGATCTGCCGATTTCGTTCGATATTGCCTGGTATGAACAGAAGGCTGTGCTCGTTCTGTTGGCCTTGCTCGCACTGGGGATAAAAGGTATTCGGGTTGGCCCGACGTTACCGGGCTTCCTTTCACCAAATGTCGCACATACCCTGGTTGAAAAGTTTGATTTGAAGCCGATCACCACACCCGAAGAGGATATTGCTTCTATGATGGCTGGTAATTGAAATTTCATAGCGGCGCTGCAAACTCATTAAACGACATGTCTAAAGGCTCTGCCTGTATATGGCAGAGCCTTTAGTTACTAAAATGCTTTGGTTGCTGTTTCTGATATGTTTTTTGGAATCCCTTCAATGCGGCTGAAGAGCTTTGTAGTGGGAACCATAAATTGCTGGGTGATTCAAAGGTTCATTTCGCCCCCTCTCCCCCACTACGATTAATGAATGTCTCGAAAGCTTATTTATCAACAAGCCATTGAGACATTGTACCATTGCTCATAAATCCAAGGTCGTATCGAATTATCCTCTCTGTTATTGCCGATGAGCAATATGCTCTGCCTGTAAATTGCTCGAGCATCAACCTTGCTTCTGACAATGTGATATACTTGGATTGCTGCCTGAAAAAATTCAATCTGTTGTCTTCATTATCCCAGCTATGGACGTGGGTTGGATAGCAATTGCGGGATGGACAGCATCAAGGAGGCAATCGCGAACGACATCAGCTAGGCAGCAACTGATGAGAAACCGGGGGTTAAATCAGGTTAGGCAGCAACTTCGGCGCCATATGGGGTGAGTCCATCGGCTGCGTTGACGGGGCTCATGAATTCACAGCCGAATTCACTTTCTCTGTTATTTCGGACCACGACTTCCTCATCCACCAGGATATCCTGCGGGGTGTCGAGGGTGAAACGTACCCGCAACTTGTCACCCACCTGCATGGGAACCGGTTCCAAAGTCCTGAAGCGCAAACCGCCCTTGGATATATTCATGATGGTCATGACGGTCCAGCTATTGTTGTGCTCCGTGAGATTTACCGCTTCACCGACGATCAGAACACTTCTTCTCTGAAAACGCCTGAAGTTGAGAACAATCCGAAAATGCCTGTTGCAGGTGCAGCGGCGGATCGTCAGCTCCCGGCCGTTGCTTTGATATTCCGATGCCGAAATGCTACATGTTCGTTCACAGAAGGGGCATTGCACTGTGACAGGCTTTCCACCATTGACATTAACATGTATCGTTTTCATCGCTTCTCTGATTACGGTGGCTGAGGTTACGTTTCAGATTGCTATGTAACTCATTGAGTTTTACTGAGTTAATACACAAACCATGCCACAATGAACATGCCCTCATAAATATACGGCAACGACTTGATTTTATATGAATTTTAAAAATCGTCGCGAGACCTGACCTGGTAATTGATCGTTACTGAAGACAGGCAGGTTCAACGGAATGGCACTACCATGACATTTTTTGTCACTTTTGTCCCGGCGGATTCTGCCATGAACAGATGAAAAAGGCAGGGCCGCCGCTGACGATGCGGATCGGCCCTGCGTTATGAGGGAATGGAGCCTACTTGCTGGTGCGGATATGTTCGACCACCAGGTCGCCAACTCCGCTGGTGGAGTAACCCATCCTGCCGGCGCCGAGGTTTTTGATCTTGCTTCCGGTAACCCATTTGACGCCCTCTTCAATCGCTGCGGCCGCCTCGGTTTCACCGAGCGTCTCGAGCATCATCGCTCCGGCACAGATGGCGGCAAGCGGATTGATCACGTTCTGACCGGTATATTTAGGCGCTGACCCGCCGATCGGCTCGAACATGGAGACCCCGTCCGGATTGATGTTGCCGCCGGCAGCGATGCCCATACCGCCCTGGGTCTCTGCACCAAGATCGGTGATGATATCGCCGAACATATTCGAGGTGACGAGCACGTCAAACCACTCCGGACTCTTGACCATCCACATGCAGGTTGCATCAACATGATAGTATTCGCGCTTGACGTCGGGATAGTCGCGGTCGCCGATCTCGTGAAAGGCACGCTCCCAGAGATCGAAGACATAGGTCAGGACATTGGTTTTTCCAACCAGCCCAAGGGTGTTCTCGCTGCCTTTTCCACGGGCTTTCTTGCCGAATTTACGCGCATATTCAAAGGCGTAGCGCAGGCAGCGCTCAACCTGAAAACGGTTATACACCATACTCTGAACAGCGACTTCGTGCGGGGTGCCCTTCATCGAAATGCCGCCGGTACCGGTGTAGATACCGCCGGAATTCTCGCGGATCACCACGTAATCGATATCATCGGGGGTTTTATCCTTGAGCGGAGTGTCAACGCCGGGATAGAGCCGCACCGGCCGCAGATTGATATATTGGTCCAAAGCAAAGCGCAGGTTCAGGAGGATGCCTTTTTCCAGGATTCCCGGCTTGACATCGGGGTGGCCGATGGCCCCCAGGTAGATCGCATCGAACTTCTTCATTTCATCGACGGCGTTTTCCGGCAGTACTTCACCGGTCTTCAGGTAACGATCACCACCGTAGTCGTAGTCGGTCATCTCCAGACTGAACCCGAAACGCTCGGATGCCGCCGCCAGGGCCTTACGGCCTTCGTTTACCACTTCAGTTCCTGTTCCATCACCGGGAATGACGGCGATCTTATACGTCTGTGCCATATTGTTCTCCACCATCGAAATTTATCGGCAACTCTGCGAAGATGCGAGATGCCCCTGTTTTGTTACTGCCCTTTTAGATATAATCTGCCTGCTGTTGTCAAGAGTAAATGTCCCGGCACAGCCATGAATTTCGGCACTGAAGACAGGGCGCGGGCATCGTTTTCAGAGTTCAGAAAACAACGATGTGACAGAAAAACGATAGTCCCCTCTGGACAGTGCAGGATCGGTTTCAATAGTGAATTGAGCAGCGCCGGGGACATGCTTGAGTCGCTCCAGATTGCGTTTTTTCTGGCCCGCTGCCGCAGAAAAATCCTGCGCTGAAATCTGCAGATTCAAAACCGCCCCGGAACCAGCCTCGATCAATCGTTTGCGGATACGACGATACCACATTCTCGACAGAACCAACTCACCAAAAGCCGGATGGTAGGGCCCGGCAATAATCTGCTGCTCCAGCTCAGTGGAAGGCTGCAGTCCCATCCTGATAACGCTGATATCGTGGGCCAGGAAGAGATCGCGGGCCCGGCCGGTGAGAATGACCGCCCGCTCAAGGCTGAGCGGCTTCCACGACGTCTTCCGGTAGAGCTCTGCCAGCTCGGTGCCCTTCAGCACCAAAGTCGGGTAGATCCTGACCAGATCAGGGGCCAGCCCCACGACCCGTCTGACGCCATCCATAAACGAACGGGTCGTCTCACCGGGAAGACCGGCCATCAGCTGTATCCCCACCTGAAGTCCTTGCGCAGCAAGCAGCTTGGCAGCCTGTTCGACATCGGCCACCGTATGGCCGCGGCCGGCCCGCTCGAGCACATCATCATGCATCGACTGGGCGCCGATCTCCACGGTCTTGACGCCGGAGGAGGCAAGAAAATCGCAGATAGACTCCGTCACACAGTCGGGTCTGGTTGACAACCTGATCGAATTCACCCGCCTCTTATCGATAAAGGGGGCGACAGCCTGCAGCAGTTCCGACTGCAGCTTCTCATCGAGACAGGTGAACGAACCGCCGTAAAAAGCCACCTCGGTTTCTTCATGGTGAGGTGATCGTGCGAGCCACGCTTCGATTGTCCGGGTCAGATCGCTGATCAGGTCTGTCGATTGCCGGCGATGCGCTCCGGTGATACTGAGCTGGTTGCAGAAAAGGCAGCGGTGGGGGCAGCCCTGATGCTGGATAAAATAGGGGATAATCAGCACAGTCGATAGTCGGATGGGTAGCTCTGTTTCTTCAGAGCTTACGCCTTGTTGTCCGTTCGCCGGTTTCTGCCCCACCAGGTATCGGCAAGCGGTTCACCGCCGACAAAGGAGGCTGAGCCCAGATCATCTTGAATACGCAGACATTCGTTCCACTTGGCCATGCGCTCGGAGCGATTGAAAGAGCCGACCTTCAGCTGTCCGCAGCCAAGCCCCACAGCCAGATGGCTGATCGACACATCTTCGCTCTCCCCCGAACGGGCCGAGACCACACTTCTGAAACCGCCTTTCTGAGCGGCAAAAAAGGTTTCCATCGCTTCGCTTACCGTACCGATCTGGTTGACCTTGACCAGCACCGCGTTGCAGGCACCTTGGGCGACGGCCTCCTCGACGAGCCCACCATTGGTGACCAGGTAATCATCGCCGATGATCTGGACGCGTTCACCAAAGCGTCGGGTAAACTCGATCATTCCTGCACTATCATCCTCGCCCAGCGGATCCTCGATCGACACGATCGGATAGGTATCGAGCCAGTCACCCAGCAGGTCGATCAGGCCTCCCGTGTCCATCTCACGATCTTCGAGCGCCAGCCGATAGCGGCCGCTGCCGCCAAACTCGGAGGCGGCGATATCGAGCGAGATCACCACCCGTTCGCCCGGCTTTTCACCGGCCTTTTCTATAGCCGCGACCAGGGTTTCCAGCGCCTCTTCATTACTGTCGAAGATCGGCCACCAGCCTCCCTCGTCGGCGATACCGGCCAGTTTGCCCCTGGCGGCCATGATCGAACCGGCGGCGAAGTAGACCTCACTGGTTATTTCCATCATTTCATCGAAACTCGAAGCGCCCGGCACCATAATCATGAAATCCTGGATATCGATGCGCCGTTCGGCATGGGCGCCGCCGCCGAAAATCTGAATTTCCGGGAGCGGGATAGACGGCGTACATGAGTATTGATCTGCCACGTAACGATAAAGCGGCAGCCCGCCATCTGCCGCACCGGCATGCAGCGCGGCCAGCGAGACGGCCACCGCAGCATTGCCGCCGAGTCTTTCCTTCATCGATGATGGATCGAGTGCTCGAATCGCGGCATCGATCGCTGCCTGATCATCAACCGTGCAACCTCTCAGAGCCGGGGCGATCATCGTATCGATATTGTGCAGCGCCTGCTGGACGTCCATTCCGCGCAGTTTCACCCCGCCATCGCGCTTGTCGACGGCTTCCCGGGCACCGCGCGAAGCCCCGGCCGGAGCGATGGCCCTGCCCATGATACCGCTTTCGAGAACAACATCGGCCTCGACAGTCGGGTTACCGCGCGAATCCCAGACCCGGCGGCCGGTGATTTTCTTGATCTTTGACATGATTCAAATCAACAGTAATTGCTTTTAATCTAAACAGCTTTCAGGTGATCGGATATTGTTTTCACCATCTCCTGCAGCGGATTGCTGGGGTTTTTTATCAGCGGAACAGCTATATCTCTGACTGTTTTTTGTTCAGCCTCGTCCAGATATTCAACCGGCGACTTTCCGTCCACCCGGGCCAGCATCATCGCCGGCAGCAGCCGGCACACTCTTTTTTCAAGATCTCCTGCTGATTCCCATTCAACATGGGTTTCATAGGCCTCCCAGAATCGAATAATAGACGCCAGCAGCTCGCTGCGCAAAGTCTCAAGATGAATAGCCTTTAGAATAAGATGGTTCAGGCAGAACGCCAGATCGAAACTGGGGTCACCGACGGTGGCACACTCGGCATCGAGAAACAGCGGCCGCCCGTCTCTGATCATGATGTTCTTCGGACTGACATCACCGTGCACCACTACCCGCTCGCACCCCTTCAGCATTTCGATGAGTCCGTGCAGCTCGGTCGCCAGGTCCGGGTGGCGCGACGCCGTAAAAGCCAGGTACGGCTCCAGCCGCAGAGCATGGAAGTCATCCTGGTTCTGAAACCGGGAAAGTACCAGGTCCTGAGCTGAGCCGTTATGAATTTGTCCGAGCCTGTCGCCGACCACGTCCGCTTCGCCCCTGATCGGTTCTCCGGCCAGCAGGGCCTGCTTCCACAAGTAGACGTTTTTACCATCGAGATATTCCATCGCAAACCCTTTAAGCGCGCTTGAGCACCCGAGCAGCAGCGGTACCGCATCGGGAACGATGGTGGCGGCGAACTGAAGCCATTGATATTCAGCCAGGCTCCTGTCAACATTGGCAAACCAGGCTTCAGCCACCCGGAGCTGCTCGAGGGCAAATTTAACCACGACCTTGCGGCGGCCCAGATCAACCAGAGCGATATCTGATGAGACACCGCCGGTGAGTGGCTTTATTGACACAATTTCTTCCGGAATACCAAGTTTCAGCTCGCTCATCAGCGCACTGCAGCGGCTCTGAAAATCTGCTGACATTGTAGATTGCTCCTCGAGAAATGTTCAGGTGGAAAAAATCGTGACCGGCGTCTCGTCTACTTTCATCAGTTTTAATGTATCGATTAACCCGTGAACCATCTCCTGCTGTTATATTGCAATTCTGCCAGCTGCACAACCAACGATCTGTTGACGATATTTTCTCCTTAATCTTGACATTAACGAGGAACGATTTAATTTGACGTTAAACTATTCAACAATGAACTAATTATCTGGCCATGGGAAATTCCACTTCAACTTCAGAACAGACCGTCTCCCTCGATACGTTTATCAAGCTGATGCGCGCAACTGAGTCGGTTTCCTCGGACATACACCGCCACCTCTCGGCGGCAGGACTGTCGATCAGCCAGTTTGGAATTCTCGAAGCCCTGTATCACCGCGGCAACATGTCACAAAAGGAACTGGCCGCCAAGATACTGAAAAGCGCGGGGAATATCACCATGGTCATCAACAACCTGGAGAAGCGGGGACTGGCGCTGCGAGAGCGATGTACAGAAGACAAAAGAGCCTGCATCATCAGCCTGACGCCCCGCGGCAAAGCTCTGATAGCAGAAATATTTCCAGCCCACGCTGCAGAGATCAGAAAACGGATGGCGGTTCTGACAACCAAAGAACAGAAAAATTTGGGCGATCTGCTCAAAAAACTTGGCCGCGCCCACCATTGAACGACCGATAAACGGCCGGCCAGGAGTTCACATACAAAACAACAAATGGAGAAAATGAGATGGCACGTATACTGGTAATTTACGAAAGCGACTACGGTTCAACCGGAAAAATGGCCCAGGCTGCAGCCGACGGAGTCAATGCAGTCAGCGGTGTTGAAGCGGTAGTGAAGAAAGCAGAAGAAGTCAGTGCTGATGATTTCACCGGCGCCGACGGTGTTCTGATCGGAACGCCTGTTCATATGGGCAGCATGGACTGGCGCATCAAGAAAATGATCGATACGGTCTGCAGCGGTCTCTGGATGCAGGACAAAATGAACGGCAAAGTTGCCGGCGTTTTGGCCTCGGGAGCCGGATTCGGCGGAGGCGGAGGCGGCGCGGAGCTGGCCATGCTTTCGCTTCTCAACAACTTCGCCGAACTGGGGATGATCATCGTACCGCTGCCCAAGAATACCGAGGGCTATAAAAAGGGCGGCCTGCAGTGGGGACCTTACGGGCGTTCGGCCGATATCGACATGCAGCATAACGGTATTGACGACGACGTGCTCGAGCTGAGCAGACGCCACGGCGCCAATATAGCCAGGGCAGCCCAGGCACTTTCAGCCACATCTGTTTTCGAATAGCGCAGCCGGCACCATTTTTTTCGGAGCCGACTTTATCTTCATCCAAGAAATGAACATTGTCTGCTTGCAATAACATGCAAAACACAAAGCACTGGAGGGTAGTGATGAAGACATTTTTATTGGTATTGACGGCGGCTCTTGTCTGGTCGGCCACATCGGCATCATTTACACTGGCGAACTGGATTTCCGACCCGTCGGTTTTCGAACCGACCTATTACGCCGATCATAACAAGGATGTCGAGCAAGCGGTCGGCTACGACAACGAGCAGCTTCTGCACCATTGGGGTAAATACGGTATCAAGGACGGCAGGGCCGCCTCACCGGCATTCGATGTTCGCTATTATTTGAAGAACAACCCCGATGTGGCCAAAAGCGTTGGCAAGGACAACTTCGCCAAAGCTATCGAGCACTGGTACAACAACGGCAGAAAAGAAGGCCGGCCAAGCCATCCTGACTTTCATGTGAAGCGCTACCTGGAATTAAACGAGGATGTGGCGCGCCGTTATGGTGAGCATAACTATATCGAAGCGATCAACCATTACCTGCGGGAAGGTTACGAGGAAGGAAGGAAAGCGATCTGAGCATCATGCCCGTATCCCGGCGGGCAGGAATTTCATACTCCACTAAGATCCGCGGCCGCAGCAAGTGCTGCGGCCGCGGCACGCTGCTCGGCCTCTTTTTTTGAACTGCCGGTGCCCACTCCCAGCACCTGCTCCTGAAAGAGCACCGCAACACTGAACCGTTTTTTATGGGACGGCCCCGCTTCGGCCTCGAGCCGATAGGTGGGAGCCTCGTTGTGCTTTTCCTGCAATAGTTCCTGCAGCCTGCTCTTGGCATCGCCAAGCAGCAGGTCCTCTTTCTTCTGTTCGATCGACTCACCAAACAACTGCTCCACAAGAGCAGCCGTGATGTCGTAATTACTGTCCTCGAAGACAGCGCCGACCAGCGCCTCGAACGCACAGGAAAGAATCGATGATTTATCCCTGCCGTTCGAACTGTCTTCTCCTTTGCCAAGGCAGAGATAGGTGCCGAGCTGCAGCTCCCTGGCCATCTCGGCGAGGTGCGACTCATTCACCAGTGAGGCCCTGAACCTGGTCAGCTCGCCCTCCTTCATATCGGCATAGCGTCTGCTGAGCAGGTGGCCGATAACCAGATCGAGCACCGCATCACCGATAAACTCGAACACCTGGTTGTCCTGACCGACATGAGCCTGCTCGAACGCGAAGGAAGAATGGACCATCGCTTTCTGCAGCAGGCGCAGATCGGTAAAACGGTAATCAATCTGTTTTTCCAGGTCGGCAAGCAGCTCCTTATTGGTGCTTACCAGCCCATCCATGAAGGCTCCCATACGACACATTTCCCCTTGTCAAACATGCTGACTATGGTATAAACAACGGTCTCTACCGCGATTGACGGCGGCGTAGCCAAGTGGCTAAGGCAGTGGTCTGCAAAACCATTATTCAGCGGTTCGAATCCGCTCGCCGCCTCCATCATACAAAAAAGGTTACAGGAAATGACCCTGTAACCTTTTTTTATTAGATACTTCAGGGTGCCTTGCAAAATTAGGATTTTTGATCAAAATCAAGGCACACATGAGAATTTTACCGCAGGTATATAGTTGATATTCCGAGGATAAAATTTTCATGTGCAACGCCGATTTCGAGCGAAAAGACAATTTTTCAAGGTATCCTGTAAATGTGCCGACCGGTCAATGCATCAGCAACAATCCTGATGGAGCTACACTTTTATTCCCCAGATCTCGTTGGCATACTGCCTGATCGTCCGATCAGTCGAGAACTTGCCCATCCGGGCGACATTTAAGATCGCCATCTTCGTCCAGGTTTCAGGCTCTAAAAAGGTATCGTTGACCCGGTTCTGGCAGGCCAGATAGGACTCCAGATCCCTGATCAGCAGATACTGGTCGTGCGGACTCATCAGTGAGTCGACCAGCGGCCTGAACAGCTTCAGGTCACCGTTGCTGAAGGTGCCGTCTGAAAGCGCTTCCATGATCTGCGCCACTTCTTTGTTCTGCTTGCAGATCTGCTCCGGTGTCCTGCTGCTGTGGATGCGCTCGAGCTCCGCCTCATCGGTGGTCAGGCCGAAGATGAAGATATTATCTTCCCCCACTTCCTCTCTAATCTCAATGTTGGCCCCGTCGAGTGTTCCGATGGTCAAAGCCCCGTTGAGCGCGAATTTCATGTTACCGGTGCCGGACGCCTCGGTGCCGGCGGTCGAGATCTGCTCCGAAAGGTCAGCTGCGGGTATGATCAATTCGGCCTGACTGACATTGTAGTTGGGCAGAAAGACGACTTTAAGGCGGTCGCCGATGCGCGGATCGTTGTTCACCACCTCGCCGATCGAGGTGATCAGTTTGATGATCAGCTTGGCGCGCCAGTAAGACGGGGCCGCTTTACCGGCAAAGACCACGGTACGGGGAGCAAGACTGTTGCCGGCTTCAGTGACGAACCGATGGTAGAGATGAATAACATGCAGGGCGTTGAGAAGCTGCCGTTTGTACTCATGGATCCGCTTGACCTGGACATCGAACATCGTTTCGTGGCTGACCAGGACACTGGTGGTGATGCCGATATAATCAGCCAGTTTGTACTTGTTGTTGAGCTTAATCTGCCGGAAACGCTCCCTGAAGTCTTCATCCTCGATAAACGGTTCCAGCTCCCTGAGCCGGTCCAGATCGACTTCCCAGCCGGAGCCGATTGTGTCGTTGATCAGATCCGCCAGTTCCGGGTTGGATTTGAGCAGCCAGCGCCGCGGGGTGATACCGTTGGTCTTGGAGTTTATCCGCTCCGGGTAGAAGGCATGAAAATCTTTGAATACGCGTTCCTTGAGAAGCTTGGTATGCAGCGCTGCGACCCCGTTCACCGAATGCGAGCCGACAATGGCCAGATAGGCCATCCGCACCTTTTTGGGATACCCCTCTTCGATGATCGACATCGTACTCAGCTTTTCCATATCGCCCGGAAATCGGCGGGTAATCTGATCTAAAAAGCGCTGGTTGATCTCGTAGATGATCTGCAGGTGGCGCGGCAGGACTTTGCCGATCAGTTCCACCGACCAGCGCTCCAGCGCCTCGGGCATCAGGGTGTGATTGGTATAGGCGAAGGTCCGGGTACAGATATCCCAGGCCTTCTCCCACTCAAGCCCCTCCAGGTCCAGAAGAATTCTCATCAGCTCCGGAATGGCAATGGCGGGATGGGTGTCGTTGAGCTGCACCGCCACCCGGTCGGGGAATTTGTCAAAGGTGTCGTTCTTCTTTTTATAACGGCGCAGGATGTCCTGAAACGTCGCCGCCACGAAAAAGTATTGCTGCCGCAGCCGCAGTTCCTGACCGGCATAGTTGTGATCCGGCGGATAAAGCACTTTGGAGATGGTCTCGGAACTGACCTTCTGCTGAACGGCCCCGATATAGTCCCCCTCGCCGAAATGGGTCAGATCCAGTTCGCTCGAGGCCCGGGCCGCCCACAAGCGCATATTGATCACATGATTGTTCTTGTAGCCGGGCACCAGGATATCGCAGGGCATGGCCATCACGTCCTGGGTATCGATCCATTTGGACCGTTTCGTTCCCTTATCATCGATGTAGGTACTGACCCTGCCGTAGAATTGAATCGTAAAGACCGGCAGGCGCCGCTCGAATTCCCACGGCGTCCCGTAACGCAGCCAGTTGTCGGGACGCTCCACCTGGTAACCGTTGACGAGCTGCTGATTGAAGAGCCCATATTCATAACGGATGCCGTAGCCGTAGGCAGGAATCTTCAGGGTGGCGATCGAGTCCATGAAACAGGCGGCCAACCTGCCCAGGCCGCCATTGCCAAGCGCCGCGTCCTCTTCCTGTTCGCGAATTTCATCCATCGAGTAGCCGAGCCCTTCGACCACTTCGGTGACTTCGTCGAAGAGGCCCAGATTGATAATCGAGTTACCCAGCGAACGGCCGATCAGGAACTCGAGCGACAGGTAGTAGACCCGCTTTTTCTCCTTTGCATAGAAAGTTTTCTGGGTCTTGATCCATTTTTCCACCATGATGTCCCTCAGCGTAAACGCCAGGGCCTTGTAGATATCTGAGGCTCCGGAACGCTCCGGGTCGCGGCCCTGAAAGCTCATCAGGTGGTGAATGATGCTCTTTTTGATCGACTCCGCCGTCGCCGGGAAAAAGCTCGCTGAACCTTTGCCTTCGGAGGCATCGGATAAAATATCTGGGGATGGTCTGCTCATCTGTATTCCTCCGGAGAACAGGTGATGAACGAGTTCGTCTCACTTGTTCATTTAGATCTCATGGACATCTTTTGAACCGACGCCCAATTGTCTTTTGTGCCTCCACTATACCACGAAGAGACAAGGTTCTGCACTGCTCTACCGTCAGGCTTTCTCACAACTCGACGCTGCGGTGATGAGATCGCCCAGCCAGCAAAAATTATCTTACATTGTCGCATACACTTTCCATTTTTCATGTCTATTATATGGAAATGTCATCTGAATTTCAGTTTTTCCTGAAATTTCAATGAGTAGGTAATTACCAAAACAGTGTAAGTCAGAGTGTAAACATGGAAAAAAATCAGGCAACTGTTTCGAAACAAACGCTTTACATCAGCATTCTGGTTGTCTTCATCGCCGGATTTATCAGCGGTGTCGTATTCACCGTGATGAAGTCGAACAACAGCATGGTGGCCCAGAACCCTTCTCCGCAGCAGGCTCAGTCTCAGCAGGAAGCGCAGGCCATCTTGAACCTCGAGGCCGAGGTGACCGCCAACCCGGACAATTACAACGCCTGGACCCAGCTCGGTCATCTCTACTTCGACAGCAATCAGGTTTCAAAGGCCGTCGGCGCCTATGAAAAGTCCCTTGAACTGCACTCGGGTAACGCCAACATCTGGACTGATCTCGGCGTTATGTACCGGCGATCGGGGGCGCCGGAGAAGGCCATCGAAGCCTTCGAAAAGGCCATGGCGATGGATAGCACCCACGCTCCCTCGCGGTTCAACCGAGGCATCGTGCTGCACTTCGATCTGGGCCAGACCGACAAGGCCGTCGAATCATGGCAATCGGTTCTGGCCATAGACCCGAACTACACGACCGGCAACGGCATGCCCCTGCAGGACCTGATCGAACAGATCCAGGGCGCCGAGAAAAACAGCTAGATACCATATCTCACAAGGAGAACAGATGAAATTTGAAACAATCGCCCTGCACGGCGGTCAGACCATAGATCAGGACACCTTATCCCGGGCGGTTCCCATTTACCGGACCAGCTCCTACGTTTTCAAAACCACTGAACATGCGGCCAACCTCTTCGCCCTGAAAGAGCTTGGCAACATCTATACGCGCATCGGCAATCCAACCCAGGGCGTACTCGAACAACGAGTCGCTCAGCTCGAGGGCGGCGCTGCCGCTCTGGCCCTGGCCTCGGGGACTTCGGCAATATTTTATACGATCATCAATATCTGCACCCAGGGAGACGAGATCATCGCCGCCAACAACCTCTATGGCGGTACCTATATTCAATTCGACTCCATTCTGCCCCAGCTCGGTATCACGGTAAAATTTGTCGACCCCGAAGATCCGCAGAACTTCGAACGGGCCATCACCGACAAAACCCGGGCCATATTCTGTGAGACCATCGGCAACCCGACCCTGAATGTGGTCGATTTCGAGGCCATTTCAGCAATTGCAAAATCGCACCATCTGCCGCTCGTGGTCGACTCCACCTTCACCACGCCGTATCTGTGCAAGCCGATCGAACATGGCGCCGATATTGTTATCCACTCACTGACCAAATGGATGGGCGGCCATGGAACCAGTATCGGCGGCATCGTCATCGACGCCGGCCGCTTCGACTGGACCGACCCGAAGTTCAAGCTCTACAACGAGCCGGACAACTCCTACCACGGGCTCCGCTACGCCCATGATCTCGGAGACCTGAACCCGGTCGCCTTTGCGCTGCGCATGAGGCTGGTGCCGCTGCGCAATCTGGGCGCCGCCATCACCCCTGACAACTGCTGGTATTTCCTCCAGGGTATTGAAACGCTCGGACTGCGCATGGAAAGGCACTGCAGCAACGCTCAGGCAGTGGCGGATTATCTGAACGGCCACCCCCTGGTTGACTGGGTCTACTTCCCCGGCCTGAAAGGCTCGCCCGGCCACGAAACGGCACTCAAATACCTGAAAAACGGGTTCGGCGGCATGGTCTCCTTCGGGGTCAAAGGCGGTCTCGAAGCGGGCAAAAAATTCATCGAAGGAGTCGAGTTGATTTCCCATTTGGCCAACGTCGGAGATGCAAAAACCCTGGCCATTCACCCGGCCTCCACCACTCACTCGCAATTGTCCGCCGAGCAGCTTGCCGAATCGGGGATTACCGACTCGACCATTCGGCTCTCAATCGGTATCGAACATATCGACGATATCACCGCGGACATCGAACAGGCCCTGCAGAAAGCGGCAGCCTGATGAACTGGTAAGACATGGGCGGTAAAGCCGATAGATATCTTGAAGTCGGTTCGGTGGGGGCGATCGACAAACAATATTTCACCTTCGCCGAACCGCCCGATACCATGACCCTGGAGAACGGCGCCGGTCTCGGTCCGATCACCATTGCCTATGAAACCTGGGGGCGGCTGTCTGCTGAACGCGACAACACGGTGCTGATCGCCCACGCCTTCTCCGGCGACTCCCATGCCGCCGGCTTTTACCGCGACGACCGGGGCGATGCCAAACCGGGCTGGTGGGACAGTATGATCGGTCCGGGCAAAGGCATCGACACCGATAAATATTTTGTCATCTGCGCCAACGTGCTTGGCGGCTGCGCCGGGACAACAGGCCCAGCCTCGATCAACCCGAAAACGGGCAAGCCGTACGGACTCGATTTTCCGATGATGACCATCGGCGACATCATCGAAAGCCAGAAGATCCTGCTCGAGCATCTCGGCATATCGTGCCTGCACAGCGTGATCGGCGGCTCGGTCGGCGGTATGCAGGTGCTCGAGTGGTGTGTCCGCTATCCGGAAATGGTTCATTCCGCCATTCCGATCGCCACCACCATGCGCCACTCCGCTCTGGCCATCGCCTTCAACGAAGTGGCGCGCCAGGCCATCATGGTTGATCCGAAGTGGAACAAGGGCAACTATTACGACGGAGAAAAGCCTGATCTCGGCTTATCGGTGGCCCGGATGATCGGCCATGTCACCTATCTGTCCGACGAGGCGATGCGCCGCAAATTCGGTCGAAAACTGCAGAACAAAGCAAAGTTTTCCTACGGCTTCGACGTCGATTTCATGATCGAGAGCTATCTGCGCTACCAGGGCTCAAAATTCGTCAAACGATTCGATGCCAACTCGGTTCTCTACATCACCAAAGCGGCCGACTACTTCGACCTGGTCGACCGAGAGCCGCCGGCCCGTTCGATCCAGGACATCTGCGGAAAACCGATCAAATTTCTGGTTATCAGCTACACCTCGGACTGGCTCTACCCGACCTACCAGGCCAAGGAGCTGATCCAGACGCTCAAACGCGCCGATCTCGATGTCAGTTTCTGTGAAATTGAAGCGGACTGCGGCCACGATGCCTTTCTCATTCCAGACCTGCGGCTCGGACAGCTGGTCGGAGGATTTCTCGATGGTGTTCCCCGGGGCTGAGAATATGCGCTTCGATCTCCAGGTGATCGCCTCCTGGATAGAACCCGGTTCGCGGGTTCTCGACCTTGGCTGCGGCAACGGTGAACTGCTCTTCTGGCTCACCGAGAAGAAAGGCATCAGCGGGGTCGGCATCGAGCAGGATCAGGAGAAGGCGGCCCGCTGCATATCGAACGGGCTGAGCGTACTGCAGGGAGATTTTAACGAAGAGGTGGACGACTATCCGGACAAACGTTTCGATTATGTCATTCTCAGCCAGACCCTGCAGCAGGTGTATGAACCGGCCCGCCTGCTCTATTCACTGTCCCGGATCGGAAAACGGTTCATTGTCAGTTTTCCCAACTTCAGTCACTATTCGATACGGCTGCAGCTGCTGCTCAAGGGTATGGCACCGAAGAGCAACGAGCTGCCCTATAACTGGTACGACACACCGAACATCCGCGTCATCACCCTCAAGGATTTCAGAAATTTCGCCCGAGATGTCGGCTACCGGATCGTCGAGGAAACGGCCATCAAGACGGATCACCACGCCAATCACGGCAGTGTGGTTACCAATTTCAGCAATTTCAGGGCAACGTACGGAATTTTCATGATCGAAAAAGAGGCTTGAACATGAGTACAGAAGACACATCACAGAAACTAGACGTCACCCTGGTCGGAGAACTCTGTGACCACCAGCATATCAGCGATGCGTCAAAGCATCATCTCATCCCCGAAGTGGTTGAGAAGCTGATGCAGTCATGGAGCACCAAGGATTGTTATGACCACGTCAGCCCGGTGGCGATCCCTTCCCACAAAGCGATCATCGACATCATCAAGCAGGCGCGGCGCATCCTTTTTCCCGGCTACTTCACCTCGGCGAGCCTGCACGCCGCCAACCTGGAATATTACATCGGCAAGGAAACGACCGAGCTCTACGACAAGCTCTGCCAGCAGATTGCCATGGCCATCCGTCATGACTGCCGCAGACAGTCCCGCCCCTGCACCAACTGCGAGCAGCGGGCCAGCGATATGGCTTATCGCTTTATCACGACGCTTCCCGGTATCGCCTCGGTTCTGGCTCACGACATCCGGGCAACGCTGGAGGGCGATCCGGCCTCGAACAGCCCCGACGAAGTGATCTTCAGCTACCCGGGTCTGCTGGCGCTGACCGTCTACCGGGTGGCGCATGAACTCTACAAGCTCGAAGTTCCGATCATCCCCCGGATCATGACCGAATGGGCCCACGGGGAAACCGGCATCGACATCAACCCCGGCGCCCAGATCGGACCGGGACTGTTCATCGATCACGGCACCGGTGTCGTCATCGGAGAAACGACGATCATCGGTAAAAATGTCCGGATCTACCAGGGCGTCACCCTGGGGGCGCTGTCGCTGCCGCGCGACGCCGGCGATTCGATGCGTAATAGAAAACGGCACCCGACCCTGGAAGACGATGTGATCGTCTACGCCAATACCACCATCCTGGGCGGCGATACGGTGATCGGCGCCGGCTCGGTGATCGGCGGCAATATCTGGCTCACCGAAAGTGTCAGTACCGGCACCAAAGTACTGTTGAAAAAGCCGGAGCTGATCTACTACAACTCAAAATGAGACAACAGGAGGACCCCATGTCCCTTCCCCTGACCAAGACCTACGGCTGCACCCCGCTGATCGCCCTGCAGCGCTTCGGCAAGGAAACCGGGGCGACGATCCTGGCCAAACAGGAGTCGAGAAACCCGATGGGCAGCGTTAAATGCCGGATTGCCGTGTCGATGATCGAAGCGGGCATTCGCGACGGTCTGATCAAAGACGATACGGTCATTGTCGAACCGACCAGCGGCAATACCGGGCTCGGCCTGGCATTTGTCTGCGCCGCCAAAGGTCTGCGGCTGATCCTGACCATGCCGGAGAGTATGAGTGTCGAGCGCCGGATGCTGATGAAACACCTCGGTGCCGAGCTGGTATTGACGCCAGCCTCCGGCGGTATGAAAGCGGCAATTGCCAAGGCCGAGGAAATCCTGGCAACGCACCAGAACAGCTTCATGCCGAACCAGTTCACCAACCCCGCCAATCCCGAAGTGCATCGGCTCAGCACCGCAGAAGAGATCTGGTACGACACCAACGGCGGGGTCGATATCTTTGTCGCAGGCGTCGGCACCGGCGGCACCATTACCGGTGTCTCTGAAGTACTCAAAGAGCGCAACCCCTCGCTGATCAGCGTGGCAGTCGAGCCGGCCAACTCTCCGATCCTCTCAGGCGGCGAGCACAGCCCCCATAAAATCCAGGGGATCGGAGCCGGTTTCGTCCCCGAAATCCTCAATACCGATATCATCGACGAGATTGTCACCGTCACCAATGAGGACGCCTTTGAAACCGCCCGCCTGCTGGCCCGCTCGGAAGGCATCCTCTGCGGCATATCATCGGGTGCCGCGGCCTGGGCGGCCCTGCAGGTGGCAGCAAAGCCGGAGAACAAGGGGAAGCAGATCGTCGTCGTCCTGCCGGATACCGGCGAACGCTACCTGAGCACCGACCTGGTGATCAAAGAAGAAAGCTAAGATCAGGAGATCTACCAGACGCCGCCGATTGATCCGGCGCAGAACGGGCAGCGCCCGTCTTCAACCAGGTTGCGGACCACCGAGAAACCACGGCGAACGATAACGGTTTCCGAGCAGGAGGGGCAAATCGTATCTTCGCCACCGTTGCCGCGCACGTTGCCTGTGTAGACATGCTTCAACCCTGCCTCAAGACCAGTTTCACGGGCCTTCACCAGCACCTCCGACGAGGTAGGATGCCGGTCGGTCATCTTGTAGGTCGGTCTGAACGCTGAGACATGCCAGACTATGTTGGGGTCGACCGAGACGATGAAGCCGGCAAGTGCTGACAGCTCTTCGCTGCTGTCATTGAGTCCCGGAATCACCAGCGTCGTCGCCTCCACCCATACGCCGGCAGAGCGAAAAAACGCAACGTTGTCAAGCACCTGCTGCAGGCTGCCGCCGCAGGTTTCCGCGTAAAACGAATTGGTAAACGCCTTGATATCGATATTGATAGCGTCCACCACCTCGGCCATCATCAACGCCGCTTCATTGCTCATATAGCCGTTGGATACGAAAATATTTTTCAGGCCTCTGGCCCGGGCCAGATGAGCGCACTCATTGGCGAACTCGAAGAAAACAGTGGGTTCGGAATAGGTGTAGCTGATGGAGCGGCAGCCGCCGCGAACGGCGGTCCGGACAATTTCCTCAGGTGTTTTAAGCAGGTGAGGCGCCTGCTCAATCTGACTGCCGGCCTGGGACAATGAATAGTTCTGACAGTGCAGGCATCTGAAGTTGCAGCCGACAGTGGCGATCGAGTAGGTCAGCGAGCCGGGCAGAAAATGAAAGAGCGGCTTTTTCTCGACCGGATCGATATGCGCGGCCGAAACGGCTCCGTAAGAGAGACTATAAAGGACACCATCGCGGTTTTCCCTGACTTCGCAGATACCGCGGCGGCCGTTTTTGATACGGCAGCGATGGGCACAGAGTCCGCAGACAACCGTATCCCCTTCGTTATGATAGAACAGGGCTTCTTTCATGGCTGCTTTTCCCAGCGCTCGTCTTTTCTCAGGTAGCAGGGCCGGAACCGGGTTTTATACTGCATACCGGAAACGTCTTCAATATAGTAGCCGAGGTAGAGGTGGTCGATATTCTTCTGCAGACAGAAATCGATCATCGTCAGGATATTGAAGGTGCCGAGGCTGCGCGGCGCTTCGGCGGTGTCGAAATAGAAATAGACCGCGTTCATCCAGTTCTCGCCAATGTCGATAATACCGTTGCCGAGCAGCCGCCCATCCTTGCGATAATGGAGTTCCAGGGAAGTGACGATATGATTGAGGAAAAAACCTGAATAATAACCGAGCGCGGTGTTGTTCTTCTGCGGATATCGGGTGGAAAGGAAGTGTTCGCAGAGATCGAGATTCTCTTCACTCATCTGCACCGAATTGAAGTGCACCGACAGATCGCTGTTTTTCTTCAGGGTCCGGCGCTGGTTTCTGCTGGCCTTGAACTCTGGCGGATGAATCCGTATCGGCAGGCAGCGACGGCACTCCGCACAGCGCATCGTATAGAGGCTGTTGCCGTTGCGCCGGTAGCCGGCAGCCAGAAACAGCTCCATGATGCGATCCGTGATCGGGCCGAACAGGGCCTGATAGAAGGTCGCGGTATAGGGCAGCTGATAGGGGCACTCCATCGACATGTTGACGAAATAGCGATCGAGCCGGCTCTGCAGCCGGGTAAACTCTTGATCGCACTGCCGATCATACAGCGACATCGACACCCTGTTCAGCTCCTTCTCTTAACGTTGCTCCTTTTCGCTTAGACCAGCCCCTGGTCAAGCATGGCATTGACCACCTTGACGAAACCGGCGATATTGGCTCCGGCGACATAGTTGCCGGGCACACCGTAGGTTGACGCCGCATCGATGCAGGTCCGGTGAATCGACTCCATGATGTGCCTGAGCCGGCTGTCCACCTCCTCCCGGGGCCAGGCCAGCCGCATCGAATTCTGAGCCATTTCAAGACCCGATACCGCCACCCCGCCGGCATTGGCGGCCTTGCCGGGCCCATAGAGAATTTTGGCATCGATAAACTGATCAACCGCCTCCGGGGTCGATGGCATATTCGCCCCCTCGCTGACCAGATAGACGCCGTTTTTCAGCAGGTTGGACGCATCTTTTTCATTGATCTCGTTCTGGGTCGCCGATGGAAAGGCGCAATCCGCCTGGTGGTTCCAGAGCGGATTATAATCGTGGTTCGGGTCCTCCGGCGTATAAACCGCCTGCGGGTAAGTATCAACATACTCGCTGATCCGACCGCGCCGGATGTTCTTCAGCTCTTTGATGAAGTCCAGCTTCTGTGCATCGATGCCCTGTTCGTCGTAAATATAGCCTGACGAATCAGACAGGGTGACGACCCGGCCGCCCAACTCCAGAACTTTCTCGGTGGTGAACTGGGCGACATTTCCTGAACCGGACACCAGGCAGGTTTTTCCGGCCAGCGTTTCTCCCCGGGTCGTAAGCATTTCCGCGGCAAAGTAGACCACGCCGTAACCGGTCGCCTCCGGCCTGATCAGGCTGCCGCCCCAGTTCAGACTTTTGCCGGTCAGCACCCCGGTAAATTCATTCTTCAGCTTCTTGTACATACCGAACATATAGCCGATTTCCCGGGCGCCGACCCCGATGTCGCCGGCGGGGACATCGGTGTCGGGGCCGATATGGCGATAGAGCTCAGCCATGAAGGACTGGCAGAAGCGCATGACTTCGTTGTCCGATTTACCCTTCGGGTCGAAATCAGATCCCCCTTTTCCGCCGCCCATTGCCAGCGTCGTCAGGGAGTTTTTAAAGACCTGTTCGAAGGCCAGAAACTTGATGATCCCCAGGTTGACCGATGGATGAAAACGGAGGCCGCCCTTGTAGGGGCCGATGGCGCTGTTCATCTCCACCCTGAAACCGCGGTTGACATGAACCTGACCGTTGTCGCCCATCCACGGCACCCGGAACATGACCACCCGCTCCGCTTCGGTTATCCGCTCCAGAACCGCCTGCTGCCGATACTCGGGATTTCGATCGAGCACCGGCTTGACCGACTCCATCACCTCCTCGACCGCCTGGTAAAATTCATGCTGTTCCGGATCGCGTGCCTGAATCGTCTCAACGATGTGTTCCATGCCATTCTCCTGTTTATTTGATAGCCTCAGTCTTCTGCTGTACACGTACTGTTTATCAGATCTTCCCGATAGAGGACAATACCGGTCGTCTCCGGCCCCTCACATTTGACCGTGAGCGGATACTGCAGCCGCAGGTGCCGCACCCAGGTTCCATCCCCATGGGGCTCAAGGGACTGCAGCCAGTCCCAGTCGATATGGTCGCCGTTGCCTGCTTTGTCACGCAGATTTTTTTCATCGACCGTCATATACGGGATTCCCAGCGAGGTGATGTTCTGGAAAAAATGAGATCCCTGGGACGGATCGGCCCTGAGCAGGTCGCTGCGCACCTCGACGATGGCCAGTACCGACGAGATATCGCTCCACTGCACCGGGATCCCGAGCCAGTGGTCATTGGTTCCCCAGCGTCCCGGACCGACCAGCAGATAGTGGCGGCCTTCGGCCAGCAGTCTGCGGTTGAACTCACCGATCTCCCGGGCGATCTTGCGTGTGGCACCGGGCTCGAATGTATCGGGTTTGACGAAAATGATGTCGGTGATATTGGCGATGCGCCCATGCCCGAGGCTCTGGGTCGAGTAGATAATGGACTGCTCGATCTCGTGATCGCAGATTCCCACATCGGCACGTTCGCCGCCGGTGACCATCGGCCGGATCTGGAGCAGATAAAAGGTCGACTGATCAAGCGTTTCACCGAGCTGCACGGCGAACTCGATCTCCACCTCGCTGCCCATGCCATGACGGCCGATCGCGAGCAGTTCGGAGAGTATTTCTGCGAGCGGATAGAGTGAATATTTGAGGACCTGGGCAAAGGTGAGGATCTTGACACCGGCCATGTCCACATCCCTGATCCGGTTCTCCTCGGGGATGAAGGTGGACGCCAGCAGCCCGACCGGCCGGTCTCCAGCCGCCGCCTGGACATCATAACGGGTCAGGTTGGCGTTGAACCGATTCAGACAGACTGAATCACTCATGTCCAGCGCATAGAGCTGGCGCTGACAGTTTTCAAGGATATCCTCCACCGTTGAAAACTGGATCAGTTTCTGCGGATGAGCCGGTGAAAAGCGCAGGTTGCGCTCACCCTCGACAACGGTTTTACCGATTCCCAGTGCAATGTGGGCGATGCCCTCGGCCGGCAGCATATCCTGAACCGGATAATAGTTGTGTGACTGGGCCACTCCGGAGATCGCCGGGTACCAGCGGTTACTGTAGTCGGCCCCGATCAGTTCCTGAATAATGACCGCCATCGAATCTTCCCGGCCGCCCGAGTTTATTCCCCGGGAAAAAGCCTGGGGACTCTCAAACCAGGTCGAGGCGTAGACCAGCTTGATCGCTGTTTCGAGCTGATCGAGACGTTCGCTGAAGTCTTCATGGTTGTTGGTTAGAAAATAGGTCGAGTAGAGTCCGGCATAGGGCCTGAACTGGCCGTCTTCGAGCAGGCTCGAAGAGCGCACCGAGAGCGGAAAGTCGCAACGCTGAAGCAGCGCTTCCAGGTCCTGACGCAGCCAGGATGGAAGCCGGGCGTCGATAAACAGGTCGGCAATGTGTTCATCGCTCATCTCACTGCTGAAGAAGAGATGATTCTGGGCGATGAAATCGTCGAACCCGGCGGACGAGATGACCACCGAGCGCGGGATCGCAACGCGGTGCCTGGCCAGGATGGAGTCATCTGTTTCGGCACGCTGCAGCCGCCCCCACATGAAAGCCAGTCCCCGGGCCTTGCCGCCGATGGGTCCTGAACCGATTTTAACGAACTCGTTGACGTCGGGATCGTAACGATCGCGGTCAAAGCCGGTAATGACCCCCTGCTGGCGGCGTTTACGAAGCGATCGCACCTTGGAGACGATATTTTCGCGCACCGCGTCGATCTGGGCGATGTCGCCGATAAAATCGCGATGCAGGCTGCGGGCCAGACGAACTTCGGAGCGGGCCATCATCCAGTTGGAAAAGTGATTGCAGCGGGCATGGTATTGCAGCGACTCGTCGGGGACCGAGCTCAAATGGCGCTCGAACTCGACGATATTGGAGGCGCTGCAGATCGGCCCACCATCGGGAGTCCTGAAAACAAAGTCGCCGAAACCGAGGTAGGTCAGGAAAAAATCGTGCAGTTCCTTATGGATATCGGGCGACTGCTTGGCGATAAATACCGCCGGTATATCTTCTGCCCGCGCCCGGTTCTGGGGTTCTGATGAAAGCATCAGCAACGGCATGTCGGGAACTTCTTCTCTGATCAGAGAAAGGAAATGCTCACCCGCCCGGCCGTCGACTTTACCGGCGCGTGGAAAACGGGCATCGGAAATGGCTGCGAAAACGAACGGTTTGTAAGTCTCCCAGAGCTGCAGGGCCTCTTCATGGCTGTGAGCCATCAGAATCTTGGGCCGGGCCCGCATCCTCAGCAGCCGGTGGCGCTCGTTGATGCTTTCATCGAGTACCGCCTGCGTCTGTTTGACCACCTCGCGGTAAATGGCGGGCAGAAAAAGCGAGCGATAATCGGGCGAATCCTCCACATAGATAATGACCCTGACCATGGCCTTGGCCGTGTCATTATCGACATTGGCATGATCCTCGACATTTTTGATGATAGCCATCAACAAATCGTCTTCACAGCACCAGAGAAAGACGTCGTCTATCGCTTTACGGTCGATTTCCACCGGCAGCGGAAAGAGACTGCGCAGATTGTGGGTCAGCAGGATGACCGGCAGCCAGGGCTTGATTTCCTTGATCTGGCGGCCCAGATTGAAGGCGTCCATCCCCCCGAGGTAGGGCATGGTGATGACCAGATCGAAATGCCTGGTCCTGATCCTGTCAAGCGCTTCGGCACCGGTCGATACCCGGTGAACCTTCGGCGCCTTGCTCAGGTTGAGGCCGTGATACTCGTGAATGAGCTTGGTGGTGATGCTGCCGTCTTCCTCCATGATATAGGCGTCATAGAGGCTCGAGACCAGAAGAATCTCCTGGACCTTGAAGGGCATCAGCTCATGGAACACCTTGAAGTGCGGATCAAATGAAGCCGGCGGGGTTTGGGGATGTGTGCCCATTAAAAATCATTGCCCTCCAGGAGGGCAGACGTCCTTTTCGTTATGGTGCCTGACCGCGAGCTTCATGCTGGTTCAGCGAAGCCGCCACCATGTTACCTTAAAACCGCTGGACTAAAAAATAAACAGCAATCAATACATTACGCTGAATAATTGGCGCTTTCTTTCCCTATTGCCCACCGAAATAGATATAGCTCAGCGGCGGCCACCCGGCGGTGAGCAGAAAAAGAAACAGCAATACCAGACTCAGCTGAAGCGAACGGCGGATAAAAGAGGCGCTGTACGGCATCGTGCCGCCCCGATCCGAGATAATCGCAGCGGTCCCGCCGGCCATACCGGAGAAAACCCCTGTATGCAGAAACAGGTAGAGCGGCAGACCGATAAACGCATACGGGTACTGGAGCAGATCAAATGGACAGCGGTGGTGCGGCATGCCGTAGACATAAGGACTGATAAAAACGGTTATGACCAGAAGAGCCAGCAGATAAAACAGAAGCCAGGCAGCGACGCTGATCGAGCCAGTCACCTTCTGCCTGCCGGGTTCGTTACTCCCCTGTATTATCAATACCAGGGAACAGAGCACGATAACAGCAATCAATATACCACCTGAGAGCAGCAGCGGGACCGATGATGAGACATCGAACAGACTGAAACCGCCGCTGTCGGTTTCTGCAAAGATGATGCCGCAGCAGGAAGTGATGATCTCGGGTTCGAGGTTAACCAGGTAGAGAAAAACGAGCACTGCATCGCCAATCAACAGCGGCAGGAGAAGTATCAGCCAGACCGATTTGAAGCGGGTGAGCGGAAACGTCTCCCGGCTGATATCAAGCCGGTGTACAACAATCCACAAACCGGCCAGAAAGATCGTCGCCAGCTTGAGACCAAGGGCCGGAAGCCCGAATGCATTAGCGGTCAGCGAACCGGCCGCGCACATGGCACCTTTTAATATGGTGGCGAAATAGTCGGCCGCGTAAATGAAGATGAGCGCCGATATGACCTGCACCACCAGGCCGAACTGAACCAGCGTTGCTGCCAGCCAGACGCGCTCCTCCAGACGGATCTGCTGCTCGGAATCTGAACCCGGGTCCCAGAAACGCACGACCTGCAAGGCCATCGCAGCTCCAATCGCACCGAAAACGACGCTCACCAGTGAGCAGGTGATGAGCGCTATGGACCAGGATTCAAGGATCATAGCCGCTCAGCCGGACTCCTGCAGTCTGCCGTCTCGTAGAACAAGCAGGCGGTCGATCAGTGAGCTTTTTGAGACAAGCGGATCATGGGAAGCGATGATGATCGTCTTACCGCCACTTTTGAGACCCGTCATGATGGTCAGGAACTCTTCGCTCAAACGGGAATCGAGGTGGGCCGTCGGTTCATCGGCAATGATAATTGATGGATCGTTGATCAATGCCCGGGCTACAGCCGCGCGCTGCAGTTCCCCGCCGGAGATGTCAGCGGCGCAAAACGAGCTGCGATGTTCGATCTCCAGTCGCTGCAGCAGTTTCATGCCCCGCTCTTTCTGCTCCTGCGGTTTGACACCGAGGGGCAAAAGCGGCAGAACCGCATTATCTAAAACACTGAGTTCATCAACCAAGCCAAAACGCTGAAAGATAAAACCGATATGCTCACGCCGAAACAGGGTCAGGAATCGATCCGGCAGCCGGGACAATTTGCGTCCGTCAACCACGGCGCTGCCGCTGGTCGGCCCGACAATGCCGCCGAGAATGGAGAGCAGGGTCGATTTGCCCGAACCGGAAGGTCCATGGATGCAGACAGCTTCGTTATCCCTGATACCCAGATCGATCTTTTTCAGCGCATGAACCTGGTTCGGCCGCCCCCGGTTGTAGTATTTTTCGACATTTTTCAGCTCGATTTTCATATCAGATCACCGAGTCCGGTCTGACTGATGCGCTGTGCCAGGCCGGAATAACCGTTGCAGCCAGATAGGGCAGCACTGAAAGAGAGAAAATAATGAGCAGATCACTGAAGCTGAACAACGGAACCAGGTTCACCGGCGGTTTCAGTACGGACCAGCCGAGCATTACCGGTCGAAAGAGGGCCCCGTCAAAAGCCAGCAGATGGACCCAGGCCGACAGGTAACCGACGCCGAACGCCAGCGAGGAAATCAGTATCGACTCCCAGAAACGCAGGGTAATCACATCTTCGGTCTGCCAGCCCACGACCTTAAGAATAGCCACCTCTTTTTTCTGCTCCGGTGTAAGACCGGCGGCCCGGTCCCAGGCCAGGATGAAAAAGGCAGCCAGCGCCCCGGACAGACAGGCGATCCCGAAACCGGAGCGCCAGCCAAACACGGCCCGATATGTCTTAGCGATGCGCTCCCTGGTAATCACTCTGACGTTGTCGAGCCGGGCGCCGATCTTCTCGCTGATCGTATCGATTTCAGCCGGGTTGCCTGCCTCGATCAGGATATCGGTAATTTCATGATTCCCCAGACCAAACAGCTCACGGGCCGCCTCGAGGTCGATGATGATCAGGTCATCGGTTATCATCGACGTCTTGTCAGCAAACGTACCCGCCACGACAAAGGACTGCAGGCTCAGATCAGGGCGGAAAAGCGAGAAAGTTCGCCGCTTGCCAAGCCCGAGGCCTTCCCGCACCCCGCTGCCGAGGATTGCGATGGATACCTCATCATCCCACCGTTCTTCCGGCAGATAATCAATACCGAGTCCTGGTAACGGCAATTTGTCCGACAGCCCCTGATGGCCGATGACGGTATAATTGGCCCCGCTGGTCTCATCGAAATAGTAGCCCCAGATACGCGGACGAATCGAGCGTATGCCAAATATCTGCTCTAATTCGGCAAGGCTGTCTTCGCTGAGGCTGATCTGGCGGCCGGCGGACATCTGCTGGACGGTAATATCAGGTACGGTTCCAAGCAGCCGCTCGGCTGAGCGCTCGAGGCTGGTGGTAAGCAGGGAAAAAGAAGCGACCAGGAAGATGACAAAGGCGAAAACCCCGATCACGCCGATATTTTTGCCCCAGCGCCGTTTGAGGCCGCCCAGAGCATAGTCGGCGATATTCAGCTGCCGGTTGAGAGCGGGAGGTGTCATCTAGCCCCAATATTTCACGAGGTGAGACGGTCTGCTAGTCAAGGCGACGTGGGGGAGGCTATATAAGTGATATGCCTCCACCACAAGCAGCGAAGGATAGCAGACCGCAGCGACTCGCCCGCAGGGTGGAAATGCACCATCAGCATATATAGAGGCAGGACTCATTCTTAAGAATATGCGATTATGATATTTTCATTGTTTTTCCATGAAACGTTGGGGCTGTGGTTGCGGGGTCCAGAACGAACCGGTGGGAAAATGTTCGATATTACCCGGATGATCCATATAGGGTGCAAGCTGATCGCTGAGCGCCGGATTTCTGATGTAGCGGGCATCGGTTGCAATACAGAGATCGCTCAGACCAAAGGCGGTGACCGCCGCCTGCATCTGCTCCTCAAACCCGGCGGAGGAGGCCCGCCGGTGCTGAGCCAGGCCGATCACGCTGACTTGAGCAGCGGCGATGACGAGCATGAACATGAGAAACCGAAGCGCGGGCCGCATTTCAGCCTGCCTGTTTTTTCGCCTTCATCTTTTTCATCTTCATCATGTGCTTTTTCTTCATTTCCATGATCTGTCCCGCCTCAATTTCATCAAAGCGCAGGATCGTGGTGCCGCCATGATCATTTTTGAAATTTTCCGCTTCAGCGCTGCCTGCAAAGGGAATCAGTTCGTCTCCCATCGGCCCGAGAACGTCGCTGCCGATCACATAGTATGCTGTTCTGCCGTCTATATAGTCCAGCGTGTAGTAGTTGCGCACCCAGATTTCCGCACTGGCAAGATCAGCCGAGCCGCCATAGTCGGCACTGTTGAAATAGTAGACCATCATATCCTTGACCCCGTCAAAAACCAGCGGCTCCTGGTCAGCGACAACGATCTGGGCCAGCCATTGGTCGTATTTTGCGACAAACATGCCGCAGACCGGACATTTTTCATCCTCGCCCACCGGGTGCAGCGGCTCTGCACCGACTCCGGCGGCAGCCCCGGCCAGCAGAAAAGCGATGAAAAAGCAAACCAGTGATCTCATAATTTTCTCCTTTTTGTTGTTTTTCCAGCATGACTACTCAGGCAGATAGGGCCCCAGCAGTTCATTGAGTTCGGCTGCTCCGACCCCGCCGAGAATAGCGGTAATGATTTTCTGATCCGGGCTGATAAAGATGGTCTGGGGAACCAGGCTCACCTGGTAATCTTCGGCCATCGTACCATCTTTGTCGAGGGCAACCGGAAAACCGATATCGAGGTCGTTGATAAAGGAAGTCACCCGCTCGACCGTTTCATTGGCGGTGGCCACATAGAGAACCTTGAGCCCGCGCTGACGATAACTGTCGAAATAGCTGTTGATGATCGGAGAATCGGCTCGGCAATACTTACACTCGGTATCCCAGAACCTCAAGATCACCGGAGAACCGCGCCATTGCTCGGAAGACAACTTGTTTCCCTGAAGATCGACGATGGCAAAATCAGGGGCTGTGTCGCCAATTTTCAGCCGCTTCGAGGAGTCGCTGCTGCACCCCCAGAACAACAGCGATATGCTCAACGACAGTATGAATATTATGCGAAGATAGCGAAGATGCGCGGCGGAAGATATGTTGTTATTCATGCGGGCTGGAAATGTATGAAAACTTAATTGTTGACTTATCGGGAACGTACCTCTAACAGAACGCATTTACAAGCGCCAACTGTTGTTTACCGTCATTACCACAAGCAAAGCGCGCGTACAGGCTCTCAGGCGGCCATTATAGTTGTTGTCTATATCGGCGGCGGATGCTACAATGTGTTATATAGAATTGAGATTTTCACCTCAGGGCAGTCCGGGCAGGTATGGAAAAAAGCGAATTTATCAGCATCAGAAAACGGCTGACAAAAACCCAGAAACAACTCTCCGAACTTCTCGGCGTGTCTCTTAAAGCCATCAGCAGCTATGAACAGGGGTGGCGCAATATCCCCGTTCATGTGGAGCGTCAGCTCCTCTTTCTACTCTCAAAAAAGAATGACACGGCTAAAAAGGCCTGCTGGGATATAAAACAATGCCCCGATGAGGTGAAAGAGTCCTGCCCTGCCTGGGAGTTCAACGGCGGTCATCTGTGCTGGTTCATCAGCGGCTCGATCTGCAACAGCGACAAGAAAAAAAGCTGGGAAGAAAAGATTTCCGTGTGCCGCACCTGTTCTGTTTTCAAGTCTCAATTGAACCTCTGAACTGACGACAGTCCCACCCTTTTTCTCCGCCGCTGACAAAGGCGCTCCCGCTTCAGTCCGGCTCAATATCTTCGAAGTAGTTGATGTTTCTCCAGTTATCTGCCAATTGCTCCGGTATCAGCGGCTCCAGAATGCGATCATGACGACACAGACCGCTGACCCTTCGCACCCCCGATCGGATCAATCCGTCAATGACCGGCCCGCAGCGATAATCGTACCAGGCCAGCAGCGGTTCGCTCCTGCCGGTCCTCGGATTGACCGGTACAACGCCACAATAGTCAGGCTGACGCTGCTCCAGAAGCCAATCGAGCGCCGCTTTGGTAAGATGCGGCATATCGCAGGCCGTCACCAGCCAGGACGTGAAGGGACGGCTTGAAAACAGTGCTCCGATACCGGCCAGAGGACCCTGAATCTCACTGATATCCTCAATGCGGGGGACGGTTTTCAGTGATTCGGGCACGGTGCCGCTGCCGGAAATAATCGAGTCAGCGGTGACGGAACCGAGCGTCTTGATGGTGCGTTCGAGCCAGGTTACTCCGTTTTTATCTTCGATCAGGTGTTTTGGCCGGCCCATCCTCGAGCTTTTCCCGCCGATCAGGACCGCTCCGGAGACCGGTGTTGCAGCCGAGCACTGTGCGTGCCACGACTGCAGGGCAGCCGCACAGGATTGGATGTCGGACTCCTCCGTACAGCGGAAAATATGGCGATCGGACGGTTCAACCGGTTTTTCATCTCCAGAAAAAAAGAGACAGGCCGGGCTGTCGACAACACCATCATCAATCAATATGATATCGTTGTCCGCCAGCAGGACGATCAGTTCGGCAGCAGATTGAATCCGGGCCTCAGCTCCGAGCACCAAAAAGCGGACCCCGAGCTTTTCAAGAGAATCGTAGAGTTTTTCCGGTACACGGCTGGCTCGGGACTCCCGTCGACTGAAGACGCTGACAACAGGAATATGACCGGGCAGCCGGAGCATCTCAGCAGTCATCCTCTGCAGAAAACAGAACCGCGATGATGCGGCAGGATACCGCGCCGCCGGCCCTCTTCGATAAAGGTTAGCACCGCCCGCCGCCCCTCTTCGCCTAAATCAACTGAAAAATCATTAACGTAGAGGCCAATATGCTGATCAATGACCCGGTCCTCGGTCTCCTGGGCAAATTGCTTGATGTAGGGGTAGCACCCGGCAGGATGTGAGCGCGCCCATTCCAGACTTTTTCTGATCCGACGCTCGACCTCTACGATCAGTTCCTCACCCAGACTTTTTTTGGCTGCGATACAGCCAAGCGGTATCGGCAGATCAAACGATGCCTCCCACCATTGACCCAGATCCTGGAGGCAGACCAGCCCGAACCGGGGGTAGGTGAACCGGCTCTCATGGATGATCACGCCGCCGTCGACCTCCCCGGATGCAACCGCATCGATGATTCGCTCAAAACGCATCTCGACAAGATCGGTGGTCTGCGGAGAAAACATCTGAAAAAGCAGCGCCGCAGTCGTATAACGACCCGGGATCGCGATTCTTTTTTTTGCCAGTTCGGCCGCCGGAATCTCTTTTCTGCCAATCAGCAGCGGCCCGCAGCCGCGGCCCAGGGCGCTGCCGGCCAAGAGAATACAGTAAGAGTCAAGCAGATGAGCGACGGCGTGAAAGGAGAGCTTGGTGACATCGAGCCTGCCTTCCAGCGCCCAGCGATTCAGGGTTTCGACATCTTCGAGAACGGGTTCGAGGAAAAACGGCTGCTGCCGGCCCCGCAACTCCTCGACCAACCGGCAGAATATAAAGGTATCGTTGGGGCACGGTGAATAGCCCAGACTCAGCCCTGCAGGCCTGCTCTTCATGGTTTCTGAATCTCTCTGATAATGCAGGCTGCAGCCCATGCCGCCCGGCTGCAGGCCGCGTCGATTTTCCACGGGCTGCCGGGCCGGTCCTCGACCAGGTTCGAGATTGCCCGTACCTCGATGAGGGGCAGACCATAGGCTTCACAAACCCGTGCCACGGCGGCACCTTCCATATTTTCGCACAGTGCCTGATTTCTTGCAGCGAGCCGCTCCCCCCGCTCCCGGCTGGCGCTGGCTCCACAGACCGTCACAAAGGTGGTGACACGGGCGCTGATGTTCTCCCGGGCAAGCGCTGCTTCTGCCTTTTTCAGCAGTTCCTTGTCGAGTTCAAAGCTTGCATTGCAGGGAAACGCAGCCTCGTCGAACGGCTCTATGTCGACACCGTAACAGATGCCGAAATCACCGAGGACTTCACGTTCAGCCAGACATATATCAAGCAGTGGCACCTGGCTGCAGCCCTGACGCAGATAAGCGCCGCCGATTCCGAAATTGACAACGGATCGAATCTTCCTATGATTTCTCTCCAGATGCCGCCCGACAGTAAAAGCGGCTTCGACCGGACCGACGCCGGAAACGAGCTGATCCGTAAAAGATTCGTCGATCGCCCCGAGCGCTTCAAAGGCAGCCATTTCCTTTTGAGTTGCAGCAATAACCAGATGCATGATATGAAGTTCGGGCCTCGGCTTAATTTCCACCGCCGCCTCCATCTGAAAATGATTGCGGCTGCAGCGGCGGCGGTATTTCCTCTAGTTTGTAATGAACCAGACCCCACTATGCAAGATGATTTAAAACTCGAGGCCTATCATTATCACCTGCCCGAGAAACATATCGCCCAGTATCCGGCCGAGAAGCGGGACCACTCGCGACTTCTTGTCCTTAACAGAAAATCGGGCGCTGTCGAGCACCTCCACTTTCACCAGATCGACAGCCTGTTTTCACCCGGCGACCTTCTGGTGGTAAACGACACCAGGGTTTTTCCGGCCCGTCTGCACGGCAGAAAAGAGAGCGGCGGCAAGGCCGAAATTTTCCTGCTCACCTACCCGGCTGAGCAGACCGCCAGCCAGTTTTGCCCGGGTTCTTCCTTCCGCTGCGAGGCGCTGATCAGGTCATCACGTCCGCCCAAAGTCCGGTCGAAGATCATAATCGATGAGCAGCATCACGTGGTGCTCCTCGACAACCGGGGGCGGGGCACCTGGCTTATCGAGTTAAGGCTGCTCGGTAAAACCGGTCTCGATTCCCTGCTCGATCGCAGCGGAGACGTGCCGCTGCCGCCATATATCAAAAGAGACGAGAGAGCATCAGAAGTCGACAGACAGCGCTACCAGACCATCTATGCCGATCAGCCCGGCGCGGTTGCCGCCCCCACCGCCGGCCTTCACTTTACCGAAGATCTTCTCGACAGGCTGAAAAACAAGGGTGTTGAGACCGCCTCGATCACCCTGCATGTCGGTTACGGCACCTTCGCACCGGTTCAGGAGGATGATATCGCCAAGCATCGGATCCATCGCGAACATGTTCATCTTTCCAAAAGTACTGCTGAGCAGGTGAAAAAAGCGAAGTCGCGGGGCAGTAAGATCTGGGCGGTGGGAACGACAACGGTCAGAGCGCTGGAGTTTGGTGTGAATGGTGCCGGTCAGGTCACACCGGTGAACGACTGGTGTGATCTTTACATTACGCCGGGGTTCAGGTTCAGAGTAATCGACAACCTGATAACGAACTTCCATCTGCCCCGCTCATCGCTGCTCTTCCTGGTGTCAGCGCTGTGCGGCCGACAGATACTACTGGACAGTTATCAGACGGCGATCGAACACGACTACCGCTTTTATTCCTACGGTGATGCAATGGCCATCGTGGGATAAAAAAATACCCCGGTCCAGCGAGCGGGCCGCCAAACGGGGTATAGCAAACAGTGCTGGCCTGTGCTGCGGCAGAACCGTTACTTGCCGGTTGCCGCAGCCGGACAGCTCGCGCATGCCGTTCCGGCTTCTCCGGCTGCTCCGGTTTTACAGGGGGGTGCTGCCGGCTTCTCGGTTTTTTCTGCCTTTTGGGCAGCGGCCGAACCGTAACCGTCGGCGTACCAGCCGCCGCCCTTCAACTGAAACGAGGACATCGACATCAGTTTTCTTAACGGACCGTCACACTCTGGGCAAACGGCCAGAGGCGCGTCGGAAATTTTCTGTTGAACTTCCATGACACTCTGGCAGTCTGTGCATTCATACTCATATACCGGCATGGTACTTCTCCAAACTGTTGGTAAAAATGTTTCAAAATGAAAAGCAACTGCAATTTCTGACTATTTTTCGTCCGCTACGATAATTCCTGCCGCCGCGTCTGTCAATATTCTCGTATCAGCAACGATTGCAGCAGTAATTGTCTCAGCTTGTTGTTCATACGTGTTTCTGGTATAGATCAACTGAAATGAACTGCCATGGTAAAATCTTTTAAATCGTCACCACTATTCTTCAGCCGTCATACGTTTTAATGCATCTTCTCGCCCGCACCTCGATTGCCCTCCTGCTTTTCTGCGCCGCTGTTCTGGCGCCTTATCTCCCGGCGACTGCAGCCGGGCAGCAGAGCGTGGAGGATCTGGCTGAGCGACTGCAAGCCGCTTATCGCGATATCAGCAGCATGAGTTTCTCATTCTCCCAGACCACCAGCGGCCCGATGACGGGGCGGCCCAAGACCGGCACGGGCAAAGGAATCTACGCCAAAACTCCCGAAAAGCCACTGATGCGCTGGAACTACACCAGTCCTGACTACCAGGTGGTAATCAGCGACGGTGAGACAATCTCGATGTATTTTGAAAAGCTCAATCAGATGATTATCGCCGATGTCGACAGGGCCCAGACCGACATTCTACTCTCATTTTTCAGCGCAGCCGAACCGCTGGATCGATTTTTCACCATATTGCCGCCGCATCTGGAAACGGATCTGCAGGAAGAACCGGCGCCGCCGATGCAGATACTCCAACTCCAGCCACTCGATACAAATAGTCAGATAAAAACGATCCACCTGTGGATCGGCCAGGATTCACTGATCAGGCGCATCGAACTGGTCGACCACTTCGACACCAGAACAACGATTGACTTGAACGACATCAGGGTCAACCCGCTTGACCCCGGCAACCAGGAAGATATCGCCAGACGTTTCATTTTCACTCCGCCCGAGGGTACTGAAATCATCAGGCAGTAAACAACGGACATCAGAACCGGCCGGCACGCAGTTAAGCACCGAAATCACAGGACACGACATGGAAAACGACAACGACAGTTTTGAAGCACTTTTCAGCCAGAGTGAAGGAAAAGCCCTGAAAAAGCTCAGCCCCGGTCAGAAGATAGAAGCAACCGTGGTCGGCATCGACAAGGAAACAGTTTTTCTCGATGTCGGCACCAAGAGTGAAGGCATTGTCGAGGCCTCGGAATTTCTCGACGGGGACGGCAACCTGTCAATCTCCGTTGGTGACCAGGTCGAAGTCTACTGCCTCAAGGCAGGGGCTTCTGGACAGATATTTACCGCCCGGCTCGGTTCAGGGGCCAGCAGCGCCCATCTCGAAGAGGCCTGCCATAATTCGGTGCCGGTGGAAGGTTTTGTGAAGGCGGAGATCAAGGGCGGTTTCGAGATTACTCTGTCGGGCAATGTCAGAGGCTTCTGCCCCTATTCTCAGATGGGCCTGCGGCGGGTTGAAGACGCTGCTGAAACCTATCTGAATACGCACATGAGCTTTCTGATCTCCAAATTTGAAGCGGGCGGCAGAAATATCGTTCTTTCAGCCCGGATGCTGCAGGAAGAGGAGCGCCGGCTGAAAAAAGAAGAGCTGCGCGAACAACTCGAAGAAGGCCAGAGCATCGAGGGAACCGTATCGGCCATTCGGCCCTTTGGCCTGTTTGTCGATATTGGCGGCATCGACGGACTGGTGCCGATTTCAGAAGTCGGCTGGAGCCGGGTGGAGAATCTTGAAGACACGTATCATGTCGGTCAGCAGGTCGAAGCCGTCGTCAAGGGACTTGACTGGGACAACGACCGCATCAGCCTGTCGATCAAGGAGACCCTCGACGATCCCTGGGACGTCGCTATCCAGAATCTGGGAGAGGGAAAAATCTGTATCGGCAGGGTTTCACGCCTTGCCCAGTTCGGCGCCTTCGTCTCGCTTGCTCCAGGCGTGGACGGCTTGATCCACATCTCCAAGCTCGGTCACGGCAGAAGGATCAATCACCCCCGTGAAGCGGTCGAAGAAGGCCAGGACATCGAGGTTGTGATCGAATCGATCGACCCTGAGGAAAAGCGTATCAGCCTCGCACCGTCGGACTTCGTATCAGCGGAGGACGAAGCTGATAAAGAGCGCCGGGACTACACCGATTTCCGCTCGAAACAGTCCGGCTCTAAACCTTCCCGGGAGCAAGATTCCCTCGGCAGCTTCGGTGCCCTGTTAAAAGCGAAAATGGAGCAGAAGAAGTAGAGGCGTATCAAGCCAGGGACTGGCGCAGCATCTCGAAAAGTATGACTGCAGCGGCAACCGAGCTGTTCAATGAGTCGATTTCACCGGCCATCGGAATCGATACCAAAACGTCGCATTGACGCCTGACCAGCGGCCGCAGCCCGCTGCCTTCGTTGCCCACCACCAGACAGGCCGGGAGACTGAAATCGGTCTGGTAAATTGACTGAGCCTGAGCCTCCTTTACCGCGCCGAAAATCCAGCCGCCGGCGTCTTTTACTTTCTTCAGCGCTTCACTTAAGTTCGTCACCCGGCAGATCTGCACCCTGGACATGGCTCCCGCCGCCGATTTCTCTGCAGTTCCGGCAAGCGGTGCGGAGCGCTCGCGGGTGACAATCAATTGCTTGACTCCTGCCGCATGGGCCGAGCGGATGATGGCTCCAAGATTGTGCGGATCCTGGATGGAGTCGCAGGCCATCAAGCGCGGATGCTGACCATCTTCAACTGCTGTCCGGAAGGTAGCAAGCAGTTCGTCGAGTTCCAAGAACGGAACCGGTGCGACCCGGGCGGCGACTCCCTGATGGCTGATCGGCTCGGGACTCTCGCTGATATAAACGCGCTCGACAAAGATGAACTTGATTTTGTGGTGGCGCGCGGTGTCGGTAATCTCCTGCCAGGCAGCGCCGTGTTTGTCTTTCTGGATGAAAATTTCGACGATACGCTGCGGCTGGTTTCTCAGCGCTTCAAGAACCGGATGGATTCCCCAGATCAGATCTTCACCGTAGCGGATACGCTGCTCCCTGCCGGCAGGTTTAGGTCGGCGGCTCATTCAGCTTCTCATGGCAGTGATCGGCAGCCCGTTCATCGCCCTTCTGCCCTCAGCTCGGGTTGCGTAAATTATCGAAGTGAGGATGGTCACCGCCTCATCGAGGACATCATTGACGATCAGGTAACGGTAATTGACACTCTGGGCCATTTCCTGGATACTGTTTTCCAGCCGCACGTCAAGACTCTGTTCATCTTCGGTACCCCGGCGCCGCAATCTGTTTTCCAGCTCGGCTCGATCCGGAGGGGCAATGAAAATATCGACACAGTCGATGGCCTGCTGTTTCCTGACGATTTCGGCTCCCTGCACATCGATATCGAGGATGATATCGACGCCGTCAGCAAGCTTTTTTTGAATCGGAGCGATGGCCGTTCCGTAATAATTGCCATGGACCAGCGCCCACTCGAGAAAGGCGCCCTCTTCGATCATCTGCTCGAATCTTTCACGGCCGACAAAGAAATAGTCCTCGCCGTTCTGTTCTGCCGCACGGGGTTTTCTGGTCGTGTGTGACACCGAGAAGGCCAGCCGCTCCGCATCAGCCATGACGCGTTTCAGGATCGTCGTCTTGCCGGTCCCCGAAGGAGCGGAAACAATGATCAGCTTACCGCCCATTCCGCCTCCGGTTATTCATCCTTGAATCCTTCCCTGTGCTCAGCCAGATGATAGCCTTCCTGGAGTACCGCCAGCCGCTGGGCAATGGTGTCTGGCTGCACCGATGAGAGGATCACATGATTGGAGTCGGTGACGATGATCGAGCGGGTGCGCCTGCCTTCGGTGACATCGATAAGCCGCTCGGAGCGTTTCGCCAGCTCCTTGAGCTTTCTGGCCGGAGCCGAACCGGTGTTGATCACCGCAACCACCCGGTCAACCATAACCGTATTTCCATAGCCGATATTGAGAAGCTGCATGTCAGTCCGATGACCTGATGATGAGAACCTGCTACTCGATGTTCTGAACCTGCTCGCGCATTTTTTCCAGCTCGCTCTTCAGATTCACCGTCTTGTGGGCCGTCTCGGCGTCATTGATCTTTGAAGCAATGGTATTGACTTCTCTGAGAAACTCCTGGATCAGAAAATCGAGTTTTCGTCCCACTGCCTCCGGGCTTTCGAGCAGACCTTCAAACTGATCGATATGGCTGCGCAGCCTTACCATTTCCTCGGTGACATCTGATTTGTCAACCAGGATCGCGACTTCCTGGGCCAGTCTGGCGGGATCGATATCGATCGTGTCGAGCAGCTTGTCGAGTCGCTCCTTAAGCGCAGTTTCGCGATCGGCAACGATCAATGGAATGGCCTGTTCGATCGAATCAAGCGTTGCAGTGAACAGCTTCAGCCGCTGGTCCAGGTCGGTACCCAGAGCTTCACCCTCGCGCAGCCGCATGTCGAGGCACTGCTCGAGCGCATCATCGATACATTTCTCAAGCTGCGGCCAGATACTCTCAATATCTTCCGGCTGCTGCTCACGGGTCAATACGTCGGGCATGCTGACCAGCATGGACAAATCGATGTCATCGCCGATACCCAGCTCTTTCGCCAGACTGCTGAGGCGCTCCCGGTAGGTCCTGGCCAGTTCGAGATCAACATCGACGCGAACCAGATCGGAAAAATCGCCGGATATACTGATGATACAATCGACCCGGCCGCGCTGGTGATAAGAGCTGAACTTTTTCCTGATGGGGTCTTCAAGCGCACTGCAGTTTCTCGGCACCTTAACCTTAACATCGAGGAAGCGGTTATTGACGCTTTTCACCTCAGCTGTCCAGATCCTGCCGGAACTCTGGGTTTCCGCCCGGCCGTAGCCTGTCATGCTTTTCAGTGCCATCGATTCTTACAACCCTGTTGAACTGAAGACTACCTCGCAAAAATCCTAATTTTGCCCGGTACCCTGAAGATAAAAAAAGGACGATGCAGGGCGCTGAGACCCGGCATCGTCCGATGAAGGATTTACTTCAGACCATGCTTATTGTGCAGCCATAGCAGCGTCGAGTTCTTTGACCAGCTGGTCGGTTATATCGACAGCTTCGCTGAAATAGATAACGCCGGCTTTGGAATCGAGAATCACCGTATAGCCGTTCTTATCGCCAAACGATGCAACAACGCCTTCAAGCGCTTTTAAAATCGGTGCCAGTTCACTGTCCTGGAGTGTTTTCAGCTCGAAACGGGCATCTTCTGATTTTTCCTGCAGTTCGCGCCGCTTTTTCTGAAACTCCCGGACCTTGACCTGTTTGGTTTCCTCGCTCCAGGCCGAGCTTTTCTTCTCAATCTCGCTCTGCATATCGACCAGTTCCTGTTCTTCGGTCTTGAACTTGGCCTGCAGGTTTTTCATTTTCTCATCGAATTTTTCCTTGGCGGCCTTGCCTGAAACCGAATTGACCAGAACCTGCTGAACATTCATCACCCCCACTTTTATTTCGGCCGCCACAGCAGATCCTGCCAGTAGGAGCGAGAGAGCAAGAAAAAGAGAAACGCTGGCTGCTGCAATAAATGGTCTTACCATGATAACCCCGTAAAATGACAAGCGGGCCCTGAGGCCCGCTGTGTATTCGCTAACTAACTTTAATTGTTACTTATTCTACAATGACAAAGTCCACCCGCCGGTTCTGAGCCCAGGACAGCTCGTCCTGGCCGTGCATCAGCAGCCGTTCTTCACCAAAACTGATCGTACTCAGGCGGGCTTCATCGATACCGAGATTGACCAGGTACTTTTTAGCGGCCAGGGCCCGGCGTTCGCCCAGTGCCATGTTGTACTCGTTGGTACCGCGCGGGTCAGCGTTGCCTTCGATACGGATATTCACGTCGGCCTGACTCCTGATAAAATCGCCATTGCCCTCGATTCGTGCTATCTGGTCATTGCGAATCTCGGACGAGTCGAAATCGAAGTAGACCGGCAGCATACCCTCAGACGTACGGCCTTCTGAAATTCCAATTGGTTTTGATTCAAGCGACTCTTCTTTGCCCATTGCCGCGCTGTCCGTCGACGGTTTCATCGCCTCAGGATCCATCTTGGCCTTTTTGGCACAGCCGGACACCAGAACAAGGCTCAAGACCATCAACACAGGCAACAAAATCCGCAATCTGCTCAACATAATTTACAACCTCCTGTTTTCATAAATAAATAGTGGCAACTCCCGGTGCCTTCGGCAACTCATATTCTGTCGACAGAAACGATCTTCATCGTACTGTTCTCAACTTCTCATATATATGAAATATGGAGCCAAATACAAGTACTATTTTATATTGCCAAGCGCTTATCCATGCCGCTCCAGTCAAATATACCAGGCCTTCACCCGGTTACGTCTTTTTGTCAGAGCGCCTTTTGTGCACCGCCCAAACCAATTTCCCGAGTATTTCAGGTGTCGAGACGGTCTGCAGGACAAAGAGACCTGGGCAAGCCCATCGGTGATTTCACCTTCAAAAGACCCAACAACAATCATTTATTGTTTGATTTTTTCATTTTCATTTGGTTTTTCCATGAAATATCCGGGGCATCCGGTTCAGACCCATGCGGTTGAAGGACATCGCATTAAACCCGAGGGAGCCGGGCAGCTGGAAAAAATAAACGCTGTACTTTCTTCCAGTGATATTTACTATTTCTTTATTGGATTACTGGTGGTAGAAATTGATCCGCGTTCACGGTTGCCGGACCGAAAGAGCCGTTAAACAGGCATCGATCGGCTCAATTGAGCAGAGGACTTCCCCCGGCTATTTATCATTTATAGTGCCGGGTTCCGCCATTATCGCACGTTTGTTTGTTTTAATGAGAATCCAGTCCGTTGAGTACCGCTCAACCAGGAGAATTTCATGGCCAAAATACATGTCAACCCAAACCGTGCCACCGATAAAGCGGTTAGAGCTATTGACAGAAAGCGGGAGCAGGAGCGCAAACGGATGTTCGTTCTGGCCAGAGACCATGCCGAGCCGCTGGCAGCAAAATTGTGTCAACGACTGATCGATAAGGGTGTGATCGAAACGACATCGGTTGAATCGATCCGGACCGCGCTTGAAACCCAGTTCAAATCCCTGCACCTGGTCGAGGATTTCGATCTGCAGATGAAACTTGCCCCGGTACGAACCCTGGTGCAGGATCCCAATATTGTCACCCTGTATCTCACCCAGTACATCATCGAAGACATGATTGAAAACCCTGCTATCCAGGATGTCTTCGGTGAAGATATCGATATTTACCGGGCTATCGATTCGGTAACCAAGGTGCTGCGGCCGAAGTGATTCATCCCGACAGGATTCCCGCGCTCGTCTACTGCGACGAATCGGGCAACATCCATGACCTGCCGGATCTCCACATGGCCGGTATGTCGCACGGCCGGTACGTCAAACCGTCCCTTGAAGACCTGATAGAACTGCCCGAGGGCAGTGATTTTTTCACCCTGCCCCGGCGTCTGCCGGTCGGCATCGATCCTCGCAGCGGGGAACCGCTGCTGGTTGAAGAAGACCCGCGCGGCGGCGCCAAAAAAATCTCCGGGGTCGCGGCGTTCATGGCTCCGGCCTACACCTCGACCCTGACCGCAGCCTTTCAGCGTCAGGAACAGGCGCCGCTGCTGCCGCTTTTCGCCTATACGGCCGTGGGCTGGTACGATGGCAGGTTCTGGGCGGCCGGTTTCAGAAGCGATCCAGATAAGCGCCAGGATAGTGCCCATTTCGACCAGCACATCATCGACAAACGCACCGCCCGTATTCTCGAAGAACACCGCGAAAACCGGCTTATCCAGCATCTCGGTACCTGCTGTCTCACCTATCGCTGCCCGGCGGCTCGGAATTATTTCCTCGGCCGCTGGGAGGCGCCGCTGCCGACCTCGCCCCAGTGCAACGCCCGTTGTCTCGGCTGTATCTCTCTGCAGCCCTCAGAGGTCTGCCCCTCTACCCAGGAGCGGCTGAACTTCACCCCCACGGTCAGGGAAATTCTGGAGGTGGCCGTCCCCCATCTGGAATCTGCGCAACGGCCGGTGGTCAGTTTCGGCCAGGGTTGTGAAGGTGAGCCGCTGCTGCAGGCTGATTTGATCCTGTCAGCGGTAAAGGAGATTCGCCGGAAGACGGACAGAGGCACGATCAACTGCAACACCAACGCCAGTATACCGGCGGCCATCGAGCAACTGGGCGCCGGCGGGCTCGACTCGATACGGGTCAGTATCAATTCTGCCCAGGATAAATTCTACCACCATTATTATCGACCGAAAAACTACACCCTGGAAGATGTCAAAGAGTCGATCAAAGCGATGAAACGATGCGGCGGTTTCGTCTCGATCAACTACTTTATTCTGCCGGGACTCACCGATTCACCGGAGGAAACTGCTGCCTTTACCAATTTGATCGAGCAGACCGGGCCGGACTTCATTCAACTTCGCAATCTCAACATCGATCCGGACTGGTACCTGGAGGAGATCGGCTCAACAGCAGCCCGGCCCGCCCATGGTATCCGCACCTGGCTGGACATGATCCGTGAACGCTTCCCTGCGCTTGGCTTTGGTTATTACAACCCCTGCCTCAATCCCTGACTGAGTCGTCAGCGGATCAATGGTCTCAGCCCGGAGAATACTGCTCCGGACCCTGCCCGTCTGAAGATTTCATGGATATTCGCTTGTAATATTAAATCAATACTTTAAGATGATAGTGATAAACATTATCATTGGTGCCCGAACTTACTGATCAACCGTAACAGATTATCGAATGCGTATGGAAACCCAGACCGACATCAGGCTCACTCCGCAGCGTCAGGTAATTCTTGAGGAACTGGCCAAAGTCAAAAACCACCCGACCGCCGGAGAGGTATACGACATGGTGCGTAAACGATTGCCGCGTATCGGCCTCGGCACCGTCTACCGCAACCTGGAACTGATGGCCGACAACGGCCTTATTCTGAAGCTCGACGTGGGCGGTTCTCAGAAGCGTTTCGATGCGACAACGCATCTCCACTACCACATCCGCTGCACCTGCTGCGGCAAAGTCGACGATATCGAGATGCAGGCACTGCCACACCTCGATAAGCTGGCTGCCGGTTCATGCGACTACCAGGTGCTCAGCCATCATATCGAATTTACCGGACTGTGCGAGGAGTGTACAGCCGACGAGCAGCAGATAGCAAGTTAACGAACGTAAACATCTCAGGCAGGATAAAAAAAGGAGTGGAGATTACTCTCCACTCCTTTTTTTTATTGGAGTCTGGCAGATATGAAAGACGCCAGCTGATCAGTCGACCGCAGGGCGCGGATAGAGGCCCGAGCGCTCGACGATCTCCGGCACCTTTTCCTCCCACTCGATGGCCATGACGTGGAAACCGGCCACTCCCTCAATTTCTTTGAGGCGCTGAATCGATTCGACGGCAATGGTGATTCCCTCACCGGCCTGCTTTGATTTGTCGACGCCTTTCATGCGCTCGATCAGCTCATCGGGGACATCCATGCCGGGCACGTTTTTCTGCAGATAGCGGGCCATACCGACGGAGCGCAGCGGGGTGATACCGGCCAGGATGTAGACCTTTTCGTGGAGGCCGCGCTGGCGCACACCTTCCATCCATTTCTCAAATTTTTCCAGATTGTAGATACATTGGGTCTGGATAAATTCGGCCCCGGACGCTATCTTTTTTGCCAGCCGCGGCACCCTGATCTTGAACGGGTCGCCGAACGGGTTGGCCGCCGCACCGACGAACATCGAAGGCGGCACCTTAATCTCATCACCGCTGAGAAACTTTCCCTCGTCGCGCATATAGCGCACCGTCTGGACCAGCTGCATCGAATCGAGATCGAAGACATTGGCGGCCTGGGGGCTGTCGCCAAAACTCTGGTGGTCGCCGGAAAGACAGAGAATATTGTTGATGCCGAACGATGCCGCCCCCAGGATATCACTCTGCAGGGCGATTCGATTCCGGTCCCTGACCACCATCTGCAGCACCGGATCAAGCCCCATGTTCTTCAGATGAATACAGGCGGCCAGACTGCAGAGCCTGGTCACTGAAGTCTGGTTGTCGGTGACATTGATCGAGTCGACATGATCCTTGATCAGCTCGCCCTTTTCCTTGATGTGAGCCGGATCGCTCGATCGCGGAGGGCCGCATTCACTGGTGACGGCCTGGTTGCCGCTCTTCAATATCTTCTCGAGTCTGCTGCCGGTAACTGACTCTGTCATTAGAAGTCCTCCAGTTTGAATGAGCGCGGTCCACCGGAACGATCTTTGGACCAGTCCTTGAGCGGCATCACCTTTTCATAGCTGTCCAGACGCCCCAGGGCCTCGAGCCGGTCAATTACGAGCTGCCAGGCACATTCGGTATCCTTGGAGATTTCACATTTGCCGGTGGTCGAACCGCCGCAGGGGCCGTTGAACAGCCGCTTGGCGCAGCGGCTCACCGGACAGACACCGCCGGTCACGCCCAGGACACAATCGCCGCAGGCCTGACACTTCTCGGTGAACACTCCAGTTTCCGGCACATCACCGAGAAAGGTCGTATTCAGAGCCGGATAAATCGGTGTCGACGGGTACTTGGTGGCCATGAACTGGACCCCGATACCGCAGGCCAGACTGAGCACCGCTTCGGATTTCTGAACCAGTTCCTCGGTTCTCTCGAAGAATTCATGCTCGCACTGCCGTTCGATGCCGCTGTCGATGATCTCGATATCGACTTCGTCCTGGCTGGCCCGCATTCTAAGCTGAGCGGCAAGAATACCGGCTTCCTTGTTGCCGCCCTGATGACAGACGGCGACACAGGTATTGCAGCCGAAGACGGTCAGCTGCTTGTGGTCCTTGACCATTTCCCAGATTTCTTCGAACGGTTTCTGTTCCCCAACGATCATAGCCTACGCTCCTTTATCGATATAGACAGTTTCGCGTCCTACTTTTCTTCGGCAACTTCAGATCTGTCTTGTTGCTGCGTCGTTGCACCTTTCTTTTTCTTCAATGCCATCCAGACGGGCGACGGGCCCAGTTCCGTGACCCTGGTGGTAAACTCGGTGCATATTTCGGCCCAGCGCGGACCCTGGGCAGCGGAGAGATTGTAAAACTGCAACCGCTCCGGATTGACCCCGACGGTGATCAGTTGCTTCTTGACCTGCTGAACTCGTTTGGCGGCGTTGGTATTTCCTTCCAGGAAATGGCATTGACCAGGCAGTCAGCCGGCTACGAAAACACCATCGATGCCCCGCTCAAAGGCCCGCAGAACATAGACCTGATCGAGCTTACCGGTGCACGGAAGGCGGATCACCTTAACGCTTGGCGAATAGGAGAGCCGCATGACTCCGGCCAGGTCTGCTGCTGCAAAGGCGCAGTAGTGACAAGCGAAGGCGATGATATTGGCCTTCCAGTCAGGCGGTGCCGGTCCCGTAATTTTCTCAGGATTCAGCGCTGCGTCTTTTTCCGCTTCTTCGGATGCCATTTATTTCCTCCTGGTTCCTGTCAAATCCAACCCGGAACGTTCTTGGAGACACGTGTTCATCTTTGCCCCATCAATTGATTTCGGTGACTGAATCGATCATTGCGGTAATCTGGTCATCTCTGAAAAAGTTGACCTGGAACGCCTTGGCAGGACAGACCCCGGCGCAGATACCGCAGCCGGTGCATTTCACCTCGTTATGGCTGACCATGCCGTCCTCGTCGATAAACGGCGAACCGAACGGACAGGCTCTGAAGCAGGCGAGGCAGGACATGCACATCTCCCGGTCATGTTTGGAGATAATCCCAGAAACGGTCAGCTTCTCCTTGGACAGCAGTGCCCCGGCCCGGCCCGCGGCCGCCAGCGACTGGCTGATGGTCTCTTCGAGGTTCTTCGGGGCGTGGGCCAGACCGGCCAGGAAGAAACCTTCGCTGGGAAAGTCGACCGGACGCAGCTTGACATGGGCCTCGAGGAAAAACTCGTCGATATTGCAGGTCAATTTATATTTTTTGGAAAATTCAGTGGCATCGGGCTGCGGCCGCAGACCGGTGGAGAGAACCACATAGTCCGGCTCGATGATCATCTCCTTGCCGAGCACCTTGCCGGGGAGGCTGACTCTGAGAGCGTCGCCGCCGGTATCGACCTGCGGCTTCTGGTCCGGCGTGAAAAGGAAAAAGAGTACGCCCAGATCCCGGGCCTGCCGGTAGTAGTCCTCTTTCAGACCGTACGCCCTCATGTCGCGATAGAGGACGATGACGCGGGCCGCCGGATTCTTCTGCTTGATGGCGATACTGTTTTTCAGCGCATCCTGACAGCAGATCCTCGAGCAGTAGTTATTCGGTTCTTCGCGTGAGCCGACACACTGGATCATCACATAGGTTTCGCCGGCGGCCGGGTCGCGATCGGCGAGCATATCCTCGAGCTGGCGCTGGGTGATGATGCGCTCCGAGTCGTTGTACCCGTACTCGCTGGGTTCATATTCGGCCCCGCCGGTGGTGATCATGATGGCGCCGTGCTCGACCCGCTCCCCGTTGCTCAGGGTTGTGGTGAAATTGCCGATGAAGCCGTCGGTGCTGTCCACCGTGGCGTTCAGGTGAACCGTTATCGCACTGTTTTCCAAAACCCCGGTTATCGTTTCGGCCAGAAAATGCTCAACATCGTCGCCTTCGAGGTTGCGGCGCACCCGGCGCAGCAGGCCGCCAAGCTCTGCCTCGCGTTCGACCAGGTGGACATGATAGCCCTGCTCGGTCAACGACCGGGCCGCCGTCATGCCACCAATGCCGCCGCCGACCACCAGGGCCGTGTGGTTGACACCCACCGAATTCTGGGAGACCGGGTCGAGCAGCCGGGCTTTGGCGACATTCATGTTGGTGATGTCGATGGCCTTTTCGGTGGCCACTGCTTTGTCGTCCTTGTGTACCCATGAACACTGTTCACGGATATCGGCAAGTTCGAAGAGGAACTTGTTGAGGCCAACCTCTCTGATCGTATCCTGGAACAGCGGCGAATGGGTTCGCGGCGTACAGGAAGCGATGACCACCCGGTTCAGGCCTTTATCCTTGATCAGTTCCTTGACCTTGGCCTGGCCATCGGGAGCACAGGCGTACATGATGGTCTCGGCGTGGGCGACACCTTTTTCCCGGGCCGCCGCATCGGCCACCTGCTGAACATCGACGGTTCCGGCGATGTTGACCCCGCAGTGACAGACGAAGACACCGATCTTCGGGTCTTCCTGGCTGATATCGCGCTCATCCGGCAGCACCACCTCCTCGACCTCGGTGCCGCGCCGGTCACCCAGCACCGACATGGCCCCGGCCGCCGCACCGCTGCCCTGGGTGACGGTTTCGGGAATATCTTTGGGCCCCTGGTAGATACCGGCGACATAAATACCCTTGCGGCTGGTCTCCACCGGATTGAGCTTCGAGGTTTTGGCAAAGCCGTACTCATCCGTTTCGATCCCAAACGTTTCGGCAAAGGCCATGGCTTCATCACGCGGCTCGAAGCCGATGGAGAGAACCACCATATCGAAGGTTTCGTTGATCCGTTTGCCGTCCTCGTCGATGTAATGAATGATCAGATTCGAGGTCTCGGGATCTTCGACGACCTCGGATACCATCGCCCGCCGGTAGATCGTACCGCTTTCGTTTTTGGCCTTGTCGATATACTTGTCGAAGTCTTTTCCGAAGGCACGGAGCTCCATGTAGAAAATCGTGGCCTGAACATCGTCGTCATGTTCCTTGGCGATGATCGCCTGCTTGGCGGCGTACATGCAGCAGACCGACGAGCACCAGCCGTTGGCGTTGTGATAGTTGCGGGAACCGGCACACTGGATCCAGGCCAGTTTCTTCGGGTGAGCGTTGTCCGTGGGCCGGGTCACCTCCCCGCCGCAGGGTCCTGAAGCCGACAGCAGCCGCTCGAACTGCAGTGAAGTGACGACATTTTTATAGCGGCCGTAACCGAACTCCTGGCGGATAGCCGGATCATAGGTTTTCAGTCCCGGTGTGAGGATGATCGAACCGACATTGAGCTCGTAGTGTTTATCGGTATCCTCGAAGTTGATCGCCTCGGCATCACACGCCTTGACACATTTCTTGCAAACGTTCTTGGTCAGATAGAGACAGCGCTCCGGGTCAATAGCCCGGGTGTTCGGCACCGCCTGGGGAAACAGCGCATAGACGGCCTTGCGATTGTCGAGCCCCTGGTTGAAGATATTGGGAACCCTGACCGGGCAGGTGGGCTCGCAGGCGCCGCAGCCGGTGCAGCGGCCCGGATCGATAAAGCGGGCCTTTTCTTCGAGTGTGACGCTGAAGTTGCCTTCCTGGCCGGTGACCGAGATCACCCTGGTCTGGGTGTACATCTTGATATTGGGATGACGGCTGGATTCGACCATGCGAGGCGAAATCATGCACATCGCGCAGTCGCCGGTGGGGAAGGTCTTGTCGAGCCGGGCCATGGTGCCGCCGATGGACGACTCCTCGTTGATCATATGCACCAGCAGGCCGCTGTCTGCCATGTCGAGCGAGGCCTGCATACCGCCGACGCCGGAGCCGACAACAAGCACCGAGCCAACCCGGTCGATATTTTGTTCCAGGGGAGTGTTCTTGGTCAAAACAACCTCCTCAGAATCAGGCCCTAGCGAAAAAACTTGTCGGCTGTGTGCAGGTGCCGATAAGAAAACGGGCTCTGATCAGAAATAGTGGGGATTCAAATCTTCTGTCTGCACAGCACAACGCTCCCCATTATCGTGGAATTTTACCGCGATGACAATCTCTTTTTTCTTTTTGCTGCCGAACTGCGGGTTGCATTGATCTTTTTGAATGGTCCGATTAATAATTCCAGCTGACAGATGTGTCCGGGCTGAAAGCCTGCTCCACCCCAGCCGACGAAGGAGATCGATGAACGCAGCCCATGATTGGTTGAACACCGTGCCGCCGGCCCGGACATACAGGGACGGAGCCACCTGCATCGAGCTCTTCAAACGCGGTTTGCGGCGCTACCAGAAAACGAGCTATCCGTCTCACTGCGGAGTCTACCATTCGATCACGACCAGCCGGGCAACGATGCATTTCAACCTGAACCACGAAATCATCCGCCTCATCGGCAAAGGCCGGGACTGGCCGCACCCCCAGGAATGGCTCAAGCGCACCATCGCCAATGACTGGATATATTACTCGACCGGCGGTTACACCGGAGTACTGGAGACCACTGGAGAATTCTACCTGCCCAACCTGCCCTATCTGACCAACAACCACCTTGGCGGAAAACCGCTGCGCAGCAAGGCCGTAATCGATCAGCTTGAATCATGGCAAACCCATATCCGCAGCGTGCGCGACAACCAGGCGCACCTTTTTGCAGATTGTGCCGACACCGTTGAGCAGATCCTGGCCCTGCCCCCTGAGGCGCTGATCAGCAGACGTGAAGCACTGCATCGGATCAGCTGCGGTCCCGTCAGCGTCCTGCCGCCCGATACCCGCCATGTCGACTATCAGGTGCTGCCGCTGACGGTTACCGAAGGGTGCCTTTACAAGTGCGGATTCTGCCGGGTCAAGAACAGCCGTAATTTCAGTGAGAAGTCGTTTGCCGAGATCGATGTCCAGATAGATCAGCTGAAAAATCTGCTGGGGCCGGATCTGATCAACTTCAACGCTCTCTTCCTCGGGCAGCACGATGCACTCAATGGAGATGCCGGACATATCTGCTACGCCGTCAGTCAGGCACACGCGAACCTGAACCTGTCTCATTCCTATATCAGCGGCAGCAGCACCTATTTGTTCGGCTCCGTCGACTCTTTACTGAACGCCCAGGAGTCGCTCTTCGAAGATTTGGAAGGCCTTCCCGGCACAATATTTATCAATATCGGTCTCGAGTCGGCCGACCAGGCGACCCTTGATATGCTTGAAAAACCGATTATGGCCCGCGACGTCGAAACCGCCTTCGACAGGGCGCAGCAGATCAACAGCAGCTACCACTCAATCGAAATCAGCCTCAATTTCGTCACTGACCCGGACCTCTCCAGCACCCATTACGATCGAATGCTAAATCTGATCCGAAACCGGATCGACGCCAGAAAGGAAAAAGGCTGCGTCTATCTTTCTCCACTGCGCTTCGGCGAGCCGTCGCGGGCCCGCCTCTTTGATTTCTATAAACTGAAACGGCTCAGCAGACTGCCGCTGTTTATGTATACGATCCAACGTTTATAGCGTATGCTCAGATAAAATCTGGAAGGAGAAAATCAATGCTCAACGCTGCACCGGACATCCGCTCGGAGGTCCTGACTCATCGCGACGAACTGACCCGTGAACAGCGCCACAAGAAAAGCAGGCGGATTACGGATGCGCTGCTCGCATCAGATGCGGTCCAGTCATCTGCTGCGATTTTCATCTATGTCAGTTTCAGAAGCGAGGTTGAAACGCTGCCGATCATCGCTGAGCTCCTGAAACGGGGCAAAGTCGTCACCGTACCGCTGACCAGGGTTGAACAGAAGCGTCTTGAGATCATCAGGATAATGAATCCGGAAACCGACCTGGTGCCCGGCTACTGCAGCATTCCAGAGCCGCATGCGGAGCTTGCCGCCGGCGCATCGGTACCGGCTGCGGAGCTGGACCTCATCGTTCTACCCGGTTCGGTTTTCGACGAACGGGGCGGACGCTACGGCTACGGCGGGGGCTACTACGACCGGCTCCTGGCCGAGGTTCCCGAAGCGCTGCGCTGCGGACTCGCCTATGAATTGCAGATACGGGAAAAGATTGACCTGCAGCCCCATGACCAGCTTCTTGACTGCATAGTTACCGAACATAGAATCATTGTGCCGCCGGCTCGACAATAACCCTGTCGGGGACAAGAAAGAAGCACGGTAACACAGCAGCTTAGCAGGAACTCAGTGGAAGGGAAGATTGACAATAATTGACTTTTATTTGTTCGACCGGTACAGTCATCCGTCATAACATCCCTGACTCTGGATACGCCGGTAGGGCTGTTTTGCCCTCCTGTCGGTTTAGAAGCAACTCAATCCACGCTGCGAGACCGTTATGAAATTACTTGTAGGCCTGTCGCTTCTTGTTTTTCTTGCTGGGATCTCTTATCGGATCTACGGCTGGGTGACCCAGACCGTTCCGGCGGCTGACAAAAGTACAACTTCCCCGCGCTCAAGTGCCGCCTTAAAGGGTCTTCTCGGCGCCATCTTCAGCGGGGATCTGATCACCCTGATCAAAACCTTTTTCACCGATGTCCTGTTCCAGAAACGGCTACTCAACAAGTCGGCCCTCAGATGGATCGCCCATTCACTTATTTTCTTTGGTTTTATTGCCCTGCTTCTGATGCACGGCCTCGGCACCGGCGTCAGCGAGTTCTTTTTCAGCGGCTACATGTCCACCATCCAGCCATTCCTGTCCCTTCGGAACGTCTTTGCCCTGATGGTCCTGATCGGCCTCGGCATTGCCGTCTACCGACGCTTGAGCGACAAGCCGCAACGGGTCAAAAGTTACCGCAGCGACTGGGTGGCGATCGCCCTTGTCGGCTCGATCATACTTTCGGGAATAATCCTGGAGAGTTCAAAAATTTCATCGCACGCGGTCTTCACCACGATGGCGGAAGATTACGGCGACCTGTACGAGCCTGAAGAAGTGCTGCCGCTCGAGACCTACTGGGCCGCCGAGCACGGCCTTGTTTCTCCAAACGTTGCCAGACCCTTTGATCCCGAACTGGTCGAAGAGGGCCGCGAAATCGCCGCCGACACCTGTATGGAGTGTCATGCCCCGGCCAGCAGCGCCTTCGTCAGCTACCCGCTGGCCTCGATCATCGGCCCGATTAGTGCCGGGCTCGGCGACGAGGGCGTCGTCAACACCCTGTTTTATCTGCACATCATCCTCTGTCTGGGGCTGCTTGCCTATCTGCCGTTCTCCAAGATGTTTCACGTTATCGCCACGCCGATTTCACTGCTGATCAACGGCGTGATGGGCTTCAAAGAGCCCGGCGCTGAACCGGCCAACGTGCTCAACCGCAGAATGATCGGGCTGTCCGCCTGTACCCACTGCGGTTCCTGCAGCGAACTCTGCTCGGCCCTGATGTTTTACGAATCGTTCCAGAACGATTTTATTCTGCCCTCTGAAAAAGTGCAGATCCTCAAGCGGGTGGCCGCCGGTGAAACGGTGGACCAGAAGACGCTTGCCAACCTGCAGAAGGGACTCTATATCTGCACCAGCTGCGACCGCTGCTCGGAAGTCTGCCCCTCGGGCATCAACCTGCGTGATCTTTTCATCAGCTCACGATACCAGCTTTTGAGTCAGGGAATTCCGGAGACCTCGATGCTCAGCCATTTCTCGTTTCCCCTGTCCCTGACCAGAAATTTCATCGACGATCACAAGAACGCCCTGAAGAAGCTGGAGACGATATTCAAGGATTCCTTCACCAAGCTCAGGGATCTGACCACGATTACCGTCTCTGATCCGGCTATGGTCGGCACCGACAGTTACCAAAGCTGCTACTCGTGTCAGCGCTGTACCAACATCTGCCCGGTGGTCAGACTCTATGATGACCCGGAAGAAGAGCTCGACATGCTGCCCCACCAGATCATTTTCAGCCTTGGTATCGGCAACAAGGATATCGCCATGGGTTCACAGATGATCTGGAGCTGTTCCACCTGCTACCTCTGTCAGGAACACTGCCCCAACAAGGTGGAGCTGACCGACATTTTTTATCATTTGAAAAACGCTGCAATCAAGCAGATTGAAGGAGGTCGGGCATGAAACTGGCGTTCTTTCAAGGGTGCAACATCCCGATCAGGATCGAGCAGTACGCGGTATCCGCGGAAGCGGTGCTGAAAAAGCTCGGAGTCGAGCTCGAGATCATCGAGGAGTTCACCTGCTGCGGCTATCCGGTCCGCAACGTCGACGAGAAATCATATATTATTCCGTCGGTCAGGAACATGGCCATTGCCGAGAAGAAAGGGCTCGACATCATGGTTATCTGCAACTGCTGTTTCGCCAGCCTGCAGAAAGCCGCAAAGGTGATGGCCGACAACCCCGAACTCGCCGCTGAGATCAACGAACTGCTGGCCAAGGACGGCCTGAAATATGAAGCTAAAAACAGCGTCAAACATTTTCTCAGCGTTCTTTATGAAGATATCGGTATCGAGTCGATCAGAAAGAACCTGGTGAACATGCTCAGCGAGCTGAATCTCTCGGTCATCCATGGCTGTCATGTCTTAAGGCCCCGGGAAATCACCCGTTTTGACGACTCATTTGTGCCGAAGATAACCGATGAACTGCTGGCCGTCACCGGCGCCAGAAGCCTCGACTGGCGCGGCAAACTCGAGTGTTGCGGAGCCGCCCTGGCCGGTCTCAACACCGAGCTGGCCGACACCCTGCTCAACGAAAAGGTCGACGGGGCGCTCGAGGCCGGAGCCCAGTTTATTACGCCCATCTGTTCATACTGCCACCTGCAGTTCGATACCACCCAGCCGGCAATCAGGCAGACCCGGGACAACCAGCAGGTTCTTCCGGTCCTGCTGCTGCCCCAGCTGCTCGGCCTCTGCCTTGGTATCGAAGAGAAGGTGCTCGGCATCGAACAGAACAGCACCATCGATTCCGGCCACATCGAAATGCTCACCTCGCTGCTCGGACCGCCCGTCGAAAAGAAGAAGCGTAAAAAGAGCAAGCAGAAAGCCGCCGCCTGATCTCCTCACCGGCTCCGTTCAAGGAAGCAAACCGGTACAGCAGTTCATCCGGTTTGCTTCCTTTTTTTTTTCCGACCAATGATTATGATCTTGCCGAGTTAGAACGCAAGGCTCTCAACATTAACCCAATCTGACAGGTCGAATATGAGCAAAGTAATTGCATTTGCCGGCAAAGGCGGCGTCGGCAAAACCACGGTGGCATCGCTGGTCGTCCGCAGTCTTTCAAAAGCCGGCAGGACACCGGTCCTGGCGGTCGACGCCGACCCGAACTCCAACCTGGGCGAGACACTGGGGCTTGACGTCACGTCGACTATCGGTGACATCCGCGAAAATTTCATGCGTGATCCCCAGGGTGTTCCGTCGGGCATGGACAAAACCATTTATCTCGAGAGCCTGGTCGAGCAGGCGCTGATCGAAAAGCCCGAATTCGACCTGCTGGTCATGGGCCGTCAGGAGGGCCAGGGCTGTTACTGCATGGTCAACAACATCCTCCACAACTTCACCGAGAAGCTGGCCCGGAGCTACCGCTACATGATTGTCGACAACGAAGCCGGGATGGAGCACCTGAGCCGGCGCACCAGCGGCAAAGTCGACATGCTCTACCTGGTCACCGATTACTCGCTGCGCGGACTCCGGGCACTGAAGCGGATCCATGAAATGCTTGACGGCTTAAAGCTCGATATCGGCGAAATGGGCATCGTCGTCACCCGGGCCCCGAACGAGCTGAACGAAAAGTTCATCGAAGAGGTCGAGGAGATCGGTGTTGAAATCGTCGGTATCATTCCCGATGACCCGGCCCTGCTCGATTTCGATATGGAAAAGCGCTCATTGATGGAACTTGACGACGATTCTCCGGCCGTCGCAGCGGTCGATGAGATGCTTAAAGAAACGTGCCCGGCATAAAAGCTTCCACACTCGTCACAGGAGATTTGTTATGGGTCATGATGTGACTGTTTTCGAACCCTATCCATTTTCCATCGGCCAGAAAATCAGAATAGAAAATTCAAAGCGGTCAGGTGACTGGGAAATTTCCGACATCAATGACAAAACAGTAACCCTGCGCTGTCCGATCTCGAACAGGACCTTTGAGTGGAACAGGTTCTGCTACCTGGTCAGAGAGGAAAAGGACGCGGTCTGGCCGCAGAAGGACTGAAGGAACAGTCCTCCTTCCATGCTACATGCACAGCGCGCTGTGCAGCGCCCGCTGGGCATCGGCAAACTCGCTGCGGTTGACGATAAACTGCATATTGGTCTGCCGGCTCGTCTGTGATACCGCCAGAATATTGATCTTAGCGTTGGCCAGTGCCTGCGATGCCCGGGCCATGATACCGGGCTGGGCGATATTTGAACCGATGGCGCAGACAATGGCCACCTGGGTGGCCGAAACTTTTTCAAAATTATCGCTTAGTTCCGCCAGTAGATGCGGCGAACAATCCTTTTCCAGGACAATCAGATCAATCGTGTTGGCATTGGTCATCTTGCTGATGTAAGAGACATTGTGTTTACCAAAGACCATCATGATCCGACGGTCGAAGCCCACCTCTCCGACCATCCTGGTGTCATGAATTTCGAGACACATCACCTGGTTTGAACCGGTAACGATTTCCACTTTCGACTCGGGCGCAACGAAATCCTTGGTGATCAGCGTACCCGGATGATCAGGGTCGAAGGCGTTTTTGACCCGAATCGGAATCGAATTTGTTTCAAGGGGCTTCGAGGCTTTCGGATGAATCGCCTCCATGCCGACGTCGGCCAGTTGATCGGCCACGTCATAGTTGGTGTTGCACACCGGATGAGCGATATTTTCTCCGATCAGCAATGGGTCCCCGGAACAGAGGTGATACTCCTTGTGGATGATCGCCTCTGAGGCGTGGAGCAGGATGGCGACCTTGGAGAAGGTGACCTCCGAGTAACCGCGGTCGAACTCTCGCATAATTCCTTCGGTTCCCTTGGTGTAGCCGGTGGCAAAACAGATCGTCGAGAACGGATCGATTGCATCGAAGCTGTCCTTGATGCGCTGGTCAATCGTCAGCTGCCGGCCGTCCTCCCAGCCGCTTAAATCGACAAAGGTCGAAGCGTATCCCTTGCTCTTCAGTATTTCCGCTGAATTATAGGCGCTGTGCATTTCCCCGAGAGAGGCGAGCAGTTCCCGGGCGGCCAGGAGCAACTCCCCCCGGGTGACATAGCCCGAGGCCAGGACGTTTTCCATGCTGCGCAGGATATTGATTGAAAGATCAATGCGGTCGCCGATGAAATCATTGGCCTTGTCTGCGTCAAGGCCGCAACCGACGAGCGTTTCGTTGTGCTCAAAAAGCATATCGCGCAGGGCCAGCATCTTGCGGGGATAGTTCTCCTGCTCCTCGAAGAGCTTGTAGATACCGGGCTGACCGGTCTTCTTATGCTCGAGCAGTTCGTTGGTGACACCTGCGTAGGCGGAAACAATGTAAACCCGGCCGAAGACATCATCGGGATTTCGCAAAATGATGTTGTCAAGTATTTCGGCAAAGCGGGACATCGATGTCCCGCCTATTTTTTCAACCCGCAGATTATGTCTTTTCATATCAGATTCTCTCGATCTACCAGCTCTTTCGGTGGCGCCCTGCCGCCATTTTTCCCGCTCGCGGCGGTGCCGGCCGCTCATTCACCGGTGCGCTCTACTATAATTCAGTTTATGCCGTTGTCCAAATATGCGTACAACACCAGAAATTTGTCTTGACAGCGAGACAAATCGCCGGTAACAGTATTACGAATTTAATTTTTGTATTACTGAATTTTTTGTATTACCGGGTGCGTCACGACGCAGATAATGGCGGAAGCTGAACAACTATACATGATTTTAATAATTTCACGATAACTGATGCATATCTCAGAAGGCATCCTTTCCGCGCCGGTTCTCATCGGCGGTGGTGTTCTGACCGCTGCCGCAACAATGGTGGGTCTGAAAAAACTCGATCTGGACCGGATTATCGAGGTTTCCATGCTCACCGCTGCCTTCTTTATCGCCTCGCTGATCCATGTCCCCATCGGACCGGCCTCCATCCATTTGGTGCTCAGCGGCCTGCTCGGCATCATGCTGGGCTGGGCCTGTTTTCCCGCCATTCTGGTCGGCCTGCTGATGCAGGCCCTCTTTTTCCAATACGGAGGCTTGACGGTACTCGGCATCAATACACTGATCATGGCCGCACCGGCGCTGCTCTGCTCTTACCTGGTGCGCCCCCTGATAAAGAATTCCAAAACCAGACCGGCGGCGGGATTCATCGCCGGCAGCCTGTCGATTCTGCTGTCCTCGATAGGACTGGCATTGGCTCTGGCGCTGACCGACAGCGGTTTTATCGCAACAGCCAAGATCGCCATCGCCGCCAATATACCGATCATGTTCATCGAGGGCTTCATCACCATGTTTATCGTTACCTTTATCGGCCGGGTTCATCCCGACCTGCTGCCCACCGTGAAACAATGATTACCCGCATATCTCCTCTCTTCGCCCTGCTGATCATCCTTCTCGTTCCCGGTTACAGCCCCGCCCACAGCGTCTATGTTTTCGCTTCCGTCGAAGACCGCAGAATTGTCGGAGAAGGGGGGATGAGCGGTGGTAAGATGGTACACCACGGTGACATTTCGATCCTGCGGAAAAACGATGAGCAGCTTCTTTTGAAAAGCCGGACCGACGAAAACGGCCAATTCGACATCTCGCTTCAGGAGCTTGGCCTCAGCGAACCGATTGATCTGCTCGTCATCCTCGATGCCGGACCGGGGCACCGCGCCACCTGGCAGATACGAGCACAGGATTACCTGGTGGAACCGGCAGAACAGAATAGTTCCGCCTCAGTCTCACCAGCGGCGCAGCTCCCGCCGGAATCGCGGATGCCTTCCCATCCGCCGATTAAAAATATTATTACCGGAGTTATCATTATTATCGGCCTCGGCTTCCTGATCGCCTGGGCCAGAAAAAAAGGAGGGTCATCATAAACAATTCAATTTCCGCAGTTTTCACCGGCACTGCCGTCTTGTTTCTGTCGATTTTCGGCGGAACCACAGCAGATGCGCATTTCGGCATGGTTATTCCAGAAAAAGCGGTTCTTACCGAAGAAACCCGCTCAACCGATATGAGCCTCTCTTTTTCACATCCATTCGAGGGGGTGGGGATGAAGCTCGAGAAACCGAAACGCTTCTTCATGGTCCAGGACGGTGAAGAGACCGATCTGGCCGACAAACTCGAACCTGCCGAGATCATGGGCAGCGCCGGTTTCAGCTACGGGTTCACCCCGAAGCGGCCCGGTGTCTACCACTTCGTCATGGAACCGCAGCCCTATTGGGAGCCGATCGAGGACCTATTCATCATCCACTATACCAAAACAATTGTCGCCGCTTTTGGAGCCGAGGATAACTGGATGCAGCCGCTGGGACTGCCGGCTGAAATCCGGCCGCTGCTCAGGCCCTTTGGCAATTATCAGGGCAACAGCTTCACCGGTCAGGTTCTGATCGACGGCAAAGCGGCCGGCGGAGCCGAGGTGGAGGTCGAATATTATGACCGGGAAAACAACTATAAGGCCCCCAGCGATTATCATATAACCCAGGTCATCACCGCCGATGACAACGGTATCTTCACCTTCACCTGCCCGCTCAGCGGCTGGTGGGGATTTGCTTCGCTGAGTCTGGCGGACTACACCCTGAAGACCCCGGAGGGCGATGATAAAGAAGTTGAGATCGGCGGCGTGCTGTGGATTTACCTCGATGAGTATCAGACACCGTGATTATCGAACCGTTCAGCAGTGGAGCATCACATCTCCACCGGCTTGACCCCCGGGTTAAGATAGTTTCAGGCCTCGTCCTGATTACCACCATCGCCCTGTGCAGAACTTTTCCGACGGCACTCACAGGGCTGATGCTGGCCCTCGTGCTGGTCTTCAGCGCACGGCTGCGGATCAGCAGCGTCGCCCGCCGACTGCTGCTGGTCAACGGCTTTGTTCTTTTTCTCTGGCTGACCCTGCCGCTCACCTACCCCGGCACCCCTCTGTATCAAGCAGGGCCGCTTTCGCTAAGTCGTGATGGAGTAGCGCTGGCGCTGTTGATCAGCATAAAGACCAACGCCGCCGTCCTGGTCCTGATCGGCCTGCTTGCCACCTCTTCGGTCGCTGAATTGGGAAACGGTCTGGCCAGGCTGAAGATACCGACCAAGCTCTGCCTGCTACTGCTCTTTTCATACCGCTACATCTTCGTCATTCACCAGGAATATCTGCGCCTGGTGCGCGCCGCCAAGCTGCGCTGCTTCAAAGCCGGAACCAATGTGCACACCTACCGCACCACCGGTTACCTGTTCGGCATGACGCTGATAAAAAGCCATCACCGCGCCCACCGGGTAAAGCAGGCGATGGTTCTGCGCGGCTTTCAGGGACGCTTTCACACCCTCTATCAAGCAAAGATAGGGACGCCTGAAATCGTCTTCAGCCTGCTCATGCTGGTCAGTGTTGCCGGCCTCATTGCTCTTGAACTCGGTAACCGCTGATGAACGTGAACCCGTCGCCGCTGATAGAAGTCAAAGATCTCAGTTTTTCCTACCCGGACAAAGACAAACCGGTGCTCGACAGGATCAGTCTGCAGCTCCAGCAGCATCAGCAGCTCGGCCTGATCGGCCCCAACGGCTGCGGCAAGACAACCCTGTTTCATTGTCTGATGGGTCTGCTCAAACCGCAGTCCGGCGCTATTTTGTTCAAAGGTGAGGCGGTGCGTTCGACTGCTGATTTTTTGAAACTGCGCAGGGAGATCGGCCTGCTTTTTCAGGACGCCGACGATCAGCTCTTTTCTCCCACCGTCCTCGAAGACGTGGCATTCGGACCGCTCAACCTCGGCGCCGATCCTGAACAGGCGGTGCAGGCGGCTCAGCAGACGCTCACGCAGCTTGGCCTTAGCCACCTCGAGAAGCAGACGACCCACCACCTCTCCGGCGGAGAAAAAAAGCTGGTATCGCTGGCCACCATCCTATCCATGCAGCCCCGGGCACTGTTTCTCGACGAACCGACCAACAACCTCGATGCCGACACCAGGGAACGGCTGATCGACATCATTACCAACCTCGGCCTGGGCTTTATCATCATCTCACACGATTATGATTTCCTTGCAGCTACCTGTATCGATCTGGCTGCAATGGAAAACGGCCGGGTCGTCAAAGCAGATCGTACCGCCCTGCACACCCATCATCACGTCCACCCCCACGGCGATCACCCCCATAAGCACGGCGATCACTAACCTGAATATTTCATGGAAAAACAGCAGAAAATCAAAAATAATAAATAATATCAATTTATTAATTGACATTTATTCCGGTAAATCGATGGTATCGTTTGTATCTCTTATAAACAACTTTGAAAGTGATGAATTTCCACCCTTCGGGCGAGTCGATTCGTCCCGCTATCCTGCGTCGCTTTTGGGGAAGGCCTTATCTATATAGCCTTACCCAAGTCTTCTTGACTAGCAGGCCGTATCAATTCGTGAAATATTCTGGTTAATCAGCACAGAAATACCGAGCTGCCCGTGGTTTCCCTGGCCTCCAGCCGGCGATGCGCCTCGGCGGCGTCTTCGAGCTTGAAACGGTTTGAAATGGTGATCGAAACCGCCTTGTCGACCACCACCTGGAAAAGATCTTCGGCGTGGGTCAGCAGATCTTTGCGCTCGGCGGTGTAGTGCATCAGGCTCGGCCGGGTCAGAAACAGCGAGCCGTGCGCCGCCAGTTTGGCTAGATCGAGCGGCGCAACCGGGCCGGATGACTGACCGAAACTGACCATCATGCCCCGCGGCCTCAAGCATTTGAGCGAATCATCAAAGGTCGCCTGTCCCACTGAATCGTAGACCACGTCGACACCGCGACCTCCAGTCAGATCCTGAACCGCGCTGACGAAATCCTCATCGCTGTATAAAACGGTATGGGTACAGCCGTGATCTTTTGCCAGGGCCGCCTTCTCTTGCGAACCGACCGTACCGATCACGGTTGCTCCGAGATGACGGGCCCACTGGCACATGATCAAACCGACGCCGCCGGCAGCTGCGTGGAGCAGGATGGTCGTGCCTTCCCCCACCTCGAAACAGCCTTTGAGCAGGTAGCGTGCCGTCATGCCCTGCAGCATCATCGCCGCGGCCTGCTCAAAACTGATCGACCCGGGAATTCTGACCAGACGGTGCGCCGGGATGCAGCGGCGCTCCGCATACGCACCCACCGGCAGGCCGGCGTAGGCGACCCGGTCGCCGGGCGCGAGCTCGTCGACCCCTTCGCCTGGTTCTAGGACGGTACCGGCTCCTTCCATGCCGGGCACGGCCGGAAATTGGGCCAGCGGGTAAAGTCCGGTGCGGTGATAGACATCGATATAGTTGAGGCCGACCGCTTTCTGCTCGATCAACACCTCTCCCGGCCCAGGCCGGCCCGGGTCATACTCCTGCCACTGCATAACTTCCGGGCCGCCGGTGTTCTGCATGATAATCGCCTTGCTCATGGTCTTGCTCCCTGGTTGTATTGAGACTACTAATCCCGGCATAAGAAATACCTGACAACACACCACCAAACAGTAGTCATGGTTGGAAAAATTTCACTACAGGATTCGGCCCTGCACCACCAATAGCATATCATTGTTATCTTGCAGAATAGCAGCTATTCAGTTAGCTTTTGCCGACAATCGACTCGACAACCTCAACCAGGGATACCAACATGATAGACAGAACTTATCTCGACAATATCGAGCAGCTGATGGCGACCCTTAAAAAGGGAGCCTTTCTCACCGTCCAGGCCGGAGACCGGGTCAACACCATGACGATCGGCTGGGCCACCATCGGTCATGTCTGGAGAAAAGATGTTTTCATGGTAGCGGTCAGAGATTCCAGATACACCTTCGAGCTGATCGAAAAAAGCAGCGACTTCACGGTAACCATACCGACGGATGCTGGAAGCACAAAGGCGCTCGCCTTCTGCGGCACCGAATCGGGCAGGGATTACGACAAGTTCGCCGAGTGCTCGTTGAAAACCCGGCCCGCTTCGTGTTCGGCATCTCCAATCATCGATATTCCGGGCGTACACTACGAATGTAAAATTATCTACAAATCAGCCATGGATCCGGCTTTTCTCGATACCGAATTCGACAAACTCTATCCCGAGCGCGACTACCACACCCTTTATTTTGGTGAGATCCTGGCCTGTTACCAGACCGACTGAGCAGCGCAACAACCCTCCCCGACCCAGAATGACGAAAAAGGTGACGATAATGAAGTATATAACCGCAGTGCTTTTCAGCCTCCTGTTGTGCACGAACGCCAGTGCCCAGAGCCTGAAAATCGGACTGCTCCAGATAGAAGATTCGGTCCCGTTCTATGTGGCTGAAAATGAAGGCTATTTTCAAGACGAACAGGTCGATGTCGAACTGATCCCGTTTCTCAGCGCCCTTGAACGGGACAGTGCACTTATCGCCGGGGCCATCGACGGGGCCATCTCCGACCCGATCGGGGCGCTGCTGCTGGACAAGGGCGAGGGAATGCTGAAGATCACCTCGCTGGGTCTTGGAAAAACACCCGCCGAAGGAATCTTTGCAATTCTGTCCGCACCGGGCTCGGAGATTACAGCGATAGATGAGCTCAAGGGTGTTGATATCGCCGTATCCAACGCCACCATCATCGAATACGTCACCGATCGGCTCCTGGAAATGCAGGGGTTCAGCCCGGATGAAATCAGAAAGGTCGAAGTCAAAAAAATGCCGATCCGGATGCAGATGCTGCTTTCCGGTTCGGTCAAGGCGGCGACGCTGCCCGAGCCGCTGGCCTCGATCGCCGCCGGCAAAGGAGCAACCATACTGACAACCGACGCTGATATGGACAAGAGCCTGTCACAAACCGTCGTCATCTTCCGCTCCGATGTTCTGGCCCAGCGTAAAGATGATGTCAGCGCCCTTTTTCGTGCCTACCGGCACGGTGTCCAGGCTATTAACAGCGCCCCGGACGACTATCGCGCCCTGGTGGCTGAAAAGGGCAGGATTCCTCCTTTTCTGATCGACACCTATCCAATCGCCACCTATCCCGAACCGGAACCGTTCAGCCGGGAACTCTTCGAGCCGGCCGCCGCCTGGCTCGCCGCCAAAGGACTGGTCGGTGACATTGCCTACGAGGATATGGTCGCCACTGATTTTATGGCCGACTAGGCTGCCGGAAACCGATGATCAGAGTCAACTCGGCCAGCTTGAGCTTCGATCACGACGGGCAGAGCCGGCTCGTATTGGACGATATCTCTTTTGAGATTCAGGACCAGGGAAGCTGTGCCGTGATCGGCCCGTCCGGCTGCGGGAAAACCTCGCTGCTCTTCCTGCTGGCCGGGATCCTGAAGCCCGATTCCGGGTCCATTGATATTGGCCAGCAGCCGCGCTGCGGCACGATTTTACAGAACTACGGCCTTTTTCCATGGAAAACCGTTGCTGAAAATATAGGGCTTGGGCTGACGCTGAAACGTGTCAAAAAAACAGCAATCGACCGGTCAGTGCGCCGGCTCCTTACGGAAATGGAGCTGGAGGGCTTCGGGAATCACTTCCCCGGCCAGCTTTCCGGCGGTATGCAGCAGCGGGTCGCCCTCGCCAGAGCCCTGGCCGTCGAGCCGGAGATCCTCTTTATGGACGAACCGCTCTCCTCACTCGATGCACTCACCCGGGAGCGGCTGCAAAACCTTATTTCAGAGACAACCCGCAAAAGAAAGATCACCACCGTTCTGATCACCCATTCGATTGAAGAAGCCGTTTTCCTCGGGAAAAAAATCATCATTTTGAGCAGAAGACCGGGGCGGATTATCGACGTGGTGGATAACCGGGAAGCGGGCGCGGCAGCCTACCGGCTCAGCGACACGTTTTTTCGCCGCTGCATCACCCTGCGCGAGCTGCTCAAAGAGGAATTCAATGGGCAGAAAGCGTGATATAGCGCTGGCCGCATGCATCCTTCTGGTAGTCTGGGAATGCTCTGCGCTGCTGCTTGATACGATGGCTCTGCCCCAACCCTGGGTCGTGGCACTCGATCTCTCCAGCAAGCTGGCTGACGGCAGCCTGCTCGACGATCTCGCCATCAGCACACTGCGGGCCCTGGCCGGAATTATCCTGGCACTGGCAACAGCGGTCCCATTGGGGCTGGTAATCGGCGCCGAAGAACAGATCGGCAGGCGCTTCTCTCCGTTTATCTACCTGCTCTACCCGATCCCTCATGTGGTGCTGCTGCCGCTGATCATCATCCTGTTCGGTATCGGCAACTTTTCCAAAATTTTTCTGATCGCCATGATCGTCTTTTTCCAGATCCTGGTGACCACCAGGGACGGGGCAAAATCGATTCACCGTAACTATTTTCACTCGATGCAGACACTCGGCGCGTCACGGCTGCAGATCTACCGTCACCTCATCCTGCCGGCGACCCTGCCCAAAATCCTGACGGCGATGCGAATCTCCGTCGGCACCTCGGTCGCCATTTTGTTTTTTGCCGAGTCGTTTGCAACCACCACCGGGCTTGGTTACATTATCATGGACTCCTGGGGACGGGCCGACTACGTTTCCCTTTACACCGGCATTTCAAGCATGGCTCTGCTCGGTTTTCTGCTTTATCTGCTCCTTGACCGGATCGAGCACCATGTCTGCCGCTGGATGGTTGAACAGTAATTAGTGGAAACAACTATTTCGGGTTATTTCAAGACATTACTTGAAATCAACCGGGAAGCTGCGATATAACCTATAGATGATGGCTGAAAGTAGCGTCGGCCGATTCTGTCAGTAATTACATTATTTTTACAACCTGGAGAGGAAATAAGACCATGGAAATGATCGGGTTATGGCTTGTCATCGGCGCTGCGGTCGTCATCGCCGGCGTCTCTGTTATGCTGCTGCAGAAAAAAGCGGCTGAGGCCGGTAAAATTGCAGATGAGCTCAGTTCCGTTCAGACGGAGCTTGAGCGGGCGAGGCGTGAGCTGAGCGACATTGAAAAAGATAAGGACGGAGCGGCCTCCAATCAGAACCTGAAGATCGAAACCCTGTCAAAATCTTCGGAATTATTAAAAGAACAAAACAACACGCTGAGTACAGAACTCGACGCTGCCAACACCAGGCTGCAGCAGATGGAAAAGAGCTTGAGCGGCAAGACTGCAGAACTCGCCGGTCTATCGAAGAAGCTGGAAGAAGCGGCTGCATCCGGCGGTGATTCGGAAAAACTCGCCGGTGAAGTCACATCTCTGAAAGAGGAACTGGCGGCCATGACGGAAAAACTCGCCGGTGTGGAAAAACATTTTGAAGCCCAGATGGACGAGGTTGTCCAGTCCTCGATCCAGAAAATAACCCATGCCGAGCAGGCCAAGGAAGAGGCGATCCAGGCGGCCCAGGACAATTTCGAAGCGGCTGCCGAAGCCAACACCCGGCTCAGGGAAACGGAAGCCCGGCTCAAGCAGCTCCAGGGCGCCTAAAACAGACAATCAGTATCAGCGGCGCAGCGGCTGCGCCCTGTTCAACCTTCACCGGAGAACCAGGCCATGAGTTCAGAGGACCGTAGAGATTCATACCGGATGACCGATGTCTCCAAAGCACATGCTATCCTGTACGATGCCAACAACCGCTACGACGGCACGCTGAAGAACCTCAGCAGAACCGGTTTTTTCCTCGAAACGGATACCCAGCCGGAAGTGTCGAAGATTTACCAGATCGAGATTTCGCTCACCGGGGCGCACAGCAGGTTGATCGTCGATACCCTGTCAGGACTCGTTACCCGTAGTGACGGCGACGGTGTTGCCGTCGAGTTCACCGAAGAATTCGAGTGGCTTGTTCTGGCCCCGATATTTTTCAACGATCATCAGAGCGGCTGAATTGTGCCGTCTACTGCTGCTCGGTTTCGGCCGGAGCATCAACCTGAGTGGCTGAGGGGGTCCAGCCCCGAAGCCCCCACAACAGCATTGCCAGCCCGACCAGGGTGAGTCCTGCGGAAACGGTGGCGACACCCGCGATTCCCGCCCACGACCAGACCAGTCCGGCGACCAGAACGCCGATCATCCTGCCGACTCCCGATATCGCATAGTAACCGGCCATCATCGTCGCCCGGGTCTGCGGAATAACTTCGGTGCAGAGGGTGAAGCTGGTGACCATGGTAAACTCGAAGGCCAGGAAGACCAGAAACAGGCCAACCATCCCCCAGGCCAGGCTCTGGCCGATGAAGGGCAGCAGCAGATAGGCCGAAATCGCCGCCAGCGGGCCGATAATAATTGCCCGTTTCAGGCCGAGACGGTCGGAAAACATGGCTGTCAGAAACTCGCCAAGCAACTCGGCACTGCCGATCGCAATCGTTGAAAATCCCAGCGCCACGATCGATACATTGAAATCCTTTTCGAACCAGGCGCCATAAACAACGAAAAGACAATCGTTGGCCACCGAGATAAAAAAACCAAACAGCAGCATGCCCGCGGCCGCCCGGATTTTAAAGAGCTGAATCATCGAGGCCCAGAAACCGATTCTGCTCCTGGTACGTTCCGGGCTGCCGTCATCTTTGGGAATAACCAGGCCAAGCACCAGCCAGCCGAGAGCCCCCAGCATGCCGAGCAGGAAAAATGACTGGCGCAGACCGATGTGGTTGATGATCAAACCAAGAGCCGGGATGCCGATCAGGGTGCTGCCGGCCCAGGCGGTTTCGATAATGCCGACGACTCTGCCCCTCCGCTCAAAACTGACGTTATTACCGACAAAAGCCTGAATGGCCGGGTCGAAGATCGTTTTACCGAAACTGGCCACCACCAGGCCAGCAAATACCGGCCAGTAGAGCGGAACCAGTCCGCAGATGATCATACCCAGCGCCAGAATCGCCAGGCCGGCCCGCATCATCATCCGGCAGCCGAACCGGTCCGCCAGCGGACCGGCGAATATCCCGAGCAGTGAGGTAAACTGCCCTGCGGCAATGATGGTCGTCACCGCAGACAGCGGCACATCGAGGCTTCTGCTGAGCGCCGGTGCAAACGGATAAACAAAGCGGCGGCTGGTATTGAGCAGCAGTCTGAACAGCGTAATCGTCAGTATCTGCTTAAGAAATCCCGGTTTCATAATATTTTCTCTTGCGAGCACCTGGGACGGTCAGGAAAAACAGGGTGAACGCCACTGTTTACCGGACCTCGGCAGCGATAGCAATACTTTATCTAATCGGAAAAGCCGCACTTTCTTTTGCCCGTCGGCAAAACGTTTTATATTTGTCTTGCAGTAGGGGGGTTGAGTATGCTTGAATCATCGGCTGATCGTAATTTCCTCTCGCTAAAAAAGTGAATATTCCGACATGGACCTGGCCAAAATCGTACACCTGAAAGAAGACTATCTGCTCGAGAGAATCGACGGAGAAGTAAGCGTCTACCACCCGACCCTGGCCACCGCCGTCTATCTGAACGAGACCGGCGCGCTGATCTGGGAACTCTGTGACGGCAGCCGCAGCGTTGGCGATATCATCACCACCTTGTGCGAGCACTATCCTGAGAGCAGTGCTCAGATAGAAATCGATGTAACGTCACTGATCAGCCAGTTGACCGAGCGCGACATTGCCGAGCTGAAGTAAACAATATCGATGCCCTTGCCCGTATTCAGCATCACATTTGCTCAATCACATGTCGAAATCGGCTACGACTCCGACGAAGCGTTTGCTTTCCTGACCCTGCTGTTTGGCGGCGTTTCACCCGGGGACATTGATCTGCCGAGCTCTCACCGGTTCTCGCTCCTGCCGGACACTGCTGACAACTACCTGCTCTATGACGAAGAGACACAGCTTTTCAAAGGAGAGCTCAATGTCCGGTTCGCGGCCCACCTTTACGATATCATAATTTTTCATTTGCTGAACGGGGCAAAAAACGGCATCGCCCTGCACACCGGGGCAGTTGTCCGTAACGATAAAACCATACTTTTACCGGGATTGAGCGGCGCCGGCAAGTCAACCCTGACGGCCTGGCTCGTTTCCCGAGGTTGCTCCTACCTGACCGATGAACTGATTTTTCTCGGCATCGATGATCCCGGCTCGATTGAGTATTTCAGACGCCCGATCTGTTTGAAGACGGGCTCACTGCACCTGCTCGACGAATTTCTGCATGAACCTGACAGCAGCGATCTGCTGATCGATGAGCACGGCGCCATTGTTCCGCATCGCTTGATCGGCAAAGCTGAACCAGCATCAGCTGCTGCTCCGGATATCGTTATCCTGCCGGAATACCGTCCTGACGCCGAACCGATGCTCGAGGCGATCAGCACCGCCCGCCTCGCAACCCTGCTGATGGGCTGCCACGTCAACGCCCGCAACCTCGTCGATCACGGCTTCAAACAAATTCTTGAGATTGCCCGAACGGCCACGGCCCATCGCCTGCGCTACAGTACGCTGGACAATGTTGAGCAGTTCATCGAAGCCATTTTAGATGACGACGGCTGAGCGCAGGATTCGCGCCATTCTCGGACTCTGCAGCCGCGAGTATGGCCACCCGGTGATGTATGAAATGCTGAGCCGGGCACTTCTGGATTTTCGCCAGCACCACGGAGCCTGGGATACACTGGTCCTCGCAGCCGAGCAGCATGGCGTTGCCCCCCTTCTTTACAAGCACCTCCTGGAAATAGCGTTTGATCTTCCCAAAGACCAGCAGAGAACACTGCGCTCGCTCTATCAGCGTAATCGTTTTTCCGCCCGGGTGAGAAACCGTGCCTTCGAAGAGATCCTCTCCTGCTGCCGTCAGGAACAGATTGAGAGTATACCGGTCAAAGGGATAGCACTGGCAAACCATGTCTATGACAAGGCCGAATTCCGGCCGATGCGCGATATCGATATCCTGGTTGACAAACAACAGCTGCAGCGGGCCGAGCAACTCCTGATCAAGCTGGGCTATCGGCGCGCAAAGGATCATGATATTCCCGAAGACTACTACCATTTGCCGCCGCTGCAGCAAACCATTGACGGCCTGCCGCTGTCCATAGAACTGCACCACGACCTGCTGCCGCTCGAAGAATCCTACCCGCGCTGGCCGCTTGCAAAATCTCTGACAACGCTATTGCCTTTTCAAATCGGTTCGAGTACTGCCGCTACACTGAATCTGGAGGACAGTCTCTACTATTTGTACCTGCACGGTTTTCGTGCCCCGTTGAGCTATGAGGAGTTTCGCTTTATTCACCTGGCCGATATCGTCACCCTGGTGGAAAGATATTTCGACAGGATCGACTGGAAAGAAGCCGGCAGACAATTCAAACATCTGCTCCCGGTATTATCCCGGTTTCATTTTATCACACCGTGGCGCGACGAGATTGTCGACAGCCTCAATCTTGATATCGATACCGTGCCGAAGCAGTCCGGCAGGCCCTTTCGCGGCTGGCCGCTCTACAAAGCGGAAAACAGACCCATTGCCGGAATCGGCTCGTTGGTTTACGAAACTCTGCTGCCGCCGCAATGGTGGATGCAGGTTTACTATGGACAGCTTGGCGGTGCGGCTTATTGGAAGTCCCGTTGTTTCGAGCACCCCCGGGCCATCTGGCGCTGGCTGAAAGCCGCCTACCGCTCTGACAATAAACAATAACTGGACTCAAAAAACATATTCATTATAGTAAGTTAACCTTGCATTCAACGCCAACCCAGAGGTGGATGCGAGGCACATGTTAAATATAATTTGAGGGAGATACGGCGTGAAAAGATTCGGACTGGTTGTTGTTTTGATGATCACAGCTATTTTTACCATTTCCTGCGGGGACGATGATGACGGCGGAACCGCCGGCGGCAGCGGTGTTGCAGACACCAACCCCCTGGCCGCAGCGGCGGCCCCGGAAGCTGCAGCCCAGACGGCGCAATCGGGTGCAGCAGCGGCAGGCGCTTCAAAAAACTTCAGCCTGGTCTTCGAGCAGACCACCCAGACCTGTGCCGACTGCGGTGTCTGGTTCGAATCGGCTGAACTCGTCGTCCAGTACAGCGGTGACAACGGCAAGCCGTACAGGAAATTTCAATCGGGAAATTTATTGATCAAACAATCTTCGGGCAAGATCGGTCGTTTTGATGCAGACCTGAGTTCGATCCCTGCAACCGCCTCTATCACGCAGGCAACCCTGTTTATGCTTCTCGACCCCGACGAGGGCATCGCCAACAGCGACAACACCAGCGTTATCGCGGTCTATGACAATTCGGGGGGGCAAAAAGGCGGGCTTATCAGAACGATCACCGCCGCCGGGGATATCAAAGGCAAAGGCTACTCGAAGGCCAACCCCAACGTGCCAATCGATTTCACCGCCTATGCCGCTCAGGTGCACGGCAGGTAAACAGCCAAACCACGAACGAGCCCATACCTGTCATACCTGTTATGGGTTCGCCGCTTCTTCCGGCCAGCCTGTGCCTGCGGCTACAGGTATCCTTCCTGCCGATACCAGGCAGCCGTGCGGCGCAGGCCCTCATCAATGCTGACATTGGGTGAATAGCCGAGGTCGCGTTTGGCCTTGTCTACTGAAAAAGCGCGGTTCTGGCGGTACCAGTCGACCCGTCGGGGAAAAATCGGCGGGGTGATCTTGAACGGTTTGCACACCTTTTCACAGACATGGCCGACCACGATCACCGGGGCGATCGGGAAATGGGGGATCTTGACGTCGACATCGAGCGCCATCGCCGTTTTGCGGACCAGTGTTTCGATCTCCAGGTAGTGTTCATCGGCAATCAGGTAGGCCTCGCCCACGCCCTTTCCCCGCTCCTGAGCCAATACATGGGCGTCGACCAGGTGGTCGATGTAAAGGGGGTGATAGAGTGTTCTGCCGTTACCGAACATCGGGAACAGGCCCTTGTTGACCCGCTTGAAGATCATGAAAAATCGCTCCGGGTCACCGGGTCCATAGATGGCCGCCGGCCTCAGAATCGTCGTTTCCAGCCCTTTGTGCTGATACTCCTTGACGATAGGCTCCGCCTCGTATTTGGTCTGCTGATAATAATCGGCGGCATTGATCGGGCTGTCTTCATCCCCGGGGGGATTTTCGACATTGCCGTGAACCCCGCAGGTTGAGCAGTAGACGAATTTCTTGACGTTCTCCCGCAGAGCCGCCTCCAGAACGTTTTTTGTCCCCTGGACATTGACATCCCAGTAGTAGCTGTTGGGAACATTGAGCTGCCTGAATGCCGCTGCCAGGTGGTGCACGATGTCAACGCCCTGCATGCAGCGATCGACGATCTCCCTGTCGGTCACCGTGCCGATAACCACCTCTGCACCCCAGTCGCGCAGTTCCTGCGTTTTCAAGCCTTCCTGAAAATCGAGGGCGACGACCTGATGGCCGTCATCGAGCAGGCGCCTGACAAGGGCTTTACCGGTAAAACCGGTGCCGCCGGTAACTAAAATTTTCATCGATCTACTCCGTTATCTCATCATTCACGTCACCAGCCGGTTCTCGGCTGCGGCGTTATAATAATATTCATAACGGCAGGCCGTTCTGCCCGCCGAATTACCGTTTACATTGATGGTACAGACGATCCAGCTGCCGGCCAACCGAATCTGAGGAAAAGCTCTGCTCAGCCCGGGCCCGGCAGAACGCACCATACTTACGCCGCGACTCGGCATCTGTCAATGCCAAATCGATGGCCTCAGCCAGCCCTGCACTGGATACCGTCGCGGCATAAAAGGCATGGTCGTCCAGAAAGGTTCGGTTATTTTCAGTATCGAAGCAGACCACCGGCAGACCGGCCGCCATGTAATGCAGAATCTTGCCGCTGGCCTCGCCTGAGCCGGGCATTTTGGGATCGACAGCCAGATCACCGCTGTCAAGCCAGAGACCAAGCTCTGCATAATCGACCTCACCGGGAAGGATGACTCGATCGGCAGCAGTGCTCTGGTCGATATATGTTTCGACCTCGCTTTTCGGGTAGCCGGCCAGCACGAAGAAAACATCCTGATGCTTCTGAAGAACCGGTGCGATCGCTTCCAGCAGGAGATCCACCCCTTTGCCGGGCAGCAGCGACCCGGTGTACATGACGACCCGCTTATCAGCCGGCAGACCGAGTATATCGCGGCTGCGCTCTGGTCGGCGCGGGGTGAAGAACGAGTTCGGAACCACATCGCCGACCAGTTCGATCTTTTCTTCAGGTACCTTGCACGAGCTGATAAGAAAGGCTCTGCTGGCCGCTGAAGAACAAACGATCTTGTTCGGCATCAGGCAGATGAGGCGCTCGATGAAATAGAATAGCGACAGCACAAATGGCAGTTTTCTGAACGTACCATAGGAGCGCAGCTCACCGGAAAGGCTGCCCTGGATATCCATGATCAGGCTGATGCGCCGCCAGAATAAAACGACTTTTACACACCAGCCAATGAGCCCGCCCTCGTGCAGGTGGCCATGAATGATCTGAACCCGCTCCTGGCAGGCAACGCGTAAAACCAGTAGAAAAAGCAGCAGGTCGGCCAGCGGTTTGAATGGTGAAAAACCGGCACCGGTTTTGGTATAGCCGGGAATCGACCAGATCCGTCTTTGATCAATGCCGGCCACATCGTTTCCAAGGCCGTAGGTGCACAGGATGACTCTTTTTCCGCCTGTCTCAAGAGCCCGAATTTCGTTTAAAATCCGAATATGGCAGCCGCGGTTGGCGAAAAACGGCGTCGGCCCGATATGGATGATCGGCGCTTCCATCCCTGTTACCGTGAATACTGGTCTCTGTTGCTCATTGGCAAGGTTGGCAAAAATTTGTTGTCAGTCATGCCACTGATATCGGCGCTCAACCGTTTCGATCTCGCGAGCGCAGCGCTCCTCATCCCAGTCCAGCAGCGGACCGATCACTGCGCAGACGTGTTCGAGCACCTCTTTTCCCGGGTGACCGATGGTGCCCAGTCCGGTTCTGGCAAAGACCACATCGTCAAGGCTGCAGGCCATTTCATGCTCCACCGCATAGGCCGCTTCACCAACCAGCGTCTCCCGCTGCTCCGAAAATTTCTCGAGATACCCGGTTCGGCTCTGACAATAGCTTATCACATTATCGATTTCACTGCCGTGGGCAACCACCAGGTCCTGGACCGCTTCAGCACTCAATAATGCACCATACTTACTCTGCTTTTGGGCGATGAACGGCACCAGCGCGGCGATTCTCCCTTCGAGAAGCGGTTCCGCGGCGGTCAGGCAACTGTTTTTTTCCATACCCATTTTTACCGACACCAGGTCGATCGCCTGTTCGGCGATAGCTCGAGCCGTGGTATATTTAGCGCCCATCACCGAGACAATACCCTCCGGTCCGCCCTGCTCGCTGTGGTCTACCACCTGATATTCACCGGTCCCCTGATAGGTGTCGGCCTTGATCTCATCGCTGATCAGCGGGTACAAACCGGCGAATGCATAATGGACATCGTCACGACTCAGCGAGATACCGGGAACAATCGCATTGATATCCTGAAGGAAATCATCGATATCTTCGCGCGTCACCCGGACCCGGTCGAGGTCGTCAGCAAACGGAACATTGGTGGTTCCGATCAGCGTCCTGCCGCGCCACGGAATCATAAAGATATGCCGACCGCCCCGGGTTACCAGCCCTTCGGTTTTTTTGCCGCTGCTCAATGCCAGCGCGTAGGTTTCCTCGAGCTGGTTGACGACAATATGCACACCCTTGGAAAAGCCGGTGGTCTGCTTGAACAGTTTGAGACTGTCGATCTGGTTGTTGATGGCCGGCAGAAACGGGCCGGCGGCATTGATCGTCAGTTTCGCCCTCAACTGAAACTGGAAGCCGCTGAGACGGTCAATACAGTTGACGCCGACAATCCGGTCGCCGTCGGTGATAAATGTTGCCGCTTCGACATGATTTGCTGCCTGGGCCCCGTTGTGAACCGCGCTTTTCACAAAAGCAAGGGTCATGCGCTCGGAATTATTCATGTGGGTTTCATAGAGCGTATGCGCGCCGCTGAGCCCGTCGATCGATTTGAGCAGCGGCACCATATTCAGAACCGTATCCCTCGAGAACAGCCGACCGAACTCGACTTTTTTCGACGGGTCGCTGATCAATCCGTTGAGGCCTGAGCAGATGAGCCGATACATCGTCATACCGGCCAGCAATGCTGCTTTCCCTTTCATCGCACTGCCGCTGATGGTCGGGATCAGAAACGGTATATTGGTGGTGATATGAGGAGCGATGACCTGGAAACAGGTACGTTCCCGGGCCGACTCACGCACCTTGCCGAACTGCAGCTTCTGTAGATAGCGAATACCGCCGTGCAGCAGTTTGGACGAAGCCGAAGACGTGCTCATGCCAAAATCGTTTTTCTCGATCAGGGCGACCGATAATCCTCTGAGCGCCGCATCGTGAGCCAGGCAAACACCGGTGATACCGCCGCCGATGATCACCAGATCAAAGGTTGAAGATTGCAGTTTTTTAATGTCTCGTTTCATGAATGAGCGCACGTGATCAACGTGTCTGTATGGTGACTACTTTAGAATGTGCGGCAGAAAAAGAAAATGCTTTCCCATGATCTCTCATGAGAAAGCATTTTAAATGACTTTATAAAGCGCTGAAAATCAGTCAATCATATTTTATCCGCTTGAATACCAAGCCATTTGGCGTATGCACCGTGCTCGCCGCAGGGATAGACATCATCTCCCCAGAACTCGATCACGTCTCCGGGTTTGAGGTTATGCCTGCCCAGGCCGATATACTGGGTGCGATCAGGGCATTCCTGCCGCCAGTTATCCAGCGGACACTCACAGCCAAGCGGGCTTGAAAGATCGTATTCCCCTTCGCCGATGGTGACCCCATTGATAGAAACCCGGTAAAGCGACTTGCCGTCAAACTCGTTTACCGCGGTGAGCGTCAGGTTATAAGTCCCTTCCGCTCCGGGAAAACTGATCGAACAGGAGCCCGGGCCGGAGTAAGGATTCAGCCCAACCGCCCCGTCCCGATCAGACCAGTTGCTGCCGCAATTAAAGTCCCAGGCATTCAGCCATATGTTGTTGCTCGTCGAGACTCTGGCTTCAGCCGGAGCTTCGGCAGCCTCAGCGGGAGCTTCAGCGGCGGCGCCGGATCCGCTATCTGCAGCGGCTGCGGACTCCGCTTCACCGCTGCCGCCGGTGGTTCCGCCGCCATCGTCGTCATCGCCGCAGGAAAGTAAAAAGAAACTCAGTACACAGGCACATACAAAAAATCTCAGTGTCCTCACCGTTGCCTCCTGAACATGGTCTTGGCTCAAATAAAACATAGTAATTATAATACCTTCTCTGTGAGAAGCCGGTGTCACTATACCACAAAATCTAAGCTTGTCCAGCTATCATTCTGATTTTACGTCACTTAAACTGCTAACAATAACGATTCCTAAAGGCTCCGAAGTAACCTTAAACCACGATAAGCCTTGTATTCGTCGTTACCCTGAACCAAAATGAATATTTCATGGAAAAACAGCAGAGAAGAAAACACAAGACATAATATTAATTTGTTAGTTGATTTATCTGCAACTAAACCGATGCTACCACAGGACGATTTAAAAAGAACTCGTGCAGCACGTTGCTTGTCTTTTTGCTGAGATTGCGATACAAGCTGAACCTGCGGCTGCACCAATGGTTCCGACTCGCCGGCGCTCTTTCAAGGGTCATTTTATTGATTCGCCGGGATAACAATGGAGATCGTTATGATCGTTTACTTTCATCCCGATTTTTATCAGGAATACACCACTGATCCCGCCGCCGAAAGCGGCCGAATTGAAGCAATCGTCGAGGCCATATCCCTGGTTGCTGATTGGGCCGACTGTCAGCCGGCAGACGATAAGGACATTCTGGCCGCCCACACTTCGGCTCATGTCGACTGGGTGCGCCAGCGCGGGCTTTATGAGATATCAGCTCTGGCGGCCGGCGCTGCCGTTCAGACAGCCCAAAAGGCACTGAAGGAACCCTGCTTCGGATTGATCCGACCACCCGGCCATCACGCCTCTGCATCGAGCTGCTGGGGATTCTGCTATTTCAACAATATGGCCATCTCACTTTTACGTCTCAAGCGCGACAAACGTATCGATCAGGCCTTTGTTCTTGATTTTGACCTCCATTACGGAGATGGAAACGTAAATATTCTGCAGGATGAACCCTGGGTCACCATCCTCAATCCGGAATCAACCGACCGCACCGCCTACCTCGATGAGGTCGAGACCGCCCTCGATGACTGCGATGCCGATATGATCGCCGTCTCAGCAGGATTCGATCATCACCTCAACGACTGGGGCGGACTCCTGCATACAGCTGACTATCAGAGTATGGGAACGCTGGTGAGAGAAACTGCCAGGCGAAACGGCGGCGGTTGCTATGGGATCTTAGAGGGTGGCTATAATCATAATGTTCTGGGTTCAAATGTGCTGGCGTTTATCAGAGGCCTTGACTGCCCCTGAACGCGTTATAATTTCAGGGCTGGAAAGCTGATCCCAAATCAAACGATCAGCTACTTTCGCTGCTGACGGCGCAGACCGAGGCGCTGCCGTCGCGGTCCTGGCGGCCGAAGTAGGTCTCGACGATATCGGCCATCCAGGCCTGCTTCCTGGTGCAGTGATCGGCGGACCAGAGCCAGTGAATGGTCGGCGCAAAGCTTGGGTCAAGGCAGATGTCCCGCTCTATCGTTGGCGGCCGCAGAATTGCCAGCAGCTCATCAATGGTCGGCAGGCGCCAGTTGTCTCTTCCAGCAAAGCGATCTACATTGAGATGATCGATATAGCTATGTGCCTGCTGCCAGTCCAGGGTGTAGCCCGATCCCTGCCGCTGCCAGTGCAGATCCGTTGACGGGTCGTAGAGCAGCAGCTGATTGACCGGCTGCAGCCGATTCCGGCGGTAATGAAGGGGCCGGAAGAGCTCATCGAGACCGAGCTTCTGCCTGATTTCCTTGTACATGACTCTGGCCGGTTCCGAGCGCAACTGGCTATGGCCGTGCTTATCTTTGCCCGGGTATTCATCAGATTCACCCCGTTGATCCGGCAAAACACACTGCGCCGCCGACGAGGTCTTCCATTCATCAAACAGCGATTCCAGGGATAAACGCATCTCCAGCGCAGTTGAGAATCGATCGGCGGGCTCTGGCTGAAGCGCCCGGGACAGAAATGTATCCCAGCGTTTATCCAGATTCTGGTTAAACCCGGATGGCTGCTTAAATCCGCCACGCCTCATCTCAACCAGTTTACCGGTGAGCATCCGGTAGAGCAGAACGCCGAGGCTGAACAGGTCGGCGCGGCCGTCAGCGCCCTCCGGGGACCGCATCTGTTCCGGGGCGGCATAGTAAGGAGAACCGACCTGCATACCCGGCACCGCCAGAGATTCCTCGCCGCGAACCCGGGAGAGGCCGAGATCAATGATTTTCACCCGGTCATCGTTGGTGATCATCAGGTTGTAGGGTTTGATGTCGCGATGAACAATCCCGGCAAAATGGAGGCGCTCCAGCCCTTTCAGGGCCTGGACCATATACAGGAAACTGCGCGGGATGGAGATAATCCGCGTATCATCTTCCACCCGGTAGGCCTCACCGATAAAATCGCCGATGGAGTGGGAGAAATATTCCAGGGCTATAAACGGTGTTCTATCCTCAAAGTCCGCGTCGATGACCTTGGCGATATGATCGTGGGTGACCGAACCCATGATCTTCGCCTCTTCGATAAAGAGCTCGGACAGTTTCTGCCAGCCGACCAGATCCTCGAATATCTCGTCACGGGGTTTTAAAACCTTGAGTGCCACGATTCTGCCGGTAATTGGCGACTTCGCCTTATATACCGTACTCATACCGCCGCGCCCGAGGCGGCCGCAGATTTCGTATCGGCCGATAGTATTCATCTGCTCATCGTTTTTTTTTCGTAACATCGAAGCGGCCGCCTGGGAATTTCACCGGGAGCTGCTCAGGCGGGTGGTTTCTGCGGGCTGAGGCACAGCGCATAGACCTTAGGAAAGCCCCGATCAATAATTTTCTGAGCCGTAATATGGGCGGGATAGGCGATACCGCGGACATCGAGCAGCCCGGCAGCGCTGTCCCACAACACATATTTCGCTCTGCTGTTGCCGTCGCGGGGATGACCGACGCTACCGACGTTGATCAGATATTTTTTGTCATCTTCGAGTTGTATCCTTCCCTCTTTCAGTTTGCTGCGAATAACCGCACCCTTATCGACCGTGATCAGGCGCAGATCATGGGTGTGGCCGACAAAAAAGAATTTTTCAGGAAGCTTCGCCGCTATGTCGGCAGCATCTTCATCACTGAGCTTGTAGAGATACCGTCGTATCGAGTCGGGCGGGCAGCCGTGCACGAAGGAAGCATTTTCAAAGCTGCAGGCCCGCTCCAGAGCGGCGCAGTAAGCAAGGCTCTGATCAGAAAGCAGCGCTTTCGTGGCGATATTGTTCTCGCGGGCCAAAAAATTAAGCCAGCCCAGCGCTTTTTCTGAAGACAAGGCCGCCTCATGATTACCAAGCACGCAGGTAATGCCCGACTCACGCACCCGCCTGACAACCTCATCAGGATCGGGCCCGTAACCGACCAGATCGCCCAAACAGATAATGCGATCCGGTTGCTGGGACTCGATATCCGAGAGCACCGCCTCCAGGGCCTCGAGGTTGGCATGGATATCTGAAATAACGGCGATCTTCATAGTCCGGTTTAAAGAGTTGTTGACGACACAATTCTGCGTATAACTTATTCTGTCCTCTATAACCTGATACCGGCAGAGAAAACAATAGCTGAAAAAATCAACCCCTCATCCTGCTTGAATCGGTTCAATTTTATGGTATGAATAAGCTGCAGTGCACCGTTGTACCCGGCATCTCATCCAGTTACACAACTTGTCTGATCACATAGAAATCGGCGTTGATATTGAAACTCCTGGACGAACGAGTACCATTTAGAGAAAATCTTTTTTTCTCGATAAAGCGTTACCCCACCTGGTGGATCATCCTCTTTATCACGATGTTTTTCGACTATTTATCCACCACCGTATTCGTATCGAGATATGGGATCGAGTCTGAAGCCAACTTCACCACCCGGCTCATGATGCTGAACTTCAGCCCCTATCTGGGCAATTTCCTGGGTAAACTGCTGCAGCTGCTCTCAGTGGTATGCTTTGTCGGCTTAAGCAAGCGGGTCGGCAATTTTTTTCTGCTCTTCATCATCCTGATAAACTGCTGGGCGATTGTGGTGAACTCGATCAGCTGAGCGCACGGCGGAAAAACCCATAGCCGACAACGAAAAGCGGATCCACATACCGGGACCCGCTTCTCTTATGACACCCTATGACTCACCCGCGCACCATTTTCAGCTCAGGACGGTGTCTCAGCTCCTGCAGAAAGAGCGGCCCGGGCAGCCGCCAGTCTGGCCAGTGGAACCCTGAAAGGAGAGCATGACACATAGTTGAGCCCCAAATGGTGGCACAGCGCAATAGACTTCGCCTCTCCACCATGCTCGCCGCAGATGCCGAGCTTGATGTCCGGTCTCGTTTTTCTTCCCTTGTCCACCGCAATGCGCATCAGTTCACCGACCCCGTCGGTGTCGATGGTCTCGAAGGGATTCTCGGGTAGAATATCATGAACCATGTATTCAATCAGGAAGCCGGACTCTGCATCGTCCCGCGAAATCCCGTAGGTGGTCTGGGTCAGGTCATTTGTTCCAAAGGAGAAAAATTCGGCATATTCAGCCAGTTGGTCCGCAGTCAATGCGGCCCGTGGAATTTCGATCATCGTGCCGAACTTGTAATTGATCTCGAGCCCCTGTTCCTTCATCACCTTGGTTGCCTCTTCCTCGAGAAGGCTGCGCTGAAACTTCAATTCGTTCACATGGCTGGTCAGCGGTATCATGATCTCGGGTTTCACCTCAATTCCTTCCCTGGTCACTAGACACGCTGCTTCAATGATCGCCCTCACCTGCATCCTGGTTAATTCCGGAAAATGGTTGCCCAGCCGCACCCCCCGAAGCCCCAGCATCGGATTGTCTTCACGCAGCGCTTCGACCCTGCTCAGAATTTGCTCCTTGCTGCGCACCCGCTTGAGCAGATCATCGATCGATTGGAGATTGGCAGCATGCTGAAGCTGAAATTTCAGATCGGACAAGTCCCGCACCAGTGACAGGTGATCGGGAAGAAATTCATGCAGCGGCGGGTCGATGAGCCTTATCACCACCGGCAATCCGGCCATTGTTCTGAAGAGCCCGGTGAAATCCTCACGCTGCAGCGGCAGAAGTGATTTAATCGCTTCACCGCGATGAACTTCTATCTCGGCAAGGATCATTTTCTGAACGAACGGTAAGCGCTCCGCTTCCATGAACATATGCTCCGTTCTGCACAATCCTATTCCTTCGGCCCCGTAGTCCCGCGCCCTCGAGGCATCGACCGGATAATCCGCATTTGCCCAGACACTGAGGGTACGGAACTCATCCGCCCACTTGAGCAGTTTGAGAAGCCATGGATCTTTGATGTCCGGCTTCCTGGTCTCTATTTCTCCGAGAAATACCTCACCGGTCGTTCCGTCAACGGAGATGAATTCTCCTTCCCTGATCGTCTTGTCTCCGACGATGATCTGCCTTCTGGTGAGGTCGATGTCCAGATCCTCGACCCCTACAACGGCAGGCTTCCCAAACTGTCTCGCCACCAGGGCGGCATGGCTGGTTCGCCCGCCGCGGCTGGTCACGATACCCTGGGAGGCCAGCATACCGTGGACATCGTCCGGCCGGGTCTCGGGCCGAACCATGATCACGTTCTTGCCATCTTTCTTGCCCCAGATTTCGGCTATGTCGGCGTCAAGCGCCACCACGCCGACGGCAGCACCGGGGGACACGTTCAAGCCTTTGGCAACGAGCCGGTCGTGCGAAACCGCATCACTGATTGCCTCACTGTCAAACTGAGGATGAAAGAAGAAGTCGATCAGGTCCGGGGTTATCCTCATCACCGCTTCCTCCCTTGTGATCAGGCCCTCCTCGGCCATTTCCACGGCAATCCGAACTGCTGCCTGGGAGGTTCTTTTGCCATCCCGGGTCTGCAGCATCCAGAGCTTGCCCTTTTCAATGGTAAACTCCACATCCTGCATTTCCCGGTAGTGGTTTTCCAGCAGCATCGCGACCTTTTCGAACTCGGCATGCACCTGGGGCATCTCTTTTTTGAGCTCGGAAAGATCCTTGGTCATCCGGATTCCGGCAACCACATCCTCGCCCTGTGCGTTGGTGAGATAATCGCCTTCTATTTTTTTCTCTCCGGATGTACCGCTTCTCGTCAGAGCAACGCCGGTGCCGCTGTCATCGCCGAGGTTGCCGTAAACCATCGTCACAATGTTCACCGCGGTACCGAGATCGTGGGCAATATCAGCGGCGTTGCGGTAATCGATGGCGCGCTTGCCGTTCCAGCTCATGAAAACCGCCTCGATGGCCATCTGCAGCTGGGCGTATGGTTCTGTCGGGAAATGGTGATGGGTATGGAAGCGGAACACATTCTTGAACTCTTCTGTAATCTCCTTCCAGTGATCCGCGCTGAGTTCAGTGTCAGACCTTACTCCTGCCTGCCTGCGGGCCCGGGTGATGATCTCTTCGAACTTTTCGTCTGGAATATGCATGACCACACTGCCGAACATCTGGATCAGGCGGCGATAAAGATCGTAGGCAACCCGGGGGTCCCCGGTGCTTTCGATAAGCCCTTCGACCGTCTCATCGTTCATGCCGATATTGAGAACGGTATCCATCATTCCGGGCATCGAAAATTTTGCCCCGGAACGACAGGAGAGCAGCAGCGGATTAGCAGGATCACCAAACGTTTTGCCGGTGGCTGTTTCAATCTCCCCCAGTGAAGCCAGCAGCTGGCTCCAGAGCCCGTCGGGAAGCTGCTCCCCCAGCGAAAGATATTCGTTGCAGGCCTCGGTGGTTATAATGAACCCATCCGGCACCGGAACCCCGATGCGCACCATTTCGGCAAGATTGGCGCCTTTCCCGCCGAGCAGGCTGCGCACATCCTCCCAGTTCCCTCCGACATATTCTTCAACAGCGTCCAGTTCAGCAAAGCGATACACCCATTTTCTACTCATCTAAATCTCCCGGAAAATTAATCGTTGATTGTATTAGTCAGGTTATGACGGCTTAAAATTGCCCAAAACCTCATTATAATATGAACAGATAGTCTAAATAGCGATAAATAAAAAAACGGCTGCGCATCTGTAACTGATGGTCAATCATGCTGGACTCGACGAGCTGATACTGCAGGCGGCCGCATTGCAGCAGCCGTTATGGTGCACTATCAAGAAATTACCTGCGCTTATCATTGCAACTGCTTTCCCCATCAGGTCCCATCACCGCAGCCCGGATGGTCTTGTCTTTGTTTATTCCTGAAACGCTTTTTTACGGTAGTTTTTCTTTTGAGCGGTTATATCGAAGCCCAGATAGAGAGAAGCCCTGGCTCGGCTGCTGCCGGCGATGCGGTGAAGGATTTAACCTGCGCTGGGTAGGTAACGTTTATGCTCGAGAATAACTCTTCTGATGTGCTGCAGCTGATGGGCGTCAGCAAGTCGTTTGACGGGGAAGCGGTTATCAGTGATTTCGATCTGCGCCTCGGATCGGGCGAGTTCATCACTCTGCTCGGCCCTTCCGGGTGCGGTAAAACCACGATATTGCGGCTCATCGCCGGTTTCGAGAAGCTGGACAGCGGCACGATTTTTCTCGACGGACAGCGCATTATCGATCTGCCCCCCGAAAAGCGCCAGGTCAATACGGTATTTCAGAGTTATGCCCTGTTTCCCCATTTGACGATTTTTGAGAACATCGCCTTTGGTCTCAGGGTCAGGAAGCTGCGCAACAACGATATCGCCGCCAGGGTGGAAAAGGCGCTGGAGCAGACCCGCCTGAGCGGTCTCGCCCATAGAAAACCGGCCCAGCTCTCGGGCGGCCAGCAGCAGCGGGTCGCCATTGCCCGGGCCATCGTCAACGAGCCCCGGGTGCTGCTGCTCGACGAACCGCTCTCCGCCCTCGATGCCAGGCTGCGCTCGGAGATGCAGATCGAGCTCAAACGGCTGCAGCGTGAGCTGAACCTCTCCACCATCCTGGTGACCCATGAACAGGACGAAGCTCTGTCGCTCTCGGATCGGGTAGTGGTCATGGACCACGGCAGAATCGCCCAGGTGGGCACTCCGAGGGAGATTTACGAAAAGCCGAAAAACCTCTATGTGGCGCGCTTTATCGGGGAAATCAACCTGCTGCCGGTCCAGGTCGTGCAGCGGATTGACCGCCAGGTGCTGCACCTGGACCTGTTCGGCCGCCGCCTGGAACTGGTCTCTGATATCAGCAGTGCGCCGGGCGACAAGCTGCAGATCCTCCTGCGCCCAGAGGACATGCGCATTTCCGAAGACATCGAAGAGGGGATGGTCCGCCTGCCGGGCAGAATCGTTGAGCGACGCTACCGGGGCGCGACGCTGGACACCACCATCGAACTGGACGACGGCCCCATCGTCCAGGCCTGCGAGTTTTTTGACGAGGAGGACCCGGACTTCGACTACAGTATCGGTGAGCGGGTCGAGGTTTCCTGGGTCAGGGGCTGGGAGGCTCTGCTGCCCGATGAATAACAGGACCAGCCTGCTCTGCTTCGGCCTGATTGCCGGGTGGCTTCTACTTTTCGGGGGAGTGCCGCTGATCCTGCTGCTGCTCACCAGTTTTCTGGAACAGCATCCGGAACACTATTTCAGCTACAGGCTCTCCATTGAGTCTTATACACAGCTGCTCAATACCGATTACTATGCCGTTCTGCTGCGCTCCACCCGTCTTGCGCTGTTTACAACCCTTGTCTGCCTGCTGGCCGGCTATCCATTTGCCTGGCTGACCTGCCGGCTGCAGCAGCGCCATCGGCTGATGGTCCTGGCTCTTCTGATGATCCCCTTCTGGACAAATTCACTGATCAGGACCTATGCGGTGCGCATGATTATCGGAACCCAGGGGCTCATCAACAAAACCCTGCTGGCCATCGGTCTCATCGACACCCCCATCCGGATCATGTACACGGATACCGCCGTCCTTCTGGGCCTGGTCTACCTGATGTTTCCGTTCATGGTGCTGCCGCTCTATGCCAATATCGAAAAACTCGACCTGCGGCTGGTGGAAGCAGCCCGGGATCTCGGTTCTGGTTGGTTCAACACGCTCAGGAAGGTCATCCTGCCGCTGACCCTGCCGGGGATCGTGGCCGGCTCGATCATGGTCTTCGTGCCGACCATGGGATTGTTTTATGTCGCCTCGCTGCTGGGGGGTGCCAGAAAGCTGCTGGTCGGAAACCTGATTCAGTACCACTTTCTGACCAGCCACAACTGGCCGCTCGGGGCAGCCATGAGCATGGCGCTCATCTTCATACTGGCTGCGATGATGATCTTCTATCGGCTGCTGATCAGCCGCTTCGGCCGGCTGGGAGCGAAACCGTGAAAAGCATCAGGCTGATCTTTTTCGGCGCCCTGTTCGCCTATCTCTACCTGCCGATCGGGGTGCTGATTGTCAACGCCTTCAACGCCAACCGCTATGGGCTTAAATGGGACGGTTTCACCCTGAAATGGTTCGCTGCCATGGCCAACAACCACGGCCTCATTGAAGCGGCTCGCAACACGCTGCTGGTAGCCTTCAGCAGCGCCACCGTCGCCACCGTCCTCGGTGCGGCCGGGGCCGTCACCCTGTGTCTGTACCGTTTCAGAGGAGGATCACTATTCGTGCTTGGCACCATTATGTCGATGATGCTGCTGCCCGACATTATCCTGGCCATAGCCCTGCTGGTGCTGTTTCTCATCCTGGGCGTGTCGCTCGGCTTCTGGTCGCTGCTGCTTGCCCATGTGACCTTCTGCCTGCCCTTTACCTTCGTCACCGTCTACTCACGCATGCAGGGGTTTGACCCGTTTCTGCTCGACGCGGCCCGGGACCTGGGGGCTTCTGAGGCGACCGTTTTAAGGAAGATCGTCCTGCCGCTTGTCTCTCCGGCTTTGCTGGTCGGCTGGCTGCTTGCTTTCACCCTGTCACTCGACGACGTGATCGTCAGTTCTTTTGTCACCGGCCCGGGGTTCGATGTACTGCCGCTGAAAATATTTTCGATGGTTAAGGTGGGCGTTAAACCGGAAGTGAACGCCCTTGCTGCGCTGATGGTTCTGATCTCGATCGTATGCGTGACTGTCAGCTATTTTCTAATAAAGGAGAAAGATCATGAACGTTAGAATATTGACTTTTGTCTGCTGGATCAGCGCCCTGCTGGTCTGTGGTTCGGCGGGCGCCGCAGAAAAGATTTATGTCTACAACTGGACGGAGTATATCCCCGACGAGGTTCTCCAGCAGTTTACCGCAGAAACGGGTATCAAGGTCATCTACACGACCTATGAAAGCAATGAGAGCATGTACGCGAAGCTGAAGCTCGTCAAGGGCGACGGCTACGACCTGGTTTTTCCCTCCACGTATTTCATCAGCAAGATGATCAAGGAGGACATGCTGCAGCCAATCGATCACGGCCAGGTGCCCAATCTCAAGGACCTCGATCAGACACTGCTGAACAAGGAATATGACCCCGGCAACCGATACTCGCTGCCCTACATGTGGGGCTCCACGGGCATCGGAGTCAACACTGATGTGATCCCGCTGGACAGCGTCAGCTCCTGGAAGGACCTCTGGAACGAAGAGTTCAGCGGCCAACTGCTGCTCCAGGACGACATGCGCGAGGTGTTTCACATGGCGCTGAAGATCAGGGGTTACAGCAGCAACAGCCGGGACCCGAAGGAGATCGGTGAGGCCTACGAACTCCTTGCCAAGCTGATGCCCAGCGTTTTGCTCTTCAACAGCGACTCACCCCGGCTTCCCTACCTTGCCGGCGAGGTCAGCATCGGCATGATCTGGAACGGTGAGGCCTGGATGGCCCAGGAGGAGAATCCGGCCATCGCCTACGTCTACCCGAGCGAAGGCGCGAACTTCTGGGTCGACAGTTTTGCGATTCCCAAGGGGGCGAACAATATCGACCATGCCCACACCTTTATCAACTTCATGCTGCGGCCCGATATCGCCGCTCGCTGTGTCGAAGAAAACGGCTTCGCCACCCCGGTGAAAACTGCACTGCCGCTGCTCAGCGAAGAGGTGCGCATGAGTGAGGTCATTTTTCCGCCGGCCGAGATCGTCAGTGCCGGAGAATTCCAGACCGACGTCGGCGAAGCGCTCGTCATCTACCAGAAATACTGGGAGAAGCTGAGATCGGGAAATTAGGCCCTGAAAAGTCGCCGCAGCGGCCCGCTGTCCCGCACCGCCTATGAGCTTTTCAGCCAGCGCAGCTCGTAGAGGTCGGTGCGCCGGCTGTCAAAATTTCTGACGCTGCCCTGGGTGCGCAGCTCTTTGATCAGGTCGAAGTCAAGGTCGGTGATAAGCGTGGTTTCAATGCCGGGCGTCGCCTCCGAGGCAATGGCATCGTGGGGATAGGAGAAATCCGACGGAGTGAAAATCGCCGACTGAGAATATTGGATACCCATCGTTTCAACTTTGGGTATGTTACCGACGCTGCCGGAAATTGCGACAAAGCACTCGTTTTCGATGGCCCTGGCCTGGGCGCAGCGCCTGACCCGCAGATAACCGGTCTTGGTGTCGGTCCAGAACGGCACCAGCAGCATTTTCATCCCCTGAAGGGCCTGCATCCTGGCCAGCTCGGGGAATTCCACATCATAACAGATGAGGATTCCGATTTTTCCTATGTCGGTATCGAACACTTTCAAATCGTTACCGCCGGTAAATTTCCACGAAACATCCTCATCCGGGGTAATGTGCAGTTTGGCCTGGCTGTCCCAGGTGCCGTCGCGTCTGCACAGAAAGCTGACGTTATATAACTTCCCATCCTCGCACAACTGGGGAACACTGCCGGCAACGATATTGATGTTGTAGCTCAGCGCCATTTCCGTCATGGACTGGCGCAGTTCCTCGGTAAACCCTGCCAGCATTCGCATGGCATCAGCCGGACTGCGCGCCTTGCAGGTGTGAATGAGCGGGGCGTTGAACAGCTCGGGAAAAAGGACGATGTCAGCCTGATAGTTGCTGACCGTTGTGACGAAGAACTCAACCTGCTGCATGAATTCGCCGAAAGAGTCGAAGCGCCGCATCTGCCACTGGACCACCCCCAGTTTGGCAATCGATTTGGTTCGGCCGATCAGCTTGGTTTTCTTCTGGTAATAAATATTTATCCACTCCAGAAGGACGGCATTGCCGCGCGATTCGTGGTCCTCCGGCCAATAGTCAAAGAGAAGATTGCGGACATGAAAATCATTGGAGATCTGAAAGCTCAGAACCGGATCGAACAGCTCTTTGTTTTTTACCTTTTGAATATACTGCTGAGCCGACATTTCCCCGGAGAATTTGTGGTAGTCAGATATACGCCCGCCAAGCAGAATGCCTTTGAGGTTGAGATTTTCGGCGAGTTCCTTGCGGGCGTCATAGAGGCGGCGGCCAAGGCGCATACCCTGATATTCAGGGTCTACTGAAACATCAATCCCATAGAGATAGTCCCCTTCGGGGTCGTGGGACTTGAAGGTTCCGCCGCGAACAATCTGCTCATATGAGTGCTGTTCACCGAACAGGCTGAAGTCGATAATCAGGGAGAGAGCAATGGCCACGGCAACGCCGTTGTCCTCGATACATATCTGACCTTCCGGAAACCTCGTTATCAGCTGCCCGATTTCTTCCTCCGTCCAGGGAACGGAGACACCTTTGTACACCCTTCTGGATATATCCTGTATCGCCTGATAGTCAGTTGCCTGCAGATGCCTGGTCTTGAGCTTGTGGGTTATTTCATCGATCATTGCAACACCGTCCGTGGGTTTCATCTGTAAACGTGATTTTCCTGAAAAACAGCGCTCAATCACTCAATAATATTCATGAACTGTATATACCCGTTCGCAATAAATACAAGAGATTCATGTATCCTCACACCGTCCCCATCCATAGCTCAAAAAAAACCGCCTCTCGTCAGGGCGGAGCCAGAACATGGTGTTTCGTGCCGCATGCTGATGATGACACAACCGCTGCATGGCCCTGTGAAAAAAAAGAGGAGATGAATTATGCACTACTCCGGGGTACATTATCGTTAGAACGAGCAAGGCAGATCTAATACTTTGCTCTGGTCCGCCAGCCGTTTAAGGCAGGAGAATTCAATGAAGAAAATCGACTATCGGGAACGGGCGCTGAAACTTTTTCCGTGGGTCTGCGGAAGCTGCGGCCGTGATTTCAACGGCAAGAACCTGCGTGAACTCACGGTTCATCACAAGGACCATAATCATAACAACAATCCGCCCGACGGCAGCAACTGGGAACTGCTCTGCCTTTACTGCCACGACAACGAGCATTCCCGTCTGCTCGACGCCGAATGGCTGTCCTCTGAAAACCCGGACAAGGACGAGGGAGCCGCAGCCACACACACCCCCTTTGCCGACCTCAGGAACATGCTGGGCAAGGCGAAAAAGGGCTCGGACAAAGGTTAACCTGCCCAGCGTTGGGTGTTTACTAGTTTTTTGGTGAAAACAGGGGGATATCATGAAACAACTGGTTGCTTTGGGTTTTATCCTGCTATTGAGTTTCACGCTGGGCTCACAGGCAGGCGTGGGTGGTCAAAATCAAACAGTACTGATCCATGCAGTCTGACAGCAGCAGCGTCATTAGCAGCAATTTTTCCGACCTTGCAACAAGCCGAGAAACAGCTGGTTGGACAGCAATCAGTTTGTAATTATCTGGACACAATGGGGATTCCTGCATTGGTTATCTCTGTCAGTCAAGCTGGAACCGATGTACGCGAAACGCTATCCATGCTTGGCTCAGGCTACCTTATAGAAGACGTCAGCGGTCTCGGAGACCAGGCCGCCATGGCAATTCAACAAGCCAATCCGAAGTACGGTTTAAAAGAAGGTATTGCCGCGCTGCACGTGAAAAAAGGCAAGAGTTCTCTGAACTTTTCCTTTTTTCGTATCAACCTGATGCCTGCTGATCCCGAATTTGAAGAACTCAAGCTGCTTGCAGCGAAAATGGTTGAGAACATGTAGTTCTCGATTTCCAGGAATAACTTTTTCCATGCTTATAGTTTTCGGCAATGGTTTGTTCGAAATGTTGATATCCTACCAGCCATAGACGGGCATGGAGCACCAATTGTACATATTTGACTCGTGAACCCGTGCATTGGGTTTGCTCCAAACCATTACAGTTCCAAAGCATAGAGCCACTGCCTAATTAACATCATGAAAAGGTAAATGGAAAAGGAGAATAAATATGCGCCACCCAGATAAAATAATATCTCTTGTCACCAACGGGAAAGAACTGGACATGACCTTAACGCGGCGCGAACTTCTTAAAACCAGCGCCTATGCAGCCATGGGTGCTGCTATTGCTTTGCGGGCCCCGGGCCCTGCATGGGCGCAAAGCGCTGAGTCCGATTTCGACATCGACGCGGCCTTCGGCACCTTCATGTCAGACCTCGGCAGAAGCGCCGGGGATGGCGGCGGTACGGTGACTTTCACCGGACGTGATCCGATCCTGCACAGCCACTTCCGCATTGGCGCATCGATGGCGCTGCCGGCAATGGCAGCCGCGGTTGGTGCGGCTGCCATCTGGCAGGACAGAACCGGCGAAGGGCAGGACACTGCGCTGGATCTGCGCGAGGCAGTCTACAACGTGAATCCGATCATCACACCGGTGATGCAGCAGCGCATGGCGGCGGGCGCCCTGGCGCCGAACGATCCGGTGGCAACCCGAATGACCTTCACGCCGTCGATCAACGGGCGCTTCCCGCAGGCACCGCTGGCCTTCGGCAATCCCTTTTCCTTCGTGCCCTTCCGCACCCGCGACGGTCGGTTCATGAACATCACCGCAATCTATCCACAGCTTCTGGATCGCGCCCTGCGTCTGCTGGACGTGCCACCGAAGCGCGAAGCTATTGCGGCGGCCATCGCGACCTGGGACGGCGCGGAACTGGAAGCGGCGATGTTCGAGGCCGGTGTTGTTGGTGTGATGCACCGCACCGCCGAAGAATGGCTGGCCCATCCCGAAGGCGCCTACCTGGCCAACACGGATCTGATCGAGATCCGCAAGATCGCCGATGGCGATCCCATGCCCTGGTCCGAAAACCCGGCGCAACCCCTGTCGGGCCTCAGGGCCCTCAGTGCCACGCATGTGATCGCCGGGTCGGTCGCTGCCCGCACCCTATCGGAATACGGCGCCGAGGTGCTGCAAATCATGCGTGATCAGTCCTTCGAGCACGAGGGCCTGTGGACCGATGTGAATATCGGGATGCGGTCCGCCGCGCTCGACCTGCGCCGTCCAGACGATGCCGCCGCCCTGAACGATCTGATCCCGCAGGCGGACGTCTTCATCGACGGGTTCAGCGGTCGCGGGATGGAACGGTTGGGGTTCGGCATCGACGCGGTCACCGCCCGTCGCCCCGAGGGCATTGTCTATCTGACGGTGCGCGGCTACAGCTGGGACGGCCCCTGGAAGATGATCCGCACCTTCGACATGGAGGCGGTCGCGACAACCGGTTTCACCTTTCGCGAGGGAGGCGGGGCCTATCCGGATTTCGGCGAAGGGTTCGGCGAACCCGCCGCCGAAGGGCCGCTGCCGGCCTTCCCGCCAACCCTGGTGATGAACGACTACATCGCCGGTTATCTGGGGGGTGCCGGAATCATCGAAGCCCTGCGGCGCCGGGCCGAAGACGGCGGCAGCTATCATGTGCATGTCAATCTGGCCCGCGCAGCGATGTGGTATGCCAGCCTCGGCACGTTTCCGTCGAAGGAGTTCGAGGTGACCGAGGAAAATCAGATGATCGCCCCCAGAACGGTCACCTTCGACTCACCCTACGGCGAAGTTTACCGCCTTGCACCGCTGGTGCAGCTGTCGAAGACGCCGGGTCAATGGCAGGAGCCGCTGCTGACTGTGCGCGGCAGTGATCAGCCGGCCTGGAAGGACGCGCTGTGATGGCGGGGCAGCGAAGCCCGCGCAGGCGAGGAAGTCTTCTGCTGGCCGGTGCGTTTGTTATCGCTGGCGGATGGGCGATGGCCGAAGAACCGGTGACTATAAGTGATCCGGACGAGGGCCAATATCCGCTTCTGCTTGACGGCACGCTCAGCGGCGACGGCGACCAGAAGGAAAACAGCGCGCCGCATTCCGGCGCCTTCCGTTTGCCGACGATGATGGATTCCTGGAACCAGCTAAAAGCCAAGGTCAGGGAGCAGACCGGGGTCTCCTTCGGGGGATCCTGGGGTGTTCTCTACCAGAATTTCTCCGACGTCCCGCCGGATGCGCAAACCGATACGGTGGGGCAGAAATTCACGCTGAATATATCACGTGATCTATTCCAGAGCGGAACGCCTGAGGCGCTGACCTTCGATCTGGTCATCGAGGACCGGGGACCTATGGGCGGTTTCGATAATCCGCCGCTCCAGGCCGGCATCGCCGCCGGGTCGATCGTTCCAACGGCGGCGACGTGGGGTGATTTCAGCTTAGGGATAACCCAGGCCTACATCCGTCAGAACCTGTGGGGCAACAAGTTCCAGTACACGATCGGCAAGATCTTTGCGCCCAACTTCATCGATTCCTATCCGTTCTTTGACGACAACAGACAGTTCCTGAACCAGAGCTTCTCGACCAGTCCGACCATCGCCTCACCCTTGCGCGGCGCCGGAGCAGTGGCGACGTATTATCCAACCGAGGGCGGGCTCTATCTGCTCGGCGGCGCCTACTCCGCCAACAGCAGCGACACCGGCTGGACGATCGACGAGGTGTTCGACACAGGCGAGCTTTTCTACCAGGCCGAAATCGGTTGGAGCGGGCTGGCGCGCACCGGCGTGCCCATCCAGGCGCGCGGGCCGATGGACACCAACAACGTCCATCTGACTGCATGGCACAAAGATGCCCAGCCGGACTCGACAAATTCGACCCTGCAGCCCTCGGCGAAGGGATTGGCCTTCAACGCCAACTTCATGGTTGGAGATAGCCTGATGTGGTTCTTGCGGGCCGGTGCGTCCGAAGGCTGGGTCAACGATCTCGCCGTTTCCGCCGGTTTCGGCTGGCGGCCCATCGCCAATTACTCGGACCTGTTCGGCTTCGGCGTTGGCTGGGTGCATCCCAACGACGAACTGTTGCCGGGGCCGCTGACACGCGAACAAACGAACCTGGAACTATTCTACCGCTTTCATGTCACGCCGAACTTCGCGATTACGCCAGACATTCAGCTGATAAAGAACCCGTCGCTGAACCCGGGAGTCAATACCCTGTGGGTGGCGGGTTTGCGCGGACGCATTACGTTCTAGTGGTTTTGTCTGGGCGGTCGCCATCTAAGACACCCAGACATGCACCCAACCGCAGACCAGTAAATTCAACAAACATATCAAAAGGTTA
>CAWADO010000011.1:0-287930 GCA_963780775.1 uncultured delta proteobacterium | reverse complement strand
GAAGCGCAGCTGCTGTTGTTGCTCTACTGTTTGATTATCGATTTTGTTACCGTATGTTTTTAATTTATCTGTGGCCACAGCGAAGAGGTCACACCCGTTCCCATCCCGAACACGGCAGTTAAGCTCTTCTGCGCCGATGGTACTGCTCGGCAGACTGTGTGGGAGAGTAGGTCGCCGCAGATTTCTTTGTCATAAACCCCGTGTTTCTTTCGAAGCACGGGGTTTGTTCTTTCAGCCCTTCTTTGTCTTCTCTGTCTTCTGTCCTCTGGCTCTCTGTGGAGCTAGTAACGGACTTTATTTCTTTGATTGAATCCGGGGGTGGTTCGGCTGCGGCTGCGGCTCTCCGGCCTTTTTCGCCGTGGTGCTGAAAAGTCGACGGGAAGTCGGCCTGCGGCCTTTGAAAACCGTCGACAACCGTTTTCATCACCCCGGCGGGCCTCCGCGATGCAGCCTCCGCCAAACCACCCCCTTCTGCACGTCTGCAAATTACTGCTATGGGCCTGAAATGTACGAACGAGGGCGGAAATGTGGTGGAGTGTGCATCAGTGCAGGCCCTGGAGGTCAATGAAAACAGGCCCGCAGGGTTGCGCAGCAACCGGCTGCCATAGGCTGCGGAGCAGCCGTCATCCAGCCGGCCTCATTGACCGGAAAATCGCAGGCCGGAGCGAGGCACGCGGATCCACAGTTCTGCCCGGCCGAACCGGTAACAATCATTTCAGTTTCATCACAGCGAAGAGGTCCCACCCGTTCCCATTCCGAACACGGTAGTTAAGCTCTTCTGCGCCGATGGTACTGCATGGGCAACCGTGTGGGAGAGTAGGTCGCCGCAGATTTCTTTGTACAAAACCCCGTGTTTCAATAGAAGCACGGGGTTTTTGTTTTTAGGCCTTCTTTGTCTTCTCTGTCTTCTGACTTCAGGATTCTGTATTCTGACTTTATGAAGGGAACGGGAGGAGGAATCATTTGATTGATTTAACGCAATAAACTAGACTGCCCAAAATCTTTATCTTCAGGAACACGTTTTACTCTGATACTTTTTTATATGAAGAAAATCATCACACTTCTCTTTGCACTCTTTTCTGTATTTTTTATCACCAATCTGTCCTTTGTCGGCTTTCACTACGTTGCTGATCAATATGTCGACCGAGATATTGTAGAAGATCGCATTCGTATCGCTTTTCAGGGCGGCCACTTTTTCAGCGAACAATATCCTTTTAAATCCTTTGGCCGGATTTCGGAGAAAAACCTTCACGGTATTGACCAATACAGCGAATGTGTCAATGCACTGATGTCTGTCTATCGAAGACTGGACGATCCCCTTCTCAATGCTGTTATCCCGGGTTACCCGTCCTTTGTAGAAGAGCAGTACTGCGAAAGCTTGAAAATGCTGCTTATCGACAAGAGCGATATGAGTAAAGCAGTAATCAATACCAAAGCGCGCCTGTGGTTTGGGACAAAAGCGTTCACCATTTTCATGTTGAGTAAATTCGAGGTAGCCCAGCTTTATCCCTTCATAAAGCAGCTGACATATTTTGGCTTTGCACTGCTGCTGGCAGCCGCCTTTTCTCATTCCTCCCAACTGGGATTCATGGTCCTGCCTTTCAGCACAATCGGCATTTTTGGGTCAGGAATTCCTTATTATGGAGGTATTGCCAATGCTCTGCCGTTTACTGTTGCGCTCTATCTGGGGGTTGGGATGGCACTTCTCCGAAGGCTTGACGCCTCACGTCTTATTCTGCCCTATGGTGTCATCGCCGGCAGTCTCATGGCATTTTTCTATTTGACCGACGGATCGTTGATCCTGTCACTTTCGATACTTACTTTTTCAACCTTCTTTTTCGCTGCAGTAGAACAAGAAGCTGTTGCACGCTGGTACGATAGCGTATCGGTTGGCTTGCTGTTCATTGCTTCCTTTATTTCTTCTCTGGTCTTCAAACAGCTCATAGCAGGCCTGGTTACTGATTTTTCCTCTGTCTGGAGCCAGTTTACCGAGATGGTGGGCTATCGTCTCAGTACCAGGGGTGGGCCCGACTGGAATCATTGGCAGTCTTTCTATGGCCAGATCCAGACCTATGACCTCGCCATACTGTGGAACCCTTTTCTCTACAAGATAATAGTCTTTCTTGGCACTGCCGGCTGGATGCTGGCTCTACCACTATTCTTGTTCGTCATTATCAGGCACCGGAGAATTGACGATGTCTGCTCCCTCAGCGTCTTCCTGGCAATCGCCCTGATTGTCTTCCTGAGGTATTTTCTCATGGTCAATCATTCTTATGAACATTGGTTTATCGTATCGCGCTATATATTTATCCTCTGGGCAACCGGCATAAGCGCAGCGATTTACATCGTATATCGATTGTCAGCAGCAAGGAACTCTTGAAGACAGCTTCACCAAAAACCGCTGGCTGAAATAACGCCTGACAATCAGGGTGTTGCTGGAACAAAAGGAATTGAGTAATCGAACCCTTAACAACACATGCTCATCTCAAGTTCATGTATTTTGCTCGATATCGTTCAAGCTCTTCTTTTTCTGTGTACAAAAAGAGCTGATAGTCCTCATCACCAAGTGAGTTGTTGAACTCGGCCAGTTTCAGTGTCTGCTCTTTAAAAGATCGAACATCCTCGCCACTCATGTCGAACGTTCCCCGATAGTAGACGTTCCTTGTTTGAGACTGCTCTTCCGATATCCCGAAAAAGCCCAGAACAATCATGATCGGGACGTTATGCGTCTTCTTCAGATCTTTTGCAGTTTCAAGCAGTTCTGAAAGACTGAAGGGTGTTTGATATGCCTTTGAGTATTTGACATACGGTGCAAATTTTTTTTCCCGAGCGAGGTATAATGGGTTGTCACTGTAGTAAGCGATGGTCTGGAGCGCATAGTCTGGCTCACCGATTATAATGCATTGTTGGAGTTGAGCGTTGGCTTCAATATATCTTCCCAATGCCAGCGCAGAACTCTTATCAACAGAGGATTCCTCGATAAAGGCGTGTTTCGTGTGGCCCACATTATGGATCATGAAGGGTACAAAAATAACAATGAGAACAGCGTGATAAACTGTGGAACGTGCTCTGTGATAGCTGAGGTCTTTTTTGTTCTGCAGTATTGCTTTCGCAATCCAGTAAGAGGTCATGATGAAGCCCAGCAGGACGCCTTGATGCCTGAGCTTAGGATAAATGATCGCCCCTCCGACGTAGTTGAAGATAACAACCCCTGACAACACCGCCAGGCCAAGCCAGGGGTTGACAACCATAACTCCCAGGATCAGCAGCACCATGAATATGTCTCGGTAAGGCTGATCAATATTGAGCATGTAGTAGATGTACTCTCCCGGGTGAAGCACAGCATTGAGAAGATATTTCCCATGGTCAATGCCGGCCATGAACTCAGGGGTCATAAAAACCGTATCGACATCGACTCGCGTTGACCACTGCGAGAAAAGAATCCCGGCTATAACCAGCAAAACAGCCATGATGTAGCGAACGTCCTTGAAGACATCAAAACCTGAATCGAGTATCCAAAAACCAAGAAACAGCCCGGACATATACATACCGTAAGAATTTGTATTTGCAGCAAGAAATAAAATAACACCGGTTATGAGCGGGCGCTTTTGCGGCTGGCTTATAAGTATGGCAAAAACAAAAAACAGCAGCGTGGTGATGCCATAATCGCGGGCCATCACGGTGTTAGTCATAAATGAAACTACTCCAAAAATGAACAAACCCTTAATCCAGAGCGGCAGCGGTGAATATTTGACCAGCAGCCATACCGAAGCAAAACCTATGATCAGGCTCGAGACCTGCAGAATAGCCGGGTTGGGAAGTATCTCGTAAAATAGCGTCAGAACAGAGCGCCACAATATAGGATGACCATCATATTTGGCCATCTCGATAAACTCAGGAAATGAATGTATCCCCATGGCGAGGTTAAGCGAGCGAACCTCGTCTCTCCATAGTTCGTGATTGAGAGTGGTGATTAAAGCACAGACAATCCACAGTGCCAGCACCAGGTTTTCAGAAAGGGAACGATGTCGGTCGAAGAAATTCGAGAGTCTGGTAAATCGTGGTTGCATATGGTTCTCAGGCGCAACGGAACATGAGTCTATCGGCATGCGACAACAAATAAAATCCAACTATATGAACACTTTAATGAAAATTGACTATACGGAAAAGAAGTTCCAAAAGCAACAGAAATCAAGCAGTCACTCGGACCGTACGTATGCGGAACGGAGTAAGACAGTGGGACGAAACTCGTTTGTATAAAAACTGAAATATCGGTCAAACACCAGCGCTATTCTTTACAGGCCACAGACGTAATGTCCGGATCATGTCGATATTTCTTGATTTTTTAAAAAAGTACAGGTACTTTCACGCGAATTACGCTGTTTGTAGTACATCTTTAAATTCAATATGAGGAGAATCATGGCTGGTATCGACAAACAACGAGACAATCAGGACACGCTGTTATCGTCAACCTGCAACCAACCAATTGAAAACAGAACAATAGGCAGACGATCGGTTATCAAGAAGATGGCCGTTGGTACCGCCGCGCTCGCCGGCATCAATGCGCTGCCGGAAAAATGGACCACTCCTCTTGCTGAATTTGGAGCCCTGCCCGCTCACGCAACGACCAGCGGCTCGCTCGACTCGGTAATCGAAGAACTGAAACGGGAAATCGAAGCTGCCGATACACCTGAAGCAGCCGCAGCAGCCGAGCAGGTCGAGCAGGTAGCGGCTGCAGAACCTGCCCAGGAAGAGTTGATCAACAATGAAGTAAAGATAATGAACACCGGCCAGAAAATGAGCTGGGACAGTTACTACTATGACAAGTTCGTCTTTCCAAAGCTCGGTCCGGAGTACACCAGCCAGCCGTTCGATCTGGTCTATGCCGACGGGAACAGGCTGCACGTGCCCGACCCCCGCAGCATGGTCATGACGTCGGACAACATGAAGTACCAGCCCGGAGGCCCATACAGCGGCAACAATCCGGATATCCCGACCATGGAAGTGTATGCCAGAAGAGACACCCACCCTGAGTGGGTCAAGGCCGTATTCCAGCATCCGGTGTGATACCCGCCAGGTACTAACAGGAGGGGCGCCTCTTGTCGCTCTATTTTTCGCAGCGCCGGGAACCGTTTAGCGAAACGGCTTGAAAAAACGGTTCTTCGGCGCAGCGAGACCAAGCATCGGCAGATCGCCGCTGGTATCCCCATAAGCATATACTTCGGGGTAAGCACTGATTTCATAGTGCTTCCCGATGCGTACCACCTTCTCCTCGCCCATGCAGTTCCTGCCGGCCAACCTGCCGGTTAACCGGTCATTACTATCCGTTTCAAGTTCCGAACCACAGATTTCCATGCCGTTCAGACGGCTCCACGGTTCAAGTATTTCTCGAGGGGTTGCCGTGACGACGACCAGAGTGTGCCCCTGCTTTTTGTGCCACTCATGGCGCTGCCAGAAATCAGGGCGGATGATTGACGGCAGGCACTGTTCACAGAACCTTTCTGCATTTTGTTGAAACGACTCCAGGGACTGACCAGCAAACATATCGGTCAAAAAACGCTCTTTGAGACGCTGGTTCGGTTCGTATTTCAATTTATATTTTATGATCCCTGGAAAGCGACGAACCATGGTCAGCAGCAGACGTGTGCGGTTCGTCCACCACATGAACAGCAGAAAGCTGTCCCTGCTGCTGATGGTACCGTCGAAATCGAAAAGCGCCAGTGCCATGTTACATCCCGCTAGCGAGCGTCCGGTATGGTTGCTTGAAACAGCTGGTAGAGAAACGGCAGGTCGACAAAAAGGAGCAGCTGCATGAAGATTGCGCAGAAGAGACAGTAGGCTGCAAATCCCTTCTGTTTATAGAGCAGCTCAGGATATTGGGCCGGACTGTCATCAAGCATTCCAAGGTGGATATACCAGGCGATGAAGCCGGCGATAAAAGGGATCGACAGAATCAACTCCATTTTGTAACGCATCAGAAAAATTCCGAAAAACAGCCCGAAGCAGACAGCATAGTAAACCAGGCTGAGCAGCAGCCGTGCTTCCGTGTAATGCTTAAACGACTGACGGTAGCTGGCACTTACCTGAGGATCACCGATCCTGCGGTATTCGGCAAACCGCTTAACGGCCATGAAAAACGCCCCGACCATCCAGTAGGCGAGCACAAGCGACACCGGCGGCACTATCAGGATGCCGGTCGCATACCAGCCCAGCAGCAGCCGCAGCGGATTGTTGACCGACTCCGACAAGACATCGATATAGGGTTTATCCTTACTGCGCAGCGGCGGGATATTGTAGACGCAGCCCATGATCCAGAGGGCCAATGCAGCCATGAAAAATTGCCAGCCCAACAGCAGTGAAAGTCCAAGCCCGGCGATGGCCAGAGCAATCCACTCGATAAATGCGATCGATTTATTTACCTGCCCCGACGGCACCGGTCTGTTTTTCTTGACCGGATGCAGCGCATCATAGGGGGCATCAAGCACTTCGTTGAGCACATAATTGCTCGAAGCAACCAACCCCGTCGCCAGGAAAGCCACGATGATCTTCACCACAACGCCAGGAGCCAGAAGCTCCGGCTGAGCGTAAAAAGCGACCACGATACCCGGGATCATGAATACGTTTTTGAACCAGTGGTCGAATCGAGCAATTTTTATATACGGTGTGAAGTTCATTGGAGACGTTTTCTGTGATTTGATAAGCAGGGCCAGCAGCGGTTTTCGCTTGACACGGTTACGGAGATTTATATACTCGACATGTAATTATTCTACATCAATATTTTTCCCGGTATCTTCCACGCTTATGAGAGACCTGACAATCGTTATCCCGGCTTATAATGAATTCCAGGCTCTGACTTCTTTTCTGCCGAAACTTGCTGCCTATTGCCTCGATAACGGCTGTCAGCTCATCATCGTCAATGACGGCTCCAAAGACGAGACCATCAGTTTACTGGGTCAATACGAAAAAGAGCCGTTCTTCCGCGCCATCAACCACAAACTGAACCGGGGTTACGGCGGTGCGCTGAAGACGGGCATCAAGGCGGCACAGACTGAGCTGGTCATCACCATCGATGCCGACGGTCAGCATCGGCTCGATGACGTTACCCAGCTTTACCAGAGCTTGAAAGATCTCGATGCGGACATGGTGGTCGGCAAACGAAAAATCCATCGTGAGAACCTCTATCGAAAAATCGGCAAATCCCTGATCCGGACCATCGCCACCCTACTCATGCCGATCCACATACAGGATCTCAACTCAGGTATGAAGATCTACAGAACCGCACTGGCCCAGAGTTACATCGAACTGTGCCCGGATACCATGGCTTTCAGCGACGTAATTACCCTGGTTTTCATCAATCAGCGGCACCTGGTCACGGAACATCCGATCACCGTCGAGCCCAGAATGACCGGTACTTCGACGATTAATACAAAGACGGCAATCGATACGGTGCTGGAAATCCTCCATATCGTCACGCTGTTCAACCCAATGCGCATCTTCCTGCCGCCCGCCCTCTTCTTTCTGATCTTCAGCGGAATCTGGGGAATTCCGATTCTGTTGAGAGGTGAGGGCATCTCAGTCGGAACCCTGTTTCTCTTTGTCACCGGTCTGATTTTTTTCTTTCTGGGACTAATCGCCGAGCAGCTGGCGTTGATCAGAAAAAACCTCAGCCTCTATGCCCGCAAAAATTAGTTGTTTGCTTCTTTGAGCTGGTCCACATAGCTGTCGTACGGCATCAGCGGGTAGTGATCACGGAGCCAGTCCAGACGTTTCAGCACCCTTTTTCTACCAATGTACATCAGCATGTTCAGATGCTTTTTTTCATCGAGATCGGGGTGCATGAAACGCTCCTGATTCTCATCGATATCGTAGGGGTGAAAATAGGTTCCGACGGCGTCTCCGCGGGCGATCGTCTGCTTCACCGCCCAGCGTGTCAGCGCAAACGGAAGAACCCTGAAGTACACGCCGCCGGCTATCGGTACAGAAAAGCCCGGCAGCGGGTTCAATGTAATCGGCAGTTCCCACAAGCCGCTGTCCAGCCGCTTCGCTGAACGGCCAAACTCCGGCCAGCCGTACAACGGATTACGGGCGGGCAGCACCGAGCTTGAATAACCGAGCCCCAGTTCCGCCATTATCTCGTGCGCCCAGCCGGTAGCTTCTGTAAGCGAAAAGGTCGGGGCTCGAAAGCCGCTCACCCGTCTGCCGGAAATATCTTCTAAAATCGCGATATTTTCGCGCAGGTCCTGACGAAAATCCCCGGGGCTCAACTTGTCCAGCTGAATGTGCGTATTGCCGTGACAGGCAAGTTCATGCCCCGCCTCGCTGATTTCCCTGATCATTTCAGGATAGCGTCTGGCAACCGTGCCAACGGTAAAAAAGGTGGCTTTGACAGCCCATGTGCTGAAGCAATCGAGGTACCTGCGGGTCATGACCGGCACCGCCTCTTTGTAACTGAGACCATCACGCACCCAGTCGCGGACGTCCTCGAGATCGATACTCAGCAAAATAGCGCTCATGCCCACACTCCGCTGACCCTGCCGGGTCCGGACACCGGACTCTGGGGGTGCTGATCGTTGCCTATCCTGTTTTGATTGCTTTTCATTTGATCACTGCTGAACCGTATGCATCGCCATATTCATCGGTTCCAGCAATCTCTTCCCCATATTTTCTCAGGCGGACCAGGCGGATGACCTCCAGAATCACCATCATGATAAACAGCAGCACCATCCCATAAGCGGAGTGCATAGCGCGTTCAATCTCCGAATAGGAGGTTATTTTCAGCAGGGTGAGAATAAAAGCGATCGAGCAGACACCGGCCAGGGCCGCGACGGCTGCAAAGATGAACGGTGACAGCGATCGTTTATACACACCGATTCCAAAAAGCAGGAAAAAGCCCACGCCGGCAATTACGAACATGACCGGTACCGCTCGTTTGTATACGCTGCCTATGTCGTTAAGGAACCGAATCTTTTCTTCGTTCAGATGGCTGTGAAACTGTGGATAAGAGCGCAACACATGCGGCTTACTCGTCAACAGCCGCTCGCCTGTCACCACTTCATACATCTGCATCTTCCGCGCATTTCCACGACTCAACATAGCTTTGGTCTCGGCCGAAAAATCCCTGAAACTGACAATCTGGCGGAGCACCGAAAGGTACTCGGGAACGAGCAGCTTATTATACTCACGGTGCCAGGCGGGAATAAGTGAGGTGATGCGCGGCCGGCAGTCAAGGGTGCCGTTATCGCAGGCTTCATCAATCTCCGTGCCCATGCGCCGGTAATAGTCCAGGGTCTCGGGTCCGTTCTGGTGGTATCCGGCGGCTGCGACCGAATCCCTGAAGGCCCAGATAAAAAAGGCAGCCGGCAGATCATCACAAACGCACAGAGCCATCCAGCGTTTGCCGATTGATCCGTCGAGATACGCTTTAATCTCCCGAAAAGCCGGGCTCACCTCATAGGCCTTCTGGCGGGCTGCGGAGGTAACGGGGAAATACTGCCGCCAGTCATCTGTTTTTATTCTCAGCAAACCGCCGTATGCCGACTTGAACTCGGGTGTGTCAAGCTCGATTCTGGCCGGTATGCCGTAGGCTGCATTGTTTTTATGAACCAGTGCAGCATTGGCGCTAAAAAGGATAAGAAACGGCAGCAAAAAGACAATCAGCCTCCCCAGCGCAGCCCGCCAGGAACACTGCCGCAACGACCATACCAGTGGAATATAGAGAATCACAAGTGAGGGAACAATCCAGATCGATTCCTCTCTGGTGTTCCAGAAAGCGGCCAGAAAGAAGCCGCCTGCAGCTGCCCAGCCCAGCGTGCGTTTCCAGGATCCTCCTGAGCGAACGACCAGGCCGAGAATGGTCGCAAAAACCAAGATTCCCAGCGGGGCGTAGATACCCAGGCGAAGAACACGCCCAACCGCGGGATAGTTATAGGAAAACGGGTTGAATACAAGGACGAGAAAAAACAGAAGCAGCAACCAGCGATTTTTGACCAGTGGAACAACCGCCCAGACAGCGACGAATGAAGCCAGCGCGAAGAGCAGCTGCTGAAGCAGCAGCAGAGGAATACTCAGGTAATAACCCAGTGCAATAAATAGCGGATAAAACTGTCCCTTGATCAGGGTAAGCTGATCATAATCGCCAAGCCACGAGCCGCTGAGCAGATTATGAGCCTGGGAGACAAAGAGCAGGTCATCATGCGGGGTGTCGGTCGCCATCAGCGGGTGTGCCTGTACCAGCCACAACTTAGCGCTGAGCAGGAGCAAACCGACAAGAATCGGTAATCTATCCGAAGAATAATAGTTCATCGAGAACAATGGTAACGAGTGCTGTGCTCGGGCAATTAAACAGAGTCACCGGTCAGCACCATGGCGGATCAAAAGCTTCCAGCTTCAGTTCAAGCCGACGAACACCGATGATTAAAGCTGCACCAGGCGCCGAGCCAGATAAATCAACGCAATCCTAGCCGAACCCCGCCGGCGAGGCAATACTTTTCAGGGAACTGTTAGCAGGTACAAAGGAGACGGACCCGGTCAGGGAAGCAAGCCGCTTTTCTGCAAATCCTGAGCGAAAACCGTGATCAGTTCATCGACATATTTCTGCGTCATGGCGGGATCCACCGATTTTGACTGGGCCGACCAGATCAGTTTACCCGTTACCGCATCATAGAGATTGGATTCCAGCAGAACCGTCGTCACGCTGTAGGTGTAGCCCGGCCGGTAGTAAGCTTCACGATATGCCAGCGGGTAATAACGGTTCATACGCGAATAGTAGGGATCGACATAAACCGGTTCGGGCGGCCGGTAGTGCTGTTTGGTATCGGTACTGACGTGCCTGGTGACCAGAACATAGCGGGCATCGGCCGCCGCCACGGCGGCAGCAACCGCTTCCTTGGTCGGCTTGATATCAGCAATGTTCAGCGTGTAACTGGGATAGGCCCGTACACCGGATTCAGAAAATTTTGTTACAAAACCATCTTCATAGAGCCGCCGCACCGTTTCTTCACTGGTCAGGGCAATGATAAGCACATCTTCTATGCTGTCCTGCGTGGTCAATGCGGGATCGTGCCAGCTTGTCGTCAGGCTCGTGGTGGCGCAGCTGGATAACAGCAGCAGCGGCAGCAGACAGGCTGCGGCGCGAAAAAGCGGACGGAATAATCGTTTATGGAACATGATTTTCTCCTGTGCAGATTTTGTTGTTTCTGCGCCCGTCAGGCTTTGTTGTTTATTTCAGTCACCCAGGCAGGTACCGACGCTGCGGGCACTGCCGAGCCAGCAATGATCGAGCGGTACAATCTTTCTTTTCCCGACAACGTCTTCGAGCGGAACCGGTTCAGTCGCGTCTCCACGAACCGCGATCATCACGCCGGATTGCCCCTCCTCGATGTAACGCACACAGGCGCTGCCCAGCTTCGTTGCCAGAACCCGATCGGTGGCGGACGGTGTTCCGCCCCGCTGAAGATGACCCAGAATAGTCAGCCGGGATTCGAGGCCGGTCATCTCCTCTAGCTGTTGAGAGAGTCTCAGCGTATGCTCGGAGCGCTTCCTGGCAAATCGATCGTAGGCTTCGGTGGCCTTTCTTCGCTCCTTCGGATCACCATGTTCCTTGGCTTTTATCTTTTTGCCACGCAGCTTGTCCCGCTTTTTCATTTCATCGATTGAAAGCGCTCCCTCGGCCACCACGACGATACTGAAGTTGTTACCCCGCTGCTGGCGCTGACGGATTGCCCGCGCCACCTTTTCAGGGTTGTATGGAAGTTCGGGGATGAGTACCACGTCGGCGCCGCTGGCAAGGCCCGCTCCCAATGCCAGCCAGCCGGCATTGTGTCCCATTACCTCGACCACGATAATACGGTGATGACTGTGCGCGGTCGAGTGCAGGCGGTCGATGGCCTCAGTGGCGATCTCCATGGCCGTATCGAAGCCAAACGTCACATCGGTGCCATAAACATCGTTATCGATGGTCTTGGGCAAGGTCAGGATATTGAGCCCGCGCTCGGCCAGCCGATAGGCGTTTTTCTGGGTACCGCCGCCGCCGATACAGACCAGGGCATCGAGGTTGTGCCGCTCGTAGTTGTCACAGATAACCTCAGTCATATCCATCAGCTCACCGCCGACCGGCATCTTGTGCGGCTTATCCCGGCTGGTTCCGAGAATCGTCCCTCCCAGGGTCAGGATCGAGGCCAGCATGGAACGCTCAAGGCGCATAATTCTGTTTTCCATCAGGCCGCGAAAACCGTCCCTGAAGCCGACGACCTCCATCCGGCCGGTATCGAGTGCAGTCTTACCGATCGCCCTGATCGCCGCGTTCAGGCCGGGGCTGTCACCCCCGGCTGTCAATATGCCGATGTGTTTGTTCATAAGATTCCTTGACTGCTTGATATGGGAGTGAAATTGACCGCTTGTCCGACTATAATCACCGGTCCATCGATGTGCAGAAACTTATTTGGAGGATTGATTCCTGGAACCTGAGGAAGATTCTATGAAAACCGGGACCTGCTCTTTACCGCGGCCGTTTTTACGGCTGCCATTAATCCTGGGGAAATCAGCAATCACCTGATTCCTGCGCCGTTTCAACCGTTGTTGCCGAAAACGCTCGAACAGGTGATGGGCAAAGAGGATCAATAAAATCAGCGCAGCACTCAGTTTCAGCCAGTACGGGATGGTCTCACGAACTTCTTCGATGACCGCCCGCGCCTCGATGCCCAGGTAAGCATAGACGCCATCGAGCCCGAGACCGAAGAGGACCGAGACAACCGCGATAACCAGGAGATATCTGAGCGTACCCATTTTTCCGAGAATTTTAACCAGCACCGACAAGGAGGTCATATTGGTCGCCGGCCCCACCAGCAGAAAGACCAGCACCGCCCCCGGGCTCGCCCCTTTGAGCAGGAATGCGGCGGCAATCGGGGTGGAAGCGGTGGCACAGATATAGATCGGCATCCCCATCAGCAGCATGGCAAGCATTGCCAGAATACCGCCGCCAAGAATCATCTGTGAGAGGCTCTCCGGCATGTAAACGGTTATAATTCCGGCAAGAAAGAGACCAACAAAAAACCACAGAGCAATATCGGCCCAGATCTCCTTGAAGCCATAGCGAAGCCCGGATCTGAGGCGGGAGAAAAGCGATTCCCCCTGCTCCGGGGTCTCTTCCTCCGCCATCGGAATGAGCACTTCAATTTCTTTGTTGTTCTTGTCGTCCTTCTTCCAGTTCAGCGTATTTTCCAGGATACCGGCGCTGATGCCGGTGACGAAAGCGGCGAGCGGCCGGGCTACGGTCATGATCGGATCGAGCAGCGCATAAGTGATGGCAATAGAGTCAACCCCGGATTCGGGCGTGGAAACCAGAAAAGAGGCCAGCGCTCCCCGGTTGGCACCCTGCTTCTTGAACGATGCTGCCGCCGGCAGCACACCGCATGATCAGAGCGGCAGCGGGATACCAAGCAGTGAAGCCTTGAAGACCGAACGATAGCGCCCGTCTTTCAGGTGGCGACTGATAAACTGCTGGCTGATGAACACCTTGATGCAGCCGGCCACCACGATGCCGAAAATGATATAGATCGAGGAATCAAGCAGAATCCTCCACATCTCAACGAGTATTGCTGTTACTGCCGACATAAAGCTATTCGCCTCCAGCTCCTTCTAAAACATGGTCGCGGGCCACGGCGGCCAGTTGCGTGACATGGTCATCGACCAGCCGATAGTAGAGAACCTGCCCTTCTCTTCTGTTTTTAATCAGGTTCATGGTGCGCAATATCCGCAGCTGATGACTCGCCGCCGACTCACTGACGCCGAGAAGAGCCGCCAGATCGCAGACACACATCTCCTGACCGGCCAGAGCCAGCACTATTTTAAGCCTGCCCGGATCTGCCAGGGCCTTGAACAGATCGCTCATCGATTCCAGCCTGGTGAAATCGTCGAGATGACGGCGGGCCAGAGTTAACCGGTCCTGATGAATAATTCTTCTTTCGCACAGCTCCTGAGTCACCTGATCTCCTTACAATTATTATATGAATATATGCTCATATATTAAAACAACAGCTGTCTGTGCGCAACAAAGAAGATGCAATTTTCAGCGCCATTGACCATAATGGATCAGCTTTTGAAAGAATCAATCGACAGAGTTTACCATCCATGCCCGGAACGCTCTATATCGTTGCCACACCGATCGGCAACCTCGAGGATATGACCTATCGTGCGGTTCGTATTCTCGGCGAAGTCGACCTGATCGCCGCCGAAGATACGCGCCACACGAAAAAGCTGCTCAACCATTTCTCTATCGACACGCCGCTGATCAGCTATTTTCGCGAAAAAGAGGTGCAGCGCTCCGCTCAGCTGATCGATCAGCTTCTGGACGGCAGAAACATCGCTCTGGTCAGTGACGCCGGCACTCCGGGAATATCGGACCCGGGCGCGGTTCTTGTAAAAGAAGCCCGGACGGCAGCTGTCAACATCGTTCCGATTCCCGGCCCTTCCGCCCTGAGTGCGGCGCTCAGCTGCGCCGGGCTGACCCCCGGCAGCTTCATCTTTATCGGCTTTGCCCCGGCTAAATCAGCGCAGCGCAGGAAACTGCTGCAGTCCCTCAGTTCTTCACGCTATCCGCTGGTGTTCTATGAGTCGCCCCACCGCATCAGTCCGTTTATCGCCGATGCCCATGCAGCCTTCGGTGACCGCACTGTTCTATGGGCCCGGGAAATCAGCAAAAAGTATGAAGATATTGAGGAAACGACCCTGACTGTGCTGAACCGAAAAATAGAGAATGCAAAGATTCGTGGAGAACTGGTGCTGGTTATCCACCCCGGAGAACAGGACCAGCCGGAGGGAACTTCTGTGGAAGAAATCCTGGCCTGGCACCGCGACAACACGGATCTGTCCCTCAAGGACGTCTGCAAAAAGGTTGCCGCCGAACTCGGCACCGGGCGCTCGGAGATCTACCGGCAGGCACTTGATATCTGGAACAAAACATAACCACCAAACAATATGAGAACCTGCGTCACACCCGGCGGTACCTTTACCTACGGACTCCATAAACCGCACTACACGGTGCGTAACCTGCGCCGGCGCACCAGAGTAGAAAAGCTGGGCAGCTCTGAGCACGGCGAACCCATCAATAATAAACGCAACTATCCAAGCGAAGATATCGAGGTCGAGCAGGCCGACTGGATTTACGAAATCGCCAATCCCTTTGATTTTCGCGGCACCACCTATATCGGCAAACCCTGGGCGGATAGAAACGCCGAGAATCCCGAGCGCATATCCCTGCCGCAACGTCCCGAAGTCTCTCTGCACCGCTATTTCGAGGGCCAGAAAATCGATCCTGAGCTGATCGATGGGCTGCCGCGACCGCTCCTGCTTGGTCTCGCCGTGACCTCGACCGACCCGGACGACCTCATCCGGCTGGCCCGGAGGAGCTGCCGCTTCGATCTCGATGATCACGACCGGCCGGTCGGCCTGCGTTATGCAGCGGACACCGTCAGGCCCGACATAGAGGACTTTGAACTCTTCGAGGCGGTGGCCAATAATGCTCATCTCCCCGATGATTACAAAATCGCCATGGTCATTCGCCCCGGCACCCAGGGCGTCAGCGAAATTGTCGGCGACTGCCATGAAACAGACGCAACCCATATCTACGAATACCTGCGAAGAAATTCTTACATCGGCGGCGGTCACTATGCTGCCAATATGGCAGATGATGCGATCAGGTACCGCGTCGAAGATCTTTCCGAGACAGATATGCGCGGCTTGCGCAGCCTCTACTACCAGAGAAGCTATATTCGACTGGCTGAGGCCCTCGCGCTCGATGCAGTGAAACAGCCGCTCAGCGAAGACGATCTCGAGCATTTAAGAGAACAGATCATCAACCACCCGGATTATGCACAGACCGATATGGCGGCAACCCTCTGGGGCTGGAATTTCGGTTTTGATTTCAGCTCGTCGGGCTACCGGCTGCACGCTTCGCACCAGCAGATTCATCAGCAGTATGCGATGATTCCTCAAGCCGCCTCCAGCTGCGCGGATGGAGCCTCGGAGCAGGCAGGAACATATCGTCCTTTTTCAGCCGGTGATCTGGTCGAAGAAGTGATCGTTGCTTATCGTCATCATCACTGCAGCAGTTTTTTTCTCGATTACCTGCAGGCCATCGAAAACAACCGGCGCCTGGACGGTCGCAGCGATCGCCCCCGCGACTTGATTGTCTGGCAGGACGAGCATGTCCTGCTTTTCGTCCCCAAAGCCCAGACCTCGCAATGGGAGCTGCAGCTGATGACCAGACCGGACGAGAATGGAAAATTTCCCGGCAACATTCTCGAAGCCGCAACCCGGGTGCGGCGCTCACTGGATCACGGTATCCTCAAAGCGCAGCAGGCCCTTGCCGGCCGGGGTGCAGCGCTGGTCACCACCATCGAGTATAGCAAGCGGTTCTCTGCAAAGCTCACGGAGCAACCGCTGATCTACTGCTTCATGCCTAAACTGCCCCACTCCCCCGGCGCCTTCAGCGAAACCCAGCTGCGCTTTATCAACGGCCACTACCCAGAAGATTTCGCCCAGGCCTGCCGCCTCGGCCTCAAAGCTCAGTACTGAGTCCGCAAAGGCACAGAGGCGGGCTTACTTTGCTGCTTGAGAAAATCAGCGCGAGTGTGTAGTCTGCTCTGTCTATCTACCAGTAAATTGATCTCACACGGAGTTTATCATGAGCACCAGGAAGTATTTCGGTAACTGGGGCGGCAGCTTTATCCCCGAAGTCCTGCACGAGACATTCAAGCAACTCGATGCGGCTTATCAGGAAATCAGAAACGATCCCGCCTTCTGGGAAGAGTATCTGCACCTGATGTCCACCTACTCGTGCCGGCCGACACCGCTCACCCACGCCGAGAATCTCTCCAATCATTTCGGCGGAGCCCAGATCTACATCAAGCGCGAGGACCTGAACCATACCGGCGCCCACAAGGCCAACAACGTTATGGGCCAGGGGCTGCTGGTCAAGCGCATGGGCAAGACCAGGGTAATCGCCGAAACCGGTGCCGGTCAGCACGGTGTCGCCACCGCAACCATGGCCGCCAAGTTCGGCTTTGACTGCACCGTCTACATGGGCGAAGAAGATGTTCAGCGTCAACGGCCCAATGTCTTCTGGATGGAGAAGATGGGAACCACCGTCGTCCCGGTCCAGGACGGCTCCAAAACACTCAAAGACGCGATCAACGAAGCCTTCCGCGACTGGGTGACCAATATGGATACCACCCACTATGTCTTCGGTACGGCCTGCGGTCCGGCACCGTTTCCGGAGATGGTCTCCTGGCTGCAGTCGATCATCGGCACCGAGGCGGCGGAGCAGATCGTTAAGCAGCACGGTAAGCTGCCGAAACGGATTTACGCCTGTGTCGGCGGAGGATCGAACTCACTGGGAATTTTCCAGCGCTTTCTGGACGAGGATCAGACCGAACTCGTTGGCGTCGAAGCCGGCGGACTTGGTCTTGACAGCGGCCAGCACGCGGCCAGGCTCTGCGGCAACGACGCCTCCGCCGGGGTCGCCCAGGGATATAAAACCATGTTTCTGCAAAACGATGACGGCCAGATGCTCGACACCCATTCAGTTTCAGCCGGCCTCGACTATATCGGCGTCTCACCGATTCTCTCCGATCTCTGGGAGAAAAAAGCGGTGCGCTTCGAAGCCGCCACCGATAGTGAAGTTATCGAGGCACTCGACCTGACCATGAAGATGGAAGGCATTATCCCGGCACTCGAGTCGGCCCACGCTTTCGTCCAGGCCTTCAAGGAAGCTCCCGAGTTGTCCGCTGACGATGCCGTCATCATCAATATGAGCGGTCGTGGGGACAAGGACATCTTCACCATCGCCCACGCCTTCGACGACCCTTCCTGGAAGGAGTTCATCGTCAATCGGGCAAAGCAATACACTTCATAACAACGTTACAAAGACGGGCTGCAATCCGGTGCTATCATGAAATTGGAACAACATATCAGAACAAAAAGAAACGAGAAGGAAATCCTGCTGATGACCCATATCGTCCTCGGCTATCCATCGCTCGATGTCAACCGCGAGGTCATCAAGGAAATGGTGGACAACGGGGTGGACCTGATCGAGATGCAGATTCCGTTCTCCGAACCGATGGCCGACGGCCCGATTATCCTCAGGGCCAACCAGGACAGCCTCGCCAACGGAACGACCATCGAAGCCTGCCTCGAGTTCGGCAAAGAGATGTGCGCGACCCACGACATCTCCTTTCTCTACATGACCTATTACAATATCGTTTTCAAATATGGTGAGCAGCGCTTTTTCGAGCGTGCTGCAGCAGCCGGTATCCAGGGGGTGATCCTGCCGGATCTGCCGCCAGAAGAAGGCGGCTCACTGTGCCGCACCGCACTGGAAAACGAAATCGCCCCGATCATGATCTACTCGCCGACCAGCAGTGACGAGCGCATGAAAGAACTGGACGGCTACGGTGAAGGGTTCATTTACTGCGCCGCCCGCAAGGGGGTGACCGGCAAACATTCAAACCTCGACACCGGTTTCAACTCCTACCTCAAGCGCTGCCGGGAGGCAACCTCGCTGCCGCTGGCAGTCGGCTTCGGAATTCAGAACCGCGCCGACATCGAGGCTCTCATCGGCCACGCCGATATCGGTGTCGTCGGCTCCCGGACCATCAAACTGATCGATGAACAGTCCAGTGCTGCCGTCGGTCCCTTTATCCGGCATCTGCTGGGCAGCAGCTGATTCATACAGCGCCGCCATTTTCTAAGATGACGTTTGATTCTGCAGACAGCGGTTGGATGCAGACAGCCCTCGAGTGCGCCCGGCAAGCGGCACAGCGAGGGGAAGTACCGGTGGGAGCAGTACTGGTTAAAAATAATGAGCTGATCGGCGCTGCCGGCAACAGCCCGATCTCCGCAAACGACCCGACCGCCCATGCCGAAATCAACGCCATTCGCGAAGCAGCCGCCAGACTGAGAAATTATCGCCTGAGCGGTACCCTCTATGTGACGTTGGAGCCCTGCCTGATGTGCATGGGGGCCATTATCCACAGTCGCATCGAACGGCTCGTTTTCGGTACCAGAGATCCAAAAACCGGCGCCGCCGAGTCGCTCTACCGGATCGGCACCGACAGCAAGCTGAACCACGCCCTGATCGTCGAAGGCGGACTGCACGAAGCCGAGTGCAGTCAACTCCTGAAGACTTTTTTCAAGAAGCGGCGCCCATAAACAGTGATTTTCCCGCGCCAAGCCCTTTTTTCATTGATAAAATCACCCTGAACGTTTAAGTAGTAGCACTCCCTGCCCCACCTCTGCGGAGAGGTGACCGAGTGGCTTAAGGTGCACGCCTGGAACGCGTGTGTACGCAAGTACCGTGAGTTCGAATCTCACCCTCTCCGCCATTTCTTTTTTGTCAAATAATATCATTTACATAATCGCTTTCAACTGAGCCTTTTACCGAGTCTTCCAAGCCCTGCGAATTAAACCTGGTGTGCATCTCACCCTGACGTTTTATGCTGCTGCTCACCACTATTTCTATAGTAAATGCTATCAATGTACTGCTGTTCTATAACTATTGTACAAACGTAAAACCCTGTTTATTATATCTGTAACGAGGAGGTAATTTACTTAAAGACCATCCTTCTCGGTTTCAAGAAAGAATGGTTTACTAACTGTTATAAAAATTAGAAAAAGGAGATCATCATGAGTATGCGCGGAGAAAAAATAGCTGAAGAATACAACAACATGGTATGGGTCAGAGATGAAAATGGCGGCGAGTATGTCTGCTATAAGAAGGATCTGAAAAAACTGGACGAACTCTCGGAAGAAGAAAAAGAAAAGTGTCTTGATTCCTCACAGGTTCTTGGTCCGAACTGGTAATAAACTCACACGCTCATTTATTCATAGTAGACCGATCAGCTGATAAATCAGCTGATCGGTCTTTTTTTTGCTCTTATCATCGCAGCCTGGTGTCCCTTTTGGGATCTCTTTCGAGAATGCGCTCAACAGCTTGAGCGGCAAGCCGAGAATCCGTGTAACGTTTCATGTGCTGCTGCATCAGCAGAATATTGTTTCTGATTTGCTGATCCTCCATCGCCTGTTTTATCCGCTTCTGTATGCTGGGGCTGCTGTCAGACCTCCTATCGCCTGTCAGGCCGAGATGATGATACTCTATGCGCGCTGCGGTACCCATTTGATCATTGACATTAAATGGATAGACGACCATCGGTACCCCGTAGGCAATGCATTCATAGGCAGTGGTCATTCCGCCGTGTATCACCGCGCAGTCTGCAACTGACAGAATTTCCATCTGAGGCGCATAGCGCACACAGCAGACATTGTCCGGCAGACTCCCCAACTGCTCAGGCGCCATTCGACCCCCGAGCGATATGATCGCATCCCAGTCTCTACTCAGAAAACACGCCGCCAGTTTTTGGAGAAACTCGCTATCGTCGCCGCGGAAAAAGGATCCAAACGAACAAAAGACAAGGCTGCGATCAGGCTGACCCGGGCGGTATCTATTCAAGAGCGTGGCAAGTTTCGATGAAGACTCCCCTGTTGCGGGGAGAAAGGGCAAACGGGATCGGTCGAAGCAGAGCATCGGGCCGACATAGACGGTTTCTTCCGGTTCAGTCAGGGGAAATTCAAACTCCTTGGTGTTGAGAACCAGCGTTGGCAGTTTTTTATAGACGAATGGAATGAGCCATTGATTAAAGTCGACATGATCTTTCAGCCGCAAACCTAAATATTCAGCATAACATCCAAACAGCGTGCATTGGTCGAGTCCGCCCTGTAAAAGAAAATCCCTTAAACGATAGAACCATTTCCAGAATCGAAATCTCAGCCAGAGCAAATCGATCAATATCGCTTTTCCTGAGAGGTTCTTTTCGGGAATCACAGCTGAATGCAGTGGCGGAACCCCGGGTCGCTTCCATAGATTAAAAAAAACACTGAAGAGGGCAACGGGTATTCCCAGCGAAAGTGCCGCCAGAATGTAGCGGTGTTCTTCAACATCCACGAGAATCAGGTCCGGGTTTTGATCGGCCACGAGATTTTTGAGTGGTTCGGCATCGCATAGTTTCAGAGCTTCAGCTTTTCGGGCTTGCCGATTGAGATGCTGCCAGAGCAAACAGCCGGCTTTACCAAATTGCTCATATGCTTTGGGTGCGTTACCAGGCGGTTTACCAAGCTTTACCTCCACCTGGTGATACTCGAAGCCATCGATGTTTTCAGACGCTCCCCCTGGGCCAGCGAGCGTGATGCGATACCCGGCCCCGCGTAATTGTCCCGCCAGCGCCACCGCCGAAATACGCTTTGAATTCACGCCGCTGGTAATAATGATGATATGCTTTCCGCTCAAGCTTTCCCCCTGGAATCAGATCGCTTGATTGCGAACCAATGCACGGTTTGCTGGTTCGGTGATTCGCCATCCTTCCTGAAGATCAGGCATGCTCTGCAGCACGCTCCGAAAGAATGGTGCGACTTTCTCTTATCGGCCAGGTGCTTCAAGAGCGAGACAGCCTAAGTCGACAGCTCAAGAAGGTATCTTTTTAGCGGACTCGTCTCTGATACTATTTGTTATGAGAGCACCCGGGCTAAACCAGAGAATTAACCGTTAATACAAATTGCTACCAGTTATCAACCCATATCCTATTGTTGTTTTAAATTAATATCACAACTATCTTGTGGTAATGTATGAGATTGTGTACCTCACATCTTTGGGTGGATATACAAAAGAGCTCAGTACCTCCCGGCCGGTTTTTTCATGGAAGATAATAAAATCCACGTCTGGTTTACCTTCATTGATGAAGTCAGGGATTCCCAACTGATTGATGAATACAGGAGAATGATGCCTGCAGATGATCTGAGCCGGATGGAGAAGTATTACCATCAGCGTCACAGAATCCGCTTTCTCACCGGGCGCGCCCTGATCAGAACAGCCCTCTCGACATATACCGGCATCGCCCCGGACCGGCTCGTCTTTTCCAGAACCACACTAGGCAGACCGTATCTGCAGAACGATAACATTAATGACCGAATACAGTTCAGTATTTCCTATACCGAAGGTATAGTCGCTTTTGCCTTGGTTTCTGACGGAGATATCGGGATCGATGTGGAATACGAAACTGCCGGCATCAACTGCCGTGAGGTTGCTGAACATCATTTTTCAGCAGTTGAATTTCAGCAGTTGAACCGCTTGCCTGATGACCAGGTAAAAACCAGATTTTTCCAATACTGGACTTTGAAGGAATCATACATCAAAGCAAGAGGTTACGGGATGACTATCGCTCTTGACAGCTTCAGCATCTTGTTTCCGCAGACTGATGGTGATCAGATATCAATCATGCTTCCCGCGGAGGAATCAGGCCAGGACCGGACACACTGGCACTTCAAAACGATGGTACCGGGACCCGGGTATCAGGGGGCTCTCGCTCTGCGAAGCGAGTCAGAAGAACGTTTTCAGATTTCAACAAAGAAATCCGTCCCCCTGTTGTATGAGCATGATTTTCAGTGCTTATGAGCAGTGAGACTGAAGAAGCATGGATGACGCTGGGCCCCTGTCGTGATACAGTTTTTATTCAGTATTTGTGCTGATGAGAATGGCCTCAGCACGCACTTGCTCTATCCAGAACGTGCAGCAAACAATGGACTTGAGAACTTCTCCGCGGAACCACTCAGAACTGTGGCAAACCGGGGTGATGCAAAAACTTGACGGACGAATACATTGAATACCGAAACACCATTGATAAAAGAAAAAATCAGAGCCTATATCATCGAGACATTCATGGATGGAGCGGGTTCGATCGGTGATGATGATCAGCTCTTCGAAACTGGTGTCATCGATTCGATCGGTTTTATCAAGCTGCTTTCCTTCATTGAATCAACCTTCAACACACCGATCGACATGAGTGAGTTCACCATAGAGTCTGGAACGGTCAACGGTATGCTGGAGTTGATCAGCAGTAAATTTAAATAATTTCTGCCACGGGGGTGACAATGGATTTCTCCCTTTCTCCAGAGCAACAGGAATTGAAGATATCGGCAGCTGAATTTGCCCGGTCTTCGCTCAATGGCTTACTGGAGCAGCGTGATAGAGACAGTCAATTCTCCCGTTCAGGCTGGAAGGCCTGCGCTGATTTCGGTCTTCTGGGTATTCTGGTTCCAGAAACGTATGGAGGCCTCGATCTGGGCGCGATTGACTACGCTGCCGCAATGGAGGGCATTGGCCAGGGCTGCAGGGACAACGGCCTGATCTTTTCAATCAATGCACACATACTCACCTGTGTTCTGCCCATGCTGCATCGGGGGGCTGAGACGTTGAAGGATGCCTACCTCGAGCCCCTCGTATCCGGGGAGCTCATTGCCGCCAATGCCATGACCGAGGCGGACAGCGGCTCGAATGTCTACGCGCTTCGCACTGCAGCAGAAAAGAAAAAAGACTACTACGTGCTGAACGGAAGCAAAACATTTGTGACCAATGCGCCCATCGCGGATGTGTTCATCGTCTATGCGGTTACCGACCAGGCAAAAGGTTTTTTCGGCCTTTCCTGCTTTGTGGTGGACAAAGATGCCGAAGGCCTCTTCATTGGAAAGAAAATCGAGAAAATGGGTCTGCGCACCAGCCCCATGTCCGAGGTTGGCTTCAATAATTGTAAAGTGCCCGGCGACCGGGTGCTCGGTCTGCCGGGCAACGGAGGAATCCTGTTCAGCAGCAGCATGGAGTGGGAGCGGGGGCTGATCCTGGCGAATTGTATTGGAATCATGCAACGCCAGCTCGATGAATGCCTGACTTATGCCAGAATCAGGAAACCCGGAGATCAGGCAATTGGCGAGCACCAGTCAATCGCCCATAAACTGGCGGAAATGAAGGTTCGAATGGAAATGAGCCGTCTGCTTCTTTACCAGGTTGCCTGGCTCAAGTCAGAAGGCAGAAACGCAGCCACTGAATCTTCGATTGCCAAACTTACCATCAGCGACTCGTACATTAAAAACTGCCGTGATGCCATGCAGATTCACGGGGGATACGGATACATGGTCGAGTATCAGGTCGAGCGGGAGTTGCGCGATGCGCTGGCCAGTTCGCTCTACTCGGGAACTTCTGAAATCCAGAAGAATATCATTTCTTCCATGCTCCTTTAAATGCCAGCAAGATGAACCCGCTTTTATACGATTACCTCGCGGAAAGCAGCGCCCGATTCCCGGATAAAGCCGCCCTGCACTTCAAGGATAGCTCGCTGTCCTTTCGGGAGCTCGATATTCAGAGCAGTGCTCTGGCCTCGTTTCTTGCTCAGCACCGGGTCAAGAAGGGCGACCGCATCGGCATCCTTCTGGATAAATCGATGGAAGCGATCGTTTCTATCTTCGGCATTCTAAAATCCGGGTCATGCTATGTCCCGCTGGACCCGTTAGCGCCAGGGGCGCGCCTGGCCGCACTTGTCGATGATTGCCGGCTTAAATGGCTGATATCAGGTTCCTCGAAAATTTCTTTGATCGAAGATTTCTGCACGAATTCAAAATTTCTTGAAAACGTGCTGTTGATCGACGAGGACCGGAGGGAAGCAGAACTGCGCCTGCACCCCATGCGGATATATTTTCGAGATGATATTGTCGGAACCGCAAGCACCGCAGCTGGTTTGGCTTGCAGCCGGCCTTCCCCGGAGGACCTCGCCTACATTCTCTATACGTCAGGTTCGACGGGCCAGCCCAAAGGTGTGATGATATCACACGGAGCGGCTGCTGCCTTTGTCGAGTGGTCTGTGGACGCTTTTGAACTCGACTATAAGGATGTATTCTCGGCCCATGCACCGCTGCACTTCGATCTTTCCATTTTCGATATCTTCACAGGAATCGCGGCCGGCGCCACTATCCACCTTATTCCCCCCGGCTGGACGACCTTTCCCGCAACGATCGCTGATTTCATCGAGAAAAATGGCATTACCACCTGGTATTCGGTGCCTTCCGCTCTCGTCCAGCTGGTGCTTCATGGAAAACTTGACCAGCGCCGGTTCAGGGCGCTCAAACGCGTACTCTTTGCCGGGGAGGTTTTTCCGTCAAAATATCTCCGGCAGCTGATGGTTTTTCTGCCGGGGGTATCGTTCTACAACCTCTATGGCCCGACAGAAACCAATGTGGTCACCTTCCACCACGTCACCGAGCTCCCTGATCCGACGACGGATATTCCTCTCGGCATTCCCTGCCGGGACGTCAACATGCTGATGGTTTCGGAATCCGGCGCCCAGTCGCAGGAAGGGGAAGTGGGAGAGCTGTATATCTCGGGGCCAACCCTGATGCGGGGTTACTGGCAGGATTCTCAGAAGACGGCTGCCGTCCTGGTTGGCAACCCCATTGATGAAACTGATCCGACAACCTATTACCGAACGGGCGATCTCGTTCACCTCGGCGCCAATGGCCTTCTGATCTATCACGGCAGAAACGATATGATGATAAAAACCCGCGGCTACCGGGTTGAGCTGGGGGAGGTTGAGACGGCGATCTCCGCCCACGGCAAAATCAAGGAATGTGCCGCCACCGCCATACCCTCCGACGAGTTCGGCAACCTCATTAAAGCTCTACTGGTGTTAGAATCAGACGCAGAAATCAGTATCGAGGACATTCGCCGGTTCTGTTCAGAGCGGCTGCCGTCATATATGATTCCTTCGGCCATCGAAATCATCGAATCTCTGCCCCGCACCTCCACGGGTAAGATTAACCGCAGCGCGCTGGCCGCGGATGAACCTTGACAATGAAAAACATAAACGGAAATCATGACTGATGTTTCACAGGCCATCCTGCATGGAAGGCTTTCAGCGAACCAAACGTCCAGCAGGCGCGAGTGCTCATGAACCACAAGGAAATGCTTGAATGGGAGAGGCTTTCATTACGTTATGATGAAAACGCCATTCCGTTGTACCTGAGTTATCCGGTAGAATCATTCTGGAAACAGGAACGCACTCCGGCTCAATACGCTGACGATCTCGAAAATGGTGACATTTCATTTCTCTATTTTCACTTCCCTTACTGTAAAACGATCTGCCATTACTGCATGTGCTACAAAAAGGCACTCAAGGACGAGAGTGACCTGGATCGCTATATCGACTACCTGGCCAGGGAAATCGACCTCAAAGCCGGCCACCTGAAGGGCACTGGCTGGCCGGGGGCAACCCACATGCATTGGGGTGGAGGTACCCCGACGCTTCTGAACATATCCCAGCTTGAAGCAATACATGAGGTCATTAGCCAGCGCCTCGGATTTGTCCCCGACGGCGATGTTGAGCACTCCATCGAAGCCTTCCCCGATGAATCTATCGTTACCCCGGAAAAACTGAGAGCACTGCGAGCGCTGGGCTTTAATGTCATCAGTTTCGGTATCCAGGATTTTGACCCGCGAATTCAGCAGGTCATCAACAGACGGCATGACCCGGGAATGGTCAGAGAACTGATCAATGCAGCCAGAGCTTCGGGCTTCAGAGTGCACGTCGATCTCTGCTATGGTCTTCCCTTCCAGGGAGTAAACGAATTGGAAAGCACCATTGAAGAAATCTTGCCCGCATTCCCCAGCAGGATCTGCATATTCCCCTACGCCCACGCCCCTCTTGTATTCCCCCGGCAAAGCATCATACCCCGGTCATCGATACCCAACTCCTTTATCAAGGTGCTGATGGCCGAGCACGCTGACAAGCTCCTGGTCAGCCATGGCTATGTCCGTCTCGGGCTCGACCATTACATCAAAAGCGATGACCCCTTTCTTGCCGAACTGCAGAAAAACGGAAGTAAAACTCTGATGGGATATTCTCAAAGCAAAAAGCTGAATTACCTGGGTTTCGGGGCAACGGCAATCAGCTTTTTCAATCGCACCTTCTATCGAAATATTGCCAGTCTCGAAGATTACTATCGCCTGCTCGATAACGACCTGCTGCCGGTGGATTTTAAAAAATCTTACCACCACAATGAAGATGACCGAATACGCAACACCCTGATGCAGGACTTCATCCTTACCCGTTTTGAGATCGACATCAGGAGCTTTGAAAAAACATTCGGAATAGACTTCAGGAACTATTTCCACCAGGAACTCGACGGTTTCAGGCGGCTTGAAGAGGACGGTCTCGTCGATTTGCAGGACCCGGACGTCATCCGCGTCACCCGCACCGGCCAGTTCTTCAGCAGACACATAGCAATTCTCTTTGACCGCTTTTATAAAAAATACCTCAAGGACGCATAAATTTGCCTTTAACTCATGGACACGACAGCTCTTTCATATTCTCAGGAGACCTTAACATCATGTGTTTACAGAGACTGGTAAAAATAGTTTGCGGCAGGTTGCTGCTGCCGGGACTGCTGGGGCTCGTGTCACTTCTCATTTACACATCCGCCTCGGCCCATTTCCTGGGACAGAGTTATGTATACCTGAAAATATATGATGACCAGTTGACCGGCCGGTTCGAAATCAATTTAGAGGACCTGAACAAAGCGCTCATGCTCGAGCAGTCCGGTGATATTATCACGCAGGACAATCTCGACGCGCGGATTGGCGAAGTCCAGACCTACATGGACAATCACCTTGCCTTCAATGCCAACGGCGAAACCCTTGAGATCCAGTACTCAGGGCTCGACACCCTGAAGGCCAAGGGAGCGGTTTTTGCGCTGCTCGATTTCACCCTCATCGAAAATGGCACCACTCCCGATACCATTGACATCGACTATTCAGTCATGTTCGACGCCGACCCCACACACACGGGTATGGTCCTGATCGAGCAGTTCTGGCGAGGACAGATTTCCAACAACGAGAGCAATCCCTCACTGGTATTCTCCCACTCCAACCGCTCTCAGCAGCTTGATCTTTCAAGCTACTCCACGTTTTCAGCTTTTCTGGGCATAGTTAAACTGGGCATCAAACACTTTCTGCTTGGAATCGATCACATTCTCTTCCTGATTGCACTGATCTTGCCAGCAGCAATGGTCAGGAAAGAAGGATACTGGCAACCGGTAGACACATTTCGTTCCGCCATTTTCTATGTGATAAAAATCGTCACCCTCTTCACCATTGCACACACTCTGACGTTGGGCCTCGCTTCATTCAGTATCATCGACCTTCCTTCACGGCTGGTCGAGTCGATAATTGCCCTCTCAATTGCTGTTGCTGCTCTCAATATCATTTACCCCATTTTCAAGAGAAAAATTGGTTGGCTGGTCTTCATTTTCGGTTTGTTCCACGGTTTTGGGTTCGCCAGCGTGCTCTCTCATCTGGGAGTTTTGGGAGAACACATGGCACTGTCACTTTTCGCTTTCAACCTGGGCCTCGAGATCGGCCAGATCGCGGTTATTCTGCTGATCTTTCCGATTCTCTATATGATCCACAAGGAGGCTTTTTTCCCGCGCATCGTTTTACGTTATGGTGCCGTTGCTCTAATCCTGCTGTCAACTGTATGGTTTTTTGATCGAGCGCTCATCAATAACGAGCTTACAAAATTTCTGGCGGCCTCAATTACACAGTTTCTGAGCTGATAGAGCAGAGCCTGCCGCGATGCAAAACAGATACGTCTGAAGATTTCATGATTCAACAAACCACACCACAAGACAGCAGGCGGGTTATAGGAGCATCCGCCCTGACAGTCAGCCAGCGCCGAATCTGGACAGGACAGATGTTGAGCCCTGACCAGGCGCTCTATAATATGGCAATGGCGTTTCGAATTTGTGGAAAAATCTCGCCGTCCCATTTCAATAGCGCTTTTCAGAAATGCATCGACCAGAGCGATGCCCTTCGTACAGTCTTCGAAGATCATGACGGCATCGCCTTTCAGCGGGTGCTTGAAAGGCTGGATTACGAGGTTGCGCTCATCGATTTTTCGGCCTCGAAAGAACCGCTTGAAACAGCCTTTTCTTTTATGGAGAAACGTGCGGGAAAAGCGTTTTCCCTCGATGAGCGGCTCTTTGATTGTCTCCTTATAAAATGTGGTGAAGATTCTTTCATCTGGTTTTTGAACCAGCATCACCTCATCTGTGACGCCTGGTCCTGCTCGATTCTTTTCGAACGTGCTGCCCGCTGCTACCAGTCTGCCTGCGAGCATCGACTTGACGAAATTGCCCCTCCACCCCAGTTTGAAGCCCAGAGGGACCAGGAGGAGCATTTCAGAAAATCGTCTGCGGGATACAGAGCCATAGAACTCTGGCAGAATAAAACAGCGCGACCGCGACCGCAGACAGAGCTCTACGGACACCGACCCGGCACTGCGGCGACAGCTACGCGCAGGATTGTCCGGAATATCGGCACAGCCCGTTCTGACGGACTCCGGTCGCTGGCGGGCCAGCCCCCTTTCCGTTCCATCAGCACTGATCTGTCACTCTATTATATTTTCTGCACGAATCTTTTTGCCTATCTCCATCGCATCAGCGGCCAGACCGACCTGGTGATCGGCAGCCCTTCCCACAACAGGTCCAGCGTCGACAGCAGGAAAACAGTCGGCCTTTTTGTGGAGCTCTTCCCGATGCAGGTCTCGGTTTCCGCCAGTGACACCTTTTACAGCCTTGCCGACTCCGTCATCGCTGAAGTAAACAACCTGCTTCGCCACGCTCAGCCGGGAGCCAGTCAGGGGGTCGCCGCCAACAGCTACTCGGTTGTCCTCAACTTTCTGAATGTTACGTTCCCTGATTTCTGCGGTCTGAACACCGAGACATCATGGATACATTCCGGCTTCGGCGACAGGGGCCATGCGCTCCGGCTGCAGGTTCAGGATTTCGATGCAAGCGGGGCGTTCAAACTTCTCTTCGACTTCAACGCCGAAGTGGGTTCGGATGCACTGCGCGAAAACGCTGCCGATCATTTCCTGGCACTCCTCGATGCGCTGCTGGACAGTCTCGACACACCTGTCGGCCAGATCAATCTGCTCAGCAGCGGTGAATTCCGCTCACTGGTCCAGCATTTCAACAACACAGAAGCTGAAATCTCTGAGGACAGTACTATCCTTGCGCTTCTCAAGGAACAGTCATCGAGCTCGCCCCGGACCCCCGCCGTTATAATGGGCTCGCAGAGACTCTCCTACCAGGAACTCGATCTGCGCTCCGACAAGATCGCCGCCTTTCTCATTTCAGCGGGTGTCAAACCCGAAGATGTCGTGGCCGTCTACCTGGATCGTTCAATCGAGCTCATCGTCTCACTGGTTGGCATACTCAAGGCGGGTGCTGCCTTTTTACCCATCGATTCCGCCTTCCCGGAGCAGCGGATCGCCTATCTGCTGGAAGACAGCAACGCCCCGATCGTACTTACCGCTGAAGAGGGCAGCAGCGGTCTTCCACCTGGAAATACTCGTATCGTCTGCTTTGAAGAGATTGAAGCGCAGATGCGCTCGAATGATTCTGAAACGGTTGAGTTTCCGACCCTGAACAGCAGCATGCTGGCCTACCTTATCTACACTTCAGGATCAACCGGCCGGCCCAAAGGGGTTATGGTTGAGCATCGCTCACTGTATAACTATCTGTACTGGGCGCGAAAGGAATACATGCATGACGGCCCGCACGACTTCCCCCTCTTTTCAAGTATCGGTGCAGATCTGACCATCACCTCGCTTTTTCTGCCGCTGATATCGGGCAGCAGCGTGATCGTCTACCCTGAAGGTGATGAGGGGCTCGATTTATCTATCCTCGATGTATTCAACGATGACTGCGTCGGCATCGTCAAGCTCACCCCATCCCACCTGGCCCTTCTCGACAGTGCGCAGGCTGTTCCGACCCGGTTAAAGAAACTGATTGTGGGTGGTGAGGATTTCAGGGCCGGTCTGGCCCGCAGGGCTGCCGGTCTTTTTTCAGGCGATATCGTGATCTACAACGAATATGGTCCGACCGAGGCAACCGTTGGCTGCATGATCCACCGTTTTGACCCGGAACGCGACCACCAGGCCTCTGTGGCCATTGGAAAGCCCATTGACAATCTCCGCATCTACCTGCTGGACTCAAGCCTGAACCCGGTTCCGGTCGGGGTAGCGGGCGATCTCTATATAGCCGGTGCTGGACTGGCTCGGGGGTATCGCAACCAAGACGAATTGAGCGCAGAGAAGTTTATTGACGACCCTTTTCAAACGGGGCAAAAGATGTACCGCAGCGGTGACATCGGCCGCTGGCGTTACCCGGGTGTTCTCGACTACCTGGGCCGCGAGGACGATCAGGTTAAAGTGCGCGGTTTCAGAATCGAACGGGGAGAGATCGAGACGGCAATGAGCAGGCTGCCGGGTATCTCCGAAGCTTACACTCAGGTTATTGAACACGCTGCCAAGGCCTCCGAGGAGGAGCTCAAACATTGTCTGACCTGCGGGCTCCCTTCAAATGTTCCCCGGGCTGACCTTGACGAGCAGTCAATCTGCGGACCATGCCGGCTGTTTTCCCGACAGAGCCGTATCGCCGAAGAGTTTTTCAGCTCAGAGGAAGAGCTGCGGAAAATATTCAAACAGGCCAGAGAAACCAGCTCAGGCCCCTATGACTGCCTGATGCAGTACAGCGGCGGCAAAGACAGCACCTATGCACTCTACAAGCTGGTGGAAATGGGCATGCAGCCGCTGGTTTTCAGTTTCGATAACGACTACATCCCGGATAGTGCCAAAGAGAACATCGTCAGGATCGTGGCCGACCTCGGCCTTGACCTGAAGTGGGGAAAGACGCCGGCCATCAATGATATTTTGGTTGAAAGCCTTCGCCGCTTCAGCAATGTCTGCAACGGCTGCCAGAAAGTGATCAATACGATGAGCATCTCCCTGGCGGTGGAGCATGGCATTTCCTGTATTGTCACCGGCCTGTCTCGCGGTCAGTCCTTTGAAACACGGGTGGCTGATCTTTTGAGCAACGATGTGTTCGACATTGACGATATGGACCGGACTGTCATCGAGGCTCGAAAAGCATATCACCAGATGGATGATGCCGTATCCCGGAATCTCGATATGCGGGCTTTTAAGGACGAAAGCGTCTTTGAGAAGGTCCAATTTGTCGACTTTTACCGATACTGCGACGTCCCGCTCTCCGAAGTTCTTGATTTTCTGAACAACAAAACCCCCTGGACCCGTCCGGCAGACACCGGCAGGTCGACCAACTGCCTGATCAACGAAGCGGGAATCTATATCCACCTAAAGGAGCGCGGATATCACAACTATGCGGCACCCTACAGCTGGGATGTGCGGCTCGGTCACAAGCAGCGGGACAGCGCCCTGAGCGAACTGGTCGACAATATAGACGAAAGGCGCGTCCACCAAATGCTGAATGAGATCGGTTACGACCCCGATGAGAAAGCGTTCAGTATGGTCGACCGCAGAATCGTCGCGTACTATGTCGGAGAACGCGACTACCTGCCCGATGAACTGCGCATGCTGCTGGCCGACACCCTCCCCGCTTATATGATTCCGGCTCATTTTCTGAAATTGTCAGCCTTTCCACTCAACGCCACGGGAAAAATAGATCGCCTGGCGCTGCCGCTGCCGGAGGAGTCCCAGCAACCCCGCACGATTGAATATGCTGCTCCTAGAAACGACACCGAAAGACTTCTGAGCGGGATATGGGAACGGGTACTTCGGGTCGAGCGGGTCGGTATTCATGACAATTTCTTCGATCTCGGCGGAGATTCCATTTTAAATATTCAGATTGTCTCGAGGGCGGTCAAGGCCGGGATTAAGATCACTCCAGCCCAGCTTTTTAATAGCCAAACAGTCGCAGCACTGGCAGAAACCGGGCTCAGAAGCGATATTCCGAAGCTTACCGATCAAGCCGAACAGGATGGACAGAGCGACTACCCACTGACCCCGGTTCAGGAGGGCATGCTGTTTCACACGCTGAAAGAGCCGAACTCAGGAATCTATATTGAACAGTACCGCTGTACTATTTCAGGTAAACTGGACCGGCATCTTTTTAAGGAGACCTGGTATTCGCTGGTTCGCCAGCACCCGGCACTGCGGACATCTTTCATCTGGGACCGTTCTGATCAGCCCCATCAGACAATCAATAATGAGGTTGAACTGGACTGGTTTGAAAAGGATCTGCGGGAACTATCCTCCGGGGAACGATCTGATTTTGAAACGAAGCATCTGCATGAGGACAGGGTCAAAGGTTTCAAGCTTTCGCAGGCGCCCCTGCTGCGCTTTACTCTGTTTGAAATCGGTGAAGATCTATACCGCTTCATCTGGACCTTCCACCACATTATCTGCGATGGCTGGTCTTCAAGTCAGATCATCAATGAACTCGAAGGACAATATCAGTCGCTGAGCAGGGGGAAAACCATTTTCCAGTCACCCGAGCGGCCGTTTCGGGATTTCGTTTCCTGGGTCCAGTCGCAGGATCGGGAAAAAGCCGAGCGTTTCTGGAAAAGGGAGCTTCGCGGTTTAAAGAATCCCACACCGCTACCCCTGCGCGACATCGTACCAGGTCGCACAGGACATGGCAGGAAAACGCTCACCTTCGATGAAAATTTTAGCGCCTCGCTGAAAACTGGTGCCAAGTCCAGGCGGCTGACCATGAGCACAGTCATTCAAGGCGCCTGGGCAATTCTGCTCAACCGCTACAGCGGAGAGGACGATATCGTTTTCGGCGCCACCGTCTCCGGGAGACCACCCGAATTGGACGGTGCAGAAACGATGGTGGGGCTCTTTATCAATACGCTGCCGGTCAGAATCTCGACGAGCACTGAACTGTCTTTTTCTGACTGGCTCTCAGAGGTGCAGATCAAGCAGGCCAAAATCAGGGAGTATGAGCATTCATCGCTTGTCGATATCCATCAATGGAGCGGTTTCAAGCCAAGCATCCCGCTCTTCAGGTCCATCGTCGTATTTGAAAATGTCCCTGTAAATCGACCGCTGGACAACACGGATGCAACCTTTCAGATCGAGAATATCGAATATCACGAACAGAGCAATTTTCCTATTTCGCTCATTGTGCTGCCCGGCGAATCCCTGAAGCTGGTGGCCTTTTACGACAGATCCTATTTCACCAGCGAGAGCATCTCAGCCCTCCTCGAGCATCTCGGCATCCTGATCAGCGCCTTTGTAAAAAACCCTGATCAATCAATCACGTCGCTGAACCTGCTGACCCCGGAGGAACGGGGACTGCTTTCCCGCTGGCAGGAAGAGACAGCGGCAGTGCCTGACACCAGAACGGTCAGACACCTTTTTGAGGAGCAGGTCAGACGCACCCCAGCTGCTGCCGCTGTCAGCTGCCGCTCAGAGACACGTTCATATCAGGATATCAACAGCCAGGCCAACCGTCTGGCCCATTACCTGCTCGACCACAATCTTTCTCCCGGTACGTCAGTCGGAATATATATCGACCGCTCAGTTGAAATGGTGGTTGCGATGCTGGCCGTTCTGAAATCGGGCTCGGCATATATCCCTCTGGACTCGGACTACCCCGACAGCCGCATCGCCTGCATGCTTTCAGATGCTGCACCAGCGGCTGTCCTGACGATCACGGGACTGGCCGACAAGCTGTCGGGATTTGACTATCCAATTATCTGCCTGGACGATGCTTCCAGGAACTTTGATATCTGCAGCGAAACCAACCCCGATACGGCAGACAGTGCTGAAGATACTGCTTACATCATGTATACGTCCGGTTCCACCGGCACGCCCAAAGGGGTGATAATTACCCGGGGAAATCTGAGCAATTCGACAACCCAGAGAATCCGTTACTACCAAAACCGTCCTGATCGCTTCCTGCTGCTCTCGAGTATCTCGTTTGACAGCTCGGTTGCCGGCATCTTCGGCACCCTCTGCCGGGGCGGCTGCCTGCATATACCGGAGCAGAAGAGACATCGCGATACCTCTTACCTGGCCGGGCTGATCAATCAGCACCGGATCTCGCATCTCCTCGCCATACCGTCTCTTTATGAACACCTGATTGCTTATCATGGAGAACAACTGGGATCTCTGCAGACCGTCATCGTTGCCGGCGAACCGTGTCCTGCGCGTCTGGTAGAAGACCATTTCTTGAAACTGCCGCAAACCTCGCTTTTCAATGAGTATGGCCCGACAGAAGCGACCGTTTGGAGTACCGTCTTTGACTGCAGCGACAGTTATTCATCAAGCAGTGTGCCCATTGGAAAACCCATAGGTACGATGCAAGCCCACCTGCTGGATAGTGAACTGCGTCCGGTTCCCCCAGGGATTGTCGGCGAATTATATCTGGGTGGACCGAGCATCTCGGTGGGATATCTCAACAGGCCGGATCTCACTTCCGAGCGCTTCAAAAGCGTTTTGCTGTCAGATAAAAAACAGCGAACGCTCTATGGGACCGGCGACCTGGCACGTTTTCTCGAAAACGGTTCCCTCCAGTATGTCGGGCGCAACGATGATCAGATTAAACTGCGCGGCTATCGCATTGAGCCGGGCGAAATAGAATCGGCCTTAACCAACATAGCGGCCGTCAGCCAGGCAGCAGTGGTTCCAATGGGAAGTTCCGGGCTGCTAACGCCCCCCCCAAATGGGCAGACAACTCCTGAACAAGATACTATTTCCGGTCTTGCCGCCTTTATTACGCTTCACAGCGGCCAGCTTACCGAAGCTGATGAGATCAAGGCGCAACTGACTCGTTTTTTACCGAACTTCATGATTCCGCACCAGATCGTCATCATTGAATCCATGCCGCTCAACCCCAGCGGCAAGCTCGACCGCTCCAGGCTGCCGAACCCGACTCAACTGGCAGAGGCTGGACGTACAGACGGTGGTGAACCAGAGACCAGCCTTGAAAAGGAAATGGCTGAGATATGGAGGCAGGTGCTGAACCGGAAAACGATTTACCTTTCAGATAACTTCTTCGATCTTGGCGGACATTCGCTGCTCGCTGTTGCATTATTTGCCCGGATCAAGAATGCCACCGGCCTGGATTTACCCCTCGCCACCCTGTTTAACAGCCCTACCCTGCATGAGTTGGTCGATGAGATCAAACAGGGTCTCGACCAGCAGGAGTCCGAGACGGAAAATCTCATTAATGGCGTTCATCCCCCTGGTGATAGACCGGAAATATCTTCAGGGGGTGACGAGAGGCGAAACGCCGAGCGCTGGCGGGTCATGGTGCCGATACGTAAGCACGGGAAGCTTCCGCCGCTCTTCCTGCTTCATGCCGTGTTTGGCAACATCCTGAATTATGCGGCAGTCATCCCCCACCTTGACCCTGAGCAGCCGGTATACGGCATTCAGGCTGTGGGGCTCGACGGATTATCCAAACCTTTCCAGAATTTTGAAATAATGATGGAATATTATGCTGCTGAACTACGAACTCTTCAGCCGCAAGGTCCCTACCTGCTGGGCGGATTATCTCTTGGCGGCGTGCTGGCGCTGGAGTTGGCGCATGTACTGCAGCAGCAGGGCGAGCATATTCTTTTTGTCGGGTTGTTCGACAGTCTTGTCCCTCCCGTTTTTTTACAATCAACAATACCAGCATCCGGGATCGCCGAGATGAACGATCTTCCCAGCGTACAATCCCTACCCAGAACACCGTCACATAAACCCGTACGGAAGCCTTTACCGCATCCGGGCATCCTGGCGCGCGTACCCGTCTATTGGCCTGATCACCGGCTCATCAGTTTGTTTTCACATATTGTAAACCTGTCGATGTGTCGGCTTTATTCATTTTTCAACAAACCCAGACCGGCTGACCTGAGGGAGTGGCTGATGCTCTATAGCCATCTGACAGCGATCAAATCATTTAAACCCAAAAAGTATCATGTTCCTATCTCGTTATTTCGATCGACTACCCACACGCTGGACAGCCGCCCTGATTACGGTTGGGGAGATTATACCGATAGTGGAGTAGATATTATCGAAGTGCCTGCAGGGCATGGAAACAAATTTCTTGAGTCACCGGTTTTCGGCAAGGCTCTCAATTCGTGCCTTCGTCAGAAATTATCAGAGATCTGAGGTAAAGAAATACCGATTATGGAATTCTCATCCTCTCAGAGGTTAAAAGAAGATCAGACCTGCCACTTAAAAATGCTGGAGCCTCCTTTATCTCAGGTTGAAAAAGTGGCGACTCTGTCTGGTTCACTGGAAAACAGTGGTACTGCTTCTCAAAGACCTCTTATCTGCAGTGGTTTTCGGACTGCATCGCCGATGAGGAAATCATACAGAACCGTGTTCAATCATTATATCTACCTGAACGGGAAAAGGAGGCCTTGTCCCTGCAGCATATAATCGCCTGAGCATCAGGGCAGCCCGGCAAGATCGTATCATAAGCCCACATCACAGCAGACAGCGGCAGGGTCCGCAGGAGAAATATAACATTGCCAGATAAAGCGGGTATGACGAGCCTGATCATCAAGAGGCTGGTTGCCATCGTTATTCGTCTGCGAATCCCCATTCTGATCATTCTGTTCGTCTGTACGGCAATTCTGGGCGCAGAGCTCAGACATCTCAGATTCGACACATCAAATGAGGGTTTTCTTCGCGAAAACGACCCTGCTCTTTTGACCTACAATGCGTTTCGAGACCAATTCGGCAGAGATGATTTTCTCGTTTTAGCCGTTTACAGCGAGACACTTTTTACCGCTGAGTCGCTGGAGAGGCTGCGAGACCTGCATGAGGACCTGGCCGGCTCAGTTCCCTTTCTGGAAGATATAACCTCGCTGATCAACGTCAGAGATGTACGCGGAGACGGCGACACTCTGATTGTCGATGATCTCGTTCCCAGCCTCCCGCAATCAGATCGCGAACTCGATGAATTGCGGCAGCGGGTGCTGAGTGATCCGCTCTATCTGAACAACCTGATTTCTGCAGACGGCAGATATACGGCGCTTCTGCTGCAAAGCCAGGTGTACGGCGGCTCTGTTGAGGAGGAGCTGCTGGCGGGCTTCGAGGAACCTGGTGGTCCGGACAGCGACACTCTTTCGAACGGGGAGCAATCCTACCTCTCAGATCTTGAAAACGATATCTTCGTGGAAGCAGTGCATGAAGTCGTTGCCCGCCACCAGGGTAAGGACTTTCAGATATCGGCAGCCGGGCCGCCGGTCAATCTCCATGCGATTAAATATTACATGCAGCGGGACGCCTTCACCTTCATGCTGTGGGCCTTGCTGGTCATCGGAACCAGCCTGTTTCTGATGTTTCGTCGTGCCAGCGGCGTCATTCTTCCACTGATGCTCGTTGCCCTCTCACTGGTTTCCACCGTTGGATTGATGGCCATGCTTGGCGTTTCGTTCAAACTGCCGACCACGATGCTTCCCTCATTCATCCTGACTGTCGGCGTCGGGGCATCGATTCATGTGCTCTCGCTGACCTACCAGAACCTGCGCCGCGGATTCGGCCGGCAGGAAGCTATCATAGCCGCCTACGAACATTCGGGACTGGCTCTGCTGATGACCTCGCTGACAACTTCGGCCGGCCTGGCATCATTTTCATTTGCCGAAGTTGCCCCCATCGCCGATCTCGGTATATATTCTGCAATAGGCGTGGCTATTTCGCTGCTCTATACCTTCACGTTTTTACCCGCGACCCTCTCGCTGCTGCCGCTGAAACCGATCAAAGCCGGCAAAGCCGGCAGAATCACGTTTATCGATCGCACGCTGGGGGCAACCGCAAAATTCAGCATTGACCAATATCGTCTTGTCCTCATTCTCTCGGCCTGCGTCATGATATTCGGCCTGGCCGGCGTCACCAGGGTGATGTTCTCCCACGATGGACTGGAGTGGCTGCCGGAGGAACTCGGTGTTCGCCAGGCTACCGAACTGCTCGACAGAGAACTAAAGGGAACGGTGGTGCTCGAGGTGGTGCTTGACACCGGGCGGGAAAACGGACTCTATGACCGGACGACCCTGCTGGAGATCGAGCGTATCATGACCGAGCTCACAGCCGACTACACCGATAATGAGGTGGCCATCGGTAAAACCCTGGCAATCACCAGCCTTCTCAAGGAAATACACCAGGCGTTGCACGGAAACGACCCTGCATTCTACAAGATACCGGAGAACGAGAGGCTGATTCCCCAGGAATTTCTGTTGTTCATGAATTCCGGCTCCGACGATCTCGACAACCTTACCGACAGGCAGTTTCGCCAGGCCCGGATTACCATCAAGGTTCCGTGGCAGGACGCCCTGCTCTACACGCCATTTATCGACGACGTCACCGCGAGGTTTTCACAAACCTTTGAAAACAGGATCCTGGAAGACGGAGAACCCATGCAGGTCACCGCCACCGGAATCATGTCTCTGTTCGGCAGGATTATCCACGCGGCAATGTACTCCGCCGCTCAGAGCTATGTCATTGCACTGGTCGTCATCACCATCATGATGGTTCTGCTGATCGGCAACCTCAAGCTGGGCCTGATCAGTATGATCCCAAACCTCGCGCCGATCATCACGGTACTTGGACTCATGGGCTGGCTGTCGATCAGGCTCGATATGTTCACGATGCTGATCGCCTCCATCGTGATCGGAATAGCCGTCGACGATACCATTCACTTCATGCATAATTTCAAGCGCTACTACCGGCAAAGCGGAGATCTCAGAGAGGCGGTGGAACAAACCCTGCTGACCGCAGGCCGGGCGATCCTGACCACCAGCGTGGTTCTCTCCCTGGGGTTTTTCATCTTCATGTTTGCCGCCATGAACAACCTCTTCTATTTCGGCCTGCTCGCCGGCAGCGCCGTACTGCTGGCCCTGGCGGCCGATCTGCTGCTGGCGCCTGCGCTGATGGTACTTGTCATTGATCGGAAAAATACCGGAAAAAGCCGGCAGCCGGCTGATTGAAAAACAGCTGGAGAACCTTCAGGCAGATTCTTCCGGATAGGCACCGCCTTCGATCAACCTTTTTATCCGCCGAAGCGCGACCATGCAGACCAGCAGATAAAGAGCCGCCCACCAGGGCATATCGAAAGCGATCGTACAGCTGTTTTCTTCTTTTTCCAGCAGCCGGTGGCCGGTGGCCTGAAAACGGCCGATACGCCATGCCCAGAAATGCTGGTCCCGGTATTCAGATATGGTGAACGGTACCGAAAAACCTAACGATGTTTTGACCCTGCCGGCTGATCCGGGCCCAATCAGGCGCTGTTTGCACTCAACCCGTTTCACGGACGGTCCCCAGACGGGCCAGAGCCGGGTGTCGACCAGAACCTGCCAGGCATCCGCGGGTTTGGCCTTGACTCTCAAGCCGATAATAATTCTGCCGTTTTCTAAAGCGAACATTGACGATTCAAACCTTTCAACAAATTTTCATAGAGCGTTGCGGTAACCAGCAGATTGAATCCCCAAAAAAATCCTGACAAACAAATTTTTTTGGGTTTTATTTACACCATGGGGTTACTGGTGAGCATTGTCCAACCCGGCTGTGGTTGCCGGCTTATCAGCACGGTTCTGAATAGTTAAAAGACTGGTTTCAAGGAGTCAACCGATGGATACGGTCATCTTATTGTCCAGGGTGCAATTCGCCTTCACTATCATGTTCCACTATATTTTTCCACCCCTTACCATCGGTCTCGGCATCATAATTGCTTACCTGGAAACCCGCTACTACCTTACCAGGAAGCCGATTTTTGCCGCTGCCTGTCAGTTCTGGATAAAAATATTCGTGCTCAACTTCGGTATCGGCGTGGCCAGCGGTATCGTCATGGAATTTCAGTTCGGCACCAATTGGGCGACCTATTCACGTTTCGTCGGTGACGTCTTCGGCAGCGCACTCGCCGCCGAGGGAATTTTCGCCTTCTTCCTCGAGTCAGGATTTCTCGCCGTGGTCGCCTTCGGCCGGCAGCGGGTCAGTCGCGGGTTCTATCTGTTCAGCGTCTACATGGTCGCTCTTGGCTCAGTATTCTCTTCGATCTGGATCGTCGTTGCCAACAGCTGGCAGCAGACGCCGGCCGGACACCACGTTGTCGACATCATGCGCGAAGGGGCAGCTGCTGACGGCGGCAGCGGCCCGGTTCCGTGGGTAATCGACGGTGTTGTCCAGCGCCGTGCTGAAATCGTTAACTTCCTCGACCTGGTATTCAATCCCTCAACCGTTCAGCGGCTCAGTCATGTTCTTCTCGGCTGCGTAGCGGTCGGGGCTTTCTTCGTACTCAGCGTCTCCGCTTATTATATACTAAAGAAGCGGCACCAGGAATTCGCCCGTCACTCCATGAACGGTGCCCTGATCCTGGGACTGATCGCCTCGATCGGCCTGGCTGTCAACGGCCATACCCAGGCTCAGAATGTCTATCGCTACCAGCCCGCCAAACTCGCCAGCTTCGAAGCACATTTCGAAACAGGACGAGCCGATCTAAACCTGATTGGCTGGCCCAACGCCGAAGAGGAGCGTATCGATTTCGATATAAGCATCCCCGGCGGTTTGAGCTTCATGGTCTTTGACGATCTGACCTTTCAAAAGCCGGTGGTGGGTCTTGACCGTTTCCGGCCCGAAGACCGCCCGCCGCTGCTGCTCTCCTACCTCAGCTGGCGGGTTATGGTGGGTATCGGCGGCCTGATGATTATCGGCTGTGTCATGGGCCTTTACTTCAACTGGCGGGGAACCCTGAGCAGTAAGCGCCGACTTCTGTGGTGCTTCATCATCGGCATTGGTTTCGTCATGGCTTCCAACCAGGCGGGCTGGATCGGGGCTGAAGTAGGGCGCCAGCCCTGGATCGTGCATCCACCTGTGGAATGGAACGCTGACGGCAGTGACCTCGTGGTCGGTGCAGACGGTTTCTATAAATATGATGAGCGGGAGGGACTGCGCACCGTCGATGCGGTCAGCCCCGCGGTTGATGCATGGGAAGCGGCCACATCGCTCATCCTCTTTACCATTCTCTACCTCAGCCTGGCCGCCGTATGGGTTGCGGTGCTCGACCGCAAGATCCGCCAGGGTCCCGAGGAACCGGATATTTCTGACGAAGGTACTGAACACGGCTTTCAGGATGCCTCGTCCGAACGCCAGCACGCCAGGTTAAGCCAGTCTTAAGATCAGAGGGGAGATTGATATGAGTTACGAATTATTGTGCATCATCTGGTTTATCCTGCTCAACGTTCTGCTGATCGGTTATGCGATTCTGGACGGGTTCGATCTCGGCGTCGGTTTTCTGCACCCATTCGTCGCCAAAAATGATAATGAGAGGCGCCTGGTCATGAACAGTATCGGCCCCCTCTGGGACGGCAACGAAGTCTGGCTGGTCACCTTTGGTGGTGCATTGTTCGCGATGTTCCCTGAAGCTTACGCCTCTATTTTCAGTGCCTTCTACCTGCCCTTTGTCCTGCTGCTCTTCGCCCTCATTTTCAGAGCGGTATCACTTGAGTTCCGTTCGAAGCGTACCAGTTCGGCCTGGCGTTCGTTCTGGGATATTCTCTTTTTCACCGGCTCAACCCTGGCCGCATTGCTGTTTGGTGTTGCCGTCGGGGCGCTGATGCAGGGGCTGGCGATCTCGGAACGGGGCGATTTCCTCGGTTCAATGCTCGACCTGATAAGCGGTTTCAGCCTTACCGTGGGACTTTTTACCGTGGCTCTGCTTGCTATGCACGGTTCAATCTATCTTTACATGAAAACCGAGGGCGCGCTGCAGGAGCGGCTCTACGGCTGGATGAGAGGCACCTGGTTTGTCTACGTGATGTTCTTCGTTATCGTCACCGTCTGGTCAACCCTGTTCGTACCAGCTTCGCTCCAGCACTTTCGCGATAATCCGATTCTCTGGATCGTACCGGTCATCAACGTACTGGCCATAGCCAATATTTTGCGGGCTATTCGCCAGAAACGCCCTTTTTATGCCTTTATCAGCAGCTGCCTGACGATCACTGCCCTGGTCATCCTGTTCAGCGCCAACCTTTTTCCCAACCTGGTGCCGGCAGTAAACAACGCAGCGTATAATATCACCATTTTCAACGGCGCATCGAGTCCGTTGACCCTGAAAATCGGTTTGATTATCGTCGCTATCGGTATGCCGCTGGTGCTCTCCTACACCTCTCTTATTTACTGGACATTCAGGGGGAAAGTGACGCTGGGACCGGACAGCTACTGATATCTCGACCCGCTCGAATGGGCGCCCGGCGGATTTCTTCTGCCGCCGGGCGCCGGTAACCTCGCTTCACCCGCCGCAGCGTTCTTTCTGCTTTTCACATATCTTTGACCTCGACACACCTTCGTCGCATATCATCTAGATAATCGATCATCATCCCCGATTCATGATGCTGAAAACGTGCTTATTATAGAAAAGCATTGCGGGTTTGCCCGCGTTTTACAAACATTAAACAGCTGAGGTCTGAACATGACAATTCGATTGACCACGATCGCCGCCCTGATCTTTTGTTGCCTCCTGATTATTCCAGCGTCCTCAATTGCTCTTGAGGTGGGAGATCAGGCGCCTTCCTTCACCGCGCTGTCCAATCAGGGAGAACTTTCCCTGGACGATTATGCCGGCGAGAAGCATGTCGTGCTGGCGCTCTACTTTGCCGCATTCAGCCCCGTCTGAGCCGAGGAGCTCGCCAACTTCCAGCGTGACCTGGAAGCCTTTGAAAAGCTCGATGCCCAGATAGTCGGAGTCAGCAACGACGATATGGAGACACTTGAGAAATTCGTTCGTGAAGAAAATATCAGCTTCCCGCTCATCGCCGATACGGAAAAGGATATCAGGAAGAAATACGGCAGGGGACGGCTCACCTACCTGATCGACAAGCAGGGCATCATCCGCTTTATTCAGAAAGGGGTGCCGGAAAATGAAGATTTTCTCGAGCAACTTGCCATGATGCAGTAGTCCGATAGAGGCCGGCGGCTGATGAGGGCCCGTAAATTCCTTCTTATTGTCAGCAGCTGCATTGATTAAGGCTGATAATTATAATGTTGATCTGCCCCCATCGACGCTGACGATCTGCCCGGTCATCCAGCCCGCCTCGGCAGAGAGCAAAAAAGCTGCCATACGGGCGATATCTTCCGGCCTGCCGAGCCGTTTCATGGGGTGCTGGGCGGCTATCGATTCGGCTGCCTGCGGATTGGTCAGCAGCCCTTCGGAGAGCGGTGTTTCGGTCAGTGAAGGCGCGACGGCATTTACCCTGATTCGCGGGGCCAGCTCGGCCGCCAGCGACAGGGTCAGCCCGGAAACGGCGCCTTTGGCCATGCCGACCGAACCATGAAGGGGAAATCCCCGCACAGCGGCTACACTTGAGATGAACACGACAGAAGAGCTTGTGTCACCCTTTTTCAACGCCGTCAAAGCCGCCTTCACCGCCAGCGCGGCGCCCATCGCGTTTATCCTGAAATCATGTATGAAGTCGTCTGGTCCCAGTCTTCTCAGACTGCCGAGATTAATTGAACCGACTGCGTACACCAAACCATCGAGCTTCGGGCCGACCGACTGCATGACAGCTTCACAGCAGCCGTCCTCGGTCACATCTGCTTTGACATAAGTTACGCCGGGTAACGTCTTCAGGGCTTCAGCTTTTTCAGGATCACGGCCGACGATAAAAACCTCGTTTTGGCCAACAGCCAACAGGCGCGTGATTTCCGACCCTATACCGCCGGTACCGCCGTAGATCAGATATGTTTCTCCCATACCTCCTCCTTCCTATTACATCAATGTTTCTCTGTTTCGTGCAACTCCGAACCAGTCGACGATTCACGACGTGACCGCGCACCTGCTTCCCGCAGAGCTCTCTCTTCCATCGGAATTCTGATCAGCAGCAGCAATAAAGCGTTGAGAATCGAAAATAAAACAGCGCTGTACCAGGCTCCGAGCAGCGCGGGAATGAAAAATATTTCCGCTGCCACCGCAACATAGTTGGGGTGTTTCAAATAACGAAACGGTCCCGAGTTTATCGCCGACTCGTCTGCAAAGACGATGATGCGGGTGTTCCAGCGATACCCGAGCGTTGTTATCGTCCAGTAGCGTAGAAACTGGGCTGCGGCAATGACGCCTAAAAAGAGGGGCCACCATGCTGTAATCGGCGGATTGCGTACCAGCGATTCGACCAGGATCGAGACCAGCCAGCTGCAGTGCAGAACAACAAAGAGTCGGTAATGGGCACCGCCCACTTCAGCCCCGCCGTGTTTCATGGACCAGGCGTAGTTTCTGCTGGCCAGCCGCAGCTCGCTCAGTCGCTGGATGACGACGATGGTGACAACAATTGCGGTAGCCGTCATGGATGATGAAGAAGCAGCTGATCGGAGCTGAAACCGGGGCCGAGGGCTGACATCAGGCCGTAACCAGGTTCGAGCATGTTATGTGCCAGCATGTGTTCGAGAACGAACAATATGGTGGCCGAAGACATATTGCCGAATTTACTGAGAATTTCCCGGGATGCCGCCAAAACATCAGCAGGACGGCCAATAGCCTCGGCAAACGCATCGAGCACCTTCGCCCCGCCCGGATGAGCGATATAAGTAACGATATCGTCGCTGGAAATGTTCCAGCATCTGCAGGCATCACTAATCACCCCGGGTATATGGTTTTTTACAAAGGCCGGGATATCCCTGGAAAAACGAACTTTCATACCGCTGTCGACAACGTCCCATCCCATAATATCGTAGGTATCCGGAAATAAACGGTGATAGGAGCCAACGATTTCGAGACCTGAATCAGCGCTGCCGACTACCAGCGCAGCGGCACCATCGGCAAAAATAGAGGTGCCGATCAGGTTTGACTTGGAACGATCATTGCGCTGAAAAGTCGCACTGCAGATTTCCACGGCAACAAAGAGCACTGGTGCGCCCCCGTGCGACCTGCTCAGCTCGGCCGCCCGGGCCAGACCTGACACCCCGCCGGCACAGCCGAGACCGAACAGGGGAACCCGGGCCACCGTCATCGGCAGGCCGAGTTCCTGCACCAGGTGCGCGTCGAGGCTCGGGGTCATCAGGCCGGTGGTGTTGGCAACCACGATCCCGGCAAAATCATCGGCGGACACACCTGCCGCTGTCAAAGCTTTCCCGGCAGCCTCGATTGACAGTGCCAGAGCGGCCTCGATAAAGACATCGTTGGCGGCCCCGAAGCCATGATCTTCAGCGTACCATTCAGGCTCGCAGGCAAAGTGGCGCCGTTCGATGTGGAGGTGGTCGAAAACCTTGAGCAAGCCGCTCGAGATTTTCAACCCGTTCACCGAACATTGAATCGACGACCGTCCGCACCGACGACTGGTCGTATATATTCCCGGGCACGGCGGTGCTGACACTTCTGATCCGAATAGCGGACATTGAGTTCCTCTGCGATTTCTTTGACCAACAACATCACTACTCTAAACACCATCAATCAGCTAATAAAGCAGAAGATTAACTTCGTTTCCTGTTCTCGATCATTAATCACCAGAGGCCTGCTCCCGGCCTTGCGCTACCGCCATTATGGACTATCGTGGCTGTATGGATAAATCTATTTCTAACGCAGACAGAGTCACGGGGGCCCTTTATGGTCTTTTTGTCGGTGACGCGCTGGCCATGCCGGTACACTGGTATTACGATACAAAGGCACTGCGGCGTGATTATGGACTGGTCAGAGACTATCTCACCCCGCGCAATCCGCATCCCGATTCGATTCTCTGGCGCTCCTCCTATCGGCCGCCAGGACCCTCCGCCGACATACTCCATGACCAGGCCCGGTACTGGGGCCAAAAGGGAATTCATTACCACCAGTTCCTCAAAGCCGGCGAGAACACGCTCAACGGAAAACTGGCGGGGCAGCTGCTTGAATTTCTCAGCAGCCAAACGTCCTATGCTGCCCGCCGATGGCTGGAACGGATGGTCTCTTTTCTGACCACCCCCGGCAACCATAAAGATACCTACGTCGAAGAGTACCTCAGGCACTTTTTCAGCAATTACGGCCGCGGGGTCGACCTTCTTGAGTGCGGCCGCCTGGACGAGCACCATATCGGCGGCATGACCCTGATGCTGCCACTGGTCATTCACCTGTCAGACCAGCCGGAAGCGGCGGCGAAATCCGGGCTGGAGCACCTTGGGCTGACCCATGGAGGAAATCTGATGCAGCAGTGGGGAGCCATGCTCATCGATATAATCCTGCCGGTTTTTCAGGGCACATCACTGCGTGACGCAATCGCGGCCTCATGGCGTAAGCATCAACGGGAAGAGCCGGTTTTCTTCAACCTCTTCGATTACCCCGACGAAGTCGTCGTCACCAGACACTTCTCCTCCGCCTGTTATATCGAGCAGGCGCTGCCGGCGACGCTCTACCTGGCTGCCAAATATCAGGGCCGGCCGGAGGATGGGCTGATAGCCAACACCATGTGCGGCGGTGACAACTGCGGACGCGGAAGTGTTCTCGGAGCCCTGCTGGGTGCCTCATCCGGCTGGGCCGCCTGGCCGGAGCGATGGCGCAGCGGTCTCGTCGACCCGCCTCGCATTCAGCCCAACCTCACCGGCAAATGAAGTAGAAAACCCCTTGATTCTAATCTCCGAATACCTATTTTTATCCTGTAGTGTCCCACACTCAAAAAACAAAAGAGAGGATAAAACCATGGCTGATGAAAACTATCAACATCTGGACAGTTCTCAAGGTGGTTACGAATCGATGGTCTGGATTCGTGACAAGGATGGTAAAGAGTACGCCTGCTACATCAAGGACATAAAAAGCGTCAAGGCGAAGGAAGATCTCACCGATGAGGAAAAGGAAAAGTGTGTCGACGTCAGCACGCTGGTTGGGACCGAGCGCTGGTAAGAGCTGAACATACTGATTTTTTGTTCTTACATCGAGCGGCGCCTGCAGATGCTAAAACTTTTCTGATGGGCGCCGCTCAGGTACCTGGCGGTGCTCAATCTCCCCCCTGTTCCACGACTCGCTCACATAGAGCTGGCAGTAACAGGCTCCAAATTCTTCAACGTCCGGCTCCCGGTAGATACAGGGACAGGTGATATCACGATCCCGTTCGCGCTCCCCTGAAGCGAGCCGGCAGGGGCAGGCCATATACCCGTAGCGGTCTCTGTTGGTCAAAAGCCCCCGGAGCAGATCGAACGTTCGCTCCCGGTCCCTGTTAAAATAATATCCCCTGGCTTCCTGGCTTTTTTTCAGCAGGTCGTGGAGTTCATCGACCTCGGTACGGACTCCGATCGCTTCCTTGATCTCCTGGACCTTGAAGCCGATGATGACCCGATTATCGACCTGCACCGTCGGGAATGAACAGCTCGGATTGATTCCACGCAGTTCCTCGACAAGTGCGGAGCGCTCATCGCCCTCGAGCAGGTCGGCGTCAACCGCAGCATGCTCGACGTCGAGGTCAGTCAGCATCTTCTTAATTGCCTGACAGAACGTGCAGGTACTCAAACTGTAGAGTTTAACCGTTTTCATAATATGTTTTTTTGTTCTTTAATCAAATTCCAGCCAGCCAGTTTATGGTTATGTAAGCCGGACATAAAAACTATAATATGGTCATCAGATAGACACCACCATTTTAGTGACCCAACTTTTCGATCAACTGCCTGGTGATTACTGCCGTCGAACGGGCCAGCCCATTCGCCATACTTGCATCGATTATCTGAGAGCGGGTCATGGCGCCGACAGCGAACAGATCGAAGCCTGCATCTCGGAGCCAACCGCTGCGTGACGATAACGAATCGGGACGCAACACCCGATGCGTTTCAGGGTTAATCACAATACTGCCTGTGCGGGAATGTCTCCGGCCGGGTGATGTACCAGATTTTCCTCGGTGCAGATTCTCCAGCTCAACAATCCGTTTTCTCAGCAGATTCTGGATCAACTCTGAAGCATCCGTCGCCACCGACCGGCGCTGCCCCCGCGCATCGACACAGTAGGAAAAGATATCCCGGCAGTATGAACCTTCCTTCTGCCCATATACCAGTTCAAACGTATCAGGTCCAGCGCCTGAAGAGAGCCGGTACCCATCTCCCAGACGAATAACCGAAACAATCCCGGCTCTGATCAGAGCGCGGATTTTTTCAGCGTTGACGATCGGCTGTGTAGCAGCATGGAGGAAAAAGAGCGTATTGAATTCACGCTCAAAGCGGATCCGGTCCGCCGGCTCGAGATTTAAAAACAGTTCTCTTATCACCGGAAACATCCCCACCAGAACGGTCTGCCAGACAAGTTCCCCGCCAGGACCGTCACCGCTCTGCGCCCGCTCCAGATCATCCTCCAGACACGCTAATGCACTCGCGGTCGGTTTCACCACCTGCTGCCAGTCGATGGAGCGACCGTAGGCTTCCACCAGTTCCCGGTTGAGCAGATCAAACAGCGTTGACAACCTGACGCGAAACGGATTCGCAGCTATTTCCGCCCGAAGCCGTTCACAGCTCAGATAACGATTGGTCCGTATGCCGATGCGCCCCCTGACTTTGGGCAGCAGACCGCGGCGGGAATAAAGGCTGATTTTTCTCGGATTCTCAGACGGCTGGTAGGAGAGGGTACCGTCAGTCTGCCGTCTGAACCGTCCATCTGAAGAGAGCGTCAAGGCAACCTCGATGGCGCTGAGGCTCGAGCCGATCACGCCCACGGTTGCCCCGGGCGGGATTTTCTCAAGGAGTTTGACTGCCGGCCAGGGTGAGGAAAAATAATTATCCTGATGCGACGGCTCTTTCCAATGACCGGTGGCCAGCAACGCTCCGTCAAAGGGACCGAAGCGCCTCCTCGTGCCTGATCTGTTCTTCACCGTCAGCAGAAACTGGCCGGCGTCCTCATCGAGATCGACAACCTCCGACCCGTCGTGCAGCGACAACGCCATACCAATATTGTCTGCGAGACAGCAGGCATCCTGCATGCGACTCTTGAGATATTCCCCCATGATCGCCCGCGGATAGTGGTGGCACGCGTCTTTTCCATAACCGACAGCAGTCATCAAACCGGGCTGTTCGGTATACATTTCCGCAATCGAGCCGCTGTTCTTCTTTACCCATTGCTGGAATTCACCCGGCCGGCTGACCCGCACCGTCATGTCCTCTGCGCACATATTAGTGATATGGCAAGGCATCACGAACCGTGCATTGTGAGGCATCCCGGGCCCGATCTCGTCCTGCTTCTCGAACACATCGACCGAGACGCTGTTGTGCCGTGATTGGCTCCGTTCTCTCAGATCCTTCATGGCCTCGACCAGCTGGCAGACCATCGAAGTCGCGGTAAGCCCGCCGCCGATTATCGCCAATCTGTATTTCATCGAACGGTCGAGCTTTCCTGACGACCGCCGGCTAGCCGGTTATCATCGCTATAGAGACCGAACCTGCCGATCAACCCAAAAAGATCATGGCTTAATGTCATTTGATCATCACTGATTATTATTGTTTCAGGATATAGGATAGTGATGACTCGTAAAACGATTATTTTAGAGTCATCTGGTCAACGGAACAAAGCCAGTAACCGGTAAAGCAAAACATGCTGTACCATTACAAAATCGACTGACAATGAAGAAAATACAAATTTATCCAAGACTCTTCACTTTATTTCTCCTGGTGAGTATGTGCATTTCTCCGGCAGTCCCGGTTTTCGCCGCAGAGCAAACTGATGAAAGCAGACTCCTGGCCCGCCTGAAAGAGGGCAGCCATATCGCCTTGATGCGGCACGCGCTGGCGCCTGGATTCGGTGATCCGGACAATTTCGAGATCGATGACTGTACAACCCAGCGCAATTTGTCTCCCAGAGGCAGGGAGCAGGCGACAATGATCGGGATGAAATTCCGACAGGCAGGCATCACCGAAGCCGATGTATATACCAGCCAGTGGTGCCGCTGCCGTGAGACAGCCGAGCTTCTCTCGCTCGGCACTCCGCGGCCGCTGCCGCCGCTCAACTCGTTTTTTCAAAGCTATGAAAAAAAAGCTCCGCAGACCGATGCGCTGCGGCAATGGCTGGCAGAGCAGCCGCTTGAAAAACCGCTGATCCTCGTCACCCACCAGGTCAACATCACCGCCTTCAGCAGCGTCTTCCCCGCTTCCGGTGAAATCGTGCTGATGCGCAGAGACGAGGATGGCCGCTTCCAGGTCGCAGGTACGGTCCGCACTGAGTGAGCCGATCTCTTTGTTGGCCAAAACAAAAAACTCGTTTGCAGATATCTGATGGCAACAGATGAAAGAAAAAGGGCGGCAATCGAATTTTCCCTGCACTGGGAAAGCAGCCGGGCCGTTCACACTGACAGGTTTTTCATAGAAAACATTGATTTCTGGCGGGACATCTTTCCCGGGACAATGGGTGATGCATGTGCCAGGAGCACTGCCGGCCAGCGTTATAGCGAAATCTATACCCCCGGAACGCTGGTCCCGGAATACACTGAAAAAAACATCGTCACCTTTAACAAATCTCAGCTTGACTCTTCTCTCGAACTACCACAGATCACCTTCAAGGAGGGCCGGTTCTATCCGAAAGGCTATTTCTGGAAACCGCTGCACTCATTTCCAGCCGACCGGACACCGGTAAAACTGGTGCATCATGAACGTGCGTCGCTGAGCGTCGATACCAACCACCCGCTCAGTCAATACCCGCTCACTGTCTCAGCACTGATCTACCGGACCACGTCCATTGCAGCCCAGCGAGGCGGCTCCCTGCACGACATTGCAAAAGAGATAACCGATCATGGCCCGGGCATGCAGGCACCGGAGAATCGAGCCGGGAATCGGGCCGGCACCTCATCTGTGCTGACAAGAGACGACGACTCAGATGATGCGCACTACTACAGCTCCCCGCGCCTGGTTCAGCATCTCGACAAGACGGCCCGGGAACAGGTTCAGTCCCTCCATGCCCGATTACTGACACCGCAGACCAGAATACTCGACCTGATGAGCAGCTGGGAATCGCATCTCCCCGAGTCACTTGCTTCCTGCAGGGTCGAAGGTCTCGGTATGAACGATGAGGAGTTGCAGGCCAACAGCAGACTGGACGGATACCTGGTTCATGATCTCAACAGCGATCCCGTTCTCCCCTACCCTGAAAAAAGCTTCGATGCAGCCGTCTGCACGGTTTCCATCGAGTATCTCTGCAGACCGCTCGACGTACTCGCAGAAGTTGCCAGAGTGCTTCGACCCGGCGGCCTGCTGCTGATCACCGTTTCGGAACGCTGGTTTCCGGGTAAGCAGGTCCATGGCTGGGCCGAGTTGCACCCGTTCGAAAGACAGGGGTTGATTGGCAACTATCTGCTCAGTCTGGGGTGCTTTGAACATCTCCAGACCGAATCGGTGCGCGGCTACCCCCGACCGGCCGATGACAAATATCGTCATCGGCTCACCATGTCCGACCCGCTCTACTTCATCTGGGCAACGAGCAGATAGTTCAATGCAGCAGTTTCATCAATGTTTCGGCTGAGGAACGGTCCAGCAGGTTGTTCCATGGCGCATTTTCCTCGGCCATCAGCGCCTTGGCGTTTCGAAACGGAAAACCGCCGTTGCCGAACAGGGTCGTGAAGCTCTTGATCTCGGCATCCGAAAAGGCTCCGGCGCTGTTGATATCGAGCACCGCATCGGATTGGTTGCCGAGTTCGGCATAGGAAAGCCCCCTGACCAGGTGGGCGATACCCCGGTTGTTGTTGCGGCTCAGTGAAGCGGTAAGATCATCGATCGCTTTGCGGTGCTGTCCCTGAGCGGCGCGGGCGACGCCCCGGTAATAGTAGGCCCGCTCGTTGTCTTTCTGCACCTCGAGAACATTGCTGAAGTCCGTTTCGGCCAGCTTGTAGCGCCCCTGAACAAGAAGCGCCGCCCCTCTGCTGAGCCAGATATCGACCAGTTCATAGCCTTCCTGCTCGGCCAGGGTGAACTCCCTGATACATTCCAGTATCTGCCCCGAGGCGAAAAACAGTTTGGCCCTGCGTATTTTTTCAAGAGCTTCCGATTCTTTCGATTTCATGCTCGTATTTCATTCCCTGATGCGGTGATCACCCATATGTCCGGGCCTCATACCCCGGCATTATTTTCAGACAGGGCTTCTCTGGTTCGCCGGTCCTCTCTTCGAACCGTGCAGATGCCCAGGTAGCCGTCAACAGTAAGGTAATCTCCTGATTGAATGAGGGTGGTGGCTTCAACAACGCCGGTTATGCAGGGAATACCGTATTCACGGGCGATAATTGCACCGTGAATCAGCATGCCGCCCCGCCGCTCGATAATTGCCGCCGCCAGGGGGGCAAAAAAGGTCATGGTCGGGTCGATCGAATCGATAACCAGCACCTCGCCTCTCTTGAAGTCGGCAAGATCACTGTTGCGCCGGATGACCCGGGCCCGGCCGGCGGCGACACCCCGGCTCGCCGGCTGCCCCTGAAGCTGGCGGGCACGGGCCCTTACAATCTCAACATCGCCGCGTTTGTCAGGTGTGCGCCCCGTGGCCGGTACTTCTCTGGGCTTTCCCTCGAGCCGTGCGCAGAGATCTTCGCCAGACAGCTCTTCAGCAAGCGCTCCGCTGCTGCTCTCAAGCCTTTCCGAAGCACAGAGAAGAGCGCGTTCGAGTTCCTGAGCGATCCGACCGAGATGGATGTTGTCGTCATCACGCAGGCGGTAGCTTTCCCGGGCCAGAGAGAGCAGCTGTTCGGGCTCGACCGCAAGTTTGCCCCGACCATTTTTAATGAAGCTGTGCTCCAGTTGGTCACGCTGCTTCCGGGTCTGCTGCAGCGGCTGCTGATCGAGACCAGCGTACTGCTGAATCATCGCAGCAATGATCGAATCGCCGGCCCCGCTGGTTCCGACACCGGCATAGTCGGCTGAAAACCTGGTCCGCAGTTTATGTATCTTCCGAACCAGCTCCTCGTTTTCGATATCCGTCAACCGTCCCAGCCGGATGTTGTCCAGCACCTGTTGATCATCTCCCACCAGCCGGGCGCATTCGGCAAACAGCTGGTTGCGTTCAGTACTGAGCATCTGCTGCCCGGTCAGCAGCGAGACGAATTCAAACGGATCATCAGGCTCGACCACTTCATTGTATATTTCCCCAAACAGTCTGACCCCGTGGGCAAACGGGATAAAATCGCTCCAGTAGACCGCCGTCCACTGTTCATTGCTGTTTATCCGTTCCCTGATTTCCCCGGCCAGCTCTTTATCCGAAAGGTTTTCCAGTTGTACCGCAGCCAGTCGCTCGGCCTCTGAATCCATCGCCGGCAGCAGCTCGTACGTGATGCTCTGCTGCAGTTCGAGCAGGTTATCGAAACTCCTGGTCAAACTCAGATACCAGGAGCGCTTGTCCATGGTGTCTCCGCCACTTCCCGCTGTGATCGGCCGGGCCTGGAGGATATAGCAGCGCCCATCCGCGATGGTCCACTCAATGTCCCGGGAAGACTGATACAGGCGCTCGATTTTTGTGCCCAGATCGATGATCTGCTGCCGTTCTTCATCACTCAACGGACTTTTTTTCTGCCGCCCATCTTCAGCCCCAATTGCAGCACTGCCCACGCCCCCCGATAGAGCCGCTGCAAACAACCTGCTTCTCGTTTCGGGTCGGCGATGCTCGCAAACCGTCATGTCTTCGCGGCTGATTATCCAGCGGTCAGGCTCAACACCACCGTCCACCAGGCCCTGATTAAGTCCATGAACGGCTTCCAGTACCATCTGAGAATGATTGAGCGGATTTTCGGTAAACAGAACGCCGGATGCGCAGCCGTTGACAAACGGCTGCACCACCACCGCCATGGTGCTGGTGAGCAGTTCGAGCCCAAGCTCCTGGCGATAGAGAATCGCCCGGTCCGACCATAACGATGCCCAGACCCGTTTGATTTTCTGCTTCAGCTCATGTTCACCCTTGATATTGACAAACGACTCATGCAGGCCGGCAAACGAGCCGCCGCTGCCGTCCTCTTCCGGAGCTGAGGACCTGATCACCAGCGGCTGGTCTCCGTATTTGTCTGCTACCGCTGCCCAGATCTCTTTATCAATCTGGTTCGGGAACGTCCCTCTGATAAACAGATTCTGGATTCGCAGACTTGCATCCCAGATCTCCTCCCAGCGCATATCGGTCAGGCTTTTGCGGTAGAGCTCCAGACCGATCTTTTCGCGCAGACGGTTGTGATCGACGAACAGATCGTAAGCAGCAGCGCTGATACAGAGCGGCGGCGGAACCGGCAGGCCCGCCTGTACGAGCTCAAACAGGGCCAGACCCTTGCCCCCGATAACGGTGCTGTCGACAGCGCCGGGATCTTCAGGAGAATAGAGTATTTTCATCGTCGATGTGATATTCCATGACGTTCTGGAAACGGGTAACCAGCAGATAATGAAGCACTTCTATTTTGAAAAAGGTGGTTGTCGGGGCCTGAAGAAACTTTTTCAGATAGGGGTGCCTGCTCAGATATATGTTTTCAAAAAACGGCCGTTCCGGGCTGTCGATCAACCTGGCGACTCCGATGACGGTCAAGGCTGCCGCTTCATGGAAATCCTCCTCGCTGTTGGCTCGGTTATCGACCAGAAGAGCAACCCGCGAATCCATCATGATGTTCTGGTGCTTTCTGGTCGAGGTACCCGTTGCCACCACGATGTTTTTGAGATCGTCGGTATAGCCAAATGCCATGAGGCTGGCATAGGGCTGTCCCTCCCGCTGGGTCGACAACACTGCCAGCGGCTGCTCTGCCAGCAGGCCCTCGATGCGTTCATGCAATGCCTGATCGACTTTATTCATATTATCCTCTGTTCTGTCGGGCTGATCTGCTGTTTCCAGAAAGAAAGCCGCTTTATCACGCCACAGTGCGTCATATTCGGCCTTATCCCGCCTCAACGATGCGCTGTCCTGCCTGAGCGCCCGACATCATTGCCCACTGCAGCCCCGGCAGTCCACCGGTTTCACCGCAGACAATGATTCGCTCGGAGAGCGGCGCGGCCGGTTCATAGGGATTTGCGGTCGGCGGTGTTTGCTTTGGCAGTGCATGTTCGATGCGGTAGCTCTTGAGATGGCGCCAGTCATCAACTGCCGTTCCGAACCAGTCACGACACTGGCTGCGGACCAGTGTTTCCAGGTTGTCATTTTTCAGATACTCGTCGCCAAGCACAACAGCGGCGACCAGCGTTTTACCCTCAGGAGCGTAGTCGGTGCTGACAAGACTTGGAAAGGCGACATTATTGATCGGTCCCCGCCCCTCGCCGTTGAGCAGCAGAAATGGCTCTTTGAACGGCGGTCGCCATTCAGCCGAAAAATAGAGACAGGTTTCACTCATCGACTGAACCGGGCCGGCCCGGTTCAAAAGTAGCTGCGTTGCCGGCTGGGGCAGAGCCAGAACGATCGTGTCGGCCGTGATCAAATCCCCGTCTGCCGTCCTCACCCCGTTGTCGTCAACCCCGACAACTTCGCTGTTTAATTGGAGCCGATCTTCATCGAGATGAGCCGCCAGCTGGCTGGCAATTGCCCCCATTCCTGCTTTTGGCAGCGCTGCATCCCCTGTGGAAAACAGCCGGATGACATATTTCAACACCCGGCTCGAAGCCTCCAGCGTGGGGTCGAGACTGGCACCGGCGAAAAACGGGGTGAAAAAGCTTTGTATGAACGTCTCCGAGAACCCTTTTCTTCTGAGGAATTCGATGGTCTTCTCTTCCGGGTCGGCAAAGATCTCTTCCATCGGCCGGCGGCTCAGTCGCGCCGACAGCTTGAGCAGACGAATTCGATCGCCGACAGCGCCGATTGGTGCTGCGACGGTGCTGAGCAGATACCGGGGATGGTGGCGCGGGTCGGCGACAACATGAAAATCACCGGCGCAGCGTACCGTCACGCCGGACGGAAACGAACTGAGTGAAAGCGCTTCGATGTCCAGATGCTGTTCGATACCCGGGTACCCGGTCTGCAGCACCTGAAAACCATGATCGAGTTGGAAACCGTCGAGGCGGTCGGTCTTGATACGGCCTCCGGCACGATCAGACTGTTCAACGACAAGGTGATTGATTCCTCGCGCGGTCAGGAACCTGGAGCATGACAGACCCGCCACGCCGGCTCCGACGATCACCACCTGATAATCCCGTTCCTGGGGCATCACCTCTCCCTAACGCTCACTGTTTTTGCAGATACTTTATCAGTCGAGGACGTGAGGCTGGCGGTTCCTCGATTGTGAACTTCATTATTCTGGCGCATATCCTGCTGATGCTGGAAAAAATTTCACCGATCGTGTCCGCCAGGACGTGATCGGTGAATGGGTAACCCCGATAAGTTTCTACAGCAACTCGCTACCAGGGTTATCGATACGTTGCTACCAGTTCGGCCCAAGCACCTGGCTGGTGTCCAGACAGTGTTTCTTCTCGTCTTCGTCGACATGATCGGATGTCCTGAGATCGTTCTGGTAGCAGACATACTCACCGCCGTCATCGTCTCGTACAAACACCATCTTGTTGTATTCTCTTGATATCAGTTCGCCTCTCATACTCATGATGTCACCTCTTTTATCTCTTTATGGATAGTAACTTTTTGACTTTTTTGCGTCACTGCCTGGCCATCAGCTATGCTCATTACCAGTTCGGGCCGAGCACCTGGCTGGTGTCCAGACATCTGTTCTTTTCATCCTCATCGACGCGGTCAGGAGATTTCAGGTCTTTTCGGTAGCAGACATACTCGCCGCCTTTATCATCTCTGACGAAAACCATGTTGTTGTATTCGCTGGATATCAATTCTCCGCGCATGCTCATATCGTTCCTCTTATATTTTGATTTATTTTATTGTGTCGTGGAATCCAAGTAATACTTTCTCCACCCCGTTGTGCTGCTTTTGCCGCCGGAGGAATTAAATTTTTGAATTCCTCTCAGTGGTGTGATTTATAAAATAGACACCATTTTCCCTTTAACAATAGGTGTTGAACAATTGCAATATGATAGTATAAACTACTGATATATGTGGTCGATGCTTCACTTTTTTCAACGACATAGCCCGCATGTAATCTGACCCGGCCGCCGGCTCCAGGGCGCTGCCCCAGCTCTAATCTCCTGGCCTGAAAGGGATGGCAGCTCATTACACGAGCCGTTCAGCGATTGCCCATTGACCGGCTTGTCCCGATCCCTTATATTTCTGCTATGAATCAGCCTGGAATCATCAGGCCGGATTTGCTTGACGCTCAACCAAAAAGCTTGTATAAATCCGGCCTGAGTTTGCAAGATCATCAAGAAATTCGTTTCTTGTAATGATTTCAGGATACTACAAGATTTCGGCTTGATAGCCGGGTCCTGCGCAACAAAGAATCACGAACTCCGCCAGGTCCGGGAGGAAGCAACGGTAGTGAGCCCCTTTGTGTGATGCAGGGTGCCCGGCTATCATTTTTTTCGGCCCTCATCTGCGCCATAGACTCAGACTGGTATCCCATGTCCTATCTGGTATTCGCCCGAAAATATCGTCCCGCAACATTCAGCGAAGTCGTCGGCCAGAAGCCGGTTGTCAGAACCCTTCAGAACAGCCTCAAACGCGAACGGGTTGCACACGCCATCATCTTTTCCGGGGTACGCGGAGTCGGCAAGACCACCCTGGCCCGCTTGATGGCAAAAGCACTCAATTGTACAGCAGGCCCTGCATCGGAGCCCTGCAACGAGTGCCGTTCCTGCACCGAGATCAGCAGCGGCGCCGCGCTTGATCTGCTGGAAATCGATGGCGCCTCGAACCGGGGAATCCAGGAGGTTCGAGAACTCAAGGACAAGATCAAGTTCATGCCCACCTCGTCGCGCTACAAGATCGTTATCATCGACGAGGTTCACATGCTGACCAACGAGGCCTTCAACGCGCTGCTCAAAACCCTCGAGGAGCCGCCGGCCCACGTCTATTTCATGTTCGCCACCACCGAACTGCACAAAATTCCGCTCACCATTCTGTCGCGCTGCCAGCGCTTCGAACTCAAACGGGTCAGTGCCGCCGAACTGGGCGAGCATTTCAACCGGCTGGCCTCCCTGGAAGAGGTGGAACTGGAGCCGGCGGCATTGTCTCTGATCGTTCGTGAAGCCGAAGGCTCGGTCCGGGATGGGCTGAGCCTGCTGGATCAGGTCCTCTCCTATGCCGAATCTCCGATCACCGCCGATGCGGTGGTCGAGGTACTCGGCCTGGCCAAGCGCGAGGTAATCTCAGGCATCACTGCAGCCCTGCTCAGCGGCGAGCGCTCCCGAGCCCTTTCTCTGCTGGCCGAGGCGTTCGAGTACGGCATGGACGTAAAACGCTTCGTTGCTGACCTGCTCGACTGCTTCAGGTCCCTGCTGCTGATAAAGATAGGCGGCTGCGACGCTCTGCTGGAGCACAGTGAGGAGGACAGAGCGGCCCTCGCCGAGCTGGCGCAGGCGCATGCATTTGAAACGATTCACCAGAAACTCAACCTGCTGATGCAGACCGCCGATGACCTGCGCTTCTCATTTCAGCCCCGGCTCACCCTGGAGAGCGGCTTTCTGTCGATCATCGCCGCCGGCGAGGTGATCGGCCTCGAGACCCTGCTCGGAAAACTCGACTCGGCTCTTAGCGCACTGCCCGTCGATAACGGCGGCGAGCAGCAGCCCCCGGCCGATACCACAGAGACCAGCCGCCCGGTTGCGGCGCCACAGCCAGACAGCACACCAGTTTCTAAACCGACGTTTAGCCTCGAGCCGGTCGAACATAGCGAGCAGGAGCCTGCCCCCGTATACGTCCCGGAGCCGCCTCCTGCCGAACCGCCCCCGCAGCAGAGAAAAACGGCTGCTGCTCCGGAACCTGTCGAACCACTTGAGACCGAAGAGCCGAAAAGAACCCGCGACGTCCGAAAGGACTGGATAAAATTCATCGCTTTTCTGAAAGAAAAAAAGGAGTGGATGGCCCAGAGCCTCCAGCAGGCGGATTCGATCAAGCAAAAGGGCAGCGAACTGATCATCGAATTTGACGACCCGAACGACTGTTTTGTTCTGCGCGCCAAGGAACATCGCACAAAGCTGACCGAGTATGTGCTTGATTTCTTCCAGCAGGATTTAACCATCCGTATCGTCAGTCCCGACAACAGCAACGGCCTCGGGGCCGAAAACGGCAATGAACCGAAAAAACGCCGCAAGCAGCTCGCCAGCCACCAGATCGTGCGGATGACCGAAGAGATCTTCAACGGCCGAATCGGCGCCATCCGGATATCTGAACCAAACAAATAAGGCAACTCCCCAAAAAACAGCAGGAACGCACCATGGATATGAATCAGATCATGCAGCAGGCTCGTGACATGCACGAGAAGATGAACAAAGTTCAGAGCGAACTCGCCGCCAAGACCGTAACCGGCAGTGCCGGCGGCGGCATGGTCACCGTCCAGGCCACCGGCAGAGGCGACATCATTTCCATATCGGTAGAAAATGAAGTGATCGACCCCGCCGAAAAGGAGATGCTTCAGGACCTGATCGCCGGTGCCGTCAACGACGCCCTGCGTAAAGCCCGGGAACTGGCCAAATCCGAGATGTCGGGATTGACCGGGGGCATGCAGATTCCCGGCCTGACCAATCTTTTCTGATTGATCATGAGCGAACTACAGGTTGTTCCGCCGGCGCTCGAGCGGCTGGTAAATAGTTTATCATCACTCCCCGGAATCGGTGCCAAAACAGCCACCCGGCTGGCCTTGACGATCCTGCGCAAACCCGCTTCCGATGCCCGGGAAATGGCCGCCGCCCTGTCCGAGCTGCACGACTCTATCAGGCTCTGTTCCCGCTGCATGGCCTTTTCAGAAACCGATCCCTGCAGCGTCTGCGGCGATCAGCGCCGGGACGCATCGCTTGTCTGTGTCGTCGAACAGCCCGCCGATCTGATGGCGATCGAGAAGACCGATCAGTACCGCGGCCACTATCACATACTTCACGGCGTCCTGTCACCGGTTGACGGGATCGGGCCGGGCGAGTTGAAAGTAAAAGAGCTGATCAGCCGCATCGACTCAGGCACCGTGAAAGAAGTGTTGATCGCCACCTCTTCAACCGTTCCCGGCGAAGCCACCGCATCGTATCTGATCGACACCCTGAACCGTTTCTCGATTCGCCTCACCCGGCTGGCATGCGGGATTCCGATGGGAATGGATATAAAGTACGCCGATCAGTACACCCTCGCCCGGGCGATTGCGAGTCGATCTGAAGCACTCTGACCCCGGAGTGTCTCAACTCGTAAAATATTGGGTTTGAATCCCTTTCCCGATCCAATAAATTCTTGACACTGCACCATAATGCTGGTATTTGATGCTGGTTCTGATCTTGAAGGATTGTATTTTCGTAACTATACTGGAGAGCAGTCCTCAAAGCAGATGAATTATCTGTGATTTAACGGCTTCGACGATTAGTTGAAGCGCAGGTAATTACAGGCGCGTAGCTCAGTGGGAGAGCGCTACCTTGACGTGGTAGATGTCGGCGGTTCGATCCCGCCCGCGCCTACCAGATTCGAAGGCTAAAGGAAGAACGGGTTTGCGGACCGTTTGCTCTTTAGCCTTTGTTTTTCTATGCAGAAATTGATCGCACCAATCGCACCATGGCTGAAATCGTATTAACAATAGATGACCAGGAAAAACGAGTCGCCGCGCCGATTACGGTGAGCGAGGTGCTTGGCGACCTGTTGTCGGGAAAACAGCGCAAGCAGACCATCGCTGTCTATGCCAACGACAAAGCGGTTGACCTCGACACCGAGCTGAGCGAGGACACGCTCATCGTACCGATAAAAAAGGACAGCCCCGAGGCTCTGGAGATCCTGCGTCACTCCACCGCTCACATCATGGCCCAGGCCGTACGCGAGCTCTTTGGCGATGCTGTCAAGATCGCCATCGGGCCGGCCATCGAGAACGGTTTTTATTACGATTTTCTGCGCGAAACTCCGTTCAGCCCGGAAGATTTCGAAGCGATCGAAAACAAGATGGCCGAAATAGCCGGTCAGGCCCTGCCCTTTTCCCACCGGAACATCGATCGGCAGGAAGCTATCGAATTGTTCAAGAAGCAGGGTGAAAAATACAAAGTCGAGCTTCTCGATGAAATCGAGGATGCAGAGGTCTCGATCTATCAGCAGGGCGGCTTCGTCGATCTGTGCCGGGGTCCTCACATACCCGACACGTCCTGGGTCAAAGACTTCAAGCTGCTGCGGGTGGCCGGCGCCTACTGGCGCGGAGACGAGAACAACGACGTCCTGCAGCGCATCTACGGTACCGCGTTTTTCGACAAAAAGGCCCTGAAAAAGCACCTCAACGATCTCGAGGAAGCCAAGAAACGCGATCATCGCCGGCTCGGCCGCGAACTGCAGCTCTTTACCATCAACGAGCAGATCGGCGCCGGACTGATCCTCTGGCAGCCGAAAGGCTCCCAGCTCAGGCGCTTGATCGAGGATTACTGGAAAGACGAACATTACCGGCACGGCTACGAACTGCTCTACACCCCGCATATCGCCCGCCAGGATTTATGGCAGACCTCGGGGCACCTCGATTTCTACTCCGAGAACATGTACGCCCCGATGGATATCGACGAGGTCAAGTATCAGCTCAAACCGATGAACTGCCCCTTTCATATCGGGGTTTACAAGAGCGACAAGAGAAGCTACCGAGAATTTCCGATCCGCTGGGCCGAACTCGGCACCGTCTACCGCTACGAACGCGCCGGAGCCCTGCACGGACTGCTCCGGGTGCGCGGCTTCACCCAGGATGACGCCCATATCTTCTGCCGCCAGGATCAGCTCGAAGACGAGATCTTCAATATCCTCGATCTCAACCTGCTGATTCTCAAGCGCTTTGGATTCGAAGACTACGACATTTATCTCTCCACCCGGCCGGAGAAATCGGTCGGCTCGGACGAGATCTGGGAAAAATCGACCGCCGCCCTGAAACAAGCGCTCGAGAAGAAGGGCCTCGGTTTCGAGATCGATCCCGGTGAAGGGGTGTTTTACGGCCCCAAGATCGATATCAAGATCAAGGATCAGCTCGGCCGCTCCTGGCAATGTTCGACGATCCAGGTCGATTTCAACCTGCCGGAGCGCTTCGATATCACCTACACCGGTTCGGACAATAGTGATCATCGGCCGATCATGATCCACCGGGCCCTGATGGGCTCGCTGGAGCGCTTTATCGGCGTTCTGATCGAACACTACGCCGGCGCCTTTCCGATCTGGTTCACCCCGGTCCAGGCCAGGATTCTCAACATCACCGACGATCAGGCTGCATATGGCGAAAAAGTTTATGAACAGCTCAGAAAAGGCGGGGTGCGAATCGAAAAAGATTTGCGTAACGAAAAATTGAATTATAAAATCCGCGAAGCCCAGATGGACAAAATTCCCTACATGCTCATTATCGGGGAAAAAGAAAAGGCCGAGGGCACGGTTACGGTTCGGATGAGAGATGGAAAAAATCTGCCGCCGATGCCGATCGATGAGTTCAGGGCGAAAATCGAAGAAGAAAGCCGCCAGGGACGCGGAATTTGATAGGGAAGCGCCGGTCGCACCAGCCTGCAACTTGCTGCATGGCTGCGGAGGCGGGCAGATACGTTCGTACACGAGAGGAGGCCCAACATTAAAAGAAGAGGAAAACCCAGTCCGGGACAACGAGAGGAAAAAGCGGTCATCAACGATGCCATCCGCCACGATCACATCAGGCTGATCGGGCCCGAAGGTGAACAACTCGGCATCATGACCGCTGACGAAGCCCGGAACCGGGCCTATGATGATGGTCTGGACCTTGTCGAAGTTTCGGCTACCGCGAAACCGCCGGTATGCCGGATCATGAACTACGACAAGTTTCGTTACGAACAGAAAAAGAAGCAGCAGGAAGCCAAGAAAAAGCAGACAACGATCGAGACAAAGGAGGTCAAGTTCCGCCCCAAAACGGAGGAGCATGACCTGAACTTCAAGATCAAGCATATTAAGAAGTTTCTTGGCCAGAAAAATAAGGTAAAAATCACCATGCGTTTTCGCGGCCGCGAGATCGTCTACTCCCAGACGATCGGCCTCGAAGCCATGAACCGGATAGCCGAAACGCTCGAGGAAGAGGCGGTTATCCTGCAGCCGCCGACCATGGAAGGCCGTCAGATGGTCATGTTCGTCGGCCCGAAATTACAAAAATAGAGGTTTCCCACCGGAGATCGAGGCTGGCCGCCCCCAACCCACGGCTGGTTGAAAGTCACGGTTTATTTTGCTTGTAAAGGAGTGAGTATCATGCCGAAAATGAAGACTAACAGAGGTGCTGCCAAACGCTTTAAAGCGACGGGATCCGGTAAGATCAAACGCAATAAGGCCTTCACCAGCCACATTCTGACCAAGAAATCGACTAAAAGAAAACGCAATCTCAGACAATCCGGTCTGGTTGACAGCGCCAACGCCAAGGCAATCAAGAAGATTCTGCCTTACATGTAAGTTGTCGGCAGTCAGACCCTGAGAAGACGATAACAAGGAGTTAGCAATGCCAAGAGTAACTAGGGGCTTTAAAGCCCGCAGAAGAAGAAACCGCGTTCTGAAACTGGCGAAGGGCTTCCGCGGCGGCCGTCACAAGCTTTACCGCACGGCCACCGAAGCGGTGGACCGGGCACTCGTCTACGCCTACCGGGACCGCCGGACCAAGAAAAGAGACTTCAGACGCTTGTGGATCACCCGGATCAGCGCCGGAGCCAAGATGAACGGAACCAGCTACAGTAAGCTGATGGGCGGCCTGAACAAGGCCGGTGTCGACCTCGACCGCAAGGTTCTGGCCAACATGGCAATTCTGGATCCCAACGCATTTTCAGAAGTGGTCAAAATCGCAGCCGAAGCAAACGCGTAGCCACACCCCCTTCTGTTCTGCCTTCGATGCCGGTTGCGATTTGCATTAATCGTAACCGGCATATTGTTTTATTGACTTCGACCTTCATGGAACCATGGAACAAGCGTTAGAAAAACTGCGCAGTGAAGCGGCCGCGGCCCTGGACCAGGTGAGAGAGTCCTCCCAGCTCGAGGAATTCCGGATCGCCTACCTCGGGCGTAACGGCCAGCTCAGCGCCCTGATGAAACAGCTGGGTTCGGCCGCCAAGGAAGATCGTCCGCGGTTGGGAAAACTGGCGAACACGGTGCGCACCGAACTTGATCAGCTCTTCATTGAAAAAAACAGCATCCTGGCGGCGCAGCAGGTCCAATCCGATGCGCCCGATCTGAGCCAGCCCGGCAGGCGCTCGGTAAGCGGTACCCTGCACCCGGTCACCCAGATAATGGACGAGATCTGTCAGATTTTCGCCTCCATGGGTTTTTCCATCGCCGAAGGCCCCGATATCGAGCTGGATTATTACAACTTCGAGGCGCTCAACATACCCGAGCACCATCCGGCCCGCGACATGCACGACACCTTCTATATCGGCGACTCGGTTCTGCTCAGAACCCATACCTCGCCGATGCAGGCCCGGATCATGGAGAAACAGCCTCCGCCGCTGCGCTTGATTGCTCCCGGCAAGGTCTACCGCTGTGATTCAGACATCACCCATACCCCGATGTTTCAGCAGGTAGAGGGGTTTTTAGTCGACAGGAAGATCTCCTTTGCCGACCTCAAGGGTGTGCTGACCGTATTTCTGCGCAAAGTTTTCGAGAAAGACCTGGATCTGCGCTTCAGGCCAAGCTTTTTCCCCTTCACCGAACCGAGCGCCGAAGTCGATATCGGCTGCGTCATCTGCGGCGGAGACGGCTGCCGGGTCTGTAAACGGACCGGCTGGATCGAGATCCTCGGCTCCGGCATGATCGATCCCGAAGTTTTCAAGATGGTCGGCTACGATCCGGATATATACAGCGGCTTTGCCTTCGGCCTCGGGGTCGAGCGCATCGCCATGCTCAAGTACGGCATCGATGATCTCAGGCTTTTTTACGAAAACGACCTGCGCTTTATCTCTCAGTTTTAATTCTTCCAAGAGTTTGTGATGAAGTTTACCCTGCACTGGTTAAAGGATTATGTCGATCTCGGTGACACGGCTCCCGAAAAACTGGCAGATGAGCTGACCATGGTCGGGCTCGAAGTCGATTCGGTCACCCCCCTCTACGAAGAACTCACCACCTTGGTCACCGGCCGGGTGCTCTCCGCCGAGCAGCATCCAAACGCTGACAAGCTGACTCTGTGCAGCGTCTCGGTCGGAGAGCAGACCCACCAGATTATCTGCGGTGCGCCGAACGTTCGCGAGGGGCTCAATGTTGTCGTCGCCCTGCCCGGCACCACCCTGCCCGGTAATTTCAAGATCAAGAAGTCCAAAGTCAGAGGTATTGAATCCCAGGGCATGATCTGCTCCGAGCGTGAGCTTGGCCTCAGTGACGATCACCAGGGAATCATGGAGCTGCCCGCCGATATCGAGCCGGGCCGGCCCTTTATCGACGCCGTCGGTCTGCGCGACACCCAGGTCGAAGTCGACCTGACCCCGAACCGTCCCGACTGTGCCTCGGTCATCGGCGTCGCCCGGGAAACCGGCGGCATCCTGAAGAAGGCGATCTCGATTCCGCATAAAAAGACGAAACTGTCCCCGACCAGCAGCTCATTTGCTGTCGAGGTGGAAAATCCTGAGTTGTGCCCGCGTTACGCCGCCCGGTTGATCAATGGAATCACCATCGGCCCGAGCCCCTGGTGGCTGAGAAATCGGCTTTTGTCGGTCGGCCTGCGGCCGATTAACAACGTGGTCGACATCACCAACTTTGTCATGCTCGAATATGGCCAGCCCCTGCACGCCTTCGATTTCGACACCCTGGCCGAGAAGAAGGTTGTCGTTCGCACGCCCCGACCCGACGAGGCGACGTTTACCACGCTGGATAAAACCGAACGCAAACTGGACAGCGACATGCTGCTGATCTGCGACGGCCGCAAACCGGTCGCGGTCGGCGGTGTTATGGGTGGACTTGACAGCGAGGTCACCGAAACGACGACCAATGTCCTGCTCGAGAGCGCCTGTTTCAACGCCGTCTCGATCAGGAAAACGGCGCGGCGGCTGAACCTGTCCACCGACGCATCCTACCGTTTCGAACGCGGTGTCGACCCGCAGGGAACGATTGACGCGATGCAGCGGGCGACAGACCTGATCTGCGAGATTGCCGGCGGCACTGCCGAACCGGGCGGTATCGATGTCAATGTCGGCCACCAGCCGCTTACCCTGATGCTGCGCACCTCGAAAACCAACGAACTGCTTGGCCTGGAGCTCAGTCAGGAACAATTGGCCGAGCTGCTCCAGGCAATAGAGATCTACTCCGATAAAGAAGACGATGATACGCTTCGCATCACGGTTCCCAGCTTTCGGGTCGATCTCGAGCGGGAAGCCGATCTGGTCGAAGAGATCGCCCGCCTCTACGGCTACAACAAGATTCCGACCACCCTGCCCGATGTCGACCTGAGCTTCCCCGCGCAGGACGAGGAGCGACTCAAACGTCAGGCCGCCGGCCGCATCATGACCCGGGCCGGATTCAGCGAGGCGATCAACTACAGCTTCATCTCCAGTGCCAGCGACGACACCCTGCAGCTCGCTGGGAGCGATCAGCGGCGCAGTCATGTGAAACTGCTCAACCCGCTGACCGAGGATCAGGACGTGATGCGGACCAGCCTGCTGCCGGGGCTTCTCGAAAACGTCAGAAGAAACCTGAACTTCCAGCAGACCAGCTGCAATCTTTTTGAAATCGGCAAGATCTTCCTGCCCCATGACGGGAACGAACTTCCCGATGAGCCGATGCGCATCGCCGGTGTGATGACCGGCAACCGTCACGGTGCCCACTCCCCGCTTCATTTCAAAGCAGCCGAGACCGACATCTTCGATATCAAAGGCGCGGTAGAAACCCTGCTCGGGGAAATGCGTCTGCTCGGCGCTGACGGCGATGATCTAGTTTCCCTCATCCCATCTGATGAGCAATCGACCGAGCCCTTCTGCGTCCCCGGTTACAGCATCGCCGTTACGACAGGAAAAGAGATGCTGGGCACCATCGGCAGAATAAAAAACGAGATCCTGCTCGAGCTGGGCATCAAACGCGACGTCTACTACTTCGATCTTGATTTTTCTGTGCTCGCCGCCCTGCCCCCGGCCGCCAAAACCTTCTCGCCGCTGCCGGTCTACCCGTCAGTCAAGCGCGATATCGCTTTACTCGTTTCTGAAACGGTTGCCGCCGGCGATCTGGTAAAAACTGTTTTATCCAGCGGTGAAAAACTTGTTGAACATTGTGAGCTGTTTGACGTATATCAAGGTGAAAAAATCGGCGGCGGCATGAAGAGCGTGGCGCTCAGCATCACCTTCCGCTCCGCGACCAGAACCCTTACTGAAAAGAATGTCGAAAAGGCCCACGCCAAACTGGTAAAACTGCTTACCGACACATACGGCGGCGCCCTTCGCGAGGAATAACAGCATGAGTGAAAAGAATGTAACCCGCAAAGAACTGGCCGAGGAGGTATCCGAAAAACTCGGCTATCCGCTGAGCACCTGCTCAGATATCATCGACAGCTTTTTTGACTCGCTCAAATCGTCAATGCTTGACGGAACCTCGGTTAAGCTAGTACACTTCGGAACATTCTCCATTCGCGACAAAAACCCGAGAAAGGGACGCAACCCGCGAACGGGGGAAACCATCACCATTGAGAAACGGCAGATCGTCAGTTTCAGACCGAGCAAGAAATTACGGGCCAAAATCAACAACTCGTAACACGCACTGGTCGTCTGCCGGACTACAGAAACCGCCCTGATGACCAGCCAGCTTCCGGATAAACTCTATTTCAAGATAGGCGAGGTCAGCAAACTCGCCGACGTCGCCCCCCATGTCCTGCGTTACTGGGAAAGCGAGTTTTCCACCATCAAGCCCAAGCGCGCCGGCTCCAAACAGCGGCTCTATCGCCGTAAAGACGTCGAACTCATCCTGGTGATCAAGAACCTGCTGCACCAGCAGGGCTATACCATCGCCGGCGCCAAGAAACTTATCAGCGAAACCGACGATCTCGCTTCGATCAAGATTGAAGAAAAGCAGACAAAAGTCCACTCGGACCAGCTCAACGCAATCAAAGACGAATTGCTGCAGATCAAGGGACTGCTGGACAAAGGCGCCTGATCGAAAAATTCAGCCGCCGCACCCGCGCCGGGTGAAGTCAAGCGAAGTCAGGATTGACACCACCCACCGCGCGTGGTAGAAAGACCGTCTACAAAATAGACAAAATATCGGGATGTAGCGCAGTCTGGTAGCGCACCTGAATGGGGTTCAGGGGGCCGGAGGTTCAAATCCTCTCATCCCGACCAGTGAAAATAGGGGCTTAGTAGTTTATGCTAGGTCCCTTTTTTTGTTGTTTGCAAACATTTTGCAAACTATTGTGTGGCGCTCGTCGTATTTTTCATTCCCCTTTTTCTTTTTATTTTCCTTTGGCTTAATGAATGCACAAATCGTATAAGGAATTAATTAAATACTTTCTCGGATCTGTATATAATCTTTTCCTTAATCACCCCAACAACCCTTTTTCTCAAAACAGGTGGGGGTGGGTGCAAGGTGAACGAACTTTTATCAGGGGTTTTGTGGTATTTTTTAAAGTTCGGTGATGCGATCTTGGCAAGTTTAGTCCTAATAATAAATGCCAGGAGAAGTTAAACGTTTCCGAAGGCAGTGTTAAGGTCCTTCAACATGGTGGATAGATACAGGAACAATCTCATATTTTGACAGGCTGTGACGACAAGGAAATATGTGTTGCAGTCATATATTCACAGTTGTAGAATCTTGTTTATAGGGTTTTTTAGTAAAAGAAAATGAGTGTCTCTTTTCTTTACTCTTCTATGGACTGTTCGTCTATCACCTGAGTTTTCTTTTCTCCTTTTTACGGCATCGTTATATTTTTTTATGAACGTCTTGTATAGCAAGGCAATGCTAAAGGAGTTTTGAAATGTCTATTATTACCATTTCTAGAGGATCGTACAGCAAGGGGAAACAGGTCGCTGAAGCTCTGGCTCGTGAACTTGATTATGAATGTTTATCACGTGAGATACTGATTGAGGCATCAGACCAATTCAATATTCCAGAGATAAAACTGATCAGAGCTCTTCATGATTCACCCACTGTACTTGAACGTTTTAATCACGGACAGGAAAGGTTTCTAGATTACTTTAAGTCGGCATTTTTGTCCCATATGGAAAAAGGTAATATCGTTTACCATGGACTTGCCGGGCATTTTTTCCTGCAAAACATTTCTCATGTACTGAAAGTCCGTATAATTGACAACATGTCAAAACGTGTTTCTGAAGAAATGAAAAGAGAGCTTTGTACAAGAGATGAAGCTCTTTTCAATCTGAAGAAGGATGACGAAGAAAGGCGTAAGTGGAGTTTACAGTTACATGGCAAGGATACGTGGGATAGTCGATTGTATGATATGGTTCTCAGTATTGATTCCCTGACGGTTGATGATGTTGTTGAAATCCTTGTTAAGACTATTAGAAAAAAGCAGTTTCAGGAAACAACGAAATCACTTGCCGAATTAAAGCAGAGGGCCTTACTTGCAAATATAGTGGCACAGGTTTCCTTAGAGACTCCCGGCACAAAAGTAAAACTATTGAGTGATTCAAGTATCGAGCTTACTCATATACATGGTCGCCTTAAATACGATAAAAATGCCCGTCAGGAATTTAACGACAAGATGAAAGAAGAATTTAATCTCAAAGAGATTTATTTTAGGGAACATTTACATCCCTACAAAGGACATATTAACCCTTACCATAATATTGAAATAACATAGCTGAGTCTTGGCGATTGTCGATACAGAAGGTTATTCCTGTATCTTTAGATATGACAATCATTTGTCACTCTCGCCCCCAAGCCTATAATGGCTTGCATGGACAAGGGTTCGACTCCGCGTCCACAATTGTTGCGTATCACACTGGTATCACAGTCCAAAAATTAATATTGTAATTACTGGTAGTTAATAATTCTTCATGAGGTTCAAATCCTCTCATCCCGACCAGTGAAAAAAGGGGTCAGCCAAAATTGGCTGACCCCTTTTTTTGTTGTTTCGACCATGGCGCCCTCCTTTTGAGATGGCATTGCTAATGGCTAACAGACATGTGTCATGGTCATTTCTTTTTTGCAGAACTTTCTGCGCGCTGCCCCCTGCCCTGTCTTTCACTTCTACATTCTACAAAACACTGGATCTTGACTCCACCAAACGTTTGCCTTACTATAAAGTAAGGTTTTCAGAAATGTAAGGTTTATCACCAGGGAGATACATATGGCCCAAGCAACTATCACGACGAAAGGACAGGTAACAATTCCCAAAAAAATAAGGGATTCCCTTAAATTGAACACAGGGGATAAGATTGAAATTATTCTCACTGAAAAAAGAGAGGCTATCATCAGGCCAATCTCAAAAAATGTGGATGATATCTTTTGTCGACTTCATAAGCCGGAGCAGAAAGCCATCTCTCAAGAGGAAATTGACGATGCCATAAAGTCCAGAATGATGGACAAATACAAATGAAAGGCATCGACACAAATATTCTTGTTCGGCTTCTTGTTGGTGATGATGAGCGCCAGGCCAAAAAAGCTTATGCTATTTTCAAAGAAGCCGAATTAAACAAAAACGAGCTGTTCGTTTCCCTGTTGGTCATTTTAGAGCTCATTTGGGTCTTGGAGTCTGCTTACAAAATAGATAGAAATAAAATTATCGGCTCCATCAGTGATCTGTTACTGCTGCCTATTCTCAGGTTTGAACACCTGGCAGCGATACAAAAATTTATCCTGAAGGCTAGAGACAGTGGATACGATCTATCAGATTTGCTCATTGCCCAATCAGCGAGTGAACAGGGTTGTAAAACCCTTCTTACATTTGACAAAAAAGCTTCAAAATGTGCTTTGTTCGAACTGGCATAGTGACATAACAAATCATTACGGCGAATGCTCCCGGGTTAGCACCCCTAAACCCACCGTTATGATTCTGGTAGTGAAGAGCAACAGCAAATAGTCGCATCACATTAAAATTCAAAAAAATGGAAAATATCAATGCCATTCGTTAACATTAAAATCACCAACGAAAACGTTACTGCTGAGAAAAAAGCCGAACTGATAAAGGGAGCAACGGAGTTGTTGAAAAATGTTCTCGGCAAGAACCCGGAGACAACAGTTGTTGTTATAGAAGAGGTGGATACCGACAGTTGGGGTATTGGTGGAGAAAGTGTCACAGAGAGAAGAAAGAGAGAAGAATAAAAGTCTCATAAAAAGAGGCTCACTGAATTTCGCAGACCGTTCGAAACCAAAGAATTCAGCCTTAGGCATAGTCGAGGGTAAAGGGATGAATGAGCACGAGAAGATAAACTACATCGAGCTTCCTGCCAGAGATATTGAGGCCACCAAAGACTTTTTTACAACAGTATTTGGCTGGTCGTTCTTGGACTACGGTCATGAATATGCGGTATGGTCAGACCTGAATGCATAAGAACAGCAGCAACTCGGTCTTACATCTCTGCTGTAATTCGAAGCCAGTCGTTCAGACTGGCCGCTACGCCATGCAAACAGCGCCTTTGATGAAATGAGTGACTGGATTCAAATTGTTATTTTGACGCTCATGGCCGGTATCGCGATGCCGGTCGGAGCCGCTGTTGCCGGGATCGAACGAATTCGACCGCGCTGGCTCGAAACCGAAGTCCGGCATAGCGTAATCGCTTTTGGCGGAGGAGCGCTGCTGGCAGCTGTTGCGCTGGTCCTTGTTCCCGAGGGTATACATAATCTGCCTCCGCTGCTGATTGTCATTTGCTTTGCAGGCGGTGGAATCGCATTCATGGCTCTTGATATCTTTTTAGCTGCAAGAGAAACCTCGGCAAGTCAATTAGTTGCCATGCTTTCTGATTTTGTTCCCGAAGCTTTGGCACTTGGTGCGACCTTCGTCTTCTCTAAAAATACAGGACTATTGCTGGCTGGAATCATAGCTCTGCAGAACGTTCCTGAAGGCTTCAACGCTTTCAGAGAACTCAAGTCATCGACACATTTTCGTGGACCACAAATCGTAGCCGCGTTTGCTCTTATGGCCCTTTTGGGACCAGTCGCCGGTCTCACCGGATATTTTGTGCTTTCGGGTTACCCGCAGCTTGTTTCCGGGATCATGCTGTTTGCAGCTGGTGGGATCCTGTATCTTATATTTCAGGACATTGCACCGCAATCCAGGCTGAAAAAGCACTGGTCTCCCCCGTTGAGTGCCGTTGCCGGGTTTTTGCTCGGTGTATTAGGAAAGGTGATAATCGGGGTATAACCGGGCGTCGCAGAAAAATGATTCAAGGAGCGTCTTTCCTAAGGTCTCTTGCAAAATTACAATTTACGCCCAAATTCAAGGCGTTTATGTCCTGAGACACATGGAAATTTTGGCGCTACTTTTCTATCATTGAAGAAGTGCTGATCCGATACCCGTTCTCGGTTACAAAGATGGCGATATCGCCGTCGCGGTCCGTCCTCAAATAAGTTGTCCCATAATCGTCCAGCCGGTTCAGCACCGATTCCGCCGGGGAGCAGGCGGTGCCGATGCAGCTGGTTCCCGAGGTGCTGATTAGAGCATGATCGGGAAGGACCAGATTCAGCAGAGCTGGTGATGCCGCATCCTCGTAACCGTGATGGGCGATTTTGATGACATCGGCTTTCAGAGCGGATTGGGGGGTGGTCTGTGTTTCAACAAATCTTTGCGCGGCTCGGCCCGCCAGATCGCCCATCTGGAGCAAACGAAAATCAGTGTAGGAGATCATCAAGGCCAGCGACGTATCGTTGGGGTTGGCGGCCGGGTCCGGCGCAGAAAATGGGTGCAGAACTTTTATTCCGGTATCTCCGCACTGCAGCCTGTCTCCGGATTCAAGCCTTCGGTAGGGCAGAAGATCCCGCAGCTCACGATAAGCTTTAAACTCTGAAGACAGCTCACCCTCAGCGCCGTTGTCGAAGAGTTGATCTGCCGGGAACTCCTCCAGGATTTTTACAAGACCACCAAAATGATCGACATGGGGGTGGGTGATAATTGCCATATCGAGCCTGGAAACCTGCAGTTGCCTGAGTTTATCCGCAACCCGCTCAGCGTAAATGGGTAAACCGGTGTCGATGAGCATGGTGCAGGCGCCGGGCTGGTGGATGATCATCGCCTCACCCTGGCCGACATCGAGCAGATAAAATGACAGTTCTTCGCTGTGTCCGGCTGATGCCGGCGAGGAGAAAAAGACAAGCGAACCGAACATGGCCAGGAGAAGGCTTGTTCGCCGTTTACCAGCACGCGCTTTTCGGCAATGATCGCTTCTATTGCTGCATGGGAAGTATGGCTCTACAGGCATATTATCAGCTTCAGTTCAGCTCAACAAAAAAGTTCTTGTCGATAGTCACTGTATCACCCCGGGTTAGGCGGTATCGGGCGGTATAGCGCCCCGCCGGCCAGCCGGACTCCGGCCGTTTCCTGCCGATATAACTTAACCAGTTGACCTTGGATTTTTCAACCGTCTGCGTGTGTTCGGAGAGAGTTGCTCCATCAGGCCTGGTTATCGTGACCTGCTGCAGATCACCCGCCTGAATGCCGACCACATTGGCCCAGAATAGAAGAGCGGCGGAACCGGTCGCCAGATCCGGAGCTGTGCCCAGCTCAATCGAATCGAGTGTCTCTTCTTTATCAGAAAATCCGGACTTCAGCAGGTGGGTGCCGGTATAAGCAATGGGCTTATTCCACAGATCGTTTTCAGAATCGCTGCAGCTGCCGGTGAACGGGCCGATAACCTTTTCCCCCTGGCGGACCGAGAGGTGCAGGTGCGGAAACTGGGTTTTGCCCGACATGCCGATCTTACCGAGCAGATCGCCTTCTTTGACGGTTTGTCCTTTCTTCACCGCCACACTGCCTTTCTTCAGATGGCAGTACTGGGTCTGAAATCCATCCCCATGGGCGATCACGACTCCGTTGCCGCACTCTTTGCCGCTGGTTGTGGAAATATAGGTCTGGTAATCCTCATCGGGGCGCCGGTCGTCCATGTTGTTCCTGGCGCCAAGGACCGTGCCGGCGGCGGCGGCGCGGACCATTACCCCCTTTTCCATGGCCTGGTAGTCTCTGATACGGATGTCGGTTCCCTTATGGCCATCGTAGGTTAAAAAGCCGCACTGATAGTCCCGCCATCCTTCTCCGGGATCGAGATCGACATAGTTCTGGATGATGCAGTCCTGCCCGAGGATGCAGTCGACCGGAAAGGCCAGCTTGAAGCCTTCAGCCCGGGCCGATGTCGCCACTGCCAGAAACGCGAGTATAATGATTCCCGGCGCTCTCATGGTCGTTCAGCTTTTCCTGCCGATATAGTCTTCCCACTCAACCGGCAGCATCGATTTTTTCTTTGTGTTGCAGGACTTGCAGCACGGAACGAGATTGTCCCTGGTGCTGCGTCCGCCCCGGGTCAGCGGGACCAGATGATCCATGGTCAGCTCGCGGTGAACCACATGGGTGCCGCAGTAGTAGCAGATCCCGGAAGCGGTTTTCTGCTGCCACCAGCGCGTCTTTCTCAACTCCCGCGCTTTTGCCCGCTCACGCCGGATCGTCTCGTCGCTGACGCCGTCGAACCACTGGTAGTCATCACTCATTGGATTACCTCGCCGACCAGCAGTTCCCGAAAGGCGCCGATCAGGTAGAGAGAGCCGGCCACCAGGATCAGATCTTCCGGTTTCGCCTGGGCCTGCACCTGTTTCAATGCCTGTTCCACCGAGTCACAGATGTGTATATCCTTTCCGGCGCTGGAGTGCAGCTCTGTAAAAAGATCTTCGGGACGGGCGGAGCGCTCGCTGTCCGGTCTGGTCAGCAGGAGCGTATCGGCCACTGCGGCCACATCGTTAAGCATCTTCTGGAAATGCTTGTCCGCCATCGACGCCCAGATCACGAACAGACGCTCATAGCCATAGTCCGGCAGGGATTCCAGTAAATAATCGACACCTGCCTGATTGTGGGCGCCGTCGAGCAGAAAGCGCAGCGGTGTTTCGATCAGCTCCATGCGCCCGGGCCATTGGGCTTTTTCGATACCGCGGTCAACGGCGCTGTTATCAAAATGAAACTCTGCCTGCCGCAATTGAGCCGCCGCCGCGACGGCACAGCTGATGTTATCGAGCTGCCAGCGGTTCGGTTCTGCAGCCGGCAAACGGTGCAGAGCAATCTCGTCGGACTTCGATGTAAAGACCCAGCCGCCGCCTTGACCGCGCGACAGCGAAAAATCTCTGTTCTTGATGATCATCGGTGCCTGCCGTTCAGTGCAGATGCGGGCGATCACCTCCTGCGCCTCATCGTCATCGACCCCGGAAATCAGCGGCACAGTGGCTTTGATGATGCCCCCCTTCTCGAAGGCCACCTCCCTGACACTGCTGCCCAGATACTGCTCATGGTCGAGGCTGATGGTGGTGATCAGGCTGAGCAGCGGCTCAACGACATTGGTGGCGTCGAGCCGCCCCCCCATGCCGGTTTCAAGAATCACCAGATCACAATTATTTTCAGCGAACCAGAGAAAAGCCAGCGCGGTCGTGCACTCGAAATAGGTGATCCTGCTGTCGCCAAGGCTTTTCCTGATCTGCTCCATCAAACGGGTAAAGTCCGCCTCGCTGATATACGCATCCCCAATTCGGAACCGTTCCCGGACCGAGCTGAGATGAGGCGAGGTGTACAGACCTGTTTGATAACCTGCAGTCGTCATCACGCTGCACAGCATCGAACAGACCGAGCCCTTGCCGTTGGTGCCGGCGACATGAACCGCCGGACAGCTTTTCTGCGGCGAGCCCAGCGCTGTCAGGGTCGAGCGCATCGCTTCGAGGCCCAGTTTTATCTTGTGCATCTGCAGATCATCGAGGTATCGGCAGGCGTCCTGGTAGGTGCGAATGGGTGTACTCACGAATCGAATCTATGAAATGATGAAATGAGGTGTTCAAGCATCGATGATGGTCAGCTTGGCGTAGTCGAGATGCAGCGTCTTCATGCCGTGACGATCAAAGGCCACGTCGAGGGTGCGGGGCGGCTTTTTTGCGTGTACGGTTCCGGCACCGAAAAACGGGTGGTTGACCCGGCAGCCTGCGGCGAAATCCTCGATTACCGCTTTTTTCTTTTTCCTGTTGACGGCTGAAGCACCCGGCAACGAACTGCGAGCCGACCTCGAAACCGGGGCCGGCCGGCCGCCGAACTCGGTTTTAACGACGTCATAGCCATCCTGCCTGAGTTCAGCCAGAAACGGTGACATACCCGCCCGGGTGAAGCGTCTGTCCGGCGACATCAATTCCCGGGGATAGGTCATGAACAGATGTTTACGGGCCCGTGTGGCGGCCACATAGAGGAGCCTCCGTTCCTCCTCCCACTGTTCACCGGGAAACGCCGAAGCGTGAGGAAAGCGGCCGTCGGCAAGGCCGATGACAAAGACCGCCTGCCACTCGAGCCCCTTGGCCGAATGGATGGTCGACAGGACCAGGGTGTCGAGGTCGTTGCTGTAAGCGGCGAGGTCCGATTCGGGCGGATCCAGGGTGGTGTCGTCGATAAAACTCTGCAGATCGTCATAGGAAGCGATAATCGTCTTGAGCTGATCGAGGTCTTTCTGGCGTTTCGGATAGTCATCGGCATAGAGCCGTTCGAAGACCGGCTGATACCATTTAAGTGCAATCTCGCAGAGCAGACCGGGCCGGGGTTCCGCCTTTCTTAAATCAACAAACAGCCTGATCAGCGCCTCATAACCGTTTTTCCATGTCTTACCCGGCCGGTACGAACTGAGCGCCTGAAACGGATCGTCCGCCGCCGAGATGGCCGCGGTTATCTTCTGGGCCGTTTTCGGGCCGACCTTGTCGATGCTCAGCAGCAGCCGATTCCAGGAGAGGTTGTCGATCGGATTGACGAGCAGGCGCAGAATGGCCAGCACATCTTTCATATGCGCCGACTCGGTCAGTTTCAGCCCGCCGCGCTTCTCGAACTGGATCGAGCGGCTGCTGAGTTCGAGTTCGAGCTTGAAGGAATGAAAACCTGAGCGGAACAGCACCGCAATCTCGTTGAGGTTGATTCCTTCCGCCCGCAGCTCTTCGATGTGCCTGAGTACGAAATCGGCCTCGGCCCGCTCATCGCGGCCGCCGTAGATGACCGGCTTGAGATCGCCGTCGATTCTGGTGTAGAGTTTTTTGGTATATTTTTCCTGGGCGTTGCTGATGATATCGTTGGTCAAGCTCAGAATCGGCTGGGTGGAGCGGTAGTTCTCCTCGAGCTTGATCACCCGGGTGCCGGGAAACTTCTCGGGAAAGCGCATGATGTTGTAAAAATCGGCTCCGCGGAACGAGTAGATCGACTGCGAGTCATCGCCGACCACCATCACGTTGTCGTGGCGATACGCAGCCAGCCTGACGATCTCCGCCTGGACCAGGTTGGTGTCCTGGTATTCATCCACCATGATGTAGCGGTAGCGCTCGGAAATCTCCTCGCGGGCCGCATCGACTTCTACCATCAGCTTTTTCCAGTTGACCAGCAGGTCGTCGTAATCCATCAGTCCGTGGTCATATTTGAAGGTCTGATAATGCTTCTGCAGCAGCAGGATGTCATCGGTGAAATCGGCCAGGTGGTTGTATTCGTCGAAGATCAGGTCCTCCAGCGAGCGGGCTTTGTTCACCGCCCCGCTGATCATGTTGATGATCGACCGTTTTGAGGGAAATTGCCTTCTGGGAGCACCCAGATCCAGAGAAGATTTGAGCAGGTTGATAATCCCTTCGGCGTCGCCCCGATCGATGATGGTGAATCCGGAGCCGAAACCGAGATGGCCGCCGAAGCGCCTGAGCAGCATATTGGCAACCGAATGAAAGGTACCGCCGGTGACGCGGCTGCAGCTGTCGCTGAGGATCCGGCCCGAACGCCAGAGCATTTCCTGGGCCGACTTTCTGGTAAAGGTCAGCAGCAGGATCGATTCGGGATCGATGCCCTCCTGGATCAGATGAGCGACCCGGTAGACCAGGGTCCTGGTCTTGCCGCTGCCGGCCCCGGCAATGACCAGCACCGGGCCCTCGGTGGCGGTCACGGCCTCGTACTGGGCCTCGTTTAATTCGTCCCTGAAAGAGCTGTTTTTCATAGGCCGCCACTCTACCACAGCCCTGTTAACGCTGCAACGGCGGTTGACAACGATGAGTCTCCATGTTTAATATTGAAAGATATCTTCAGAAATGAATTAAAAACAATTAATTTCAGGCACTTATTTTCTCATGACAAACGATTCATTCAAAGGCCTTTTTACCCCGGAAGCCTGCGCTGTGCTGATGCCCGCAGATACCGCCGACCGGTTTTTCGATGCCCTGTTCGGGGATGCCTCCGAGGGTTCATTCGACCTCGAACTGCACTACCGCCGTGGCGACAACGAAACCCTGGTGTTCGATATCCTGCTGCGCGAGCGGCCCGGCCATTGCCTGGCCTGCAACCTCACCTACGGGCTGCCGGAGGTTTTTTCACGGCATCCGGTCATCGATATCAACGGCATCGTTGCGAAGATCGATGACAGGCTTGGAGAACGGGGACAAACCGGCGACTGGAAGCTCGGGGCAACGACGCAGCAAAGCCAGGCGCTGCACACGATTCCACTGCTGATTGAACTGAAATAGAACTACTGATTGTCGACGGCTACCTTGGAGCGGCCGTTGATTTTGGCGTGATAGAGCAGATCGTCGGTACGGTCGAGCCACTGGCGCAAGGACTCTTCTTCACCAAGCTCGGCCAGGCCGATCGAGGCGCCCAGTTTTATCCGGTCACTGGCCCAGACGTCAAGCCCGTCGATTTTTTTCACCAGCCGCTCAGCAAGTGTCAGTGCCTGTTTCTTGCCGGTGCTGTCCAGTACCAGCAGGAACTCATCACCGCCCATCCTGACCAGCAGATCAGTTGAGCGGACCTCGGTGGTCAGCACCTCGGCAACTTTTTTCAACACGTCGTCACCTACCTGGTGGCCGAGGTTGTCGTTGATCTGCTTGAAATGGTCGAGATCGAGCAGCAGCATGGTCAGCGGAGATCCATAGCGAATACGGCAGTTCATCATCGAGGCGATGCGCTCCTCGAAAACCCTGCGGTTGGACAGGCCGGTCAGCGCATCGGTGCTGGCCTGCTCGAAGAGGTTTTCATATTCGACGCCGCGCTGCAGCGATTCGCCGAAAACGCTCAGCGATTCATTGATAATCTGCAGTTCCGCCGAGCTGGTGTCGCTCTCTTCGGGCAGAACCAGCAGGATAGAGCTTTCATCGATCGATTCAAAAATCCACTGGTAGCCGCGCTGCCCTCTGGATGAAACAACCGGGTCCGCAGTCACCGACTCCAGCTCGATCATCTTTTCTGCAAAGCTGATCGCCCGCCTCCTGTCCGGTCCATGGGTGGAGCTGAACAGGACCTTCTTGCCGCTGGACCGATTATGGTAACCAATCAGCTCATGCGCCACGATCGGCATCAGCCAGACCGAGTAAGCTTCGATCATATCAACGATACTGAGCGTGCCGGCCAGCCTGCCATGCAGCCGGTTGATCTGATCCAGCCTCAATGACTGCTTTTTCAAACGCTCGAGCTCGAACATGACCTGGCTCATTTTGTCGAAGCCGCCGTCTATACTGCTCGGCATACTTCGCCGGCTTTCGGTCAATACCTTCATGATCGATTCCTCTCGGCCCGAGTTTTTATTGGGCTGCTTGTTGCGGTTGTGGATAAATTTGTCCATGCCGAAGGGTGAGCAAGATACATGCCATTTGTAGATCCCTGTCTGTCAGGCACTTTTTTTTCGACTATTTCAACACCATTTTAAGCATTTACACAGTGTGGTCCTGATCCGGGACTGGATAACAGGACGCCTCCGCACCTTTCTGGTCATATTTTTGACACCGAAATAGTGGTGTCGAAAGAATGATTTAGCTGTCATGATATTGCCATTTGTCCTTATCAGGGTTACAAGTTTTTATATGGATTTATCGAACCAAATTGGCAGTTTATTCATCATCGGCTTCCCCGGTCCCAGGCTCGAAAAAGAGATGTCCGTCTGTCGAGATATTGTCGAGCGCAATCTCGGCGGCGTTATTCTCTTCAACCGCTGCCTGCACAGCCCGGTCGGCCCGGTCAATATCGAGTCTTTCGAACAGCTTGTCGATTTATGCAGCTCTTTGCAGGAAACGGCGGGAGGAAAACTGCTGATCGGCGTTGACCAGGAAGGCGGCCTGGTCAGGCGGCTGCGTCCCGAAGCCGGCTTCGAACCGGTCTGCTCTGCTGCAGAGATGGGAAGCAGCGGCGCTGATACCGGCAGGACCAGAGAGCAGGCATCGACTAGCGCAGCGATGCTTTCTGCGACCGGCATCAACGTCAATTTTGCTCCGGTTGTCGACTGCAACGTCAATCCACTCAATCCGATTATCGGCGGACTTGGCCGAAGTTTTTCAGACGATCCGGAACAGGTCGCCCGTCACGCCCGGGCCTGGATCGAGACACACCGTTCCCATGGAATTATCAGCTGCTGCAAGCATTTTCCCGGGCACGGCAGTTCGCACGCCGATTCCCACCTCGGTTTCGTCGATATCAGCAGCAGCTGGCGTCCGCAAGAACTGATACCCTATCGGCTGCTGCTCGAAGAAACGGCGGTCGATATGATCATGACCGGCCATCTGTACAACAGCAGACTCGACAAACAGTACCCGGCAACACTCTCAAAAACGATTATCGACGGTATACTCAGGGTTGAAATGGGTTACGAGGGGGTGGTCATCAGCGACGACATGCAGATGAAAGCCATTACCGATCACTTCGGTTTCGAGGAAGCGGTCTGTAAATCGCTGGCCGCCGGAGTTGACATGCTGGTTTTCGGGAACAATCTTGACTATGACCCGGAAGTTTGTACACGGGCTGTCTCGGCCGTATTAAACGGCCTGGAGAAGAAACTGTTAACTGAAGAAAGGCTGCGGTCCGCCCTTGGCAGGGTCGCCACACTCAAGGAGCAACTCGGGAACAACGATGAATGAAAGGACAACTCACCAGGTTTTTGTCGGCTACTTTCTGTGGATCTTCGGATTTCTCGGCGCCCACCGTTTTTACTACGGCCGACAGATCAGCGGCACCATTTATTTCTTTACGCTGGGGCTGTTTTTCATCGGCTGGTTCGTCGATCTGTTCCTGATCCCATCGATGAACCGCGATGCTGATTATCGCTTCATAGAAGGCCCGGTCGACTATAACATAGCCTGGCTGCTCCTCACCTTTCTGGGTGTCTTCGGTATTCACCGCATGTATTACGGCCGCTGGGGAACCGGGATCATCTATCTGCTGACGCTGGGACTCCTCGGTGTCGGCGTTATCTACGATTTCTGGACCCTGAACAACCAGATCAGCCTGATCAACCATGTTGGCAATAAAGCGGTGGAGTAACCCCGATACAAGATGAGTGAGAGAACATTTTTTGAACAGAAGAAGCCCGACATCGATTATCCCTGCACCTGGGAATACAAGGTGATCGGCAGCGACGAGGAGAGCTTGCGGGGGGCCATCTACGCGGCCTGCGCGCCGGCCGTACCGACCATCTCTTTGTCAAATGTCTCTTCAAAAGGCACCTATTTCAGCCTCAATGCCTCAATCGAGGTCGCCGACGAGGACATGCGGCTGAGAATTTTCAATCATCTCCAGACCAGTCCCGACGTCAAAATTGTGATCTAACCTGAATATTTCATGGAAAAACAGCAAAAAAAGTAAAAAAGAAAATATAATATCAAATTGTTATTAAATTTTTCTACAGATAAACCGATGGTACCGTTTGTGCCTCTTTTAAACAACTTTGCACGTACAGAAATCCCACCCTTCGGGCGAGTCGATACGTCCCGCTATCCTGCGTCGCTTTTGGGGAAGGCATATCACCTATATAGCCTTCCCCAAGTCTCCTTGATTAGCAGGCCGTATCAACTCGTGAACTATTCAGGCTAAATGAGCGAAACACAAACAGAAAAACAATCACGGCTGATCGGCGCCCTGCGCGAAGGCGTAAGCCTCGTACAGATGATCTTTTTCAAGGAAATCAGGGGACTTCTGAAAAAAAAGTACCCCGATATGGAGGACAAAAAGCAGCTGATGCTGGCCGGGGCGATCACCAACGAGCTCTTCGGAACGCCGAACCCCGAACCCCGATTCGTCGCCTTCAGGCAGGATAATCAGGCCGTCATCGAGGCCGAAATGAACGATCTTTCGGCGAACCTGCCGCATCTGTGTTCCCACCTCACCGATGCGCTGCGGGTGCAGGCCCTGTGCGACCATCAGGAAGGTATCGAAGACCCCGGCGTGCTGCAGACTGCCGAAGCGCTCGGCCTGCTGGTAAAAGAGCGTAATCTGCCGCTGCCCTCAGCGTTTATGACGCTGGTGCGAGGACTTGGGGAACAGTACCAGCTCATTATCGCCCCGGTGCAGATCAGCCCCGAGGACGACAAAAGCCTGCTGCACTGATTGTCAGCTCCTGAGTCCTACCGGAACAACACCGCGAACTGAATTACAGATATAGATGCGCTCCGCCTCCAGCAGATCAGCCGGAAATAGCAGCCGTTCCTCAACTTGTTCCACCGTATCTTCGCCCATCAATACCTCCCGCATTACTCCCGGCAGGACTCCGCAGTCGAGCGGCGGCGTCAGAAACCGGCCGTCTTTTTCGACGATGATGTTGGAGATAGCTCCCTCGGTGATCTCACCTCGTTCATTGCAGAAGACGATATCGAGCAATCCGTCTGATCGGGCCTGCTGATGGGCCGCATCGTAGAGCCCGCGCCTGGTCGTTTTGTGAAAGAGCCAGGCTGACGAACTCTTTGTGCGTTCATCGGCAAGGCCGACCCGGCCGGCATCACGGAGCTGCCGGGCAGCGCTGAGCGAGAGCGCAGCGGGCCGCTGAACCTCGGCACTGCTGATTCTCACATCACCATCAGCGGACAGGTTCAACCGCACCCTATTGCAGCCCTTACCACCCCCCCCAGCAAACTCATTGAGACCGGTCCTGATTCTGTCCAGGTCGCATGGGAGGCCGAAGTAATCGGCGGAACGTCTCATTCGCTCGATATGCTGATCGAGAAACAGATAGCCTGAATCCGGATCGTAGAGCAGCGTCTCGATCAAATCGAATTGCGGCGGCGGGCTCGTTAAAAACCGCGCCTTAAGCAGACATTCACGCCACTCATCCGGGGCGGTGGAGTCGGCGACGATGCCTGAACCGATTCCCATCTCGCCGCGGTCGCCGTCGACCACCACCGTTCTGATCGGTACATTGAAGACTCCGTCTCCATGGGGGGCGAAATAACCGATCGCCCCGGTATAAACACCCCGGCGCTGAGTTTCCAGTTCCTCGATGATTTCCATGGTCCGTATTTTCGGGGCTCCGGTAACCGAACCGCAGGGAAAAATCGCCTCCAGGATCTGGGCCGGCCGCACCGGAGCTTTATCGAAACGCTCGGCGACAATGGTCGAAGTCATCTGAAAAACCGTACGATAGCGCTCCACATCGAAGAGCGTGTCGACCCTGACGGTGCCGCCGCCGGTATTATCCACCAGCCGTGAGAGATCGTTGCGCAGCAGATCGACGATCATCACGTTTTCACTGCGGTTTTTCACATCCTGGCTGAGCAGTTCGGCGATCTGCTGATCTTCAACACGGTGCCGCCCGCGCTTCATCGTACCCTTCATCGGCCGGGCGATGATACGGCCTGAATCCAGGCGGAAAAACAGCTCCGGGGAAAACGACAGGATGTGACGATCTCCCTGCTTGATAAAGCTGCCGTACGAGACCGGCTGACTGCGCCGCAGATCCCGGTAGAGACCGGACACCGAGCCGTCGAAATCAAAATGGAGTTTGAAGGTGTAGTTGACCTGGTAGGTGTCGCCGGCGGCGATATAATCGAGAATCCGCTCGATCGCCCGGCAGTATTGCTCCTCATCCATCGACGGCCGCAGGTTGCCGAGCCTGTATGCGCCGCTGCCGGGCAGGGTCGCACCATTGATTGGAAAATCGGTGTCGCCGCTGCAGTGATCAAATGCCAGCGGCGTGTCATAGACCCCGAGATCGGCCAGCACTTCACCATTGCCCTGTCCGGCGAGGCCGTGCTCGTCGTGCAGAAATTCATACCCCAGCCAGCCGGCGAGGTAGCAGCCCTGATCAAGTAGGCGGCCGGTTTCATCGAGGAACTTCCGGCGATCGTCTCCGGCGGCGAAACGGAGCCGCGCCCGCGGCCGGGTGAAGAGCAGCGAGCGGCTATTCTGTTCGTCGACCATCGAAGTGTCGAGCAGGACGAAATCTTCTTCGTCGGCCAGGCCGGCCAGCAGTGAGCCGATCTGCCTATCGCTCAGGGTAATGTGCTTCATCGACTTACCGACACTGGAGCCGCTTGCCAATAGAAAATATTATCATACATAACAGCCCATTATACTAAACCGGGAAGCCTTACCCAACATTTCATTGATCGTTTTCCTCCATCAATGCTGCCAACCTCTCCGGAAACAGGTCAAAAAAAAGGGCCGACGGAGAGAATCCGCGGCCCTTTCTGATGACGGAGTGCAAACCTGTCAGCTATCGCTGCGCTCCTTTTTCATATCCTCATACTCCTTCACCGCACTGAGCACCGCCTCATCCTGGCGCTGCTTGATCTGGGTAACCTTCTCCTTGATCTTCTCTTCTTTTATCTTCATCTCGGGGATCTGGGCGCCGAAAAGCGTATGGGCCAGATAGTCGAAGGAAAAGAGCATCAGCTCGACATCATCCTCCCGGATTTTCTCGACAAGCTGCCCGTCGAGTTCATAGGTGTCGAGAAAGGTACTCTCGAAGATGAAGCGGCGAAAGTGGGACAGGTCGGTGGAGGCCATGAAGAACATGCGCTTTGCCTGCTCGGAAAGATTGGCCTGATGCCCGTAAGACTTGCGCCGCATGATCAGGCGCAGCCATTTCTTGTTCATCTCATCACGGACATCGACGCCCTGATCGGCCCGCCACTCGCCGACGGTCCAGTGCTTGTCTTCCTCGTGCCCCTTGCAATGATCTTCTCTGACCAGAAAGAAAAAGCGCTCCTCGTCCGGTTTCACCTCATTGCCATCGGCATCCTTGCTGCCGCCCTCGCGAAAATCCGCCATCCCCACCGGGTAATAACGGCAGGCGGTGGGACGGTCGGTATACACCGTGCAGCCCTCCGGGGTAACGAACGGACATTTGTTGTCCTCCTCGCGCAGCTTGATCATAACCCCCGGCATATCGGTTTTCTCCAGATAAGTCGGGGTTGTGTAGGTGTGCAGAAAATCGTGGGCGGGTATCTGCAGCCTCCTGATCAGCATCAGGATATCGTAAGGGGTCAGGACGATCTTGATATTACCGCAGCAGGCGGTAAAGCAGCTGACTCCGGGATGACAGCGGAACTTCAGCTTGCTGTCCATGGTCAGCTTCAGGGGCTCGATATTGGAGGGATTGGTTGTCTGGGTGAAAAGGGTTTTTTCTTTGGCGCTCAGCTCATTTTGGCTCATTTCTTTAAACCTGTAGGTAAAATTATAACAGCCACCATGTGGTGGTAAATTGCATTTTTTCGAACTGGTAATGATAAACGGTCGGGGTTGAGGTGTCAAACGCCAAATACGTTTGCGGAATGCAAAAAATTTAATGATGCAATAACGGTATCATACCTTCTGAGGTCCAAAAACTGCGCGCTAAGACCTTGCAGTTTTGGACAAATGATCGTATAAGTTTCCCACCAAAAAGCAGACATTTTTTCTGCTTGAGATGTTTGTGAATCACCCAAGGGGTCTTGAATGAAATTGTTTTCCCGCCCGGTGGACCTGACCAGCGTCAGTACCATTGTTTATCATCTCCCTGACGGCCCTTCCCTATCATTGGAAATTGACGGAATCGAGGAGTATGTCGATCTCGAACTGGAAATGGGACATTTCTGCGATACATCCGATATCGACGGAACGCTGCATTTCTTTCCACGGGGAAACGCCTGATCGCTCTTTGTCGTCCCCGTTGTTAAAAACAGGGTGCATCCTGTATTGTTTTCAGCCTGAAACGGATTTTCAATGAATATCGATATCCTCGCCGATACGCATGTTCACACGAGCCTGTGCCGTCACGCCTCGGGAACGATGGAGGAATATGTCTCTGCAGCGGTAGACAAGGGACTGAAGCGCCTGGTCTTTCTCGAACACCTCGAAGAAGGGATCAACGCGCCGGTTCGCTCCTGGCTGACCGAGGAGAATTTCGATTATTACTTTGAGGAGGGGTTTCGCCTCAAACAAGCGTATGCTGAATTGATCCGGGTCGACCTCGGGGTCGAGGTCGGTTACAACCCGGACTGTTCCGAAATGATTCTGTCACGGCTGCAGCAGAGAAATTGGGCGCGGATCGGACTGTCGTGTCACTTTTTTACCGTGGACGGCCACGACGCCCACCTGAACGTGTTAAGCAGAAACAAGCAGAGTATCGATATTATCGAGAGCTACGGCACCGGCAGACTCCTGACCCGTTACTTCGATACGCTTATCGAGGCGGTAAAGACGATTCCGGCAGATGTGCTCTGCCACCTCGATGCCGGCCTCAGGCATCAGCCCGGCTACAAACTCGACAAAAGCCATTGGGCCCAGATCGAAACCCTGCTCGATGCGCTGAAGAGCCAGGAGATGGCGCTTGAGATCAACACCTCGGGGTATGCGTACCGCGGTCAGCCGTTTCCGCTGCCGGCCATCATCGACATGGCCCGCCAGCGCACAATTGGTTTTTCGGTCGGTTCGGACGCCCACAGCCCGAAGGAAGTGGGCCGTCATTTCGATCAGGCTGCCCGGCTTCTCGATTGAGATTCAGAGTATTTCAGACCACAGCACTCTGCATATTCCGACAATGACTCGGGCGGCTACATCTCGGGCAGCCAGTCCACATTCATCCGTTTGACCACATTGACGCCGCCGGCCAGTACTGTGTTGTTGGTGTAACCGTGGTGGTCCAGGATTCGCTGGATCTCGTAAGACCTCGAACCGGCATTACAGACGATGACCATGGTCCGGTCCCGGGGCAGCTCGGTGTAGCGTTCCCGCACCTCCTCATAAGGCAGTGACAGCCAGCGCTCGGCCCCGAATTTTTCGATGAACGGCGTCGCCTGCCTGGGGTGTCGCACATCGAGTATCACCCAGTCCGGCTGCTGTTCGGGGTTGTCCATATAGGCGAAGAATTCCCTCATGTCGATCTTGCGCATCCTGCCGTCGCAGAGATTCTCAGCCACATAAGCCGCCGCATTGATCGAGTCGATCGCTGCGGAAAACGGCGGCGAATAGGCCATTTCAATATTGTTGAAGTCCTCGATGAAGGCGCCATCGCAGAGCAGCGGCGCCGCCCCGTTGATGCGTGCAAGGATGCCGTCTCCCATCGGCCCGACGCCCTGCAGGCCGAGCACCCGCCGGGTCCTGCGGTCAAAAACCATCAGGAAGCAGGCCACCGCCTGGGTCGGGTAGAAATGGGCCCGGTCGATCGGTGAGGTCAGCGAGATGTCGGCAGCAAAACCTGCCTCTCTGGCAGCCTGCAGCGTCAAACCGGCGGAACCGATGCTCATCTCAAAACCCTTCATGATAAAGCTGCCGACCCCGCCCTTGAAAGTCGATGCGACGCCGCAGATATTGTCTCCGGCAACCCGGCCCTGTTTGTTGGCCAGCGATCCCAGCGGAGCAAAAAATTTGCGCCCGGATACGAGGTTGGTTATCTCGATACAGTCGCCGGCTGCATAGATATCGGGGTCGGAGGTCTGCATCCGTTCGTTGACGACAATGGCTCCGCCGGCGGAAACATGCAGACCGGCTTCAACAGCCAGTTCCGCGCGCGGGCGCACGCCGACTGCCATGATGACCATATCACAGTCGATCTGCTGCCGATCGGTTCTGACGGCGCAGGCGTTACCCGCTTCATCGCCGATGATCTCCAGCGCCGGCTCGCCGAGAAAGACATCAATCCCGTTTTCCCGCAGGTGCTTCGCCAAAATGTCGGCCATCTCCCAGTCGACCAGACTGGGAAGCAGCTGTTCCTTGAATTCGACGATGGCGGCATCGACTCCCCACAGATCCTTGAAGGCTTCGGCCATCTCTATGCCGATGGCCCCGCCGCCGACAACCACGGCCTTGCCCACTTTTCCCCGGGCGATGCGCTCCTTTATCTCGATCGCTTTATGCAGGTTGCTGACGGTAAATACCCCGTCCAGCTCGATCCCCGGCAGCGGCGGTACGATCGGTTCGCTGCCGGTGGCCAGCATCAGCTTGTCGTAGCCGATTTTCTGAATCTCTCCACTGACGACATGCTCGGCCGTCACCGTCCTGTTCATTCTGTCGATCGAAGTGACCCTGGTCGAGGTCAGGGTGCGCACGCCTTTTGCCTTTTCAAAGAAATGTTCGTCCCTGAGCATATGAAAGCTGGTTGAACGAAGATCCTTCTCATCCGGGACATCACCTGACACATAATAGGGAATACCGCAGCCGCCATATGAGATCAGGTTGTCCTGATCGATCAGGGTGACTTCCGCCTCAGGATCGAGGCGTTTAATTCTTACCGCGGCTTTCGGTCCGGCAGCAACAGCTCCGACAACAACGACTTTCTTACCCATCTTGCTTCGTTTCTCTCTTTTCTGGTCTTCTCTGGTTAGTAAGCCTGAATGGCTCGTGTGCCGCCACACCCTGCTAAGGCGTGTCGTTTGCTTCGACTGGATTCGAATACATGGTTATGGTGAACCGGGCCCCCTGACCTTCACTGCTCTCCAGCGCTATCTCACCGTTATGCTGATCGATGATATTCTTGACGATGGCAAGGCCAAGACCGGTTCCCTTGTTTTTATCGGTGTAAAACGGCTCAAATATCTGGGACGCTTTCTCGCGGCTCATACCCGGTCCACTGTCGCTGAAGGTGAAGCGAATCTGTCCTTCTTCACCCAGCGATGTTTCAATGACCAGGCTGCCGCCCTCTTTCATCGCCTGGATAGCGTTTAAAAGAATATTCAGAAATGCCCGGTAAAGCATATCCTCATCGGCCTGAGCGATGATCGAATCAAGCGCTGTGCGCTGCTCGACTTCGATTTCCTGCCGCTGCGCCAGCGAGCGGATGAAATCTACCGCCCTGGTCAACACCTTCTGAACGTCACAATCTTTCAATTTCGGCTGCTGGGGTCGGGCAAAATCGAGAAACTCGGTGACGATGGTGTTGAGCCGGCTGGTTTCATCAACGATTATCTGGGCCAGATTCTCATTTCCCGGCGCCACTTTCTCGATACGTTTCTTCAGGATTTCCGCCGTCGAACGGACGATGCCGAGCGGACTCTTGATCTCGTGTGAAACGGTGGCGACCATGGTTCCCAGATGGGCGAGTTGTTCTGTTTTACCGAGCTGCTCCTTGAGCTCGAGGCGCTCCATGGTCCTCCGTTCCAGAATCTTGCCGGCGCGTGAGACAATGGTCCGCAATACCAGAAAGAGAACCAGCATCACCGCCGATGAAACAATGATGATACGACCCTGGAGCTTCAGTATGGCCGTATAATCCCGGGACAGATCCTTGACGATCTCGATAACGCCCATGATCGCCTCGCCCGACTCACCGCTCTCCCTGACCTGTCTGAAAGGGATATAGGTCTTGAGCTGGCAGCTGATCTGCGGATCGGTCGACAGCAGGCTCCACATCGAACCGCTGTAGATAAAACGTGAGTTGGCCGTACCTCCCAGCGCATTCTCGTACTCGATACCGCCCTTGTCGCGTTTGCCGACCAGATCAGGTGCGGTCGAGTAGGAGATGACGTTTTCCTTGGAGTCGTAGATGGTCACCGAGTCGATCGCCAGCCCCTGGACGATTTCAGTGACAATCTTGTCAAGATAATCGAACTGATCCGGATTTCTCAGGGCGATCCTGCCGTAACGAACCACAGCCGGCAGCACGAAGCGGCGAAACACCTGTTGATTGAGGTTGCCGGCCAGCAGCAGCGAATAATCCTCGCTCTGCTTGAGCATCACATCGCGAGCGTGGTTGGAGATGATCCAGGAGAGAATCAGGGTAAAGATGAGAATTGCACCCAAAGCGGTAAAGGAAAAGTATTTTACCAGGGTAAACGACTGCAGTTCGGCACCCCGCAGGTAGCGCTCTGCAACCGTCTTGTTTTTCTTTTTCCCGGTCTTTTTCATTTTCCGCTCAATCCCGACGCTTCATCTGTTGATTCTGGATAGTCAGATAAAAATTTTGCCTTCACGACCCAAACATCTGTTATTATATACTTTTTTACCTTTTCCCTGATGTGCCGTAAAGATTCCGGTTAATCGTGGCAGATACCGCAGCGCCGGCATATCTGCGTATCGCATGCAGGTGTGGCCTTTTCTTCAAAACTTCGGCAATACTCAGCCCACAGATAATCTTCATCGATTCCCTGGTCGATGATCAGCCAGGGCATAGGACTGGTTCTGCCATACTGGCGGGTGGCGCAACAGCTTTCATCCAGTCCGCTCTGCTTCAGAGCCTGCTTCCAGGATATACCCGAGTCGGCCATATTCAGCAATACCCGGGCCAGCCTTCGATCTCCCCTAGCGAGCAGTGCCTGGAACAGGGCCTGATCAGGATTATCGAATTTGATACGCAGATTGGGCAGCGGGGCCAGCTCCTTTCTCAGATGTTTTATCCGTTCCTTGACGACCTTCAGCGCCTCTTTTGCGCTCGTGCTCGATTCATCCTCGAGCCTCGATGAACTGCCGAACGGGTGGTATTGAAACGGCGTCCAGGGTTTAGGGACAAAACAGTTCACCGAGATCGCCAGCTCACTCAACCGCCCCCGCGGCCGGCCGATGTTCTGCATCACCGCTCTGATCCTGTGGACCAGTTCGACGAACTCCTGCAGATCCTCATCGGTCTCGCCGGGCAGGCCGATCATCAGGTAGAGTTTGAGCCGGTGCAGTCCGGCTTCGGTCAACTTTTCGGCGGCGGCCAGGATATCTGCTTCGCCCAGCTGTTTGTTTATGACCCGGCGCAGCCGCTCAGAAGCACCGTCCGGGGCAATGGCGACGCTTTTGAGTTTGGAGGTACTGAGCAGTTCCAGAAGGTTGTCGGAAATATTATCGGCCCGCAGCGACGAAAAAGAAAGAGAACAGCCGTCCGCTCCGATCTGAGCAGCGATGAGTTCGAGGTTGTCCTGGGAAGTCATCTCCATGCCGAGCAGTCCAATCCGCTCGACACCGGAGGGCCGCTTCTTGAGACTGTCGAGGATCGCTTCGATATCCCAGAGCCGCGGCGGCCGGTAGATAAAACCGGCGGTGCAGAAGCGGCAGCCGCGCGTACAGCCGCGGCCCAGTTCGGCTAGGTAGAGGTCGGCAAATTCGGTTTCAGGGGTCAGCAGTTCGGAATGAGATGCCTGCTCGGTGCTCTTCAGCCCGACCCGTTTCACTCTGGACGGAACACCGACCTTCGGCTCAAGCCGCAGGAAGCGGCCCTTTTCGTCATAGTGATCCTGATACAGAGCAGGCGCGTAGAAGCCCTCACTCTTCTGACTCAGCGAATGGAGCAGACTCCCGGCGACCGGTCTGAGCCGCTTCTTTTATAACAGGAAGAAACTCAGGCAGCAGCGGTTCTGCTTCACCAACGACAAACAGGTCGATGAACGGCGCCAGCGGCTCCGGGTTCATAAAGGCGGCCACTCCGCCGCAGACTACCAGCGGCTGTCCCGGGCCGAAACGATCGCTGCGCTCGGCAGCAAATGGCTCAATCTGCGCAGCACGAAAGAAATGGGCAAGGTTCAAATAATCGTGCTCGAAGCTCACCGAGATGAAGATAACCGGAAAATCGGCGGCAGGGCGACCGGACTCGACCGAGACCAGCGGTTCACCGGACACGGGCAGAAAGAAGCGCTCGCAGACGATCTCGTCGTCCTCGTTGAGCATCCGGTAGACAAGCTGAAACCCCAGGTTGGACATGCCGACCCGGTAGTGGTTGGGATAGAAAAGACCGACCGGCTGCCGGTCTTTCCATTTCTTCAGGTAGGTTCCCCGCTCCCGGTCAAGCAGTTCTTTTCTCGACGAAGCAGGGTCGATGCGGGCGGCGCGGGATGTAGCCTTTCTGTTTCGACTCAAGAGACCTCAACGCACCCGCCCGTGCTCAGTTGGCTTTTTTGCGGAGATAGGTCGGGGTCTCCAGATAATCTTCACTGAGTCGCTCGCTGGGCTTCTGATCTTCCTTATCCATACCCCGGTTTCCCCTGATCGGCCCGAAGTTGTCGAAAGCATCGAAGTTCGAGCCCGGCAGCACGGTCGCTTTCGGAGCACGGTTGGCCTGGGCGTTCTTGAGCGGCTGCTGTTTGTCCGAATCCGGTTTGAACGGATGCTGGGAGCGGATCGGCTCGACCGGGTTGGCCGGTCTGGCCGGGATCTCATATTGCTGTTTGCGGGACAGATCGCCGACCTGTGCAATGGTCTTTTCCCGGGTCGAGACGTCGCCGACACCGGTGGCGATCACGGTCACCTGCAGTTCATCACCAAGGCTTTCATCGTAAAGGGCGCCGATAACCACCTTGGCGTCCTCATCGACCTTATCCTGGATAAGCGCCGAGGCTTCCATGAATTCGGCCATGGTGAAGCTCTCCTCGGTGGCCGAGATATTGATCAGCAGGCCCCGGGCCCCATCGATACCGACGTCTTCGAGGAGCTGGTTGTCGATGGCCCGCTTGGCAGCCTCAGACGCCCGGTTTTCACCGACCGCAGAAGCCGAGCCCATGATCGCCGGCCCCACTTCCTTCATGACCGTGCGCAGATCGGCGAAATCGGCGTTGATCAGGCCGGGCACGTTAATCAGGTCGGTTATGCCTTTAACGGCCTGGAGCAGAACGGTGTCGGCCAGCGAGAGCATATCGGAGAGTCGCGAGGTCTTCTGCATCATGCTGAGCAGGCGGTCATTGGGGACGGTAATGATCGTGTCGGCATATTTATGCAGTTCCTGCCAGCCTGACTCGGCGTTTCGCTGACGCTGCCTGCCCTCGAAGTTGAAGGGCTTGGTGACCACCGCCACGGTTAACGCGCCAAGTTCCTTGCTGATCTTGGCAACCACCGGGGCGGCACCGGTTCCGGTTCCACCGCCGAGACCGGCTGTAATAAAGACCATATCGCTGCCGACCAGACATTCCTTGACCTCTTCCATCGACTCGTGGGCCGACTGAGCGCCGGTCTCCGGGTCGGCGCCGGCGCCGAGGCCTTTAGTGATACTCGGTCCTAACTGGATGCAGATGTCGGCTTTTGATTGATCAAGGGCCTGTTTATCGGTATTGGCAACAATGAATTCTACACCCTGAAGGCGATTGTCCACCATGGTGTTGATGGCGTTACCGCCGCCGCCGCCAATGCCGATAACTTTGACTACCGCAACACTCTCTGTCTCAGCCATTCTGAACGGCATGCTGATCTCCCAATATCTATTTGATTCTCGACAGTTAGGACAGGTAAAAGGTCTAATTCCCTGGAATAGGAACTATAGCATTTCAGCCTGCCCGCTTAAACAAAAAAGTCCCCAGCTACATGATTTTTTTGAACAGCCCTCTCATTCTCGTCATCACTCCGGTATCATGGTCCATCGCGTTCATCTGATGGTCCCTGCCGTAGAGCACCAGACCGACCCCGGTGGTGCAGCGCGGCGTATACACATCATCGACTCGGCCGCCGATGCCACTGGGATAGCCGACCCGCACCGGTAGATCGAAGATCTGCTCGGCCAGATCGACCAGATTGACCAGCAGCGAGGTTCCGCCGGTCAATACGACGCCGGCGTTGATCCGATTTTTCTGCCCCGAAGCCACCAGTTCCCGGTTGACCATATCGAGGATTTCAACCATCCGCGCTTCGATGATATCGACCAGCACCTTCTGGGTTACCCGGCGCGGCTCACGGTCCCCAACCGACGGTACATCGACCACGTGGTTGGGCTTGATAACCGAGGACAGGGCGCTGCCGAAATCTTCCTTGAGGCGCTCCGCTTCGGCCAGTGGGGTGCGCAGGCCGACGGACAGGTCGTTTGTCAGGTTATGGCCGCCCAGTCCCAACTCGCACGTGTGCCTGATCGTACCTTCGTAAAAAACGGCGATATCGGTGGTCCCGCCGCCGATATCGACAAGCACCACACCAAGATCCATCTCGTCCTGGCTCAGCACCGCCTTGGCCGAGGCGATCGATTCGAGAACCATGTCGGCGACTTCGAGTCCGGCCTTGTTGCAGCAGGTAACCAGGTTATGGACCGCACCAATATCGGCGGTAACGATATGGACATTGGTCACCAGCCTGATCCCGGTCATGCCCAGCGGGTTCTGAATACCGGTATGGTCATCGACCATGTATTCCTGAGGAAGAACGTGGATGACCCGCTGGTTCTCGGAAATCTTCACGGTCTGGGCGGCGGTGATAACTTCCTGAATGTCCGCCTGCTTGATTTCGCGGTTGTTGATGGCCAGGATTCCGGGGCTGTTGAAGCCTTTGATATGATTGCCGGCAATACCGACATAGACCGACTCGAGATCACAACCGGCAATGTCTTCGGCTACCTTGACCGATTTGCGAATAGACGCCACCGTACTTTCGATATTGACCACGACTCCTTTGCGCATGCCCAGAGACGGGGTCGTCCCGACACCGATGATGTCGACGGCATCCTGAAACACCTCACCCACCACACAGCAGATTTTGGTGGTTCCGATATCGAGACCGACCACCAGGCTGCCGCGGACGTCGCGCTTCTGCTCATCGACGGGTTCGAGGTCCATCGATACTTCCTGATCCTTGTTCTTTTCCATATTTTGACTCATCCTGACTCGCCGTAACCGACAATTACCTTGTCTTCCAAATAGTCCATCTTTATATAGGCCACCCGGCCTATGTCCATACCGGTTCTGCGCGGCTTATAGAGCATTTCCAGAACTTTGCGAAGGCGTATGTACTTCTTTCTCATTTCATCATCACCCAGGAAAATCGGAAACGGGTGTTCTACCAGATGGAGAATCACTCCATCCTGAGCATCGACATGCAGCTCTGAAATCGACTGGATCGGCAGATTAGGGTTATTGCTCCCGGCAAGCCCCAGTAATTCGAGCAGGTCCTTGATTTCATCAGCCGCTTCTTCAATTTCATCAACGCCCTCGAGGCCGGTAATGACTGGATAATCGAGATCCATGCCAAACGAGGTCTTGATGAAAACCGTTCCTTTTTTATCCAGATAAAAAAGCTCTTCATGTTCGCCTTCACCGACCGCAATCAGCGCGTAGGGCTTATACTCCTCTACCCGAAGAATCACGGTGTCCGGCCAATGCCTGGAAACCCTGACCTGGTCAACCCAGAGATTCTCCTTCTTGACTGCAGTACTGATTTTTTCAGCATTGACGGAGAAAAGGCTCGAACCGACGGTGATGCCCGATCCCGCTCTAATCTCATCAGCGCTCGAGTTGACGTTGCCCTGAACTGAGATCCGGGTGATCTTGAAATAGTCGATATCTTCGAGCAGTATGCTGAAGAGACTGAACCCGCCGCTGTTGAAAAAAAGCATTATCGCGCTGATCAGACAGACAGCGAGCAGCAGTTTTCTGTGACGGCTCGGCGGCGCTTCCTGCCGGTAGGATGTCTGCAGACTGTCTTTTGAGCCGCCCCAGTACTTATTGAGCTTTTTGAGCAGGTGCTTCCGCTGCTTTTTATCCCTGTCATCGAAGCGAAACGAGGCCCTTCCCGTTTCCACACTGCCGCTCTCGACGCGGAACCGGCTTTTCTTACGAGCCTTGAGTTTCTTTTCCAACCACGATTTCATGAGTGATAAAAATCTCCGAGCAGTTCCACTTCCGGCGTCAGTTCGACGCCGGTGAGCTTGAACACCGCGTTTTTTGCCTGATCTATCAGGATCTGAACATCACGGGCCGTGGCCTGCCCCCGGTTGATGATGAAATTACCATGCTTAGTCGATATTTCCGCCCCGCCGACCCGCGTGCCTTTGAGCCCCGCTGCTTCGATCAGCCGCCCGGCGCTGGCGCCTTCAGGATTCCTGAAAACCGAGCCGCCGCTGGCGCTTTTCTGAGGCTGACTCTGCTTTCGTTTGCGGTTGAGTGTACGAATTGTCTGTTTGACATGTTCGCTCGGCATGGGCTTGAGTTTCAGCGTCGCCGCGCTGATCACCCCGCGCCGATCTCTTTGTTCGAGCCCCCGGCAGGCCCGATAGCCAAAGTCAAGCTCATCCTTGCTGATAGCTTCGACTCGCTCGTCATCGGTTACTTCAATCTCTTCGATCACATCCGCCATACAGCGGCCCCAGGCACCAGCATTCATCGCAACCGCGCCGCCGACCGAACCGGGTATGCCGGAAGCGAATTCACATCCGCCAAGACCCTGCTCAGCGCTCCAGGATGCCAGGCGGGCAAGGCTGGTCCCGGCGCCGACACCGACACGCTGAATATCATTTTCCGGGCCGTTGTCGCGGGCAATGTACTTGAAGCCGCTACCGAGGACAATGATTATCCCGCGGAACCCGGCGTCGGCCGCCAGGATATTCGACCCCCGGCCCAGCAGTTTCCAGCGCAGCTCCTCACGCTGACAGAAACTGAGCACCTGCTGCAGATCTTCCACATCAAGCAGCGTGACCAGAGCGTCAGCGGGCCCGCCGATCCGAAATGTGGTCCACGCCGACAATGGCGCATCCCACTGGATCTTCCCTCTGACAACTCCGGTCAGCGCTGCTTTCTGGGAGGAGCTCATGGACATGGCGGTTTTACTTTTTCTCCAGCAGAGCCAGGAGATCTTCACCAGCCCTGACAATATTTCCGGCTCCAAGCGTCAGCACCAGATCGTTCGGCCGTAATTCGTCCTTCACCGCGGCGGCGATTTTTTCAACCTCCGCGATATGAGCAGTCTGACGCTGCCCGTGCTGCTTGATCTTGTCGAGCAGGCTTATACTGTCGATCCCCTCGATCGGCGCCTCGCTGGCCGCGTAAATATCGGTCATAACCAGATAATCGGCCTGGTGGAAGCAGGTCTGGAACTCATTGAACAGTCCCTTGGTGCGGCTGAAGCGATGCGGCTGAAACAGCACCACCAGGCGTTTTTCCGGCCAGGCCTGTTTGACCGCGTTCAGGGTCGCCCGGATTTCAGTAGGATGATGGCCGTAATCGTCGATGACGGTGATACCGGCGGCTTCACCCTTAAGTTCGAGGCGCCGCTGAACACCGGCAAAATTTCCCAGCGCCCGGCTGATGGCGGAAAATCCGATCTCCAGTTCCAGGCCGACGGCTATGGTCGCCAAGGCGTTGTAGACATTATGCTGACCGGGCTGCAGCAGCTCCGCCCGGCCCAGCAGCTCGCCTTCCCAGAAGACATCGAAGCGGCTGTATCCCTGGCTGTATTCTATGTTTTCAGCGTACAGGTCGGCCTGGCGCGAGAGTCCGTAGGTTATGACCCGTTTGCTGATCTGTGGCAGGATTTCGGCGACATGCTCGTCATCCAGGCAGATGATCGCAGCACCGTAGAATGGAATTTTGTCGATGAACTGCAGAAAGGCCTCTTTTACCTGATCGATATCCCGGTAATAATCGGGATGCTCGAAATCGATATTGGTGATCACTTCGAGAATCGGCGAAAGTTTCAGAAACGAGCCGTCGCTCTCATCAGCTTCGGCCACCAGGTATTCGCTCTCACCCAGCTTGGCGTTGCCGCCGAGACAGTCGACCTTGCCGCCGACGACAATGGTCGGATCGAGACCGGCTTCGGCCATGACCCAGCTGACCATCGAGGTGGTCGATGTTTTCCCGTGGCTCCCGGCAATGGCAATGCCGTACTTTTTCAGGCGCATCAGCTCAGCCAGCATCTCAGCCCGCATGACCACCGGAATGTTCTTTTCCCGGGCTGCCTGAACTTCGGGATTGTCCCTGCTGATTGCAGAGGATGCAACGATGACGTCCGCCCCCTCGATATGATCGCCGCGGTGCCCGGTAAAAACCCTGCAGCCCAGGCCGGCCAGCCGCTCAGTAGTGGCGGAGCGGCTCAGGTCGGAGCCCGAGACCGTGTAACCGATATTGGCAAGCAGTTCGGCGATGCCGCTCATGCCGATACCGCCGATGCCGACAAAATGGATATGTTTGGTTCTACGGTCCATACGGTTGTTTTCCCGCCAGATTCAGACAGAGCGAAACGATTCGATCCGCCGCATCGGTGATACCCAGTTTTTTCATCGCTGCCGACATCCGGGTCAGGCGCGCTTCATCATTTAGGATCGCAAGAACTGCTGCAGCAAGCTGTTCACTGCTCAGATCTTTTTCGCTAAAGGACACGGCGGCTCCGCTTTCGGTGTACCACAGCGCATTTTTCTGCTGGTGGTTGTCGGCCGCAAACGGGTAGGGAACCAATACAGCCGGCAGGCCCATCACCCCGATTTCCGCCAGTGTCGTTGCCCCGGCCCGCGAGACGACCAGGTCGGCCCGGCGGTAGAGCTCAGCCATATCGCTGAAAAAAGCTGCCACCTGATGATCGATGCCGATATCCTTGTACGCTTTCCTGACCATCTGCTCATCATCTCCGCCGGTCTGATGAATAACGCTGAGCGAGGAGAAATCTGCCCGATTGGCGGTTATCGCCTCGACCATCAGCCGATTGAGTTTCCGGGCTCCCTGACTGCCGCCCAGCACCAGCAGCGTCTTTTGATGCGTCTTGCTGGTGGATGCTGAACCGCTCTCAATGATGGCAGTGCGTACCGGATTGCCGGTGAGCACCGATTTCTCAGCCGGGAAAAAGGCGCCGCTCTGCGGCAGTGACAGACATATCCTGCGAACAAGTCGGCCCAGCATGCGATTGGCCAGCCCGGGTACCGAGTTCTGTTCATGGATCAATGTCGGTTTACCGAGTACCCATGAAGCTGCGACCACCGGCCCGGTCACATAACCGCCCACTCCCATCACCACATCGGGCCTGAAGCGGACAATATGGTACCAGGACTCGAGCAGCGACAACGGCATGACCAGAAGCGCCTTTATCAGTTCAAGCACACTTTTTCCCTTGAGTCCGTACGAATGGATGGTCTTCACCGTGAAACCGTAACGATTGAGCGAGTCGCGATCAAGTCTTCTCCGGGTGCCGATGAACAGAATTTTGCTGCCGGGCAAAAGCGCCGTCACCTTCTCGGCAACGGCAACGGCCGGGAAAAGATGCCCGCCGGTACCGCCCCCGGTGAGCAGCAGGCGCAGCGTTTTGCTATCGGCGTCAGCGCGGCCCATTACTGGTTCTCCGCCCCGTTCTTTTCGCCCAGATGCTGAACCGCTTCGATGAAGCAGTCTCCGCGATGCTTGTAATCACTGAACATGTCGAAACTAGCACAGGCCGGCGAGAACAGGACCGTATCACCCGGCGCAGCCGATGCTGCAGCCAATGCAACCGCCTCCCCCAGGTCTGCCGGGCGCTCAACGGGCGCCAGGTCTTCAAGCGCAGCACTGATTTCAGGCGCAGCCTCTCCGATCAGGATCAAGCGTTTGACATGGGCAGCGACACTGTCGCGCAGCAGAGAATAATCATCTCCTTTGTCACGTCCGCCGGCAATAAGAATAATAGAGCCGCCGATCTGGCTGATGCCGTTGTTGACCGCGCCGGTATTGGTCGCCTTCGAATCATTGACATAGGTGGCGCCGGCAAAACAGCCGACCCGCTGAAGCCGGTGTTTGCCGGGCTGAAAATCACCAATCACCTGCTGCAGCGTCTCGGGTTTCAGCTCGAATGGACCAACCCCGAGCAGGGCCGCCGCACTGTTGAGCATCCCTGAAAGGTTGCCCATGGCGGTACCGCGCAGTTCATATTCCTGCTTCTGGTTAAGAACAATACGACTTTTCACAAGCGCCGCCTCAAAATCAGGATCAGAGCCAAAACGCATCCAGTTTATTGGGAGTTCACCCGCATATCCGGCGATTTGATCGCGGCATAACGGGTCGTCACCGTTGATTATCGAGAAGGTGCGCTTCGATCCTCCCTGGAAGATCCTCATTTTTGCCGCCGCATACTTTTCAACCGTCTTGTGACGATCAAGATGATCCGGGGTTATGTTGAGCAGGATGCCGACATCGGGAACGAAATCACCACACAACTCGAGCTGAAAGCTGGAAACCTCGAGAACGACCGCATCATAATCTTCTACTGAAAGCAGGTATTGGCCAATCGGCGTACCGATATTTCCGCCGACGAAAACTCGTCTGCCGGCAGCCTTGAGCATCGCGCCGATCAGCTCCGTGACCGTCGTCTTACCGTTGGTTCCGGTCACCGCGATCACCGGGGCCTGGAATTTATCGGCTGCCAGGGCCAGTTCACCGACGATCGGTGTCCCCATCTGCGCAACTTTCTGCAGCACCGAATGATTCTGATCGACTCCGGGGCTGAGAAGAATAAGATCAGCCCGGCTCAGAAAACCGGTGCTGTGCCCGCCGCCTTCGAATTCAGCGACGCAGCGCTCGACCAGATCGCGCTCTGCCGCGCTCAGGCTAGAGTAGTTGCGGATATCTGAAACCAGGACCCGGATACCGATTTCACACAGGTAATGAACCATCGACTGACCGGCCCGGCCGAAACCGACAACGGCAACCGTATCTCCAATTATCGCCTGTGGTACACTCATAGGTGCGGTTCCAATGTGAATAAGGCTGACATATTATGGTGAATCGACAGGATCACAGATCACCTTGATGGGTATTGGAATATAACTCCTTCGCAGGATGGTCATGCTGGTGATCATACTGCTTGTTTTTTTCACCCAAGCGTCCCCAGGCCGCGCCCAGAAGAAAACCGACACTCACCGATATCCACATACCAATCGCATAAGCCATAAATCCCTCCTTTTTGCTAAAAAAAATTCGGTTAACTTAAGCGTGACATATTCTCCCTTCTTATCAATTATGCGGCCATATCCCTCACAACACGGCCGAAAATCCGTTTTTCCAAAAAAAATCCTCTTTCTGCATGGGCCATCTAACACTAGCGCAGCTTCAATGTGGCAATGGCCAGCAGGCCGAGAATAATCGACACGATCCAGAACCTGACCACCACCTTGGTCTCGTGCCAGCCTTTCTTTTCGAAGTGGTGGTGAAACGGGGCCATCAGAAAAATTCGCTTTCCCCTGGTCATCTTGAAATAACCAACCTGCATGATCACCGACAGTGCTTCCATTACGAAAATACCGCCGACAATGGCCAGCAGGATTTCCTGTTTGATGATAACAGCGATGGTCCCGAGCGCACCGCCCAGCGACAGTGAACCGACATCGCCCATGAACACCTGGGCCGGATAGGCGTTATACCAGAGAAAGCCGAGGCAGCCGCCGACCATGGCACCGCAGAAGACAGCCAGTTCCCCGGTACCGGGCACATAGTGGACCTGGAGGTATTCAGAAATGACGACGTTGCCGGCGATATAGGAAAAAATCAGATAGACGGCAGCTGAAACGACGGTTGGGCCGGTGGCCAGACCGTCAAGGCCGTCGGTGAGGTTCACCGCATTGGAGGCGCCGACGATAATGATGACGGCAAACACCACGTAAAACCAGCCGAGATCCGGCCGGATATTTTTTAGAAACGGGATGGCGAGATGGCCGTCGAAATTCGGGGCTGCGATAATGAAAACGCCGACCACCGCAGCGCCGATGAGCTGGAGAAAGAGCTTGTCCCTGACGCTGAGACCGTCGCTTGATTTTTTACTTATCTTTTTGTAGTCATCGAGCGCACCGATGAAACCGAAAAAAGCGGTGGTCAGCATGGTCAGCCAGACATACCCGTTGTCAAGCCGGGCCCAGAGAAACGAGGAACCGAGAATTGCCGCCAGGATGAGCAGTCCTCCCATGGTCGGCACTCCCTGCTTGTAGATATGGGTCTCCGGGCCGTCGTCGCGGATGACCTGGCCAACCTGCATTGTGCGCATGGTTCTGATAAACCAGCTGCCGAGGAGAATAACGATCAGAAAGGCGGTCACGGCGGCAAAAATCGACCGGAAGGTGATATAGCGGAAGACATTGAAGCCGATAAAGACCGTATGCAGTGGATAGAGCAGGTGGTAAAGCATCTGATCAGCCTTGGCGTCTTAACACTGTTCCATGATTTGATTGACAACCGTATCCAGCGCCAGCCCTCTCGAGGCTTTGACCAGAATCCAGTCCCCCGGATGCAGTCGGGAGGTCTTCAGCAGCGCCCGTATCCAGTCGGCCGCCTCGTCCTTGTCGGCAAAAACCCTGATGCGCTCAGGGGCCATCCCTGACGTCAGAGCACCTTGTTTTATCTGTTCGGCAAAGTTGCCGACCAGCCCCAGAAAGGACAGATCGGACTGCGCCGCCACATTTCCGACCGAGCGGTGCAGGTTATCGCTGGCCTCACCCAACTCCAGCATATCTCCCAGTATCGCCGCCCGGGCGTGACTCGGAAGCTGCCCCAGCGTCCTCAGCCCCGAAGCGACCGAAGCCGGATTGGCGTTGTAGCTGTCGTTGAGTATTCTCAAGCCCTGGGGCGAGGTCAGCCGCTCCATCCGGTTCGATGCTGAACGAAATTGAGTGAGCCCTTCGACAATGGTGTCGAAATCGGTTCCCGCCGCATGGGCAATGGCTGCTGCAGCGCAGCAGTTCGAAGCGTTGTGCAGGCCGGGAGAGTCAATGACGACTGGCTGCTGCCGATTCCCCACATGCAGGATAAAGCTCAAGTTGCCGCTCTCATCCGCCGCTATTTTTTCGGCCCAGACCTCGGGGTTACGGCTCAGCCCTTCGCTGGTAACGCCAAAACCGATCTGTCTTCCGCCAATCTTTTCTGCAAGCTCGAGGATATGGGGATCATCGAAATTAATTATCTTGACGCTGTCGGCTCGGCTCCGGTCGAATATCTCCCCCTTGGCCGCCGCCACGCCTTCGATGCTGCCGAGCCCCTCGAGGTGAGCCTGGTGAACGTTGGTGATGCAGCAGATATCGGGATCGGCGATGTCGGTCAGACGACCGATTTCACCAGGCTGGTTCATACCCATCTCCAGGACCAGGGCCCGGTGATGCAGCGAAACCGGCAGCAGGGAAAGCGGCAGACCGATCAGGTTGTTGAAATTGCCCGCCGTCTTCAAGACCCGGTCCCTGGGTCGATCCTGTCTGTTGGGCCAGCGGCAGCTCAGGATGGCTGCACTCATCTCCTTGACGGTTGTTTTGCCGCAGCTTCCGGTCAAACCGATAACCATCGGATTGCTGATCTGTCTGACCCGGGTCAGCCGGTCGTTGGCGAGATCACCGAGCGCCTTCAAGGTATCGTCAACCTGAACGGTACCGATATTGACATTGAGCAGACAATCGACATCTGAGACGACAAGGCAGTGGGCGCCTTTGGCAACGGCCTGTTCGATGAACTCATGGCCATCGAAATTGTCACCTCGCAGGGCTACGAAAATATCATTTTCTGCGATGGTTCGGGTATCGGTTGAGACAGCCTCGAAATGTTTCTCAGCACCGGCGCGGATAATGGTCCCGCCGGTTGCAGCAGCAACCGTTTCCAGATCCCAGCTCAGGCCGGCCTGCTGCGCACTGAGGGTATCGTCAAAAAAGCGATTTACGGTGCCGATGGTCTGGTAGGTCTCGTGCCCCTTTCCGGCAATCAGGACAATATCGTCAGGAGCGCTTCGATTAATTCCGTATTCAATGGCCCGCTCGCGGTCACCGATTTCGATATAGCACGGAGTGTGATCCCGATCGCTTTCAGGCCATGCTGATGAACAGGGAGCCAGCGACTCGGCCTTGATTCCTTCGATAATGGCTTTGCGGATCATGTCAGGCTCCTCCGTACGTGGATTGTCATCGGTTACAATGAGCAGGTCTGCAAATCGGGCTGCGACGCCGCCCATTAGAAACCGTTTCGATTTGTCGCGGTCGCCGCCGCAGCCGAAAATACAGACCAAACGCTGAGGCTCGAGGCCCTTCAGCGCCGCGAGTACCTTTTCCAGTGCATCCGGTGTATGGGCATAGTCGACGATCACCATCGGCTGTTTCTCTGCTTTCTCAGCCAGACGGACGGGGGCGACCCGGCCCGGAGCTCCCCGGGCCGCTCCGAGCAGCTCTGCAGAACGCACCGGATCGCAGCCGAGGGCCAGCAGAACCCCGAAAGCGGACTGCAGGTTGGTCACGTTGAAGCGGCCGATCAGCGGAGATGCGATGGCATATTCTTCACCGCTGGGATCAGCAAGGCGACAACTCACCCCGTTTATGCTCGTCTTAAAATCGACGAGCCGCACGTCACCATCTTCATCTGCAGAGCAGATGAGGGTCTTCAGATTACGGCTGCGGCACAGCTCGACGACCCTAGCGGCCCAGTCACCAGCTTCATCTTCAGCCGTGCCTGCGGTGACCACCGCACTGCCGCCGGCGCGCATCAGTCTCTCAAAGAGAAGGCATTTGGCGGCGAAATAGTGTTCCATCGTCCGGTGGTAGTCAAGATGATCCTGGCTCAGATTGGTGAACAGCGCCAGGTCGAAACTGATCGCATCGAGCCGGCTCTGCTCCAGGGCATGGGAGGAGGTTTCCATGATCACATGGGTGACGCCGCTGTCCGCCATTTGGCGCAGGATCTCCTGCAGCACAAGCGGATCGGGAGTGGTGAGCGGCGCGGCAACACTGCGCCAGTCACCATTCAGGTCTTTATACCGGTAATCGATGGTGCCGATGACGCCGGGATTTAAACCGAATCCGAGCAAAGCCTGTTCGACAAGATAGGAAACCGTTGTCTTGCCGTTGGTTCCGGTAATGCCGATCATCGTCATCTCTGCAGCCGGGTTGCCGTAGATTTCTGCTGCCAGGACGGCCAGCACTTTCCTGCTGTCAGCCACCTCGATCACCGGGATGTCCAAGGCGGAACATGCATCGGAATCGATGCTGTTTTTCTGGACGACAACCGCAGCAGCGCCCGCTGCGACAGCATTGCCGAGGAAATCATGGCCGTCTTTTTTGCTGCCCTTGATTGCCACATAGCAGGAAGACGGAGCTACCGCACGGGAATCGGCGCAAATCTCGGTGATCACCAGGGATTCATTAAAAGAAGATCCAACGGATCGATAGTCGATGCCCCCGAGAAGGCTGCGAAGCGATTGCCTGAGGCCGGTTCCGGCAGAATCGCCGGCTCTGTTTCTGGGCATGGCCACGGCAGCTACTCCGGCTCGATGTGCTGAGGTCGCTGGTAGACCTGATCAACCGGGTCGCGCTCGAGAACGAGCGTCACCCTTGATCCGGGCTTGAGCCTGGTTCCGGCGGGCGGATGCTGGGAGACAACCCGGCCGCTCCCATGAATCTCGATCTCCACATTGCTTGTCTGCAGAATTCGAAGAGACTTTCTCAGGCTCATACCAATCAGCGAAACCATTTCCGTCTCAACTGCAGCATCATGTCGCACGGGTGCGTTCAACGGCGCATCACCGGATGATACACTGAAATTTTTGTCCTCCTGGATTGCCGGAGTCATCATATCGGAGAGATTTTTCATCACCTGATGCAGGGCCACCGTCTGGCCGATGATCCTGGCAGCCGCACCCGCCGGGGAAAACTCCTCTTTCTGCTCAACCGTATATCCGGGACCGGTCGAGGTGATAAGCATCACCAGGTCAGGATTTTTTTGAGGGATGAGAACCACCCCCAGATAATGATGAAACAACCGCTCGACGTCTGCTTCAATTATTGAGCGGCTCATACCCTGGATAAATTTTGAGCCCAGCGGCCCGCGCCTGCCGATCTGTTCGAGCAGCCTCGGAAGTTCTGCCAGAACACCTTCTGAGAGGAGCCCTCCAGGCGGCTTGACATCGAGGTCTTCGAGCAGATATTCCTGCTGGTTCCTGCGCAGCACAAAACGCTGCGAACCGTGCGGTGTTATTTTATAGCCGCCATTCAGGGCTCTGGTCATTGCGGTGAGCACCTGAAGCGGTGTCTGCATTTCCGGGACCGTTTCAAGGCTTTTCATTTCCCTGCGGCCGTCTTTAAAGGGAACCGCTCCATATTCCGCCGGCGGGGTACTGACAAAATCGAAATCCAGGCGGCCGTCGGCGCCGAGCTTGTTCCACAGCTGCAGCTGCACGCCAAGCTTTCGTTCCTCGGCGCCGATGCTCCAGGGCAGAGGTTCCCGGCCTGGACCAGCCTGGCTTTCGAGAAGTGACAGGTCTCTGAAAAACTCTTTGAAGACATCCGGGACGGCTATCTTTTCGTTGAAAAGATCAGTAAATCTTTCCTCGGAGTAAGCATGAAAGTTATTCGGGTCAAACGAAGGGGTCTGGGCGTAGCCGATCAGTCCCCCGGTCGAGGCATCCATGAGCAGTACCCCATGCCGACTGCGGGGTGAAAAGGCCGACAATTTTTTAAGATAGTCTTCAAGGATACGCTGAATCTTTACATCCAGGGTAAGAATCAGGTGACGACCGTCGACACCGGGTCTGGTCTCTCCCGTTTTCAGAAGATCCTGGGTATCGCCTATCTTGAGTCGGTCCCGGGTCTCGAGCTTGTTGAGAAACTGTTCGATGCCGAAAAGGCCGGTGTCGCGTTCGACGAAACCGATAAGATGGGCCGCCGATTCCTTTTGCGGATAGTAGCGGATGTATTCACGGTGGAGATGAATGCCCTGAAAAGCGAGCGCTCTGATCTCGTCTTCCTGGTCCTGGCTGATGTCTCTTGCCAGCCAGACCCTGAGCCGACCTTTGCCCATACGGCCGATAAGATCGCTTTCAGAGGTCTCAAGTATCGCCGACAACGGTCCGATCACCTGATTCACATCCTCAATTTCTCGGATATTGGCATACACGGAAACCCGTTCGTAGGAGATGGCGAATTCTTTATAGTTTCTGTCGTATATCGTACCCCTGCTCAGCTCTCGCTCAGTTGTCAGCTGAACCGTTCCAGGATTCAGCAGATTTCCGGCGCGCTTGAAAAGGCGCAGCGTCCGATCACTATCGATCCAGCCCCAGACAACACCAACAACGATCAGCAGGACAACCAGGACAACCAGCCGCCGTCTCCCGACGCTTTGTGTACGCAGACGGGACCGCTTGCCCATAACCTCTCATTACCTGAGCTTGAAGACCTGTTTCTCTCCCGGCACGAACAGTGCCAGCTCTTCACCTGCCCGTTTAAGCACCTGTTTTTCCGACATCAGATGAGCCCGCTGGGCCAGGAGAACGATCTGCTCTTCCCTGAGCTGATGATGGGTCGCCTCGACGGCCCGGATAGTCTGCCCACCGCGGGTAATCGTAAAATTGAGCCAGAGGTTGATGCAGAAGACGATAAAGACGATGGCCAGGGCTATCTTGGACGCCGCCATCCACAATACGCTGCCGCCGGGCAGAGCAAATGATTTTTTCCTGCGCAGCTGCTGCCTGATCCCGGCCTGCACCGATGACCGCGCGCCGATTCTGATCGAATTCTGATAGTTCATCATTCCCCCCTGTTAAACCAGACACTCAGCTACCCGCAGCCGACTGGATCTGGCCCTCGGGTTATGTCTTATTTCATCATCTCCGGGCGTGACCGGTTTTTTGGTGATCACCCGAAGCCTCTCATTGCCGCCAAAGGCCCGTTTTACGATTCTGTCTTCCAGCGAGTGAAAGGAAATGATGCAGATCCTCGCCGCCGGTTTCAGATGATCGGCGGCCTTGTCGAGGATTCCTCCCAGGTTCACCAACTCTTCGTTGACCGCAATTCTCAGAGCCTGAAACACCTTGGTGGCCACATGAATTCTGGGCGGATGGTATTTCTTCGGAATTGCCGCGCCAACGATCTGAGCAAGCTGTCCGGTCATGCCGATCTCTTCTTTTTCGCGTTCCTGGACGATATGTGCGGCAATCCGTCTGGCCTGTTTTTCATCGCCGTAGTAGTAAAAAATGTCGGCCAGTTCGCGTTCACTCGATTCGGCGATTATCTGTGCCGCCGTCATCGGCCGGCGTCGGTCCATTCTCATGTCAAGCGGCTCGTTGGTGCGGAAGCTGAAACCACGCCCCGGCGCTTCGAGCTGCAGCGACGAAAGGCCGATGTCGATCAAAATGCCGTCTAAAACTTCGACTCCGGCCTCTGCGAGTCCGACTTCGATTTCTCTGAAGTTGCGGTTGATGACTTGCAGCCGGCCGCCGTGGTCGCCCACGTTTTCCAGACCGAGCCGAATTGCTTCCTGGTCCCAGTCAAAAGCGATGACCGTACCGTCTGGCGCCGATCGAGTCAGAATTTCTTTCGTGTGCCCGCCCAGGCCGAAGGTGCCGTCCATGTAGGTACCGCCGGGTCTCACCTGGAGCATGGCAACCGCTTCCTCCAGCAGAACCGGCCGGTGTACACCTTTCAGCGATGCATCGGCCATTAAAGAATGCCGAGTTTGGCCAGACTCTCGTTGAACTGATCGAGATTTTCACGGGTCTTGCAGTACTCAGCCAGCCAGACTTCCTTGTCCCAGATCTCGACAAACTCGAGCATGCCGTTGAGCACTACTTCCTTGTCGATATTCACCTCCGACCTGAGCCCGGTCGGCAGCAGCAATCGTCCCTGTTTATCAAGTGTACACTCGGCTATGCCGGAAACAACGTATCTGATGAAACTGGATAGATTCGGTTCTGCCCGGCCCTGGCTCAACAGCTTGTCTTCGACAATCTGCCATTCAGATGCCGGCCAGGCCCGCAGATGCCGGCCCCACGGAGCCACCATCAGGACTCCTGAGCCATAGTGCTTCAGCACCTCGCGAAATCTCGACGGAACGTTCAAGCGCCCCTTCGGATCGAGCGTATGCTCCGACCTGGATCGAAATCTGCTGGCGATGATATCTGTTCTGGCCACGGGATTACCACCCCACTCCATTTTTTACCGCTTTATATCCACTCTACACCACTATCAACCTTTTTATCCTGAATAAATGTCTTAAGTCAAGAAAAAAGAACCGTAAATTCAAGATAATAAGCTTTTCAGAACCAACACGGGGCAGGCACTACATATGGTGGATATTTGCAATACAGGTACTACAAGATGTAGATAATTATGAAAAATGCAGATGAACTAAACAGAGAAAATAAATAGCTTTAGGGGTGTAACTTATTAGAATTAATCAGTATAACAAAATAAATTCGAAAACCCGAAACAGCATTGATGATAGTCCGGCAGTGAGCGGTGGTTTAAAGTGGTTGGAGGGTTCTCTTGCCGGCCGAGATGAGCTGCGGGCCGGCAGGATGTGCGCGGATACTCTGTCAGGGAAAACTCGCTCTGCCGAAAGACAGCGGTCGGCCCCGGTAGCTCGATTCAGGCCGGGAATCGCGCCTCACTCATCGCTGTCGAACAGTGACGGCTGCAGACCGCCGGACTTGGGAGGTTTACGGCCGAAATGCTCGTAGGCCTTGACGGTGGCCACCCTGCCCCGCTGGGTGCGGGTCAGAAAACCCGACTGGATCAGGTAAGGCTCGTATACATCCTCCAGCGTGTTTTTCTCTTCACACACTGAAGTGGCCAGCGTTTCCAAGCCGATCGGTCCGCCATCGAACTTGTCTATCAGGGTGAGCATGATGGTGCGGTCCATATCGTCGAGACCAAACTCGTCGACATTGAGCAGGTTCAGCGCCCGGTCTGCAACGGAGCGATCGACGATGGGACAGTCGTTGACCAGGGCAAAATCCCTGACCCGGCGCAGCAGCCGGTTGGCGATCCGCGGCGTACCGCGGGAGCGGCGGCCCAGTTCCAGGGCACCGTCTCCATCGATCTGCAGCCCCAGAATAGAAGCCGAACGCCGGACGATGATCACCAGTTCTTCGGGTGTGTAGAATTCAAGCCGGAGGATATCACCAAAACGGTCGCGCAGCGGCGGGGTCAGCAGGCCGGTGCGGGTCGTCGCCCCGATCAGGGTGAAATGGGGCAGGTCCATCTTGATCGAACGCGCCCCCGGTCCCTGACCGATAATCAGATCGAGCTGAAAATCCTCCATGGCCGGATAGAGTATCTCCTCAACCACATGATTGAGCCGATGAATTTCATCGATAAAGAGAATATCGCCCTCCTGGAGACTGGTCAAAATGGCGGCCAGGTCTCCCTGCTTTTCAATAACCGGCCCCGACGTCGGCTTGATGCCCGAGCCCATCTCGTTGGCGATGATCTGGGACAGAGTCGTCTTGCCGAGCCCCGGGAATCCGTGAAAAAGCAGGTGGTCGAGCGGTTCACCGCGTTTTTTGGCCGCCCCGATGGAGACGTCGAGCCGGCGCCGGACCTGCTCCTGGCCGACATACTCGTTCAACGAACGGGGTCGGAGATTGTTGGCCAGCGCCTGGTCCCGGCCAAGAGGCGCGGGGTCCACCAGCCGCTCATCACCCATCAGATCTTCTTCGAAATTCATGCCATACTCCTGAGGCATTCCCGCAACAGTTCTTCAACGCTCAGCTGATTGAAAGATTCATCTCCCAGCCGCCGTTTTACCGCGGTCAGGGATTTTCGGCTTACCGGGTCGCTGTAGCCGAGATTGCCGAGGGCTGAAAGCACATCCGCCACCATCGAAGCGCTGCCGGGTGCTGTCACGCCACCCTCATCCAGTGGTTCGAGAGCGCCGGCACCCAGGCCGGCAACCTTGTCCTTGAGCTCGACACAGATCCGCTCCGCCGTCTTTTTACCCACCCCCTGCAGGGTGGTGAGCAGTTTGACATCCCTGGCCGCGATCGCCTGGCAGAGCGGCCCGGCCCGCATACCGGAAAGTGCGGCAAGAGCAAGTTTCGGACCGACGCCGGAGACCGAGATCAGGTGCAGGAAGACCTCTTTTTCCTCACGCTCCAGGAAACCGTAGAGAACAATGGCGTCTTCACGCACCTGGGTATGAATATGAAAAAAGGCGTCCTCGCCGGAGTCGGGCAGCCGGGTCAGGGAATCGGTGCTCAGAAAAACCTCATAGCCGACTCCGGAAACATCGACAACTGCTCGATCCAACCCTCTGCTCAAAATCTTTCCTGTAAGTGCTGCTATCATCTCAACCGTTATCCCTGTTTCAGATGCGAAGCTGGTTGGCATGACAGATGGCAACCGCCAGCGCGTCCGCCGCATCGCTGCTCGGCGCCCGTTTGAGGCCGAGCAGGATCCTCACCATATGCTGAATCTGATCTTTTCCTGCCTGGCCGTACCCGACCACACCCTGTTTAATCTGTTTGGCGCTGTAATCGGCAACATCGAGATGATTCTGCATGATCGCCACCACCGCCGCACCGCGCGCCTGGCCAAGTTTCAGCGCCGAACCCGGGTTGGTCGCCAGAAACACGTCTTCCACCGCCGCCTCATTGGGTTCGTGCAGCTGGATCACCTCGTTGATACCAGAAAAAATCTGATTGAGGCGATAGGCAAACGGCATCGACGTGGTTGTCTTGACCACCCCGCAGGCAACGAACCTGATGGCGCCCCGTTCTGATTCGACCACCCCGTAGCCGGTCAGCCGGGAGCCGGGATCGATACCGAGAATCCGTCTCATCGACTGCCGGTTATGAGAGCTTCTCCATCAGATCCTGATCGATGTCAAAATTGGCATGCACCTTCTGGACGTCGTCATGATCTTCAAGGTTTTCGAGCAGTTTGAGCAGCGAAACAGCGATTTTTTCATCGTCTATTTCAATCGTATTCTGCGGAATCATCGAAATGGACGCCTCCAGAAAAGCGACCCCCTGCTCTTCGAGCCCGTCGCGGACATCGTTGAAATCATCGATGGAAGTCAGAACCTGAAACTCGTTCTCGTCCTCGATCACATCCTCGGCGCCGGCCTCAAGCGCTTTGTCCATCAGATCCTCTTCGGCAATATGCTCCTTATCGACCAGGATCTGACCCTTTTTATCGAACATCCAGGCGACACAGCCGTTTTCGCCCAGGTTGCCGTTGCTCTTGGCAAAAAAATGCCTGACATCGGCCACCGTCCGATTGCGGTTGTCGGTCATGCACTCGACCAGAACCGCAACGCCGCCGGGGCCGTATCCCTCGTAGAGAATCTCTTCGTAGGTGTCGCCGTCGCCGCCGCCGCTGCCCTTGTCGACGGCCCGGCTGATATTGTCCTTGGGCATGTTCTCGGCTTTTGCCGCAGCAATGGCTGAGCGCAGCCGGGGGTTGCCGTCCGGATCGCCGCCTCCCTGGCGGGCGGCAACGGTGATCTCCTTGATCAGCTTGGAGAAAATTTTTCCGCGCTTGGCATCAATGGCACCTTTTTTGCGCTTGATGGTCGACCATTTGGAATGTCCTGACATGGGTAGTCCTATCTGTTTCTGATCTCTATTGAATGTGTTTGAACAGCAGTGCTCGTGCCCGACTCAACACCGGTACTCCATGCCGAGCACGAACACTTCACGGCTCTCCTTGCGGGAGCTCTGCGGTTTTATGACTTTGACAAAGTTAAATTTGGCTTTCAGTTCTGCAACGAACTCCGGCATATCCTCGCCCTGGAAGACCTTGCAGAGATAATGCCCCTTTTCGTGCAGAAACAGCTCGGCAAGCTCCAGGGTCTGCCGGACCAGGCGCATCGACTGCTGGTGGTCTGCCCAGCGGCTGCCGGTGGTTTTCGGGGCGATATCGGAAATGACCGCTTTGAATCCCGGCCGTATCTTTCTTATCACCTCGATCAGCTCCGGATCGGTAACATCACCAGACAACCAGTGAATCGGTGCCGCATTATCCCGCGGCTCGCGGCCGGTATCCTGCAGATCGACACCAACGACCAGGCCGTTCGGCCCGACAACGGCGGAAGCATAGAGAGACCAGCTCCCCGGATGGCAGCCGAGATCGAGAACCGCGTCTCCACGGCGAAAAAGACGATATTTTTTCTGGACTTCTTCGAGCTTGAAAACGGATCGGGCCGGGTATTTCTCTTTTTTGGCCTTCTTGAAATAGTAGTCTCTGACCTTACGCACTCTTTATTCCATTTGCCCCTGTTTGGCAAGCTGCTCTTTTATCCAGACCAATGCATCCTCCCGGGTTCTGATCAAGCCCTCCACGGCCGCAGTCTCGACCGCATCGAGCAGGCGGCCGACCTCGGGTCCCGGCTCCAGCCCAAATGTATCAAGCAGGTCATGTCCGGTCAACAGTTTCGGGCCTGAGACGACCGGTTCAAGCGTCTCCTTCTTGAAACGGACGATTTCAGCGAAGAGCTGTTCGACCTGTTCTTCGATATCTGCCGGTCTGTCCGGCCCCTGCCCGGCCAGGCTGTCGGCCATGGCCAGGATGAACAAACTGCAGAGGTCGTCTCCGGCCCGTTTACAGATCTTCAGCATCGCCTTCTTGGAGATCGTTTCTCCATTCTGAGCGACGTTGTTGAGATGAAACGGGTGCATGTGCATCGCCACCAGAGCGGCGATACGGTCCTTTTTCCGCCGGCTCCACTTCCAGCGCTCACCGATCTGACGGACGATGAGGGCTCCCTGTTCATCATGGCTGTAAAAGGTGATGCGCTGCTCATCATCTCCCGCCACCTTCCTGGCCGCCGGTTTGCCGATATCGTGCAGCAGTGCCGCCCACTTCAAGGCCACCAGCGTCTGCCGATCCTGGACGCAGGCTGCAATCAGAGGGCGACTGCCGGGAAAATAGAGTCCGGGCTGATCGACGATACGCTCGACCCCGTCCAGCACCGCCAGGTTGTGATCCATCACGTCCAGGTGGTGAAAGGGCGGCTGCTCAACCTGTTGACCGTCGTAGAGCTCAGGCATCAGGTTAAAGAGCAGCGTGGATTCGATCATAGCCTCGAAACTATGATGAGCCCGGGAAGCGGCCATGATCAGATCCAGCTCGAAACTGATCCGTTCGGCGGCAACGTTTTTTATCAGGGACGATTTCTCTTTTATCAGCGCCGCGGTTTTATCATCGATATAAAATCCCAGCTGAGCGCCAAATCGGTAGGCGCGCAGCAGCCGCAGCGGGTCGTCGTCGAAGCAGCCGGGGCAGGCGCGTACCACGCCGATGGTAAGATCTCGAAAGCCCCCGTAAGGGTCGATAATCTCGACATCTTTTTCCGGCTCCAGCAGATCGTCGAGGGAAACGGCAAGACTGTTGATGGTGAAATCGCGTTTGACCAGGTCCGCTTCAATCGTTTTTGCACCTTTTCGGAAACCGGAAACATCTATAGAGAGCTCATCGAGCACCAGCCGTGCCGTGTCGTTGACCTCCTCACCCAGGATAACTACCGAGCCTTTGCCCAGGCGGCTGCGGACATCCTCAACCAGAGCGGCGGCACCGGAATTGACCGCAAAATCTAGATCGACGGAAACGACGTTCATCAATAAATCGCGCAGCGCCCCGCCCACCAGGTAGATTCTCATGCCCCGCGAGCGGCAGCTCTCGTTCAAGGTCTGCAGAACCGACTCCGGATAGTGCGAAAAAAATGAATCAAGCGCTGATTTTTGCACGGCTGCCTCGTTTTACCATCGTTTCGTCTTGACCTGTCTGTAATCAGCCGTATAGATTCGGATAGCGTCCCACAGATACATTTTGGTCCCTCGTTACCTATCTTTACCGTACCGGGAGTAATTTTGGAAGAAAAACGGCTCTATATGGCCCCGCTCAAGGGGATTACCGATGCTCTTTTCAGACACGTCTATAGCCGCCATTTCGGCGGCATCGACGTTGCCGTGGCGCCGTTTATCAACCCCCAGAGCCAGCCCCGTTACCCGGACAAGCTGATCAGGGATCTGCTGCCGGAAAACAGTGATGGTACAGCGCTGATCCCGCAAGTGCTCAATACCGATGCAGACGGGTTCATCGCTCTGGCCGATCGCCTCTTTGACCTCGGCTACCGGGAAATCAACTGGAATCTGGGCTGCCCGGTTAAGATGGTGGCCGGTAAACGCCGCGGCTCCGGGCTGCTCCCCTATCCTGAAACAATCATCTCGCTGCTCGATCGTATCCTGCCCCGGCTCAAGCAGCGGTTGTCGATCAAAATGCGCCTCGGCTACCGCTCTCCGGAGGAGGCCCACACCCTGCTGCCGATGCTCGAGCCCTACCCGCTGAGCGAAATAATCGTTCATGCCCGGCTTGGAACACAGCTTTACCGCGGCACGGTCGATCTCGATCAGTTCGAGCACTGCTGCGCTGCAACCAGCCACCGGCTGGTCTACAACGGCGACATTGTCAACCTCGAGGATTTCACCAGACTCTCCCGCCGTTTCCCTTCAATCGAGCGCTGGATGATCGGCCGCGGCCTGCTGATCAACCCGCTGCTGCCGGAACAGATAAAGCACATGAACATGTCCGGGTTGGAGCGGCTCGACAGGCTGCGGGGTTTTCATGACGAGCTTTACACATCTATGAAACAGAAGCTGTCCGGTCCGGGCCACCTGCTGGGCCGGATGAAGCAGGTGTGGATCTATTTTATCGGGGCTTTTCCCGAAAAAGAGCAGTTGTTGAAGAAAATCACCCGGGCATCTTCTGAAAAGAGCTTTCTCGCTGCTGTTGAAAAGGTTATGGAGCACGGATATGAACAGTCAGTTTGACGATCTGATCGAGCGGCGCGAAAGCGACTCGGTCAAATGGGACCAGGCGCCGGTTATTTTCGGTGAAAAAGATATTCTGCCCATGTGGATCGCCGACATGGATTTTGCGGTCGCCGAACCGATCAGCGCGGCGATAGTCCGCCGCAGCCGCCACCCTGTCTATGGTTACCAGACTGTGCCGGACTCCCTGAAGGAGGCAGTTGTCGACCGGCTTAAGCGAATGTTCGACTGGCAGGTGAAAAAGGAGTGGCTGGTGTTCTCCGCCGGTGTTGTCCACGCCCTCTACAACGTGATCATGGCGTTCACCAAACCCGGGGACGGGGTCATCATTCAGCCGCCGGTCTATTACCCCTTTTTCTCGGCCGTCAGTGGAAACGGCTGCAGTGTGATCGAAAATCAGCTGGTTGAAAAAAACGGCCGCTACAGGATGGACTATGAAGGGCTGAAGAGATGCTTTCTACCCGATCATAGCGGTCTCAGGCCCCGGCCGAGCAAGGCCCGCATGCTCCTGCTCTGCAGCCCGCACAACCCGGGAGGCCGGGTCTGGACCAGAGAAGAACTGGCACAGGCCTCTGAAATCGCAATGCAGCAGGAAGCGCTGATCATCTCAGATGAAATCCACGCCGAACTCGTTTTCGGCAGCAACCGTCATATCCCGACAGCGACGCTTTCCGAAAATATCGCCGCCCGGACGATCACCTGCTTCTCGGCCAGCAAGACCTTTAATCTTGCCGGCCTCAACGCCTCGGTGCTGATCATCCCTGATCCACGTCTGCGCCGCATGTTTCGCGAACGAACCGAGGGGTTTCACGCGTCCCCGTGCGTCTTTGGGCAGGCGGCGATGGAAGCGGCGTTCAGGCACGGTGACGCGTGGCTCGCTGAACTGCTCGATTACCTGAAGAGCAACCTCCGCTTCCTGGAAAATTTCTTGCGCTCGCACATTCCCGAGATCAAACTGATGTCTCCTGAAGGCACCTACCTCGCCTGGCTCGACTGCAGGGAGCTGAATCTCAGTGACGCTGAGCTGCGCTCATTTATGCGCAAAGAGGCCAAAGTAGGACTCGATGACGGCTATATTTTCGGCTCCGGCGGCTCCGGCTTTCAGCGGATCAACTTCGCCTGCCCCCGCAGCAGAATCGAGGAAGCCCTGATCAGGATAGAGCGAGCGGTAAGAAAACGAAGACCTGGCGCTTAATCGGCCCTGACGGCGCGCCAGGAACATTCCCAGCTTTCATTGAGATAGTGCATCAGGGATTGATCGAGAATTCCGTCGATACGCAGAAAAATCATCCGGATCGAAGCTCCGAAAACCGCGTTCATCGCCACATTGTGATCGATGCCCCGCAACTCACCCCGGTCCCGTCCCTGGCCGATCCACTGCTTCAGTTTGAGGAAGGGCAGCGAAGCAAAGACCGTTTTCTGCACCGGCATGAATTCACGATGTTTGGTGTAAAGCAGGTACTGCATCGAATCGGGGTTTCTCTCGGTGGTTTCGAAAAGGTGACGCACCGTCGCAAAGCAGCGGTCATGGGTCGAACTGTGTTTCTTCTCGATCTCGCAGAGTGCCTCGTACAGACAGTTCTCGATATTGTCGTAGAGAGTGACGGCAATAAGTTCCTTGCTTCTGAAATAGTTGTAGAGGGAACCGACGCTCATTTTGGAAGCAACCTGGATATCGCTGACCGATGTATTGAAATACCCCTTCTCGGTGAACAGCTTCAGCGCCGCATTCAAAATCGCTTCCTGGCGCTTCTGCTTTCTCGATTTAGCCATTGCTGGATTTGCCCTCCTCAACCGTTGCCGTCTTCAACCCGCTTCGTTACAACACTATCTAAGGCTCATCGGGAAAAATTGCAATAACATACCGGTATCGCAAAGATGTTCAGGCAACGGTCAGGACGTCTTCAATGGCGATGGCCAGCTCAGGAAAATATAAAAAAAACGGGAACCCTGTTCTTACCAGGTTCCCGCTTCTTTAATCTGGGCCTGAGATGATTCAGGCACCGGCTCTTTTATGGACGGCGTCGGGTTATCAGGCGGCTTTTACTTCAATGGTCTTGGGTTTAGCCGCTTCCGATTTGGGCAGATGCAGAGCCAGTACCCCGTCCTTCAGCTCGGCCTTGACACGCTCGACATCGATACTCTGCGGTACCGAGAAAACACGCTGATATTCTACATCGCCAAACTCCGCCCAATCGGTCACTCCATCGCCTGCAAGCCTTCTGATACCCGACAGGGTCAGATTGCCGTTGTCGATATTCACTGAAATCTGATCTTTCTGCACACCGGGCATCTCGGCGTGGAGCAGTATTTCATCGCTGTTTTCATAGATGTCCACCAGCGGCGCGAGCTGACGAAGATTTCTGGTCGACTCGACCGCCTGCGGCTCTTTTTTGGCCATATCTTTGGTATCCATAACAACCTCCGTTTTCGTCAACTATTTGTTCCGTCTTCGTTCTGCCTCGATGTCTCACGAATTAATCGATATCCGACGCGGTTTTGCCGCCTCGGATTTAGGCAGCACGAGGACAAGAATTCCATCTCTAAGCGTTGCCTCGACCTTACCTGAATCGACATCCGCCGGCAGGGTCAGGCTGCGGGTAAACGAAGCTGAGCCCCGTTCAGAGCGATGGACCCGGTAGCCTTCGGGGGCTTTTATCTCCCGCTTGCCACTGATCTCCAGGTAATTACCCTGGATTTTCACATGCAGATCGTCCTTGGCAAGACCCGGCACCTCGGCGATGAGTTCGAACGTATCACCACGATCGTAGAGATTGGTTCGCGGATAGTTGCCGCCGGCCAGCCAGTTGCTGCCCCAGGACGCAGGCCGATCCAGCTCGTTATACAGGTCGTCCAGCCGTCCTCTGAGCATCCCCATCGCGTCAAACATTCTGTCAATATCACTGATTCGAGCAAACATGACACACCTCCAATCTGACGAAATCTTATAGTAATAAAGGGCAGCGTATTGATCCGCCCCAAACTGTTACCGCCAAAATAATTATGATATTGCCTCTGTCAATAAAAAATGTTATTTATTTTTTAACGATTTAATTACTTTTAATTATTTTATAGAAATAGTAATCGTCGATGCTTAAATTTATATAAAGGAGGCGAACAGAAACATCGAAAGCTCTATGAATTATGACAATCTGGAATTAAACTCACACCAGCTGCGCGGCAAACAGTCAGTACGAGCAACCTTTCGGCTCTCCAACCAGATGATCGATCTGTTGAAAATCGCCGCCAATCACCTTGGCGTTCAACAGAAGTCCCTGATCGACGAGTTGGTCAACAGCAGAGAGACCCTGGACCGGGTCGCAAACGGTTCCGGCGAAACACCGCGCGCAGATGTGGAAAGAAGGCAGAAAACCTTTGTTCTGAGCCGCTTCACCCTGAATTTGCTCGATGAAATATCAAGCAAATACGAGATTCCCAGGGATTACCTGGTCGAAATCTGCATCAGCAGACTGATACCGTTTGTCGACGCTGAGCAGAAAAAGCATCAGCAGCGGCAGCGACTGCTGAAAGATGTCGAACGCCACCTGGACGATGGAGTCGAGCTACTAAAAAAGGCCGATGGGTGGCTGGGAGCCGATGATCGGTTTCGGGTCAAACTGGAAAAAATCGTCCAGCATACGGAGCGCAGCGTCGCGGAAATGAGAAGATTTGTGAAGAAAAAGGAAACTTTTTCCTATTGAGAGCCTTGATGAGCACCAGGGGATACCGTGCACCCTTGCAACTTCATAACCGGGTAACCAGATGGAATACATAGATTACTACAAAGTTCTCGGCGTCTCCAGAAATGCGACCCAGGATGAAATACGCAAGGCGTTTAGAAAACATGCCAGATTGTATCACCCGGATGTCAATAAAAGCGAAGACGCGGACGCCCAGTTCAAAAAAATCAACGAAGCCTATGAGGTGTTGAAGGACCCGGAGAAACGCAAACATTACGATACTTACGGCAAGAACCGGCAGCAGGCAGCCCAGGGCGGAGCCGAACCGTTCTGGAACCAGCACTATTCCCAGGGCGGGCCGGGTTCCCGGAGCAGAACATTTACCTTCGGACGCGATGGATCATTTGAAGAGGCCTCGGGATTCAGCGACTTTTTCAAGGATCTCTTCGGCGGCGGTTTCGAGCAGAAGAGCGGCAGTGACTTCGGCTATCAGCCCTTCGATCGGGCCGGGCGCAGCCAGGAGGCGGAGATTACCGTCAGCTTGAGCGATGTGATCAACGGCGCCACCAAGTCGATCGCCCTGCAGACCTATCGGGCCGGACGCAGTAACCAGGCCGGACCGACGACCAGGAACTTTCAAGTCAAAATCCCCATGGGCGTTACCGAAGGCTCAGTGATTCGCCTGGCGGGGCAAGGCGAAGCCGGTGAAGGGGCCGGGCCCGCCGGAGATCTGCTGATCCGCATTCATATCGCACCCGACCCGCGCTTTACCGTCGACGGCCATGATCTGCACACCGTCGTCCACGTATCGCCCTGGGAGGCCGCGCTGGGAGCCAAGATCCCGATCCAGACCGCCGCAGAAACGGTATCACTGACCATCCCGAAGGGCTCTCAGAGCGGCCGGAAACTGCGCCTGCGCGCCAAGGGACTGCCGCGCTCAAAGGAGGGGGCCGGAGATCTGATCGTCGAGGTGCGAATCAGGGTGCCAAAGAATTTGAGCGATGAGGAGAAGGAGCTTTTTGAAAAACTGAGCAGTGTATCGAAATTCAATCCCCGACAGAAATCGAGCCAGCAGGCGGCCGACAATGCATGAACCTGATGGAAGCGTCAGCCGGCAAACCGGCAAGCCGGGAGGACTGACTGAACACGTATGGATGAGCCGATGAAGGAGGATCTGATATGCCGAAGAATTATTACATCATATTGGGTATTCCGGCATCTTCAACCCAGGAAGATATAAGAGCGGCCTACAAGAGGCTGGCCAAGGAGTACCACCCGGACCGCTACCCGGAAGGTCACACGCCCTTCCAGAATATCCAGGAGGCCTATTCGGTTCTCGGCGACCCGTCACGCCGGCGGGACTATGACCGGCGGCGGAGCAGTCGCCCGGTCCCGGCCGCGCATCGGGCGCGCGACAACGTGATGACCGGGCGTCCCACCTCTCCGGTCGAGCCTCTCATACCGGAAAACGAATCGCCCGGTTATGAGGATCTGCGGCCGCGCCATGCCTTTCAGCGCTACCGGCCGGTTTTTGACGAGATCTTCGAACAGCAATTCAATTCGATCGAGGAAATTTGCACAGAGGATGATCGAGATATTCCCGGTGCCGTCACCGTTGCCCTGTCACCGGGCCAGGCTCGACACGGCGGCCAGGTCCGGATCGCCATACCGGTGCAGTTGAGGTGCACCGGCTGCCGCGGGCTTGGCGGGACCCGCTTCTATGAGTGCTGGCGCTGCAGCGGCAGCGGGCTGATTCGCGGTACCTTCCCGGTTATTATTGCCTATCCGCCCGGAATCAGGGACGCTCACACCGCCTGGATAGCGCTTGACCGATACGGCCTGCCCGGCGGACAGCTCAGCGTCAACTTCGTCATCGATCGACTCCTATGAGGTAAGCGAAGACGCTAAAATTTAAAGATCGACTGATACGGCTGATAATCCTTGAGGTAGCCGAAGTCGGCCTCGAATTTGAGAATGAGGCCCGGGTTCATATCGTGATCGTGCTCGCTTGGGAAGGTTAGCTGCGGTGCAACCTCGAGCACGAGCCAGTCGCGATAAAAGCGCTGCCGATAACGAAGCTTAAGCTGAACGTCACTTACTTCGAACTCAGGTTCAGTTTCGAAATAGACCCCGGCATCATAGAGCAATGCACGCTCGATGCTGAAAACCTGAAAGAGCCTGGTTACTGCCGAGAACGGCAAGCCGTCAGCTGTTTCAGATAATACTCCGGTGAAGGTATTACGGATGAAATATCGCTCACCCAGATGGCGTTCGATATCGTAGGATGCTTTGTTTTCCCAGCCGTCATCGGAATAGTAGCGCAGACGATTGGTAAAGCGGCCATCCCAGAAATTGCTGAAAAACGGATGCAGATGCCGGTAACGGAGGCCGCCGTAGACATAGCTGCCTGAAACGCCGGCATCGGCCGAAATATTGTAACTCTCTCCCATTGCAAGAAAATATTTGATTCCGGCCGTCAGATCATTGTCTTTGTCATTTTCGCTGTCGGCAATGGGGTTGGAATCAACATCGAAGTCATCATCATCATTTACGGTGAGAAAGAGATTCACCCGATTCTCGAGAACAGGAAGATTCAGCCTCAGATCGATACCCGGACTGAACTCGAAATCGTCAAATTTTGAGTAGCCGAAAGTCAATTTCAGTTTTGCCCTGGTCCGGTTCTGTTCAGACACATAGCGCGGGTCATCAAAAAACGAATCGATCCAGCGGGCGGCGCTGACCACCAGCGCAGTGCCCTGTTCCTGCAGTGTATCGAGTGTCTGTTCATACTTTTCGTCGAGAAGGGGGATATCATCACCCTGTGTCGACTCGGTGGGCAGTTTCTCGGCCTGCTCCTGGCTCAGTATCGGAATCGGTGCTTTTTCATTTTTTCCCGGGCCGCCCTGCTGGGCTGAAACAGCCGGGCCGAAGCACAGAAGCTGGGTGGAAAAGATCAGAAAAGAGGTGCAGCGTAGACGATTCATTGCAGATCCTTCGGATTCATTTCAAATAATCCAGTCGCGAAAGCTGTCGTCATCGAGCGGTTTGCTTAACTGTTCGGTACGAATGGTGTTTTCCTCGATCACGACGGTTCCGGCGGCCGGGTGCCCGTCAATTTTCTTAGCATACCGGGCAATGAGTCCGGCTGCATAATGGGTATCAGTTCTGCAACTCTGCACGTCCTGGTAAAACTCCGCTGCCCTTCTGAGCAGCGCGACCGGACCCGGCCGTTCTTCGATCCAGAGCTTGATATCACCCGGCTCCTGGAGGGCTTCGAGCTGGTCGTTTTCCTTTTCATCCCGACCCAGCACCAGCCAGCCCCGGTTGGGAAGCAGAAATTGACGGCCGATCAGCATCAACAAAATATCGACCACATTCATATTGGCCTGGGTAACGATGAACTCGTCCCGGTAGACCCGGGCAATTCTCCTGCTCAGAATCGGGTCCGCCAGAATACAGCCGCCGGCGGGGGCAGGAAATTCGTCAATACCAAACGACCGGGCCAGCGCGATCTGCTTCGACCGGCCTCGACCGCTGAAATCGAGCAGCTGTTCGCGGTCGACCCAGCCCCGGATTTCCGCTTCGGTTTCGTTCAGCAGTTTGGCACTGAGCGGCCTCAGCAACTTACTGCGTGTTTCAGAGTCGCGCTCGATGACGTTGAGCGTATCGCGGCGCTGAGACATCGGCCGCTGGCCGAGCACTTCACCAGTGATCAGAAACGATGCTCCCAACTCTTTGAGCATCTTCCTGGCCCGTTCGAGCATGAAGATCTTACAGTCGATACAGGGGTTGAAATACCTGCCGAAGCCATGCGCCGGGCTGCGCAGCATCTGCAGGTAGTCCTCGCTGATATCAACCACGGTCACATCGATTCCATATTTTTCCCGCGTTTCAATCCGGTAGGCTTCAGGGTCCTGGAGGATATCGTAACCGAAAAACGGAGAGACAAATTTAATGGCGATGACCTCGATGTCCTGCTGCATCACCACCCTGGTGGCGCAGATCGAGTCGAGCCCCCCGGAAAACAGGCTGATCGCCTTGATGCGGTTCACGCCGCCGCCCGTCCCTTATCGAGCAGTTCCCGGGCCCAGGCGGTGGTCTGAGCACTGGCCGAGTCGCCGGCCAGCATGCGGGCCAGTTCCTCTACCCGCTCCTGTTCAGATAATTGACTGACGCTGGTGATGGTCCGCTTGTTGTTGAGCTGTTTCCGGACCAGAAAATGAGTGCTTCCCCTGGCCGCAATCTGGGGCAGATGCGTAATACAGATTACCTGGTGGTGGCGGGCCAGTTCCTTGATTTTTCTGGCCACCGACTCAGCCGCTTCCCCGCCGACCCCGGCATCGACTTCATCGAAAATGACCGTCTCGACCATATCCTTGCGGGCCAGAAGACATTTAAAAGCCAGCATCAAACGAGACAACTCGCCGCCCGAGGCGACCTTGGCGAGCGGCCGCGGCGGCTCACCTGGATTGGGAGCAAAGAAAAACTCAACCCGGTCAAAACCATTGGTGCGAAGCTGTTCGGCGGCCTCTTCGACCGGCTCGAAGTGCACCTCTACGGCTGACTGCTCGAAAAAGAGCGAGGTGAGTTCGTTTGCCATCGACTGCTCCATCCGTGCAGCAGTCTGTTTGCGCGCAGCCGAGAGCTGCACAGCCGCGGCTACAGCCTGCTTCTCGAGCTCTGCTGTTTTCTGCTGCTGTTTCTCGATCTGCTGATCGATGCTGTCGAGCGCCTCCAGTTCCTGCTCCGCAGCACTGCAGTAAGCCAGGACCTGGTCAAGACTGTCGCCATATTTTCGTTTCAACCCCTGCAGTTTATCGAGCCGGGCGTTGACCGCGTCGAGACGGGCCGGGTCGTTGTCCAGCCCATCGGAATAAGAGCGCAGCCGAGTGCTGTAATCTTCAGCCAGAAACGAGTAGGAGCTGAGTTCTTCGGCCAGCTTTTCGAGCCCCGGATCAAGGCGCTGGAGCTGTTCGATGTGTTTGCGCACCAGGGAGAGGTTTTCGCTGATGCTTCCGGAGAGCAGGTCATAGCACTCCCGGCTCAGGCGAATCAGCGCCTCGCCATTTTTCAACCGGTTGCGCTCCGCCCCCAGCTCTTCATCTTCCCCGACTTCGGGTCCAAGCTCTGCAATCTCATTGATCTGAAAGGAGAGAAAGTCACGGCGCTGTTCCCGCTCCCGCTGACGGTCGTGCATTGCCTGCAGTTCAGCTGCGGCACGACGCCAGCTGTCAAAAAGTGAATTAAAACGCCGGCGATCCTCGAGGTGATCCCCCAGAATATCGAGAAATTCGAGGTGCATGACCGGCTGCAGCAGCTGCTGATGATCGTGCTGAGAACCGACGGAGAGCAGACGAAAGCAGATGTCTGAAACGATTTTGGCGGTGGCCAGCGAACCGTTTATATAAAACCTGCTGCGGCCGTTCTGGGAGATGACCCGCTTGAAAACGACCTGGTCGGAATCCCCGAAGCCGCACTTTTCGATGCGTCGGCGTATCGACCGGTAATGTTCTCCGATCTCGAACAGGGCTTCGACGCTGCAGTTCGAGGCACCGCTTCTGATCCACTGGGCGGAGCCGCGACCACCGCTGAGCAGATCGACGGCCCGCATCATGATTGACTTGCCGGCCCCGGTTTCACCGGTCATGACCACCAGCGCGTCCCCATCCGAACGTTCGAACTTCAGATGCAGCGAGTCGATCAGGGCAAGGTTTTCAACTTTTAATTCACAGAGCATCGAGGATAACAGCCAGTGCGGATAAATCTTTTTGAAGTGCCGCCGATCCTGCTGAAAACCATCAGCCGATCAGCTTCTCGATTTCCCCTTCAGCGGGAAACCTGCCGAGACGTTTCTTGGAAAAAATCAAATCATCATCAACACGGACTTCATAGACGCCTCCCGATGAGGCGATCAGTTCGATATCGGCTTCATACTTCTTCTTCAGTTCGGCCTCCAGTCCGGAGGCCCGCGGCTTGTAGTTTCAGGCAGCGCAATACTCGATGGAAATTCTCATCACTTCTCTCCTGAACACGCTTTTTATACGACGATTCACCTTCAGCGAAAATGATTCTGGCTACATGATATGACGAGCATTATTATAAGGAGCTGAATGGGAATATCCAGTAGAAAGAAAGGTACGATGAGTGAATCCGCCGATCAGCCTCCAGAGTTTTTCATAGCAGAGCATCTGCACGAGCGCGAAGCAGCCGATTTTTCTCCGCAGGCCGTCCGCTCGGTTGCAGGTGTCCGACGCCGGCCTGAAGAATTACAGGGCTACCGGCAGAACTTTGCCCAGGATGCCGACCGCATTCTGCACTCACGCGCCTACGCCCGCTATATCGACAAAACCCAGGTATTCTGCCTGGTCAGAAACGACCATATCACTCACCGGGTACTCCATGTTCAGCTGGTCTCGAGAATCGCCCGAACCATCGGCCGCTACCTCCACCTGAACGAAGATCTGATCGAAGCGATCGCGCTGGGCCACGATATCGGTCATCCGCCGTTCGGCCACAGCGGCGAGGCCTTTTTGTCTCAGCTCTGCCGGGACCACGGCCTGCCGCCGTTTCAACACAATATCCAGTCGATCCGGGCACTGGACCAGCTCGAACGCAAAGGCAGGGGCTGGAATCTCTGCCTGCAGACCCTGGACGGCATCCTCTGCCACGACGGTGAAACCCATGCCCGGCGCCTCAGTCCGGCCGAGTTGAACGGTTTTGTTGAATTTGACCTCAAGGTCGAACTGAAAACCGCCAATCCCGCCCTCGACCTGCAGCCCATGAGCCTTGAAGGATGTGTGGTCCGCATGGCCGACACGGTGGCCTACATCGGCAGAGATATCGAAGATGCGATCATCCTGGGTCTCATCAAACGCGGTGACATCCCCGAGCGCTGCGTTTCGCTGCTCGGCGAAACCAACGGCTCGATCGTTTATGCACTGGTTACCGACCTGATCCGCAACAGCTCGGTTCCCGGCCCCGATCAATCGGGATTGGAGGAAATCGGCCATATCGGCTTCTCGGATGCAGCGGCCGAAACCTTAAAAGAGCTCAAGGATTTCAACTACCGCCATATTTACCTCGCCCCGCAGACCCAGGAATACATGCCGCTGATCAAGCTCTGTTACCAGCGGCTGTTCGACCACTACCTCAAACATCTCGAAGACGGAACCGGCAGTTCTCTCGACGTCGACCTGCTCGAGGACCTTGACCCCGCCTATATAAAAAGTCAGCCGGCGGCTGCCCGGGCACGCGACTTTATCGCCGGCATGACCGATGACTATTTTCTGCGCCAGGCCGGAACCATCGGCTGCGACATCCCGCCGCTGCGTTATCAATATTGACTCACCAGGCACAATTCCGGCCCAATAAAACGGCCAAACAGCTGTCCGCAGTTTCCAGAGCAGATGGCATCAGTTTCTCAGACAAGGCGACTCTTTCTACAACCTGAATATCATCACCGATGAAGGACTGTCGGTGGACGACTTCCAGGCGTGGATGAGTGGTCCACAACCAGCAGATTTTGTATATGATTTCACCTTCAACGCTATTCCAACCAGCTTTGATTCGCAACGATTGGCCGTAACCCTGTAGACATGAATATCAGCTGGCTATATTTCGGCTGAGCCGACATAACCATCTGTAATCGTATACAGTTCAACGATGCGTGAAGACAAGACCTGACTTCAGTTGACTCCGCAAGCTATCTGGAGTACATTCACAGCCTCAGGTGAAGCGAGCCAAACTTTGCCCAAAATACTGAAATAAAAGAATAACTTAGGACATGTGCACCCGTAGCTCAGCTGGATAGAGCACCAGGCTTCGAACCTGGGTGTCGGGGGTTCGAATCCCTCCGGGTGTACCACGATAATTGACACCACCTTCTTCATCCTGCAAGGATAGACGTTATGAAAAAGACTACCGTTACCAGACGTTTGGCCGCCCTTTTCCCCGCCCTGACCGGTTTGCTGCTGCTGACACTGACCGGCTGCAGCGCGACCCAGTACGGGGCCGCCACGATCGACAGCACGCCGCAGGGTGCTGAGATCATCAACCTCAAAGACAACACCAATCTTGGCCAGACGCCGGCGCAGGTGGTGTGGCGCGGCGACGAGTCGGAAAAAGTGACCGTCCAGCTGCAGAAACGGGGATTCCACTCGGCAATTACCTCATTCTGGATCAACAAGCGCCACGACTCCGAAGTCGAAGCCCGGGCCCAGGCCATCGATGTCCACGCCGAACTGGAGCAGGAATAACCGGTACCAGCATCATTCTTCTTTCACCAATGTGGAGCAGCAATGAATAAACGACTTTTCTCCATGCTGACGCTTCTGGCGGCGGCCCTGTTACTTTCCTCCTGCGCCTCCCAGCAGGCGATGAACCTGAAAATCCATACCGAACCGGAAGGCTCCCATATTATTTACCGGATAGCCACAGAGGACCAGGAGGTCGATGCCCCCTGGATTTATCTGGGCGTCACCCCCTATCAGGGCGTGACGATGGTGGATACGTCGGCATTTGACGAGGAAGACACCATCACCTTCAGGGTCATGCGTCACGGTTACCTGGATCAAGCCAGGAAATGGACCGGCGAGGATTTTCTCGATGAATATGAGCGCGAAGATCTGATATTCTGGGCCCCGCGTCTGGTAAAGGCAGGAAAATAGGGCAACGGTTGTAAAACTGCTGAAGAGACTACCGGGCGGCTGCGCTACCGGCCGCCCAGCTCTTCGTCGATATAGCGGCTGATGTAGCGCTCTCCGTTGATCGTCCAGCTGATCACCCAGGCCCCGATCACCACGGCCACGCCGCCAACGATGATGATCGCCCTGGGAAAAAGCAGATAGGTCAGCAGGGCAATGACAGCGGCCGCTGCGATAAATTTCAGGGCCCGCTTTTTCGTATCTTTTATAACCCCCCGTGCCGCTTCAGGAGTATCGATATTGTTGCGTGCCATGGAATCTCTTACCGCTTCGTAGCCGATCTGGTGACGGCGCTCCAGGCGCCCGAATGGATCGTTTATTTTCATGATTTCAATACGATGGCTGGGATTGCTTTCCAGGTGAGTGGTGATCGCGGGCTAGCCTGCTGCTTCTATCTCTATCGTGCCATTTTCGGCGACCACCCTGACATGACCGGAAATACCGTTGACCCAGACGGGTATCCGGTTTTTGGCAAACCAGTTTCTTATGCGGTCACCGGTTGATTCCCGCCAGTAGGGAGCCGGGGCCGAAACCAGACCACAGCGCGGCGCAACTTTTTCAAAAAAGGAAATGGGTGCAACCGGATCGACGCCGTGGTGCGGGACTTTGAGAATATCTGCTTTCAGGTCCTCGGCAGTCTCCGCCAGATAGCCGCCGATACCCTCATTGAGATCCCCGGCAAATAAAAAACGGTGCTCGCCGTGACGGACTTTCATCACCGCGGACATGTCGTTGACATCGGTTCTGCCGACCGGTGTATCGACGCCGTCGAATACGTAAAGCACTTCGATAACCGTGTCGCTGCCGATTGCAAAGCGCAGCCCCGGCTCCAGCGGGCTGAGTTCTATTCCCCGGGCGAGCAGACGGTCACGGACACCGATGACATCATCATAATCGCAGCCCCAGGGTATCTCCTTGAGGCATTGGTCCCGATCGGGCAGATTGAAGTAGAGCCGGCGGATTTCGATATCATGTTCGAGCAGGACGTCCAGCCCGCCGTAATGATCCTTATGGGCATGACTGATAAAGACCAGGTCCACCGCCTCGATACCTGCCTGCTGCAGCAGCGGCAGCAGATGTCCGGCGGCCATGTCCCGCGACCCGGTATCGATCAGAACATGATGCTGATTATCGATGCAGAGCAGATGGGCGTCACCCTGCTCCGCACCGGCACAGACGTTGACCATGGTCCAGGCAAATCGGGGCGTGGTCCCGGCGATCGGGCCTTTAAGATGCCGAAGGTCAGCGTCGATGTTTTTCATAAAGGGCCGCGCCTGCTGGTGATGATGAGCTGCTTCCGGAGATGAACGACAAGATCTCCCAAATGGTGAGTACTCTGCACGTTATAATGAGAGGGTTGAAGGGAGTCAACCCTCTCATATGCTAGAAAACGGTTGATATGGCAATTATCCCAGAGATTTTCTAGCAGGAGGGATCGTTTAAGAGCTTGTGAACCATTCGTTTCACTACAGGTTCGACCCGTGTGGGTCCCCGCTAGGAAACCGGCTCGGGAACCGCCTGTGAGCCCGCCGGTTGGGCAACTTTTTGGCGAAAAGGGCCGGCAATCAGCGACACGGCTCCCCACAGGCAGGCTACGGCCAGAGGAATGATGATGAAAAGCGTTACTGGAAGAAACCATAAGCTGACGATAATATGATCGAGTCCGTACATGTTGTTACCCCCCGTTTTGCATCTCCGCTCATGCGGCTGTTTCCTTAACGATCATTTCATACCCGGTGTCTGACTCTAGTTTTGCCAGTTACGTGCCAGTTTTTCCTAACGCTTTGAAAGACCACGACCAGAATTCTCTATCTTGCTGTTATTACCAAATTTATTATTATACGGACGGCCCCGACCGAGCTGCTAAATGACTGAATGCATGTTATTTTATGTAAATTATTTAGACATCTCCTTGGTGTTGGTGTAAATTAGTTGTACATCTCATCATCGGGTTCCCATTAGCCAGGTACAACCACACTCTGCACCGGAGCCGTTTTCATGGAACACGAGCGCTATCTGACGGAAAAGGATTTGCTGCTGTTTGGTGACGTGATTGCTTCTTTTCACAGCATCGCCAACCTCGACGAAATGCTGGCGGTCATCTTTTCCAAAATCAAACCGATCTTCGGAATCGAGGGGGCCTCGATAGCGCTGCATGACGCATCGACCAGGGAGTTCTATTTTTACCGCACTATCGAAGACAATGATGTTTCACCGAACCCGGCCCCGCTTCTGTTCAGATTCCCCGATCACCAGGGGGTCGCCGGCTGGGTAAAAGAACACGATCAGATCGTGCTGATCAATGACGTCGCCCGGGACGATCGGGTGCTCGACATCAAGTCACCCGACTCCGACTTCATCACATGCTCGATGATTTGCGTGCCGCTGAAATCGAGACGGGGCTTCCTCGGCGTCTTCTACGCCCTGAACAAAACCGATGGACCCTTTTCAGAACGCGACAAAAAACTACTCGAGATCCTCTCCGGCACCATTGCCGTATCCCTTGACAATGCCCGTCTATACGGCGAATTGACCGACAATCTTCAATCTCTGGAACGCCAGAGGCGGGCGCTGCTCTCCCAGGTTCAGGCCGGTTCGACCTTCCAGGACATCATCGGCTCGAGCCCGCCGATGCGCCGCCTCTTCTATCTGATGGAAAAAGTGATCGAAACACCGACATCGGTGCTCATTCAGGGAGAGACCGGAACCGGCAAGGAGCTGATTGCCAAGGTGATCCACTTCAACGGACCGCTCAAGGACAAGCCCTTTGTCGCCGAAAACTGCGCCGCCCTGACGGAGACGCTGCTTGAAAGCGAACTTTTCGGCTATGTGCGCGGCGCCTTCACCGGCGCTGTATCGGACAAAAAAGGACTGTTCGAGGTGGCGGATGGAGGGACGATTTTTCTCGACGAAATCGGCGAAATGTCGCTGCCGATGCAGGTGAAGCTGCTCCGCGTCCTCCAGGAAGGCGAATTTCGCCCGGTGGGCGGCACCACAACCGTCAGGGTCAACGTCCGACTGATCGCCTCGACCAACCGCGACCTCAAAGAAGAGAGCGGCAAGGGAAACTTTCGCGAAGATCTCTATTACCGGATCAACGTCTTCCAGATCACTCCGCCGCCGCTGAGGGAACGCAAAGAAGATATCCTCCAGCTGGCCGGCCATTTTCTGGAAAAATTCGCAGCCCGCTACGATAAACCAGGCGCCCAGATTACCCCGCAGACACTCGATTTACTGATGCAGTACGACTGGCCCGGCAACGTCCGTGAACTGGAAAATGAGATGGAGCGGGCCATAACCATGGCGGCGGGCGCCGAATTCATCTCCCCGGAGATGCTTTCGACAAAGCTCTGTCCCGATGGAACTCCGAGGCTTGAGGCACACCCCGCACTCCCGCCTGGAACATTAAAAGAAGCGGTCCAGGCGCTGGAGCGAAGACTGGTTGCCGAGGCCTTAGCCAGCGCCGGCGGCAACCGTTCCCAGGCTGCCAGAGCGCTTGGCTTGTCACGGCAGGGGCTGCTCAATAAAATCGGGACCTACCAGATCATCGACAATTGAGGCACCAGTGCTATGAAGCAATCGGCAACACCACTGCTTTTCGCTTTGCTGCTGGGTGTTGCCGCAATAGTGCTCTACATCTCACCGCTGGGCCAGCGCCTCGAAGAAGACTTCGGCCTGGCTCTGCTGTTTAAGCTCCGCGGCCCGATCGAGCCACCCGACGGGGTGCTGATCGTCAATGTCGATGAGGATTCCGCGGTAAAATTCGGCTTCCCCGAAAATCCCTATAAGTGGCCCCGGACAGTATACGCCGATCTGATCGAAACACTGACCCGTCATGGAGCAGGTATCATCGTATTCGATGTCCATTTTGCCGACCCCAAAAATACGGAGGATGACCATCGATTGGCCGAGGCCATCCGCAGTTCGGGAAAAGTAATCCTGGTCGAACGGCTGCTGAGAAGAAATATCGACAACACCTTTGCAACAGCAGGGCCCGCAATCGATGTCGAAGTTCTGGTCTCGCCGATACAGCCTCTTGCCGCCCCCGCCCTGGGTATGGCGCCGTTTCCGCTACCCAAGGTACCGGTGCGCGTTAACCAGGCCTGGACCTTCAAGCATTCTATTGACGACAGCCCGACGCTGCCGGTGACTGTCCTGCAGGCCATGGCGCTTGACCGTAATGAACTCTTTTTTCATTGTTTTCGAAAAATGGTGCCGGAAACAGATACACTCACCTCCCCGCTTGAGCGGCTGATCACAGAAAAAGGTCTGGTTGAGACCATGTGCGCTATCAGGCGGGCGGTTAAGCAGGGCGTCGGACCGGTGACAGAGACGGTCGACCTGCCTCCGGCATGCTCAACCCTGACTGATGTCGACCTCAATCTGGTGACGGCTTTGAGCAGGGTTTACCGCGGTGACAATTATATGTACGTCAACTTCTATGGTCCTCCCTCCACTCTGCCGACCATTTCAATGCACCGACTGGTGTTACCCGAGTACAGCAGCGAGCTAGCCCTCAATGCGGCAATCACAGACCGGACGGTTTTTGTCGGCGCCGCCCGCACCTCATGGTCCGAGCAGAAGGACGGTTTCCATACCGTCTACACCCAACCCGACGGTCTCGATCTGAGCGGGGTTGAAATTGCCGCCACCGTATACGCCAATCTCAGAGACAACAGCCAGCTGACCCCATTGTCTATTCCAGCCGGCATCACCGTCATTCTGGTTGTCACCGCCATCGCCTGCCTGGTCAGCTTCCTGCTCCAGCCGATAATGGCGGCCGCGGTTCTCACCGTTCTAGCTGCAGCCGGACTGGTTGCCGGCCGGGTTGTCTTCAGCGCCAACCTGTGGCCGCCGCTCATTATTCCGCTCGCCATTCTTCTGCCGGGAGCCTACCTGCTGGCCACTCTTCAGAAATACATCCGCACCAGGCAGGAACGCCGGCATATGCACAAAGCGCTGCAACTCTACCTGCCTGACCATGTCGTCGAGGAAATATCAAAAGACCTGTCCTTCGTCACTTCGGGCGATCGAATGATCTACGGCACCTGCCTGCTCAGCGACGCCCGGAACTACACCAGTCTCTCAGAACGGCTGCCGCCCCGGGAGATGAGCAGTCTTATGAGTGATTATTACGAGTGCCTTTTTACCCAGGTAACCCGTCACGAGGGCACCGTGACCAATATGATCGGCGACTCGATGTTCGCGCTCTGGCCGTCCACCGTACCTGAGCCGGAACTGCAGGCACAAGCCTGTCGGGCGGCATTGGATATATCGCGTGAAATTCAGCAATTCAACATCCGTCAGGGAGACCGGGCGCTGCCCACCCGCATCGGTCTGCACTGCGGTTATCTGCTGATGGGCCATATCGGTGCAGCCGGTCATTACGAATATGCACCGGTCGGTGATATCGTCAATACCGCCTCCCGGATCGAGGGACTCAACAAGAAACTGGGCACCTGTCTGCTCGCCTCGGAAGACGTTGTCAGCTGCTGCACCGGGCTGGTCACCAGAATGCTGGGCACGTTTTTACTCAGCGGCAAGAGTCGGCCGGTGAGCATTTATGAACTGCTCGATCAACATGAGCAGACACCTGCACACAAGCGTGTCTATGTTGAGATATTTCCGGAAATGGTGGACAACTTCAGGAGTGGAAATTGGGAACAGGTTGAGGTATTACTGGCCCGCTGTCTGGAACTGATGCCCGATGATGGCCCGTCGCGCTTCTATCTCGATCTGTGCAGTGCCTATCGACGAAAAGCACCCGGACCGGACTGGCAGGGGGTTATCTCTGTAGGGAAATAACCCCCCGGAAAAACTACCGGCAATAGACCTTGCCGCCTATCCTTACTCAGGTGGGGTTCCAACTGAACACTTCAAGCACTGCCTTTTGTTTTTTGAGCTCTTTTAATTGATCTTCGGTTGCCTCCTTGAATGATTTACCTTTTGCTTCAGAAAACAAAAATTCTTCTCCGCTATCAGCTTTAAATTTAAACTTTTTTTTGCCCACTTTTTCCTCCTCATCATCAATGATTTACGGATTGCCTTCCCCTTTTCCAAGGTAAAGACGCCTGTTCGTCCCACATGCATGGGCGCTCGAGCTTTTCGATGATCACAGGTTATATCAGAACTGCAAAGTCAGGCTCAGAAACACACGCTGCTCCGGTAAAAATTTGGGATTTGCCGGATCGGTATCTATGTAATTGAACTCCTCGTTGAAAAGGTTCTTGGCCACCAGGCTGACGATGCCGTAGCGCTTGGGCAAGCGATAGCTGAGCGCTGCATCGACCTGCCAGAACTGGTCGCTCTCCAACGCCTCCAGGGGAATATAGTCATTAAAATCTCTCTTCTGGTCGATATAGCTGGCCAATACCCGGGCACTGAAGCCGCAGGGATGAAAGAAACTCACCTGGGGAACGAAACGATGATTGGTCACCCCCTGGATGCCGAAGATTGCACCGACCTCCATTTCATCATGCTCATAGCCCTCGAAAAAATACTCCACCCCCAGCGACATCCATTTAACCGGTGCCCAGTAAAGGTAGGCGGAACCGAGCTGTTCCCGCCAGTCATCCTCCGCCGCCGTCTCCATACCGGTCATATCGTCCAACTGCACAAAGGGGCTATCCAGGTCCCTCTGCAGGTATTGCACACCAGCGAAGAGCTTGTTCGAGAATCGGTGATCGACGCCGAGTCCGTAGCTCCACACCAGAGAACCATAGATATCGTCAAAAAACTGATTAAAACCGGCCACGTGAGTGGGTTCGATGGTCTGTGAGTTAATCAGTCTCCTGGTCACGGTCTTGAAAACCGCGCCACGAAAGATCGTGGCGGCAGTGGGCTGCCAGGTGAGCCCTATTTTCGGGTTTATCTCTTCGCGGTCCAGGACCGAGTTTTCAACCAGATCGCCGCTGAGGCCGAGCGTGGCAATAAGGTTGTAAGGGAGCTCTACCTGCCCATAGCCGTAGATATTGGCATACCTGTCATCAAACTCATCCTCGCTTTCAAAGGCAAACAACGGGTCGGTAAACACCAGGTTCTCATTGTCCTCGGCATAAAAATAACCGGCCCCGCTCTGGAGACTGAAATTATCGGAGTTATAGAGGTGCTGTAGTTCTCCTGAGACAGAGTTGCCATCGCTGAAGATTTCGAGCCCGTCCCATCCGGTGATATCAGCGTCGCCGGATTCAAGCGCCACGGTAGCTATCATGGTGGAGTGGGGCCTGAAGTCATGACGGAAGCCGGCGCGGGCGGTCTTCTCTTCAAGCGACTGTCGAAATGTGGGGCTGTAGTCGTAGACCGCCGGGTCGATGACCATGGTCAAATCGCCATGCTCATCCTCATCGTAACGCAGTTCGAACATCCAACTCGTCTGAGGCGACACCATGCCCTGCATGTAGCCGTTGTAGATCTCGTAGCGCTGATCGTTGTTCTCCCTGATTCCATCGGTTGTATAGAAGTACTGGCCGAGGCTGTAGGAGAGTCTGTTATAGACGGTGGATTGAACCAGTTCGTTTCCGAACGTTTCATTCGTGCCCGCAACAGCGCTGGCCTGGAGGGCGAAACGATTGCGCAGGAAAAGCGAATTGTATTCATTGAGCGCGGCCTGTCCCGGTCCCGCCCCTTCGAGCACGGCGAGGTTGCTTCTTGCCAGCTGCGGCTGGACCGGGTTGATGTTGAGCGGCTGCAGGAGCTGTGACTGGAGCAGTTCGCTGACCCGGGCGATCTCGTGACGCGGCAGTACCCGATAACTGTCGGAGAGAAATCGATGGGCTGAGAAGTTGCCCGGCTGGGCGGCAACGGACTTCCACCCCTCGGACAGGGCCAGCTGCTGAAAGCCGAGATCCTGGTAAATACGGCCGAGGCTGGCGCCGCGGGCGGCAAGGTCATCGTCCAGCAGAAAGCGGGAACGAAAGACGGCCCGATTGTCGTTTAAGGCAATAGACTGCTGCAGGTCGTGCAGCGCTTCCACCGGCCGGTTCTTGGTCTGCTTGCGGATGGCGTTGTAAAACCATGGGGTCGGGTCACGGCTGTCCAGTTCCTTGGCGATCTGGTACTGACGGCCGGCCAGGGTATCACGTTTTTCTTCGAAAAAGGCTTTGCCGAGATAGCTGCGTATCAGGGCGCTGCCGGGGTCCAGGGCGGCAGCGATTTCCATTTCCGCTCTGCCCCTGCTCACCTCCCCTTTTCTGATCAGGCTCAAGCCGAGACCCAGTCGCGCCAGGGGCATCGCCTGATCCAGTTCCACGGCCCTGATAAAGGCAGCCTGGGCCGCTTCTATCTCGACCCTGACGAGATGGACAAAGCCAAGAACCGCTTGGGTTCTGGCGATATCAGCAGAAATCTGTTCGGTCCGTTTGATCGACGCCAGGGCCTCATCGAGCAGGCCGACGGAGAGCTGCATCTCGGCCAGCCGGGCACCGACCTGAGCATTGGCCGGGTTTACCGATGCGGCTTGTGCCAATACCTGGACGGCCCCCTGGACATCGAAAAACGCCTGTTTCACATAGGAGAGCGCCAGGGCTGCCGCGGCCGAGTCCGGATTAATGCCATGCGCCCGCACAGCCAGTTCGCGAGCTGCTTCATTGCGGTTCTGTACCAGTTCGATAATTGCGAGCAGCGCAAGAGCGTCGACATTTTCGCTATCGATGCTGAGCACCTGGCTGAGCAGCGCCAGGGCCTCCTCGACCCGGCCCGTCTGTAAATGAGCGGCCGCCTGGTTAAGAAGCGTGTTAACCTGTGGATCATATTCACCAACCGCTCCGTGGAAAACAGCGGGGTAGTAAAGCGTCCAGCTGACCGCATCACGCGGATTGACGACCTGCACATAACGCGGCGCCGCGCCGGCAGCGGCGCTGATCGACTGGCCGCCGGCCAGTTCCAGGACACCCTGAGCGTTGGCCGCCCTGACATGTCCCTCGAAAACGATGATTTCCGCCTGCTGATCATCGGCCCGGACCAGGAACTCGGTGCCCTCGACGGTGCCGTTCACATACGGTGTCGTGACTTCAAGTGAACGGGGTCGATGACTGAAGATGTGCAGCGCCCCTTTGATCAGATCGAGCACCGACATGCGCTCCCGGGGCTGACCAAACCTGAGCGTAGAGTTCTGATTGACCCGGAGAATCGTCTCGTTGGTCAGGGTCAGCGCCGCCCGAGCCCCGGAACCGACACTCAGCACATCGCCAAGGCAGAACCGGTCATGCATCTGCACCGGCTGCCAGCCGGCAGAGCCGTGGCGGCGCACCTCGGCATCTCCCTGGATCGAAACCAGGGTTGCAACCGGGTTGGTGCACGTATCATCGGCACGGACAGGAGGTAAAGGAGAAAAAAGGAGAACAAAACTTACCAAAACCGTTTGAATCAGAACAGCAGCATAGCGAAACACCATGATTCCCCCCGTTTTCTGAGGTGGAAACTTCAGCAACTCACCTGTCACGTTAATAGAGCAATACTACCATAACAGGTGAGGAAATCATGATAAAAATAGATCCTGATCAAAAGACCCGAGGAAAAAGCAAATGGGCTCGACCTCCTTGATAACAAGAAAGGATGGTTTATTTTTTATGAAGATTAATACCCATCAGCTTACAGCTTGACATGCCACCACGTTGTGGTATTTTCGATCTATCCAGCAGCTGTCAGAACCAAAAATTTAATGAATGATCTGTCACATGCACAACGGCGAACGGTTCAACAGTATCAGCCATCTCATCGGCTCCTTTTTCGCTCTCGGCGGCCTGACTCTGCTGGTCGTGCAGTCTTCACTGCAGGGTGACCCGTGGAAAATCGTCAGCTTCAGTATCTACGGAACAAGTCTGTTTCTGGTCTATCTGAACTCCACCTGCTACCACGCCTTTAACGGAACGGCCAAGGCGGTCTTCAGAAAGCTCGACCATCTGTCGATTTACCTGCTGATCGCCGGAACCTATACACCGCTGACACTCGTCACCCTGAAGGGCGGCTGGGGATGGTCGCTTTTTGGGGTTATCTGGGGGCTGGCGGTGCTGGGGATCTGTCTTGAATTTTTTCTGACGAAACAGAAGACGCCGATCACGCTCGCCATCTATGCCGTCATGGGCTGGCTCATCCTGTTTGCCATCGTGCCGCTCTATCAGCTGCTGCCGCGGCCGGGGCTCATATCACTGATTGTCGGCGGAATCTTCTATACGGCCGGCATCTATTTCTACGTGGCCAAGGATAAAATCCGTCATTCCCACGGGATCTGGCATCTGTTCGTTATCGCCGGCAGTACCTTTCATTTTCTGACAATGCTCTATATCCTGTAGACCTGCCGCTGCGTTTTGCTCAAAATATCGTTGACTGAAAAGTGATCAGCGCGGTATTAATCTCTCAGTCTGAGAAGAGTCGATTTTGTCGGCAGACCGTCGACAGCCAGACCCATCGCCTGCTGCCAGGAGCTGATTGCCGCCCTGGTTCCCCGACCGGGGTTGCCGTCGATCTCGCCGGCGTAGAATCCCTTTTCACTCAGCAGCTTCTGCAATTCGATCTTTTCTTCACCGGTGAGTGCATCGGCAGGACGGGGCCAGTTCTGAAACATGCCCCCATAGCCGCCGAGACGGTCGGCCAGCAGACCGACACCGAGTGCGTACGCATCGGCATTGTTATACCGTTTCAGCACGAAGAAATTTCTCATCATCAGAAATCCCGGCCCGTTCTCTCCCGCAAGGATCTTCAGTACCGCCTTTTCCCCGGGCTTTGGAAAAGTTTCTCCGCCCGGCCTCCTGAAGCCCAGTTGCTGCCATTCGGAGAGCAGCTTGGTCTGCCCCTCCAAGCGCTGACTGCCCGGTGGCAGGACCACCTCGTAGCCCCACGACTTGCCGGTGCGCCAGCCGTTTTTATGCAGCAGGTTGGCGGCCGTTGCCAGCGCATCGGGTATCGAATTCCAGATATCGCGGCGGCCGTCGCCGTCCATGTCGACGCCGTAGGCCAGGTAGCTGGTCGGGATAAACTGGGTATGGCCCATGGCTCCGGCCCATGACCCATAGAACTGGTTGACGCCGACATCACCGTCCTGAAGAATCTTCAGAGCGGCAACCAGCTGGGTGCGGCCAAACTTCTTTCTTTTCGGATCAGCATAGGCCAGCGTGGCCAGCGCCTGAGGAACGTAGTGAAGCCGCTCCAGCTTGTCGAACACGGCGCCATAGTTCGACTCCATGGACCAGATCGCCAGCAGCACAAAGCGGCTGACTCCAAATTTCTCCGATACCGCAGTCAAGGCCCGGTCATGGAGACGGTCCATACGCTGCCCGGTTGCGATCGATATCGAGTTAAGCCGGCTGTCGATATAGTCCCAGATTTCGGTAGTGAACTCAGGCTGGTAGCTGGCCTTTTCCAGAACATTCCGGTCGATATCAGCTACCTTCAGAAAGGCCGCGTCCCAGATGGCCGGCCGGATGCCCTGCTGAAGTGCACCGAGGCGAAACTCCTGCAGCCAGAGCTGAAAATCGTCCTGTGCGGACAGTGCTGATGGTGCCAGCAGAAAGATCAGACATATGACCAGCCTGTGGAATCTCTTTAGTTTCAAACCAAACCTCACGATATGAAGCAGAACCATGAACAGCGAACCATTAAAGCCCCTGGTGGAAACGCACTCCACAGGGGCTTTTCTACCAGATTCAGGGGTAATTGTTTAGCGCTTTACTTCCACTTGAGCCAGTTTTTCATAGTGGCGAATCAGGCCGCCGTGATCCAGCCCCTGCTTGCCGTCGACTTTCAGTGCCTGCATGATTTCCATGACTCCGGCAGTCAGCGGCAGCGGTACGCCGATCTCGTGGGCGGTCTCGAGCACGTTGGCCAGGTCTTTGATATGCAGCTCGATGCGAAAGCCGGGTTCGAACTTTCTGTCCATCACCAGCGGCGCCTTGGCATCGAGCACGGTGCTGCCGGCCAGACCGCCGCGGATCGCCTGATAGACGAGGTCCGGCTCAACGCCCGCCTTGGTGGCCAGAACCAGGGCTTCCGACATGGCGGCGATGTTGAGCGCCACAATAATCTGGTTGGCCAGCTTGGTGGTATTGCCGGCGCCGATGCTGCCGGTATAGACCACCGACCCCGCCATGGCCATCATCAGATCATAGCATTGGTCGAACACCTCCTTCTTGCCGCCGACCATGACCGATATTGTTCCGTCTATTGCCTTGGGTTCGCCGCCGCTGACCGGCGCATCGAGCATCTCCACGCCGTTTTTTTCAAGCTCGGCGGCCATTTTCCGGCTGGCCAAAGGAGCAATCGAACTCATGTCGACGATTACCGTCCCCGCTTTGGCACTCTCGATGATACCGTTTTCACCGAGAACCACCTCTTCCACATGCGGGGAGTTGGGCAGCATGGTGACGATGCACTCACACTGCTCCGCCACTGCTTTTGGTGTATCTGCTGCGGCGGCCCCTGCTGCAACCACCTCATCAACTGCTTCTTTATTGTGATCCAGGACCACCAGATCATAACCGGCCTTGAGCAGATTTTTGCTCATCGGCTTGCCCATTATTCCCAGCCCGATAAATCCAACTTTCATTTTCTATCTCCTTTGTATTTTTTTGTTTTCAGAAAAACATCATCGATAGTTCGACAACCAGCCCAGCCCTTCCTCTGTGGTGGTGGCGGGAATGTACTCGCAGCCGATCCAGCCGTCGTAGCCGATCGCATCGATCGCCTTGAAGACGTTGTCAAAATTGATCTCGCCGCTGCCCGGCTCATGCCTGCCCGGGTTGTCGGCAAGCTGGATATGGCCGATCACGTCTTTCAGCGTTGTCATCGTGTTAATCAGCTCACCCTCCATGCGCTGCATATGGAAAATATCGTACTGAAATTTGACGTTTTCGCTGCCGACCGCCTCGATCAGCTCGACCGACTTCTGGGACCCGACCAGGTAAAACCCCGGGACATTGTAGCTGTTCAGCGCTTCCACCAGCAGGGTAATGTTTTCCTTTGCCAATTCATCGGCCGCGTAGCGCAGGTTGTCCACCAGGGTCTGCTCGACCTTGTCCGGGGCAACGCCTTCAGGCGTCAGTCCGACCAGGCAGTTGACCAGCGGGCACTGCAGCTTCTTCGCATAGGGGAGCGCCCGGGCGACATTTTCCTTGAACTCCGATTCCCGCCCCGGAATACAGGCGATGCCCCTGCCCCCGGCAGCCCACTCATCGACGGGCAGATTGAACAGGACCTGCTGAAGTCCGTATTTCTGCTGCAGTTCCTGAAGCTGGTCTGCCTCCCAGTCATAGGGAAACATATATTCGATAGCGGTAAAACCGTTCCCGGCAGCTTTTGCAAAGCGATCCAGAAAATCGACTTCGGTAAACATCATTGAAAGATTTGCGCTGAATTTAACCATGGTTCCCCCAGTTATTAGTGCGGTGAGTGTTAGAAAGAATTGCTGGATTGTTTAATAATTCCGACATGATTATAATAGCAAGAGTATCAAAATATCAATTATTTATTCTCTGTTTCACAAAGGTCCATGAAAACATCACTCTTATTCGGCAGACAAAATCTGCAGCTCGACCTGCCCGCAGATATACGTGTTCACGAAATCAACAAGCACCCGATGCCCCTGATAGACGATGTCGACGGCTCGATTAGAAAAGCGCTGCGCGAACCGATCGGCAGTCCGGCCCTGCCGGCACTTACCAGCGGTAAGAAAACGGCCTGCATCCTGATCTGCGACATCACCAGACCGGTGCCCAACGGCGACCTGCTGCCGCCGCTGCTCGAGACGCTGATGGAAAGCGGAATCGAAAAAGAGCATATCCTCATCCTGGTCGCCACCGGTCTGCACCGCCCCAACGAGGGTGAAGAGTTGCGCGAACTGGTCGGCAACGATCATGTATTTGAGAACTTTCGAATCGAAAATCATTTTGCCCGCGACCGCGATGCCCATATCGATCTGGGTACCACCTCCCAGGGAATCCCGATCGGCATCGACCGACGTTTCTACGACGCCGACCTCAAAATCGTCACCGGCCTGGTCGAGCCCCATTTCATGGCCGGCTACTCCGGCGGCCGCAAAGTCGTCGCCCCCGGAATCGCCTATCAGGACACCATCTTAAAATTTCACACCGCCCATATCCTCGAACACCCGCGGGCGGTGAGCTGCGTGATGGAGGGTAACCCGCTGCACGAGGCCCAGCTCGAAATCATCCGCAAGATAGGCGACATCTATGCGCTCAACGTCGCCATCGACGACCAGCGCCGCCTCGGCGCCGTCACCTTCGGCGCCATCGAGGAGAGTCACCTCGAGGCAGTGCTGTTCATGAAGAAATATGCCGAAGTGGACATTGACCGCACGTTTTCAACCATCGTCACCTCGGCCGGCGGCTACCCGCTTGACAAGACCTACTACCAGACGGTAAAGGGCATGGTCGGGCCGATGGACATCCTGACACCCGGCGGCACCATCATCATCGCCAGTGAATGCTCGGAAGGCATGGGCAGCCCCGAGTTCGTCGCCGCCCAGCAGCTGCTCTGCAGACACGGCCAGGATCAGTTCATGCAAATTCTGGACGGCCGCAGCGAGGCGCTGATCGACGAATGGCAGACCGAGATGCTGCTCAAACCGCTGCGCAAAGGAGATATCAAGCTCTTCACCGAAAAGCTTTCAGCCGCCGATCTAAACAAGATATTCGTCGACCATATCAGCGACCTCAACCGCGCCATTCTTGAAAGCGTGGAAAAACATGCTGACCCGGAAATTGCGGTGATCCCCGAAGGCCCCTATGTGGTGCCGCGTTATGCGGGACTTTAGAAAATACCAAAGCAATGGCAGAGCAGACCATGGCAGAATCGCAGATCAGACTCGCAGAAAAGTCGTAAAATGCCTGGCTGCGGGGCTGGAAAACAGCGGTTCCTCGATCCTCCCGGCGGGAGTTGACCGAGTCTCATGGGAAATCAGAAAAAATATTTTTCCGCGTCCTTTAAACGGTCTTGTAACCTGCCGGTATCAGATATATCTTATGTCCACGGTATAGTAAATGCCATGGGAAGTATGGTGCGGCTTCTGCTTGAACCACCCCCATCGCGAGGCGAGCCGACCTGTCTCGGCCGGGTGCGGGAGTGACCGCTTTGCTGAAGGAGTTGTGCCATGCATCTGATCTATGGAGTCCTCATTCTTTTCGCAGTTGTTCTGTTCTGGTTGGTTGCCCTGATTTTATGTAGAAAGCCCGTTCCGGGTTGGTACGGCAAAGAATTCATGCAGGCCTATTTCTGGGCGCCGCTGGGCGCCTCCGGACTATGCCTGGGAATACTGGTGATAGTGAAAGCGTTTCTGGAGTCTTCGCCGTCGGCCCTGGATTTGATCCTTTCGGCCGCAATCCTCGCCGTAACCGTAACTATCTATCGGTTGCTGAGCAGGTGGGTGCCTCAGGTCGACGCCGCCGTTACCGGAACCGATACGACAATCATACCCTTGCATGTTAAGAGTCCTGCCCAAACCCGGGCCCCCGGGCATGGCACGTTGGACGACGGCGAATACAGGAAGGCAGCTTAGACGATCTGAGCTTCTGCAGTCCTTTCTGAACAAGGGTACGACGACAGGGGCTCTGATTCCGGGCGGCTGCCCTGAAACATTTTTCTTCGCTGGAATCGGCAGGCCGACCTCTTTCGGCCGATTGCGGTATTTTCCGCACGTGGTTCAGGAGGTGTGTCATGTATCTGCTTTACGCGGTATTGTGTCTCTGTCTGGCCGGTTTGTGGCTCAGGGCTGTTAATCGAGGTATCCGTTACCCGACAAAGCCATTCTGGATCAACGAGACCTTTGTGCTCTATGTAGCTGCCCCACTCATTTCCGGCCTGGCGGCTTTGGGTGCCGTCTTCGCCTTGCGGGTCCTTGCGACGTCCCCCCCCACTCTTCTCGAATGCGCCTACAGTTTTGCCCTCATCGCTGCAGCCGCAGGGCTGGATCTCTACTTCAGTCGCGGCTCACGGCAATCCACAAAAGCCTCGAGCGCGCCAGCGGGCCGTCTGATCAATGCAGACTTCGGCGGGACGGAAGAACACAACACTCCCCACCCGGCCCAAAAACCCGATCAGGGCCACAAGAAGGCAGCCTGACGATCGGCTGCCCGATCCACCCCTGGCTGTTCGTAGCGAACGGCAGGCCGTCTCCCTCACTGTTCTGTGAGGGAGACGGCCTGCTCAACTCTGCCGCGGTAGCCCGCCTCAACGGATATGCAGGCGGCTACGGTACCAAGGAGCAGCTTTCAGGAGAAATTGATACGTTGGGATCAGGCTCTGAGAGGAAGTAAGAATTAATCGACCTCTGTATCCCCTGGTTAAGCCTCTATCAATGAATGGATTATCAGGAAAATCCTGTTTGACTCTGGTATAATGGTTCCTGCACCCGCTCATTCAAAAGCAATCACCTGATCGGTTTGGCTCATCTGTTTCTAATCTCTGCCTGGTATGTCTCATGAGTAATCCACGCTACTACCTTCTTGTCATGTTCATCTTTTTGTGCCTGGTCGCCCTCGTCTGTGCACTGTTGTTTATCCCGCTCAAACAGGCCTTCATGTCCAACTGGGGATTCAACGTGATCATTGTCGGGGCCCTGCTGATCGGCATACTGCTGAACATTCGCCGGGTCATGATCCTGGAGCCGGAAATAAACTGGATCAAGATCTTCCGCACCGGCACCTCAGGCCTGTCGGTTGCCGAGAGTCCGGAACTGCTCAAACCGCTGGCCAAACATCTCGAAGGTCTGCACCGGGACAGATTCAGCCTGTCGGCCTTATCACTGCGCACCGTGCTCGAAGGAATCAAGGGGCGGCTTGATGAATCGCGCGAGATATCCCGTTATATCATAGGCCTGCTGGTCTTCCTGGGGCTGCTCGGCACCTTCTGGGGCCTGTTGGGAACCATAAGCTCGGTAAGCGGCATTGTCGGCGGCCTGGATATGGGCGACAACAACTACGGGGACATGTTCGAGACCCTGAAAGCAGGTTTACAGGAGCCGCTTCGCGGCATGGGTACCGCCTTCAGTTCCTCACTCTTCGGACTCGGTGGATCCCTGATTCTGGGGTTTATAGATATTCAGGCCAATCATGCCCAAAACCGCTTCTTCAATGAACTCGAAGAATGGCTGTCAGGCGTCACCCAGCTTGTCGATAGAACACTGGGCGGCGATCTCGACCATGACGAAGAATCTCTCCAGCAGCACCCGCCGGGTCCCGCTCAGCTGGATAACCTCATCAGAGAGCTGCAGCGCACCAACATGCATATCAGGGAACTGCTGAGCAGGTCCGACGCAGATCAGCAGCAAGCTGTCGAAGAACCAGATCAGGAGCCTTAGGAGCAGTCATGCGTTCAACCAACCGCCACTCTCAGGAGTCAGTCAGCATCTGGCCGGGCTATGTTGACGTGCTTTCAGCCCTGATCATGATCATCATTTTCGTGTTGCTGATCTTCACCTTGTCCCAGTTCATTCTCAGCACTATTCTGACCACTCAGAGCAGCGAGTTAGAGGACCTGCATTCCCAGATTGCCGAAATATCGGAACTGCTTGGCCTCGAACAGCAGAAAAACGCAGAAATGAACACGCAGATCGCCGCCCTGTCGACCGAAATTGATACCCTTATCACTGAGAACACGAACCTTGAGGGTGATATTGAATACTTAAACGAGAAGCGGGTCGAAGACTTTCAGGAGATTGAATTTCAGCTTAAAACAATCGCCAGTCTCCAGCAGGACATAAATGCGTTGAGGGATGTGCGCCGGCAGCTCGAAGAGGAAATCAGCAGCGCGGCAGCAGCTCTGGGCAGGGAGCAGCAGGTGACGGCTTCCCTGCGGGACCGGAGCAAAACACTTGAGGCCCGGTTGGCCGACGAACAGGAAAAAACAATACTGGCACAGAAAGACATTGAACAGCGCGATATCAGGATCGAAGCCCTTTCAGCCCTTGTCGGAGAGCAGCAGCAGGCCCTTGACAATCAGCGCAGCCTGACAGCCGACGCCCGGGCTGAGGTGGCGCTGCTCACCCGGAAAATCAATCAGCTGCGTCTGCAGCTTCGCGAAATTGCCGATGCCCTGCGCCTGTCGGAGATCGATCGCCAACAGCAAGAAGAAGAGATCGGTGATCTCGGCAGGCGCTTGAACATCGAGCTGGCTCGGAGAGTCAACGATCTGGAACAGTATCGCTCCGAATTCTTCGGCAGGCTGCGTGAAATACTCAGTGACAATCCACTGATCCGGGTCGAAGGTGATCGTTTTCTGCTGCAGGCGGAACTGCTTTTCCCCTCCGGCAATGCCGATCTCTCAGAACCAGGTAAACAGGAACTTGAGGCGCTGGCTGCTGTCCTGAAAGACATTATCCCCGCTATTCCCGATGATCTGCAGTGGATCCTGCGGGTTGACGGCCATACCGACCGGGTCCCCATCAGCTCATCTCGCTACCCCTCCAACTGGGAACTGTCCACCGCCCGGGCCGTCTCTGTGGTCCGTTACCTGGCGAGCCGTGGTATTCCTGAGGAACGCATGGCTGCAACGGGATTCAGTAAATTCCATCCCATCGATCCTGCTGAAACGAGCGAGGCTTACCGGATAAATCGGCGTATTGAGATTAAACTGACCTCGCGATAAACATATAATTGAATTTATGAGACATTTATGGATCAGGTGCCGCTTTACCAGGGCAGACTTGGAGCAATATAGATTGAGATTCTCCCTGGATTTCAATGAACATCCTGATTCGGGGAAATGGTATCGTTTAACCTGAGAATCTTCGCTTAATGAAGAATGCACCGTGAATTCTTAGATTACCGCTCGCTGCGCCTCGACTTGTTGCTTTTTTGACGCCACCCGGGTTGGTTTGGGAATATTTTGGCCTCTGCTGGTAAGGTTTTCATCTTACCCACCAAAATGGAATTTTATCGTTTTATCACTATGATCTTGTATCATACTGAAAAACAACTTCTGCAAAACGAAACGACCATAAATATTTCTGAAGTATCCTGATGGCTAATACCTCACCTGAACCCTCACTTTCGGTCGACGCACACATTGTTGCTCCTTTGGATGCAAAACGTGAGACCGTAGGCGTGATGATAGCGATTGAGATTATTGTGTTGCTTATGGTTTTCCGGTTCTATATGGTTTCAGGTGATGAAGACTTACAGTTTTTATATCCACATCAGCGACTTGACACGATTTTGACCGGAACTCAGCGTTCGCTTTACCAGACACTGATCTCCTCGGTTTCTGACATCGAATTTCTCAGGGATCAACAAGGCCAGTGGCCGGGGGTAGAGCTGTTGAAAATGGAAGACATTCCTCCCTTTGCCCCTGCATTCCTTCCCTCTGCGTTGCAGGCGTACAATTGGTCAAGCTATGACGGGGGAACCTGGGTCGATTATCTCGGACATAATCAGGCGGATTCTGAGGCCCATTCCTTCATTCTCCGGGTGATCGACCTTCATGCCGATTACCACCCTCATCCCCACCCAGGCCAGGACTACGATCCAAACCAGAAATTAGCTGCACAGCTTTGGGTATATCCCGAGCCAACAAGATCCTATCCCGGGGAGTATGTAATCGAAGCCAACTGGTGGTGGGTCATGAGCCCTGATGATCCTTCATTGGCAGTGCCGGTAAGAGATCGAACACCTGAAAAACAAGAAAACAAGGCAGGAGCAAACCAATGAAACGCCCGATCTTAACGCTCTTAATGGTATTTTTACTGAATACACCTTCCTTTGCCACAGCAGAGAAGCTGACCATTGGAGTTTCGCTCCACCCTTACTACTCCTGGGTCGCGGCCATCGTGGGCGACAGAGCCGACGTCGTGCCCATAATTTCAGAAGGATTAGATCCTCACTCATATCAGCCGCGACCAGAGGACATCAAGAAAATCATCGGCCTCGATGCTATTGTCATTAACGGCATGGGCCATGATGACTACATCAAACCGATGATCGAAGCGGCCGAAAACAAAAACTTGACGTTGATTGATCCCCACCAGGACGTCCCCCTCATTCCATCCCATCAAAAAGCATACGACTTCGAGAAAACCGACAAGAAGGAAAATATCAGTTACAACAGCCACACCTATATTTCCATCAACGGCGCTGCCCAGCAAATTTACAATATTGCCGGGGAACTCGCCAGACTGCGCCCGGAATACGGTGATCAATTCAAGAAAAACGCACGCGATTATGTGAAAGGTCTTCGTGCAATGCTAGCATCTGCCTTGCAAGAAATTAATGCAATCCAGCCAAACGATATCCGAATTGCAACTGTTCATGACGGCTACGCCTATCTGTTGAACGAGTTAGGTATCGAGATCGTGGCGGTAATCCAGCCGCGCCACGGCATTGAACCAAATCCCCGACAACTCCAGGATACGATTAAACGGATTCAAAAAGCCAACGTCAATGTCCTCTTTGCCGAGCTCGACTATCAGAAGCAATATGTGGACATCATTTACGATGAGACAGGATGCAGAATATTCCAACTGAGCCATGTCTCAAACGGCCCCTATGCAAAAGAAAAATTTGCCTTGGATATGGAGAATAACCTGGAAATCATCGTGCAAGCGATCACAAGTGGCAATTGATTCCGCGATTAACAGTGTTATGGATACGACTGCACTGTTGTCTGTCAAGGACTGCTCAGTCAGGCTCGGTGGCAATCAGATTCTGGACGGGGTGACGTGGGAAGTACAGCCGGGGACCCTGCACGCCCTGATCGGGCCAAACGGGGCCGGAAAAACTACGTTAATTCGCTGCATCATGGGAGGCATGCCCCATCAAGGTGAGATTCATCTTCAGTTCCCAAGGGGCAGCCAAATCGGTTATGTGCCGCAGTTGCTCGAATTCGATCACACCTTACCCATTACCGTTAGTGATTTCATTACCATCATGCTCAAGGACAAACCCATTTTCCTGGGAAAGGGTAAGAAGGTTCGAAAGCGGGCTTTAGAAACCTTGGAGCTTACTGAATCCGATCATCTCATCGACCGGCTCATCGGCAGCCTTTCAGGGGGAGAATTGCGGCGAGTTCTTCTGGCGCAGGCCCTGTTACCATTACCGCAACTGTTGATTCTCGACGAAGCAGCAAGCAATGTGGATGAGTTCGGTGCAAGGATTTTCGAGAACCTCCTGCTTCGTTTGAAGGAAGAACACAACCTGACGATCCTGATGGTCAGCCACGATTTGAACATGATTCGGCGCACAGCTGACTGGGTAACGAGCGTTAATCGAACTGTCACCTTCGACGGGTCCAACCAAGCCTTTTGCAACCTGGGAAAAATCGGTGAACTCTTCGGCGAGACCACCCTTGACGATCTCGATTGGCAGGAGGAAATGAAACAGTGACCTCGCTTGTTGAGTTTGCCACGGAGTTGGCAAAAGCCGGATATCTGCCTGGGATGTTCGAACACGCATTCATGGTACGGGGGTTTCTTGCCGCTCTGATAGTCGGACCGATTCTCGGTGGAATGGGAACCATTGTGGTCACCCGCAAACTGGCTTTTTTTTCTCAGGCCATAGGCAATGCATCTTTGACCGGGGTCGCAATAGGCTTACTTTTTGGCGAGCCTATAGACGGTACCTACGCCGGGCTTTATGGTTTTTGTCTGATCACCGCTTTATTGATGACCTACGTGAAAAATCGTGCGCGGGTTTCTACCGACACGGTTATCGGCGTTGTGTTGGCCCAAGTGCTGGGTATCGGAATTCTGATGATGGTGCTGGTGACCAAACAATTCAATGTCCATCAGATCGAGGCCATTCTCTTTGGTAGTCTGATCACGTTAAATAACAATGATCTGATCATTCTGGTTGGCATTGCCGCGCTGGCGATAGTGATCGGCGGGATCATCTTCAACCGGACAATGCTCTCCGCTTTTAATCCAGTCATGGCTAAAGCTCGAGGGCACAGCCCAGTGCTCCTTGAGTATGTTTTTATCATTGTTCTTACCATCGTCATTGTTGCCAGCTTGAAACTTGTCGGGGCTCTTCTGGTTCTGGCTCTGATGGTCGTCCCAGCGGCCAGTTCTCAAAATTTGGCAAAAAATTTGATCCAGTTTTTCTGGCTTACCATTATATTCTCAACGGTAAGCACCGTGACTGGTTTTCTGGTTTCCGGGGTATGGCCGGTTCCGACCGGAGCCAGTATCGTGCTGGTAGCCAGTATCGTTTTTTACAGTACCCTTGCGCTCAAACTGGTCTTACAAAAAGGTGAGGTGGGACAAGGGCAATCGTGACTCTAAGATCAAGCGGATTCATGATAGACTGGTGAGCAACCACCATTGATCAGCTGAATGATCGAGCTTTATGTGATTCTTAGCAGAGCAATACTTTTTTATGAACAGAAGAGGTCGGGAAATGAATAAAATACGAACAATTCTATACGCCAACGCCTTATTTTTATTTTTCTTTATCTGTGTCGCCTCTGCCCACGCGGTGATTCTCTGGGCATATGTTGAGAACGGGGAAGTTCATGTCGAAGCCTTTACCCCGAAAGGAACCATAATCAAAGATGCTGAACTTGTAGTCATCGATAAAACAGGAAAAACTCTTCTCAAAGGCAGGACCGACGCCGACGGTAAATTCCAATTCGTCCCCCCGGTAAAAGACGAAATGACGATCGTGATGGTTATTGATGACGCTCACAAAACTGACTTCAAGCTCACTCCCGAGGATTTTGATGAGCAGTAGATAACCGTTCGTGCACAGTCGTCCACAGCAGGTATACAATTGCCGTGGGTTCTTCAGGGAACGTTTAGCCAGGGATTAAATGACAGAAGGTACCGCGGCCCGTAAGCCACAAGATTGAATTACGCAGAACAGCGTTTTCCATCCTGGTTTTGAATTGAAAATCTAACTTTTCTCAAGCAGGACATTCACTGAGAAGCCCCTTTCTATTATCCTTTTTTTTAGTTATTCCTGCATGCTCTGCTGCCTGCCGGCAGCTGAACAACCTCTCCGGAGCGGATTGGCCGCGCATTGCCTACCCGATGTTTCTCTTGTTGACAATCAAGATCGGGGATAGTAGTGTTACGAATAAAATAATCGTAATACCAGTTGTCCTCTGTTTATGGCGGGATAAATCAATATCGATCGTTGATATTCTGGTGGGTTCATCTCGCTCATAGGCATTGGCAGGGGCGTAGTATTCTCTTTAACAAAAAACAACAGGAGAAAGGCATGAAGAAACGTTTCATCTCGACCAGTGCCGCACTGCTTTCCTTGACGTTCGTTGGAACTGCAGCGGCTCATTTCGGTATGGTCATACCATCTGAGAACATCGTCACCCAGGACAAGAAAAGCGTCAACATTCAACTTTCCTTCTCTCATCCTTTCGAGATGGTGGGAATGGATCTCGTAAAGCCGAAGAAGTTTATGGTGTATAAAGACACCAAGGAAACGGACCTGCTCGATTCGCTCAAGGAAACCAAGGTCATGGATCATACTGGCTGGGAAACGACATATCAGGTTGAACGCCCCGGCGTGTACAACTTTGTCATGGAACCCTTCCCGTATTGGGAACCGACCGAAGATTTATCGATTATTCACTACACCAAGACCATCGTCGCAGCCTTTGGTTTCGATTCTGGCTGGGATGAACCGGTCGGTCTGCCCACCGAAATCGTACCACTTACCCGTCCGTTTGGAAATTATGCTGGCAACAGCTTCACTGGCCAAGTGTTTATGGAGGGGGAGCCGGTTCCCAATGCCGAGGTGGAGGTGGAACTCTACAATCGCAATAATGCCTACAAAGCGCCGAGCGATTACCACGTGACCCAGGTTGTCAAGGCCGATGCAAACGGGGTCTTTTCCTTTTCCTGCCCGCAGTCCGGGTGGTGGGGGTTTTCCGCCCTGAATGAAGCTGATTATACCATAAAAGATCCTGAAGGGGCTGACAAAGGGGTCGAACTCGGTGCTGTATTGTGGATCTTTCTCGATCCTTTCAAAGAGTAGCGGTAAAGGTTTGAATGCGGAGGCGCGGATGAGGTTCCGCGCCTCCAATTGGCGACACGTAATCGCTCGATCTAAATCTGCATAATTTTCGCAACTATTTCTAAAGCCTTTTCATTTATACCCGCCGAATTGGAAGCACCTGCTCAAATTTGCAGGAGGTTCAATCACAATCCATGATGGTTGTTGCGGGTGCTGATTGCTGCACCGGCCCGACCGTCAAGGCAGTCGTGAAATTGCCGTACACCAATGACTTGACACCCATCATTACTTATCGGCAGGAGGTTTGTAGGGTGTCACTTGTTCCGCTATGAGTGTGTAACCGGTATCGATTCCGGCCTCGCCATCAACGAGGAAAAGGCTCTTCTGGTCGCTCTTTACGATCATTTCACCCCATACCCAGACAGGAGCGAACATCTCCTGGTTGCCATATCCCTTCTCCATGGTCACGAACACTATCTGGTTCAGCGGCGGCGGCGGCGTGTGGATGCAGGCGCCGAACCAGGGCACGAGGAGAAACTCGGTAATCTTCTTTTTTTCGAACTCCAGCGGCAGCAGGTAGCCGGCCAGTTTCACCTGCTGACCGTTCAATTCCGGCACCACCGCAGTCGCCTTTTTCAGGCGTTTCTCGAACACTTCAGGGGCGATGGCTACCAGGTAGCCGATATCAACGCCGTCAGCCTCCAGACGTGCTACCGCCTGCCGTCTTTCCTCTTCCATCTCCTGGGTGACGCCGGCCGGGTCCGACTCCTTGAGTTTCGTGATCCGTACATAGGTCCCCAGATCGTAGCGCTGCTCTGAGGTGAGTTTCTCGAAGGGATCCTCGAACTCGAATGTGCCAACCAGATCCTCCCAGTTCAACTCCCTCACCTGGATGGCGGAAACAACCGCCGCACAGCTCAATAGAACCAGGATAGAAATAGACGCAATCAGCCTGACCATATATTTACACCTTCCATAAACAATACTGACGAATTCATCCAAAAGACATTGAGAGTTACGTGCACTGCCAGCTATCTCATTGGCAAACGGCTGGACTGTTCTCACCAATCCACACCGGCTATCATCAATGCCCTGGGACGGAGCTAAACCTGGCCCTTTATGTACAGATACTGCTTGAGGGTTATTTCTTTTTCATTTCCTCACCGCAGCACTGGAGAGGAACCGTGCATTTGTCCGGGGCGCTGACATCACATGTGCACGGTTTTTTGACACTCAGCTCCAGACCGCATTTATCACATACAAACAGGTCTCCTTCTTTCATGTCGCAGCAATTTGCCATAACAGCCTCCTTAGATTTCTATTTTGTTTTATTGGGTTAATTCTTACCCACTGTTGCCTTTTATGCTATCCAACTTTTTCACAATTTTTACAAATTCCGTCAATACGGATTTCCACCCTCTCAATGCTCCCGGGATAGGTTTTCCACAGGTGGTCTGTGTCGACCGTCAGACTCTCAGGGCTTAAACAGTCCATCTGCCCGCAGCATTTACAGTAAAAATGCGGGTGCGGCTGGTGGTATTCATTTGGGGCCAGATCGTAGTAAAATGCTCTGCCGCCGGTACTGATACGTTCGACAACTCTGTGTTCAACGAGCAGATCGAGAATACGGTAGACAGTCACCCGGTTGATCGGATGACTGCGCTGCAGGATCTTGTAGATGTCGGCCGCGGAAAGAGGATCTTTATTATTTCCGACAATTTCCAGAACTCGAACCCGATTGGTGTTCGGTTCAAGGTTCGCATCCGATAAAAACTGTTCATAATTGCATTGATGGCACATAGGTTGTCCTTAACGATGACTCATGACAGCATACATGCATCGTGGCCAGAAAAACGTTTTTTGTCAACCACCAGAGAAATTAAAAAGACAACACCGGAAACCATTGTAATCGAGGCACCTGAAGTGATGTTGTATCGAAACGAGAACCTGAGGCCGGTTACGGTAAAAATTGCTCCGAGCACTCTTCATTGCCGAAAATGTCACGCTGCCCTGCCGCTTCTCACGTCGGAAATTGAAAAAAACAACGGAGCGCAGCGGTGGACCATCCCAGGAGGCGATGCGCCTGCTGGGCGCCCTCAACCTGGCCGACCCCGAACTTCTCCGGAGGCCGGTCACCGATCTCAGCGTCGGTCAGCAGCAGCGGGCGGCAGCGGCCCGGGCGTTGATTGGTATGCCGGATATCGTCATTGCTGATGAGCCGACCTCGTCTCTTGATGCCGGTCATCGGGAGGCTTTCATCAAACTGTTGTTTCAGGAATGCAAGGAGGCCGGGACGAGCCTCGTTTTTGTAAGCCACGACGGATCTCTTGCCCGTTTCTTCGATCGATCCCTGGCGCTGCAGGCCATCAACAGGGCGAGTAAGCCGCTGGAGACCATGGGGGAGGTTTCGTTGTGACAGCCATCCTCACCCTGGCGCTGAAGAGTTTGCTGAACCGCAAAGCGACAGTCATGCTCACTGTTGTCTCCATTGCCCTGTCAGTGACGCTGCTGCTCGGTGTGGAACGCATTCGCACTGAGGCGCAGAACAGTTTCACGTCGACAATCTCCGGTACGGACCTGATCGTTGGCGCCCGAAGCAGTCCGGTGCAGTTGCTCCTCTATTCGGTTTTCCGCATAGGCCATGCCTCCAACAACATATCCTGGGAGAGCTATCTGGATATTGCGGCCCAGCCGTCAATAGAATGGACCATACCCATTTCACTGGGGGATTCGCATCGGGGCTACAGGGTCATGGGAACCACTGCTGAATATTTTGATTATTTCCGCTACGGCCAAAAACAATTGCTCGAATTTGAGCGCGGGAAGCCTTTCTCCGACCTTTACGATGCGGTTCTGGGCGCAGAAGTCGCCAAGCAGCTGGGTTACGATGTCGGGGATCCTGTCGTCATCGCCCATGGCGCCGGCGAAGTTTCTTTCATCGAACACGGAGATAAACCATTTTCTGTTGTCGGTATACTGAGGCCGACTGGCACCCCGGTGGACAGAACCGTTCACGTCAGCCTCGAGGCAATTGAGGCAATTCACGTCGACTGGAAGGAAGGCATGCAGTTACAGGGGCAGACAGTCAGCGCGGAGCAGGCCAGGACGATGGATCTGACGCCCAATCAGATAACCGCATTTATGGTCAAGCTCAATTCACCCATGGCGATCTTCGGCGTGCAGCGATCGGTCAACAATTATCGGCAAGAACCGCTGTCCGCCATTCTTCCCGGTGCGGCCCTGCAGCAGCTTTGGGAGATCACCGGGGTGGCTGAAAAAGCGCTGGTGGCGGTGTCTTCTTTCGTTGTGGTGGTTGGTATGCTGGGCATGCTCACGGCTTTGCTGACCAGCCTCAACGAACGGCGGCGGGAGATGGCGATCCTGCGTTCCATCGGGGCCCGGCCCATGCATGTGTTTATTCTCATCATAGGCGAGGCGATGGGCATTACGCTGCTCGGGATTATCCTCGGCATCGTCATGCTCTACGGCCTGCTGATCCTGGTCAAGCCTGTGGTTCTGTCGATGTTCGGGTTCTATCTGAGCGTAGGGGCGATCTCCGGGTATGAAGGGCTGTTGCTGGGCTTAATATTTCTGGCGGGTACGATCATCGGTGTAGTGCCCGGCTGGCGCATCTACCGCTATTCACTCGCCGACGGGATGACGGTCAGAGTATAGAGCCGTTGGATCATTACAAACCAACCTCAGCATTATGAATATTCAAGAGAAACGTTTTAGTTCAAAGCAGCGATCCACCTAATTATTGAAGCTAAGATGTGCCATAACCATCTTCATGATATCGGGATCATCGATTTTGAAGGTTGTTGCTGAGGCTCTTTCTTCAGAGTCATTCTCAGAGAATTGACAGTGCCAAAGGCAACCTCTCAACCGGGCAATTCATCGGTGTCGATGTAGATTCAGATAGAATCCCGGAACTGAGGGAAAGATTTGAGAGTTAACATTTTGAAATGGAAATGTTCGTTTCAATCACCAGTCAATGAGCGTGCGTAAGTTTCAACCAGGAAGGGATCTAGGGAGCAATCCCTTCCTTTGCACTGGAACCGAGGTTGATATGGCTCTTCAGTTTTGTTCCAGAGCAATCTTTTCCCGTGTTGGGGAATATTCACTGCGAAACAGCTCGTAGGGAATCTTGATCAGCATCCAGCAACACAGAATAATGAGCGGTAAGATTATCTGTATGCTGACCGGTAGAATCCAAAAAAATGGAGCGAGTATCGAATAATCAATCATTGCGTCCCCCTTTTACCTTTAACTACAAAAAAACCTCTACCAATGTATCCGGGCTATCATTGCCCCTGCATGATGGATTTGTATCCAGCGGCCGGCTTTCGTCTTAAAAGCCGGGATCGGTCACAGACTGTTTTTATTGACATTCCCTGTCCGGACCTGCAATAGTGTTGAGCAATCCTATCCCCTGGATTGATTCGATATAAATGCCTGGCTTGTTCCTGTTGCTTAAATAATGATAGTACAAGCCGGCTTACAGATAGCTTACAGATAGAAAAAAATATGGGGTAAGCATGATCAGAGCTCCTGAATTGAAATGATACCGAGAGGGGTTATGGAAGCACCATATCCAGCCAAGATTCAGAGACCCGCATTATCCGACATCGTTATTAGAAAGAGATTGATCAGCCTGATAGACCAGGAATCCGACAAACGGATGTACTGGATTTCCGGCCCTGGAGGTGCAGGCAAGACCACCTTTATCAATTCTTATGTAGAGGAGCGTGACATACCATGTTTATGGTACCAGGTTGATGAAAGCGATAACGACCTGGCCGGTTTCTTTCATTATCTCGGGCTTGCCGGAAAATCTGCGTGCGCCGGCCATGAGGTCATTTTTCCGAGTTTCACCCCTGAATATACGTTTGGGCTACCCGAATTCAGCAGAAACTTTTTCTCGCAGCTTTCTGAAATAGTGCAGCCGAATACCTGTTTGGTTCTTGATAATTGTCAGGAAATCCCAGACGACGCTGATCTCTATCGGGCAATTCTGAGTGGTATGTCCCAATTAGGAGTTTCGTTTCGAATTTTTTTCATCAGCCGGAACGAGCTGCCGGCTCCTTTTTCTCGATCCCATGCCAACAACGAATTGTACCTGGTTGGCTGGCAGGATCTGCGCCTGACGGTTGAAGAGCTCGAAGCTTTCTCTGCCAGAAAAAAGCTGCGCTTCGATTCAGATCAGATAAAGCGGCTTCATGCTTTGTTGGATGGGTGGGCGGCCGGATTCCAGATCATGGCTGGAACTGACAATATCGGCGCCTATCTCAGCGATTCATCACAAACGATTCCGGAAGATTCAAAAGAAACCATTTTCAACTATTTTGCAGAAGAGATTTTTCGACATCTCGAGAGCACGAGCCAGTCGATCCTGCTCAAGACGAGCTTGCTCCCCTACCTTGATGTATCCCTGCTGGAAGAGTTAACCGATACCAGCTATGCGGTTACGCTGATCAAGGAGCTCTGTAGAACGAATATTTTCACGAGCAAACAGATCGATCACCCTGGCCTGTACAGCTATCATCAGCTTTTCAGGGAGTTTTTACAGAACCGTTACAGAACCATTTCTTCCGGTGCTGAAATACGGACATTCCTTCGTGATGCTGCAGTGCTGTTTATCGGTCGTGGAAAAATTGAAGAAGGCATCTCTTTGCATATTCAGGCCGAAAACTGGATGGAAGTAATTTCACTCATCTCAGAAAACGGGCAAACGCTGCTCAGGCAGGGACGTTTCAAAACCCTCATCGGCTGGCTGCAGAGTATTCCTGACGATATCGCCGACAATGACCCATGGGTGAATTACTGGACTGCTGTCTGCCTGATGCTGCAGGAGCCGGAAAGAGCCCAATACTTATTTGATAAATCTTTGGCGGTGTTCAGGCAGCAGCAAAATGTGGTCGGTATCTATCTCACATTGAGCGGTATGGGAGAATCCCTCGCCTACCGTTTCGACTCGTTCATCCATTATGATCAATGGATCGAATTGTTCGAACAGCTCTATCGCCAATATCCCGACTTCCCATCGATCGAGATAGAAGCTCGTATAACCCTGGTGATGATGACAGCAATCGGTTTGAGACAACCGTCTTATAAGCATGCTGATGAGTGGCGATCCAGAGCAATGGCTCTTGTTAACAACCACGAGCTGGAAGGGCCGCTGAGAATTCATCTCATAAATTCGCTCATTCTGGAACGGACGCTGTCCGGTCACTTACATGAGGCGGATATCCTCGTTTCGATTTTTAAAAACGCTATAGAAGACCAGGCCATCCCTCCAATCGTGCTCATAAATTTAAAAAATTTTGAGGCCCTGCTGAACTGGCGAAGAGGTTGTCCGGAAGCATGCAGCAGAGCAGCAAGTGAAGGGCTGGCGATAGCAGAAAAGACCGGGGTCCATGTCATCTCTTTTATCCTGCTCATAAACGGAGTCTCGGCAGCTCTGTCTGATAACAACCTGGAGCAGGCAGAAAGACTCATTCGTGAAGTGGAGCCTCAACTGGGTCGTGCCGGGGGATACGGTAAACTTCTCTATCACTTTACCATGGCCTGGAAGTACTACCTGGAAAATTCGATGTTCAAAGCAGCTGCTCAATGCGAACAGGCCCTGCAGCTTGCCGCTGCAGTGGGCAACCCGGAAGCGACAGCTATATCGTATTTTGCCCATGCCATCGTACTGCTGGCAAATGGGGAGTTTGCCAAATCTGAGAGCGAACTGGAAAAAGCGATTGGGTTATGCGAAACACACCCGCTCCGCCAGATTGCCTTTGCTTGTCATGTAACGAAAGCCGAGTTGTACTTTTTGGCTGGAAAAAACACAGAAGGAATCAGGGAGCTTGAGAATGGGCTCGGTATTGGAAATAAGATGGGTTTCACCATGTTTCCAATCTGGAGGAATGAGGCAATCTCAGAATTGTGTGTAAAGGCTCTGGAGTTGGGAATCCACGAGGAATATGTCCAGTGGCTGATCAAAGAGCGCAGTCTTTTTCCCCTGCAACCTCCGGTGCATCTTGAGAACTGGCCCTGGGAAGTAAGAATCTACTGTTTAGGCGATTTCAGAATAGTGATTCAAAACGAAATTTTGCAATTCAAAGGCAAGACTCAGCAGAAGCCGATAGAACTCTTGAAGGTGTTAATAGCGTTGGGAGGGAAAAATGTCTCTGATTCCAGACTGTCTGACATCTTATGGCCCGATGCTGATGGCGATATGCAGCTGCAGAGTTTTAATACAACATTGCATAGACTCAGAAAGATCCTGAAAGCAAAAGACATCCTGGAATTACGATCCGGGCAACTCAGCCTCAATGAGCAAAAATGTTGGGTTGACGTCTGGGCTTTTCAATATCTATCGCAAACCCCTGATGCATATCAAATCTCAAAAAAATCTGCCGAAGAAGAGATGATTTCTCTCTACAAAGGCCCATTTTTAGAAAATGAAGCCGCCTGGTGGGCAGAAGAGACCAGAGAAAAACTGCAAGGACAAGCCCTGTTTACCATCGAGTCCGCAGCCAGAGCATCTATGCAAGGATCGTTATGGAAAAAAGGTGCCAATCTTTTTGAAAAGGGAATTGAAATTGAAGCCTTAACAGACGAATTCTATCTGCAGCTCATGCAATGCTACACGAAGCTTGGGCACAAGGCTTCAGCTCTAAAAATCTATGATAAGTACATGAAAATATTCAGCGTCAAAGAAGATCAAATATTTCACGATATGCAAAAACTATATAATGATATCAATGGGACCAACCTGAACTGACGGCTCTTAAGCCGGCGAAGATGAGGTCAGGCTACCTTGAAAGATTGTCTTTTCACCCGAATGTGATTTCCCAGTTTCTTCATTTTGTTGCGAAGCGTGCTGGGCCGCACCCCCTAACCGACCAGCACCACCCCCGCCACCCAGGACATAGACTGGTCTTTTCCCGCATATCTCTCCAAGTTGTTTATCCGGCCAGTTGGCAAGGATCATCAGATGACCGACATCGATGCCGAATCCCGACATGGACGGTCGTGCCTTTTCGGGATTACGACATCCCTCATGTGAACTGAGCAGCCGGCACCGGGGGTAGGTTGAGCAGAATAATTCCTTGCAGGAACCGCCGGCAAAAGCTCGGCTTCGGTTAAAGCCCATCACCCGGGCTGACCGCTCAACCCCGGAAACGACTTCGTGGAGCAAAGCCATTATTTCATGGCGTTGATCCGATAACAAAATAGTGACGGGAACATCCAGTCGAATCACGATCGCATAAGCGCAGTCCCTGACCCAGGCCCTGAAGGCAGAGGGCCCCCCGACAGAAGGAGGACAGCTTGCCCCCTGCCCGAAATGCGGACATCGCGGTTCACGGCAGAAACGGGCAAATTTCTCGTCCACCCGAATATCTGCGGCCTTGACAGGCGCGGCTTCGGCAGCGCCGAGAGCTACAGCCTGGAAAACCAGCTCGGCTAGAACATTTCTGTCTGGGGTTGGATGGCTCATACCAGGGGGAGAGAGCGGGCCACAAATAGAATCAACTAACCCTCACGGCTGAGGTTCTGGCGAGAGGGTTCCTCCGGCAAGTTAGATTTCAGTAAAATTGTACCGCGAGGGCAATGAGGCATAGCTCCAATTTAAATCGTCCAGACAGGCCTCATGAAATTGCATCCTGGAAAAAACAAATACTGTCGACTTCATCCATAACCCAAGCACCTATTTCACCGCTTTAAAAAGAGTTCCTTCAGTAGTGGGAGAAGTTTTGAATCCTGAACTTCCCAGACGTTCTATCATTCTAAACTCTGCTTTCCCAAGCAGAGTTATTTGATCTCTCACGGAGATCGTTCCACCAATTCATTGTGCCCAATCTTCAGGACTGCTTGTCTGCTCTAAAACCTCTCCTTCCATCAAACAGACATCTGCAAACTGTAAGATGCCATCGGGTTTCATGACTCGTCGAATCTCTCTGAAAAGTTCCAGCTTGGCCGGTGATAAATTAAATACACCATTGGAGATGACATAATCGAAACGGTTGTCGTTATAGGGGATTTTTTCAGATGTTACATGCTTAATCGAAATGTTTTCATACCCGGTTTTCCTGATTAGAAACTGAGCATTATTGACCATTTCTTCGGTCAAATCGATACCGCACACATGGCCGCTTTCTCCCACGATTTCACGGGCGACCAGAAGGTCAACTCCGGAACCGCAGCCTATATCCAGGACTTTGCTGCCAGGAAATATCGAAGATATGGCAAAAGGATTGCCAACACCGCAAAATGAGTTCAACGCGTCATCGGGGACCGTCTCGATCACAGCTGAATCGTAGCCAAGCGCAAGAGCCCCTTCTCTTCCGGTTTGATACTTAAAAAGGCCGTCAGCCGACTGCGCCACCTGCCGGTATTTCTGTCTTATGGCTTCTCGAATGAGCTTTTGTTCAGAGGTGTTGAAAGGCTGTTCTTTTAACTGACTCCTCTGATTGAGAACAAGTGCCGATGTTTTGTTCTGATCGCCCTCAGAACTGGAACTGGAGGCTCATTTTCCGGTCTTCAGGTTGCAATGTGATACTGAGGTCATAGTGAGAATCTCCTGTTTTCTGCTCATTTTCTTGTTTTTACATACGATATCATATAGCAGGATTGCATTTTTTCACGATACAAATTGATCTTTTGGGTTACTTATTCTCCGAACCATCAAACCTGAAAATCCGTTATCTCTGACAGATTTCCGCCTTTTGTCTTCTCGAGTCAGCTTTTTCTTTTGTTAAACATCCTGCTTGCCTATACGAAGATATTTAGAAAAGCAATGCCTTGCGGATTATCAATAGAAAATACCTATTTGAAATATCAGTAAGGCTGATCTAGACTGCGCCACTTTACAGATTGATTGAAAATTACAACAACACTGCAGGCTTTTTTTGATGAGCTCTCATGAGGCGTGTACGCACATACCCGAATGGTCGTTTGATGATGAGTTCGATGGAGGGGATGAGACCTGTGGAAGGGTCATCGTCAATCTCCATCTGTATATCAAGGACCAGGTGCCGGGTTCGAGGATACTTGTGATATCCAGAGACCCCGGGGCGCCAGTGGAACTTCCCGCCTGGTGCAGAATGACGCAGAATGAACTGACAGATTATCAGCATCCCTATTATCTCATAACCCTAAAACCCCACCTTTTGAGGAACTGACTATGACTGATACCTTTTGTGTAACCATCACCCACTGTAAGACAGATCCCGACAAAGCGACGCTTGGATTCGTCGTAGCGAACGCCGCCCAGGGCAGCGAAAAAGAAACCATGGTTTTTCTCAGTTCAGACGCAGTCTGGTGCGCGATAGAGGAGGAAATGGCAAAAATTGATGAGGGTGCTCCGTTTGCGCCGTTAAAGGACCTGGTGGATAAGTTTCTCAAAGCCGGCGGCAAAATTTATGTCTGTACCCCCTGCATGAAAAAGCGTGGTATTACCGAAGACATGCTGATCGAAGGCGCAACTCCGGCCGGCGGAGCCGCACTGGTAGAGTGGCTGGCAAATGGTTCTCCTGCGGTGGCATATTAGACAGGTCTGATGCGGGAGAAACTATGACAGTTGAAGATACAACATTTGTTCCTGATGCCGTCTTTGATGGCGGAGATCTTGATTGCGGCTCGGGCCTGATACTTCTTATCCGCGAACATATCATCAAAACCCCTCTTCAAGGTATTCTCGAGATGCGCAGCCGTGAACCCACCGTTGCGTCTGATCTTCCCCCCTGGTGCCGTATGGCAGGCCATGAGTATCTCGGCAAAAAGGAGGGCGAGAGATTCACCCGTTACTTCATAAGGCGCGGAAGCTCAGAAATCGAAGATGAGAAAGCTTTGGAGGAAGATCTCGAACAGGCAAAACAATACGAGTGGCGACTTCGCTCACGTTCAACCGGTCATTTGAAATCGACGGTATACAGCCGCAATTTTTCTTTTGAAGTTGGCCAACCGGCAAGTTTTGAGGAACAGGACAAACACCCATGTGCCGTTGAATATTTGTTTGGGGCGCTCGCCGGATCTTTGGCGACGGCTTTCAGCACTGAATGTGCGAAGGAAAACCTTGAAGTGGACGACATCGAAATTTCTTTAAGCGGCAGCCTCTACAACATTCTTGCTCATCTCGGCATCGAAGAAGGAGATCCCTCCATCGAAAGGATAGATCTGAAATGCTTTGCCTCGACATTCGACGATGAAGAAAAAGTAAAAGCGGTATGGGAACGCACGGTAACAAGATCTCCTGTTGCTGCCACCCTCTCAAAAGCGGTCGAATTAAACCTTAAACTCGCACTCGTATAGATCATGATCGACAAAAAGCCTTTTCTCACAACCCAGGTCGGATCCTGGCCCCGTTCCCGGCATATGCTCAAAACCTTGCGGGGCTACCAGAAGGGATCAATCAGCAAAGGTGACTATCTGACCGTGGCGGAGGACGAAATACGGCGCACCGTTGAACTGCAGGAAAAAGCGGATCTGGACATACTTGTTGACGGGGAGCACCGGCGAGAGAGTTTTTATGCCTTCATTACCGATAAGGTAAACGGAACCAAACTCATGTCTCTTGCCGACATGCTCGATTATGTCGAAGACAAAGCAGAGTTTGAAGAAATGCTGCGCACCATGGATATGCCCGCCTCGGCCGTAAAAAACCCAACCTGTGTGGGCAAGCTTTCACGACGTGATGCTCTGGCGTTGGACGACTATCATTTTTTAAAGAGCCTGACCAAAAAACCGGTCAAGATAACGCTTCCCGGCCCCTATCTGCTGACTCGCTCAATGTGGGTGAGTGCACTGACTCGTAAGGCATACCGCAGCCATAAAAAAATGGCCGATGATATCGTCAGGATTCTCAGAGAGGAACTGATCGATCTCAGAGACGCAGGTTGCGATTTTGTCCAATTTGACGAACCGGTGTTGACTGAGCTGACCATGTCGGAGGAGTGCGAGCGGCGCACCTTTATGTGAGCCACGCTTGCAACCCGCCGTGATGCGGGAAAAGAACTCAAATTTGCAGCTGATCTCATAAACAGGATCACCAAAAATATCGACGGGGTAAAAATCGGTGTCCACGTATGCCGGGGCAACTGGTCAAAGCAGGAAGAGGTGCTCTTGTCCGGAGATTACGAAAAGCTGCTGCCGGCACTGGAACGCATGAAAATCGAACAGTTTGTCCTGGAATACGCCACTCCCCGAGCCGGCGATATCGATATCGTCGGCCGCACACTTAAAAATCGGGAACTCGGTCTTGGTGTGGTCAATCCCAGAACCGATACAGTTGAGACAGTAGAATTTATTGTTGGCAAGGCCGAAAAAGCTCTGGAGTACTACCGTCCGGACCAGCTCTTCCTCAATACTGATTGTGGTTTTGGTTGTTTTGCCAGTCGCTCGGTTAATGTGGAAGATGTGGCCTATAAGAAGCTTTGCGCCATAACTGAGTCAGCTAAACAACTGAGGAACAAAGTCCTCTAGCAGGCTCAGAACCTTCTTTTGCTAATATTGTTGCATCGAGTTACTGCCGCAATTCTCAGTCGCCGAAAAATCTGGTGGGCCCATGTATACGAATCTGATTAAAAATTTTCGAGTTTTAAGAGCAACCGGCACCCTTCTCCTATACATGCATGCCTGGTTAACGTAACTATTAATCCTGCTCATTGATCAGATTGTTCAGCATGGACCTAATCTTTCTGGAATCCCAGTCAACGGCCCCGCTGAGTTGTCGAACCACGTTTCCTTCCTGGTCGATCAGAAATGATTCCGGTATGGCAAGCACATCATATTTTCTGGCAACGGTACCATCAACATCGAGAAGCACCTTTGATGTGTAGCCATGTTCGCTCATGAAGGCGGCAACAGAAGAAGATTCTTCTTTCATATTTATCAACAGTACCTGTAAACCTCTATCCAGGTAATCCCGGTTCAATCTTTCCAGAGAAGGCAACTCCTCCCGACAGGTGAGTCAGTAGGTTGTCCAGAACGTCAGGAGCACAACATCACCTCGTGTGTCTGAGAGCTTATACTCGCTGCTGTCGAGATCTATCAAAGTGAAATCGGGAGCGCGATAGCGTGCAGTTGGCTCGTCGATGACCGGACGTGTGGATTGTTCAAAAGATGAACCGTAATCTTTTGTGTGTTTCTGCAGTACGAGAAACAATGCACCACTGGATATCGCTAGTACGATCAGAATTGCATTCTTAATACTCATCCTGTCCCCCGTACAAATTCAGTTCAGTCTGGCCAGATGCTGTTGAAACAACGGTAAGAGTTATTGCCAACGTAGCTGTAGACGGCGTTTGTTTTGCCGTCAGCGGTGGACAATCAGAAACGGCGCTGGCGGTCATTAATCAAAACCATCTTTTTCGGTTTGACTACTCTTTTTCGTTTCTGCGGATTTGAAGATCGTCATGACCGGGACTGCGAGGCAGGAAACAGCGTGGCTGTGACGTTACCTTGTACAATAATGTACCAACAGCGAAAGCCAACTCTATAACCAGGTATCTAAAAATAAGACACGTACATGTTGACAAGAATCTACTACACAACTCTTTTTGCACTTTGACACACAGGCAGATTGGTTGACATACCACTATGTGGTATTAATTTAGCCCATAAGTGATAAAGGAACACAATTCGCCTCCATTCTCAGATGACAGACATGAAAAAGATCTGCATCATTGGTGCCTCCGGGAAACTAGGGCGATACATGATCCAACATGCCTTAGATCTGGATTATCAAATATCCGCAGTGTGCCGAAAACAAAGCGTTGCAAAACTCGATGCGTTTAAAGATCGTATTTCCATATTTTCAGGTGCCACCAACGACCGTGAAGTCGTAAAAGAGGCTGTATCAAATTGTCACGGGGCACTTACCGTTTTGGTCCCCTGGGGAATGCAGCATTACGCTTCCGGAACCGCCCAAGCAGTGCTTGATTATGCTCCATCAGATGCACGTCTTGTTTTCTCTTGTGGGTGGCACATATCGAGAGATGGTCAGGACAGGTATCCATTAAAGCACAAATTGTTTGTTAATGTATTTGGTGTTCTGGGACGACTCTTCCGCGTTGTAGATCTCAACGATCAAATTGAAGCATGTCAGCGGGTATTCTCCAGCAATACTTTATGGACTGTCGTCCGTGGGAGTGATCTTGAAGAAGGTCCAAGTCAGGGGCTGCCAGTATGGAGACGACACGTCGGTGACCCGATACTGGCCAGCAATCTCACCAGACGCATAGATTTTGCTTTATTCATGGTACATGCCCTTACAAATGACGAACTCATTCAAGAAGCTCCTGCCATCGTGGGTAGACAAGCGCCATCGGCACGTGAATCTGCTGCAGAGACTAAACAGAGCCTTGCCAGAGATGCAGGCACAGAGAGTTTACAGTGACAGTGAATAATCAAGCATCCCAAATTAATGCAACAGAGAACCGGGATCCAGCTATTCTCCATCGCAAAGATTGGTCATCACATGATCATTTGTGGAAAGGATATTTTCAAGGTAAAGACATCGGCACCGGTGTGACGGTACTGTTTTTTGCAACCGAAGAACTAGATGCAGGACCTCGCTGGCATGTCCACCCTTATGATGAAATTTTTATCATACGCAAAGGAAATGCCCTGTTCACCATAGGGGACAAAAAAATTGAGGCTACAGCAGGTGATATCTTACTTGGCCCCGCACACATCCCCCACAAATACCACAATCTTGGACCAGGCATACTGGAAACTACCGACATTCATCTTTCCGATCGCTGGATACAAACCAATTTGGAAGACCCTGAGCTATCTAAAAATTGAAAAACAGCCCAATCACATCACCTCTACTGCCTGCTATTGAAATTTTCTGAATGGAGCTCTGAAAACCAAAAGAGAGGGTGACATATGATTTGCATCACAGGTGCCGGAGGCACTGTCGGAAGCGAGGTCGCTAAACTTCTTCAATCGGCCCACCAACCGTTTCGCCTCGCATACTTTTCACATGAAAAAGCCGAAGCTGCCCGTACAAGAGGACTTGAGGCGGTTGTTATTGACTACAGCCGGCCGGACACACTGAAAGGGGCATTTTCGGGATGTGACAGGCTGTTTCTCCTTGGTCCCAATGCTTTGGATCAAACCGTGCTGGAACTGAACGCCGTGGAAGCAGCGAAAGCTAATGGTGTCCGACACATTGTTAAGCAGTCCGTAATGGGGGCTGCAGAAGAGTCTTACAGTCTGGCAAAAGTGCATCGACCGATTGAAAAGGCGATTGAATCGACTGGGCTGGCCTGGACGTTTCTCCGCCCGAACAGCTTCATGCAGAACGTCGTGACGTTCATGAATGATACTATCAGGGGTGAGGGGTCGTTCTACAGTGCGAGTGGAGAGGCAAAGATCAGCCATGTCGACGTGCGCGACATTGCCGCTGTGGCCACCCAAGCGCTGACCGGCCGAAGCCATGAAGGGAAAGCATACACTCTGACCGGTCCGGAGGCGCTTTCCTACGATGAGATTGCAAACGCTTTGTCAGTTGAGCTGGGTCGCACAATCAAACATATAAGCCTCTCACCTTCTGATTTGAAGCAGGGGATGGTAGCCGAGGGAATGCCCGCGCAACTCACTGACAGAATGCTTGACCTGGAGCGCTACTTTCAGGAGAACCGAGCGTCCAGCATCAGCGACGACATCAAGCTCGTGACAGGAAGGAACCCCCGAAGTTTTCGGGATTTTCTTCGTGAGACCGTTACCTCTGGAGTTTTTGATGCGGTGGAGGGTGGCACGAGATGAACAGCAGTTGTCCTCGCCTGCTGATTGCCATCGACGTATAAACGATCAGAGAAGAGAGCATTTTATGGAATTGATAGAAATTGCCGTTCTGCTTTCTGCCCTGCTTTGCTCTCTGGTTGCCGGATTGGTTTTTACCTTTGCAATCATCGTCATGCCTGGTATCAAGGATCTAGGAGATCTCGCCTTTCTCCAGTCTTTCAAGGCAATGGATCGAGTGATTCAGAATAACCAGCCAGTCTTCATTTTGGTCTGGCTCGGCTCCGCAGCGGTATTGCTGGTTTCCACCGTACTGGGCATCTGGCACCTGGAGGGTCTTGATCGAATCATTCTGATAGTGACATGCGCGATTTATTTGTTTGGTGTCCAAGTACCGACGATTACCATTAACGTTCCGTTGAATAACCACCTTCAATCTCAGGATCTCGAAACGATGACTGCGGCCGAGTTGTTAAAGATCAAAGTAGCATTTGAGCCCCGCTGGCTGCGGTGGAACGCCATCAGGACAGTTCTTGCTATTCTGACGACAGTGCTTCTGCTTGTTCTGCTCGTCCGACTTTGATCAAATAGTTCTTGGCTGGACAAAGGCCCAACAAGCGGGTGCAGGCGACGTCGTTTTATTCCGTCCCTGCCCCTCGACGTGCGATAGAGAATATCGAGGCCATTTAGCAATGCATGATGGTGCGAATTTTGAACTAGAACTGACACAGAATACAGGTGAATAATATGTCACGAGATGCAGGTGAAACAGTTCGGCTTTTTATCGATGAAGTTTTTAACAAAGGAAACTTTTCAGTTCTTGAAGAAGTTATCCATCCCGAGTATCGCTATAGTAGTCCCGAGGAACAACTCAAGGGTATCAACCAATTGAGGGATTTAGTTCAAGGGTATCGCCAGGGGTTTCCTGATCTAAATCTGAGTATTGATGATTTATTCGTAGCCGAGAACAAGGTATGTACCCGCTTCACACTGACCGGGACTCATCTAGGTGAATACATGGGTATGAGTGCTTCTGAAAAAGCTGTCAAGGTAACCGGAGTTGTCATCAGCCGGCTCACAGGCGGTATGATAATAGAGGAATGGGAAATTCTTGATATGACGGGCTTCCTCCAGCAACTTGGGCTGGTTCCTGAATTGTCCTAGCTGACACTGAAAGGATAGAACAAGTCGGTAGAGATATCGCCTGAGGACGCATCTCACCTCGGTGTTAGTCTTGCCATCCTTAATGTTATTCATATCTCACATTTGTAAAACGTATGATGTTTCCTGATTATCCTGTTTCCTTAAATTTCCAACAAGTTGACCCCTGCCCGCGAAAACATCTCGTTTAAACCAATATTTCTCATTCTGGGAGAATCTGGAACTCCGCGTAGAATAATATTTTTTTCTATTTAAATTAAGATTTTACATTAAATCATATAGTTTTTTCTCAATATGTATATATTCTGATCAGTAATAGATGGATGGAAATATTTTATCCCGCATATCTGAGGAATAGTCAGACGCAAAGGCTCATTCATGTTTGCGGTTATGAAAATACACATTTAATCGTTCAGAGAGATACCCAATGACTGGAAAAGAAAAGCTGCTATCTGCCTTAAAAACCAAAGGAATTAAATATATTTTTGGCTACACCGGCGGTACCATCATGCCGGTTTTTGATGAAATGGTCAAAATGGATGATTTCCAGTTCATCATGTCGCGTCATGAACAGGGTGCGACTTTTATGGCCCAGGGTCTATCGAGAGGGTCTCTATCGACGGATAACCCGCAACTCGGCGTCTGTATGGCCACCTCCGGACCTGGTGCAATGAACCTGACCACAGGCGTGGCCGACGCCCATATGGACTCGGTGCCGATGTTGATCGTGACGGGACAGGTCGCCACTGGTGTCATTGCAACTGATGCCTTTCAGGAGAGTGACGTCGTTGGGGTGATGATGCCCATTAGCAAACAGACCTACATGCCGCTTCATCCTGATGAGATCGAGTCGACAATCCATGAAGCATACTATGTGGCCACCACCGGCCGTGGGGGGCCGGTTTTGGTCGATATCCCCAAAGACGTGCAGAATGAGTCGGTATCTCCCCAGTACCGCTTTGATGTCAAGGGATATAGACCTGTGTTGCCCGGGTATCTCTATCATCCTTCACCGGACAGGGAGCCGCTGGATCGGGCAATAAAGCTGATCAACAAGAGCGAGAGGCCGCTGATTTTCTGTGGTCACGGTGTCATAAACAGCAATGCCGGTAAACTGCTTCAGCAGTTTGCGGAAAAGGTGAATATCCCGATAGCCTTTACTATGCATGGCCTTTCCGCCTTGCCCTACGATCACCCCTTGAGTCTGGGAATGATGGGAATGCACGGCACGGTCGAGGCCAACAAAGCCATACAGGAGGCGGACCTGCTGATATCCTTCGGGATGAGATTCGACGACCGGGTTACCGGCAAATTGAGTGAGTATGCCGCCAATGCCGATGTCATCCATGTGGAAATCGACCCATCTGAAATCGATAAAAACGTCGCTACATCGGTCGCCATAAACGCTGATGTATTCAGGACTCTTCGTGTTCTGCTGGATGCCCCGCTCCTTACCCACAAACCCAGACGCCGCTGGTTTAAAATGATTGCCAAACACCGCAAGGTGATGAGTGCAGAGCTGCAGGCCGAGATCGACGAGGGGATCGGAGATACCGGTAAATTACTCATGAAAACGATCGTTGATCGTCTGTCAAAGCTGACCAAGGGTAAAGATCTCATTGTCCCTGATGTCGGTCAGCATCAGATGATGGCCGCAAGATTCTATAATTACCAGACGGAAAACAGCTGGTTCTCGTCGGGTGGAGCAGGCACGATGGGGTGCTCCCTGCCCATGGCAATAGGGGTTAAACTTGCCCGGCCCAACGAAAGGGTCTGGTCAATAAGCGGCGATGGCGGTTTTCAGATGAATATACAAGAGCTTGGAACCGTCATGGAGCATAAGATTGACATCAAGATGCTCCTTTTTAACAATGGCTACCTCGGCATGGTCAGACAGTGGCAGACACTGTTTTTCGATGGACGCTACAGCGGAACACCCATGCAGAACCCGGATTATGGATTCATCGCCAAAGCCTATGACATTCCGTATGTTAAGGTGGAGGAAGTCAAAGACATCAAGCCGGCGCTGAAGAAAGCTGTTGCCGATGAAGGACCGATACTGATCGAGTTTGTCTGTGATCCGTCAGAAGTCATTTTACCTATGATTCCTTCAGGCGGCGGTTTTGACGATATGATCGTAACTCGTCCCCCGAAAGAAAAATCAGCATCAAGGAAGAAAAATAGAAAGGGAAGCAAATCATGAAGAGAAGAGCCATTTTAGCATTTATGCTCGACCGCCCAGGTGTTCTCAACAAAGTGTCGATGCTGATCAGGAAAAAGATGTATAATGTTGACACCTTAACAGTCTGCAGCTCGCGGGTTCCAGGCATAAGCAGGATGACTATCACGCTTCAGGAAGACGATATTGCCCAGGTAACTCAGGTGATAAAACAGTTGGAGAAATTTACCGAGATCATCTCTGCCAAAGAGCTTGATACCAAAAATAGCTACTGGCGGGAGGCGGCAATCGTCAAGCTTGAAGTTGACCAGGATCATCTCAAAGCCTTTAATAAACGTTATAATTTTGAAATACTTGAGAAAAAAGGGCAAGATGTTCAAATAGTCCAGATAGCCGGTTCAACAGCACAGATCGACACCTTTCTCGATGAGGTCGGCAGAGAAAATATAATAGAGATCGCCCGCACTGGTGTGGCCGCTATGGAGAAATAGCGATAGATAAAAGACCACTGCCCGGCAATGAAATCATTACCTGGGAAACTGCTGTGTAGGGTAATTGGTGCCTGTGTTGAAAAAAAATAACGGCAAAGATCGCCTGGATCGCCAGTAAGCATCTGCATCATCGGGCTGTTTCTAAGCCTTTCTCCCGAATTTTATTTCCAGTTTCTTCATTTTGTTGCGAAGAGTGCTGGGATTTACGCCCGGAAGTTCAGCTGCACCGCCTGTACCATTCACTTTGCCGCGGGTAATTTCCAGAACAGAGCCGATATCGAGAAGTGGAAACATGTACTGAACGCAAACCATTTGCTGAAACTAACAACCTCATCACCCTTGTTTTTCCTACCCACGGATTCAGGGCACCAGAATCTGACGTTTGTTAAATCCTATTGGCCAATTCCTGTATCGTATTTACTGTTATCGATCACACCCTCAAGATTTTATCAACTAAACGGAAGGAGCAAACAATGAGCAACCTGGTAGTGATTGGATTTGACGATGAGGCCACCGCTTTCGAGCTGCGGGCGGAATTGGCGAAAATGCAGAAAGAGTACCTGATCGAGATGGAGGATGTCGTCGTCGTGACCAAGGATGAAAACGACAAGGTCCAGCTTCATCAGTCATTGAATTTAACCGCCGCCGGGGCAGTCGGCGGCAGTTTCTGGGGCCTTCTCATCGGTATGTTTTTTCTTAATCCGCTGGTTGGCGCAGCTGTTGGAGCCGGCGCGGGAGCGATAAGCGGCAAGCTTTCCGATATTGGAGTCAACGACAAGTTCATGAAAGAACTGGGCGAAACCTTCACGCCCGGCTCCTCGGCCCTGTTCGTGCTGGTGAAAAAGGCAACCCCTGATAAGGTACTGGAAAACCTGAAGCACTTCAGAGGCAAGATTATTCAAACCTCGTTGACCAAGGACAAGGAAGAGGAACTGCGGAAAGTCCTTGAAGCATAGCAAACTGAGGCAGCAATCGGTTCCGGCTCGATCAGGTAACCTCGAGCCGGAACCACCCAACCCACGACCCGCAGTACTTATCAGCCGAGATTGTCAAGCACCCGATCGGTGAACGACACTGTTGTCTCAGAGCCGCCCAGATCCGGGGTGAATATCTGCTTTTCCGTTAACGTCTCCACTGCCGCCATCAGCGCATCACCCGCCGCTTTCTCACCCAGGAATTCGAGCATCATCTGCACCGACCAGAGCGTCGCGATCGGGTTGGCAATACCCCGACCGGCAATATCGGGGGCCGAACCGTGCACCGGCTCGAACATCGAAGGGTAGATTCGATCGACATTGATGTTGGCCGACGGGGCAATACCGATACCGCCGGCGATGGCCGGCCCGAGATCGGAGAGAATATCGCCGAAGAGATTGCTGCCCACTACCACATCGAACCAGTCGGGGTGCTGAACGAAGTGGGCGGTGAGAATATCGATATGATACTGATCGCGCCGCAGTTCAGGAAATTCGCTGCCAGCCGCGGCAAATCGCTCGTCCCAGAAGGGCATGGTGTAGCTGATGCCGTTGCTCTTGGTGGCTGAAGTAAGATGGCGGGCCGGCCGCTGCATGGCCAGTTCGCAGGCGTACCTGATAATCCTGTCCACGCCCGTGCGGGTAAAGACCGATTCCTGGATGACGCACTCCCGTTCACTGTTCTCGAACATGCGCCCACCGGTATTGGAATACTCCCCTTCAGTGTTTTCCCGGACCACCATGAAATCGATATCCTCAGGCCCGCGGTTGGCCAGCGGGGAGCTGATACCTTTGAGCAGTTTAACCGGCCGAAGATTGACATACTGATCGAACTGACGCCTGATCGGCAGCAGCAGCCCCCACAGGGATACATGATCGGCAACCGCCGGATCACCAACGGCACCAAGCAGGATTGCATCGAAGGGGCGAAGCTGGTCGATACCGTCTTCGGGCATCATCGCTCCATGCTCGAGATAGTACGCGCAGGAGAAATCAAACTCGGTGAAGGCCAGCTCGAATTTGTAAATCGAAGCCAGCGCCTCGAGCACCCGCACCCCTTCCGGTATTACTTCCCTGCCGATTCCGTCCCCGGGAATCAGCGCAATGTTGTAGGTCATTAGAAATCCTCGCTGTATTTATAAGTACATAACCAGGCTAGCCGTCAGAGAATCAGATTTACCAGAAAACCGGCCGAAATTGCCATAACCATCACCGAGGTAATAAAAGCGATCAGCAGCGGCAGTTTGAATATTCCTTTCAGCATCGCAACTTCGGGCAGGCTGGCGCCGGCGCCGCCGATGATCAGCGCCGTTACCGCCCCGAGACTCATGCCCTTGGCTACGAGGCTGGAGGCGATCGGCACCATCGTGGAAACGCGGAGATAGAGCGGCACGCCGATAATGGCAGAAGCCGGAACCGCCAGCGGATTATCCTCACCGGCCAGGCGAACCACCAGTTCCGCGGGCAGAAAACCGTGGATGATCGAGCCGATTGCAACACCGAGGATGACAAACGGCAGAAGCGTCCTGAACTGTTTCACCGCCTCGTTGAGAATACGGCGCCATCTATTCGGCGGTTCCTGGTAAAGAGGAATCGTAAAGGAGGGCGTCTGCCCCGATTGAGAGTCCGGTGCTTCGCAGCATTGGTCGGCGGACGGCAGCTGAACAATCGCAGCGCTTGATGTCGATCCTTCACAGCACCCTTGCGTCAAGGGCTGCCCCGACCCATCGCGAGCCAGTACGGTGTCGCTGATATGGCGCGCGAACCCGGCTTTATCAAGAAAGAAGCTGATCAAAATGGTCATACCGATCGCGACTCCTGCATAAACAAGCGTCACATCCACACCGAGCAGGGTGATAAAGAGCGGCACAATAACCGGGTTAACCAGCGGCGAGGTGAACAGAAAAGCCATGGTCGGACCAAATCCGGCCCCGGCCCGCAGCAGACCGAGCGTAACAGGGATCGTCGAGCAGCTGCAGAACGGGGTCAGCCCGCCCAGCAGGGAACCGATCAGATAACCGCGCCCCCGCCGCCCCGACAACCAGTGCTTGACCTTGTCCTGGGGTAGAAATTCATTGATCACACCGACGAGAAAACTGATCCCGACAAACAGAACCGTCAACTCGATCATCGTGTAGAAAAAGAAACCAAGCGTTTCCTTGATATGCGGCAGCAGCGTCTCCATCTCAACCATTCTTCCTTGTTCTGTTGCAATAATCTGAAATCATGCTGCTCATACTACTAGAGCTGTCCTGTTTTTTAACCTCGTTTATGTAATGGAGTATAGCAACGCAAGCGACAAATTCATTGCAAAACTATATACTATATCCTTATATCTCCAGGACCTGATCCATTTATTCCAGGTGAGACCATCCGGTACATCACCAGCAGTATTTTTTGTTATGTAACGGAGTATGTCAAACCTCACAATCTGCAGCAGTATGTTAACAGTTGAATCGTTAGCTGATTTTAATTTGATAGAGGATAGCAACCAACGGAGGAACCATGCCCATTGTCAATGCCAGGGAGATGCTGCTCGAGGCAACCGAAGAGAAATATGCCGTCGGCGCCTTCAACGTCTCCAACTTTATCCAGATGCAGGCGGTAATTCAGGCGGCAGTCAGCAACAAGTCGCCGGTGATCATCCAGACCTCGGTAACCCCGTCGCGGTTTCGCCGGCCCGAGGTCGTGGCCTCGGTATTCACGGCCATGGCTGCTGAGGCGCCGGTCCCCATCTGCCTCCATATCGATCACTGCAACGATGTAGACTACTGCAAAGCCTGCGCCGACGCCGGATATACCAACATCATGATCGATGCCTCGCACCACGATTTCGACGAGAATATCCGCCAGACCAGAGCGGTCAGCGACTACTGCCATGCCCGGGGCGTATCGGTTGAAGGCGAGCTCGGAACCGTCTCCGGCGTCGAGGACCAGGTCGTGGTTGCCGAAGACGCAGCCCAGCTCTGTGACCCCGACATGGCCGTCGAGTTTGTCCAGAAAACCCGGATCGACCTGCTCGCTCCGGCCATCGGTACCGCCCACGGCGTCTATAAGACCAAAGCGCCGGTGCTCGATTTCGACCGGCTGGCGACCATTGCCGAGAAAATCAACGGCAACGGCCCGGAAACACCGCTGGTCATCCATGGTGGAACCGGTCTCTCCGAAGACACGGTGAAGCGTCTGGTCTCTCTGGGCGGGTCCAAGTTCAACGTCTCCACCGAACTCAAGCACTGTCTGATCGACACCACCTACGATTATTTGACGGCCAACCGCGACGAATATGATCCGGGCAAACTCGACAAAGCCGTGCTGGCGGCAATCACCGGCGTCATCAAACGCTGGATGGAGCTTCTGGGAAGTACCGGCAAGGTCTAACCAGCCACAATTTCAGGGAACGACATGACTGAGATAAAAGCACTCTTTTTCGATATGGACGGTGTCATCATCGATACCGAACGGGACGGCCACCGGGTTGCCTTCAACGAGGCGTTCAAACAGTTCGGCTACGATTTTAACTGGGATGAACAGCGCTATCACCAGCTCCTGCAGGTTGCCGGCGGCAAGGAGCGGATGCGCCATTATTTCAGAGAGGAAAACTTCCTCGCAGATCTTTCAGATGAGGAGATGACTCAACATCTCATCGAACTGCACCGCTGCAAAACAACGATATTTCTCGAGCTGATAGCAGCCGGAAGTCTGCCGCTGCGGCCGGGGGTCAAACGTTTCATGAGCGAAGCGATGGAACGGGGCCTGGACATCTGCCTGTGCACCACCTCGGCCGAGAAGTCGGCCAGAACAGTGGTGGAGACCATGCTGCCGGAAATCGAATTCACCCATATTCTGGCCGGCGATATCGTCACCAAGAAGAAGCCCGATCCGGCTATTTACAACCTGGCCCTGCAGAAAACCGGCCACAGCCCGGAAGAATGCGTCGTTATCGAAGATTCGGCCATCGGCGTGCAGGCGGGGGCTGCCGCCGGAATCCGGGTTATCGCGACCACCAACGGCTACACCGAGGGGGAAGATCTCTCTGCGGCAGCTATTATCGTCACAACGCTTGGCGACGAGGGTGTCGAACACGGTATACTGAAATCCCCGGTCGACAATCTCAACTTCAACGGCGTCCTTTCCCTGGATCAGGTAATCGAGTGCTTCACATAAGATATCGCTGATGTTGGCATCTCTTGAATACGGCTCCGGCCCGCCTCTTATCCTGCTGCACGGCCTGCTTGGCTCGAAAATCAATATGGCCGGAGCGGCCAGAGCCCTGGGCGAAAAGTTCAGGGCCATTGCGATCGATTTGCGGAATCACGGGGAGTCGTTTCACCACAACTCGATGAATTACCGGATCATGGCGGCCGATATCGGTGGTTTCATGGACGACAACGGGATCGAGACGGCGTCGCTGGTGGGTCACTCGATGGGCGGCAAGTGTGCAATGCAGTTCGCTCTTTCCTTTGCTGAACGGGTCGATAAACTGGTGGTCGTCGATATCGCCCCGCGGCATTACGAAGACCCCGCCTGGGTTACCTATCTTGAAGCCATGATGTCTGTCGATCCAGAGAAACTGGAATCCAGAGGCCAGGCCGATGAACTGCTGAAAGAAGCGATCGCCTCCAGGATTTACCGGCAGTTTCTGCTCAGCAACCTGACTAATGATGACAGGAAAGGATACCGGTGGCGACCGAACCTGCAAGCCATCTATGGTGCCCGTGATGAAATATCCGCATCAGTGACCGGCGAGGCATCCGCCATAGAGACTCTGTTTATCAGAGGGGAATTCTCGAACTATATACGAAATGAGGATCTGGACTCGATAGCTGAGCTTTTTCCAGGGTCAAAAACGATTTTGGTTCCCAGATGCGGTCATCTGATCCACATCGAAGCCCGGGATCGGTTCAACGATCTGCTGGCAGATTTTTTATGAAATGATCCGTGAAAATCTGTTTGGCGAAGCACTGATGAAAGCACCGCCGGGCCCCCATGTGGCCGGCGGTGTTAATCCTCAGATCAGGCTCTTGACCCGAGCCATGATATCTGGAGTCTCGAGGTTCTGATACTCAACCTGCTCGCCGAGGCCGCCATGACCTTCTTTCGTGGTGCCCATGGTCGATAGTTTCGGAGCCAGGCCCCTTTCAAGCAGCCAGGTTCCCATCCTCGCCCCAAGACCGGTCTTGATGTTCTGGCTTTCCACCACCAGCACAAAACCGGAGCCGCCATATTCTTTGAGCGCCTCTTCATCGATGATGTTGAGTGTCGGCTTGTTTATCAAACCGACATCGAGGCCCGTTTCACGCAGCCGCTCAACCGCATCGAGCGCCCGGTAGAGCATTTCCCCGTAGGAGACCACATAACCGGCCGTACCTTTACGGATAAATTCGTCTTTTCCCGGTTCGAATTCATACCCTTCAGCGTAGAACGGCTGACCCTGCTCATTAAGGATATAGGGCGTGGCTGAACGCGTCGAAAAGATAAAGCGCAGACCGGCATCATTGAAGATCCGCGCCATCACTGAACGGAGTTGATGGACATCGGCCGGAAAATAGAGGCGGGTCAGATCACCTTCTGCGAGCCCGTTGTCGGCAAAAAAGTTGTTGATACCGAAATGGCAGGTATTATCCGCCATATCGTCGACACCCGAGTGCGAAAAATGGGCCAGCACGTTGGCCTGATTGAGCCGGGCCATGGTGATTTCCGAGACAACCATCTCCAGAAAGGCGGCGAAGGTGCCAAACACCCCCTGACGGCCGGTCTCGGAGCCAAACCCGGCGGCCACCGAGCAGTTGTTGCGCTCCATGATGCCGCCGGCGACATAGACATCGGGGCACGATTTTCTGACGTGGTGCAGGCCGCATGAACCTTCGAGATCGGAATCAACCACCAGGATCTGTTCGGTCGGTTTTTCCAGTTTCTGGATAAGCTCACAGAGGATCGAGCCGAAGCTGTCGCGGTTTTTGCCGCTCTCCTCCGAGCTGCCCTTTCTGACAATTTTACTTTTATTGGCCGATGAAGATTTCAACTGTTCTACACAGCTCTCGTATCCGCGTTCTTCGAGATAGACGATGGCCTGATCCACTGGAATGACGTCGTGGCCCTTGGGAGTGCCCTCGATACCCTTGATCTGCGGCGCCATAAGCCGTTTATTGATAAGTGCGGCAGGACCGTCCGCCAATAGGGCCGAACGAATCCGCCCATAGAGCGCGGCAACATCTTCACCGTCGCCATAATCGACTGCCAGACCGTGGCCCTCAAGCGTTTTGCCGCAATCGAAACCGGGCAGGTAATGGCTCGGGTGGCCGGCGATGGTGACATCATTGTCATCGATAATCAGTTTGACATCAAGCCCGCGCGCCACCGCATAACGGGCGGCCTCGGCATCATCGCCCTCCTGTTGGGAGCCGTCGCTGCCGAACATAACGAGCTTTTTGCCCGGATTGGCTTCGGCAACGCCGTTGACATAGCTCCACAGATGGCCAAGCCGACCGGAACTGAAAAATATGCCGCGCTGCCGATCCATTTCCGGGTGGCCGTAGAGGCCGTGATCAAATTCTCGGTAATGGTTCAGGGCCTCCGGCTTCATATAGCCGTTGAGTACCGCCATGATATACTGGGCCGCGACCCGATGGCCAGCCTCATCGAAGTAGACCGGATAGACACTGTCCGAGCCCTTCATGAAGCCATCCACAATGAGCAGCTCAGGAACGATGTCGTAGGCCCCGCCGGTATGACCGCCGAGTCCCTTGGTGTTGGCCAGTGCGGTAAAATAGACGATGGTGTCTCTGATCAAAGAGATGTTAGCTAAGAGCTGGTCACATTTCTCCTGACTCGGGCTTTCTTCGTTCAAGTCAAAAGACAGAGTCTGGTATCGGCTGAGATCGATCGCAAATGTCATAGTGTCACCTATTTCGCTGCGTTGATACATTTTTCGGCAAAGGCCACCGCTTTTTCGGTGGCCGCACCAAACTGTTCGGCTGTTTTCACCAGGGAAGGATGTGTGTCGAACTCTTCGGGTGTATAGCCGTTTTCATCATAGGCCCTGGCGAAATAGTCGATCTTCAGCAGTTTATCAAGCACGTCTGCGGGAATATCACGCTCGATGGTGTTGGGCTCGAATATGATGGCTGACTGATTATCGAAATTGATAATCTCATCGATGTAACCCGGAGGGCAGGTCATGACGATATTGGCGCCAACCTTCTCCTCCAGGTGCCAGATTCGCTTTTCACCGTCGACTTCCGGCCCGATACGCAGTGAACAGGAGAGCATCTTTGACTGGTAGCGGTTCTCCTTGAGATACCTGCAGGCCTTCTTGAAGATAGCCAGTTCGGCCCAGCGCACGTCTTGCTCAGACAACTCGATACCGACTTCTTTGCCGAAATCGCGCAATCCGCCAAGATCGCCGAACCTGGACTCCATGGCGGTGATGATTGAGCGCCATTTACTCAGGTCAACACCGTTGGCCCGGGCTCTGACCAACCCTTTTTCAACCCGCCGGGCGCAATGGGCGAACTGGGGCATATGGAAGGACAAGGTGTTGTTGGTCGGAATACCAAGCGCCGTCAACTCCTCGATGACGTCATAGCCTTCCCTGGTGCCCGGCACCTTGACCATGACGTTGGGGCTTATAGCGGCGATATCCTTTGCCTGCTTGAGCATTGCTTCTCCATTGAAGGCGTCGCGGGGGTCGGTCTGGCCTGAGAGAAAGCCTTCTGTATACCCACTCTGCTCGTAAAGCGGCAGGTACATTTCGGCACCGAGCCGGACGATCTCCTTGTAGTTCATCCAGAACAGCTCTTCGACACTGATACCGGGATTATCCTTAATATACCCGGCGGCAACTTTCTCCCAGCGCGGGACGTCATCCTCGATGGCCTGCAGCGACAGCGGCGGATTAGTCGTCACGCCGCGAAAGAGCTGAGAGTCGAGGTCGTCGGGATTGTACATGCGGTGAAACTGGGCCTTCAGGGTTTCATGGTCCGCAGGATCAGCCTTGGCGAGCATCTCCTTACACCAGTTCTCGAAAATCAGCGGTGAGGAGTCCCACCAGATTTCCATTCCAGGACTCAGCTCGACCAGTTTCTCAAATAGATTTCTTTCTTCCATGAATATCTCCTGTGAATTCGATTCTCACTATTTTCATTTATTTATGTTCATTGTCTGCTGCATTCTGCTGCATGTATAACCAGACAGAAACGGTTCTAGTGGTGTTTCCGCAAGCTCTTCGCAGCATCCGCGAAATTCCTTTGCAATTTAATACCTGAAACCGGAAAGTGATAATTCACGCGGCAGAAACGATTTTAAATTGAAAATATCACAGCCGACATCATACAGACCGATCAGGTTCAGTTCAACTTCTTTATCTCAATCCTGATGGTCAAATGTACACCCGAAAAATCAGTAAAATAGAGGCTCTTGCGTAAAGATATATCAGCAAGCTCATTCCCCCCACCAGCAGAAGGTGAAGCGGTAAAAATGCTCATATGTAATGCAAAGAAAGCAGGGTCTTATCAGCTTGTGCAAAAGTGCTTTGATGACAATATTTGATCTATTGTGTTCTGCTGTTTTCAGTTGTGTATCATGTGAGGAACAAACGGTGAGTGTCCCTTATTTCGTATGAAAAAGATACAACCCTACAACGGTTTCGAACAGGGCCCCATTCGGCCGCCGAGTGAGTCTGACAGCCTGCTTATCAGGATAACCCGCAACTGTCCGTGGAACCGCTGCACCTTCTGTCCGGTCTACAAGGACGCAAAATTCAGTCTCCGGCCGCTGGAGCATGTGCTGGAAGATATCGACCGGGTCAAAGGGTATGTCGATGCGATTGTCGAGGCGAAGCGGTCGGGGGCACGCAACTACGGGGAGTTTCTCAAAGGGGCGGTCGAGGATGAAAGCGCCCTGCATGCTGCCTACCATTTCGTCTCCGGGGGGATGAGATCGATCTTCCTTCAGGACGGCAACAGCCTGATCATCAAGCCGGCGGAGCTGATCACCATCCTCAACCAGTTGATGCGCTCCTTCCCGATGGTCGAGCGCATTACCTCCTACGCCCGCTCCCACACCATCGCCCGGATCAGTGACGATAACCTGAAGAAGATGGCGGACGCCGGGCTCAACCGGATCCACATCGGTATGGAGTCAGGCTCCGATGCGGTGTTGAAACGGGTAAAAAAAGGCGTTGATAAGGCGGCCCAGATTGTGGCTGGACAAAAAGTTAAAAAGGCGGGAATAGAACTCTCAGAATATTTCATGCCGGGCCTCGGCGGGTCGGCGCTGTCAAGAGAACACGCCTTGGAGTCTGCCGATGCACTGAACCGGATCAACCCCGATTTTATCCGCTTACGCTCGCTCGCCCTGCCGGGTACAGCGCCGCTGACTCAGGAGTATCTCGAAGGAAACTTCGACAAGATGGGAGAAGTCGATACGGTCCGCGAATTACTGCTTTTCCTGGAATCTCTCGACGGTATCACCAGCTCGGTGCGCAGCGACCACGTACTCAATCTGTTCTCCGAGGTAAACGGCACCCTGCCTGCCGACCGCGAGAAGATGACCCGTCCGCTGCGTCGCTTTCTCGATCTCGACCCGATGGACCAGATGCTATTCTCCATCGGCAGGCGGACGCACCGGCTGAGCAGTCTCGATGACCTTGGCAACCCCGCCCTGCGCGAACCGGTCTATCGGATGTGCATGGAACATGGGGCAACCCCTGATAATATGGATGAGATCATCGAGTCGATCATGCAGCGCTTCATTTAATCCCGCACAATCCTACCCTGGCCGCAAAGACTGCCCGGCTGCCGCCAGACCAGACATTGCACCTCCTTGACTTGCAGCACCTGCGTCTAAATAGTTTATCAGCAGATGCAGCATAACCTATTTGCGCCAGGGCGCCAGGGAGCCTAGTCAGTGGATAGAAAGGACGGATCAGAGCAGGCAGATCAGGTAAATCAGGCACTGCAGGCGGCCGAAATGAGAATGGCGATCTACCGCGTCCTTCTCGGCGCCGGTTTTCTCGCGTTCCTGGCCCTCGTTCTGGCTGTCCCGTCCTATTTCGAGACGACCACGCTCTGGTATAAAACCGGGGCCGACAAACTGATGCTGATTGCTGGCCAGTATCTGGGCCTTACCGCTCTGGTGCTGCTCTATCTGCAGGTCGTGCTGTCGGTGCGGACCGCTTTTTTGAGCCGGGTTTTCGGGAAAGTAACGCTGATCCGGCTGCATAAACTGAATGCACTTTTCATCGTTACACTGGCGGCTGCACATGTCCTGCTCGTGCTCATCCCCGAGGGACTTGCCAACCTGCCGATCGGCAAAAAGTTCTGGCCGGAAATGGTCGGAGCCGGCCTTTTTGGGGTTATCGCGGCCATGGTCGCATCATCATATTTCCGCCGGCAGCTGCGTCTGCCCTTCAGCCTCTGGAGGACCATCCATAAACCGGCGGGCTATATTGCTCTGCTGCTCGTTACCGTCCATGTGCTGTTCGTCAGCGAGTCATTCGAGCAGCCCGTACCGAGGATTTTTCTTCTCACCCTGTTCACCATGACCGTCAGCGGGACGGCCGTGGTGAAAATCCGGGCCTGGAAGCAGGCCCGCCAATAACTGCCGAGGAGGCAATTATGAAAACATTACAGACGATCCTGATCGCACTGATCCTGTCTGTTGCGGTATCAAGCGTTTCAGCCGCGGCTCGATCGTGGGACCTGGACAAAGCCCATTCCAACATCTATTTCGGGGTAACCCATATCTATTCGAAAGTGAACGGACTGTTCAATGATTTCTCACTCGATGTAAACTTCGATCCGGAGAACCTCGAGCAGAGCAGCTTTCTTTTCACCATCGAGGTGGACTCGATTAACACCAACATCGCCAAGCGGGATAAGCATCTGATCTCCGACGACTTTTTCGATGCGGGAAATTTTCCGCAGATACTCTTTCAATCAGCCGGGATTACCAGTACCGGAGACGATGTCTACAACGTCGCCGGCACGTTGACGATCAAAGGAGTGAATTACGATGTGACCTTGCCGCTTAAACTCGAAGGGATAAGCGAACACCCAACCAAGAAGGGTACGGACGTCGCCGGCTTCAACGGCACGCTGACCATCGACCGGCTGGCATTTGGAGTCGGAACGGGCAAGTTCTATGAGATGGGCATCGTCGACAAGGAGGTGGATATATTCGTCAGCCTCGAGGTGCTCAGCGACAGATGACTTTTATCATTGCTGCGGGTAATCAAACCCTGCCCGCGCCTTTCATGAAATATTCAGTATAACACCGTCGGGACAGGATCATGAAGCACATTACATGGAGCGATTTCGAGAAAGTCGAACTGCGTGTCGGCAAAGTGATACGTGTCGAACCATTCAAGAAGGCGCATACCCCGGCGTATATTCTGCATGTCGATTTCGGTGAAGAAATCGGCATCCTTAAATCGAGCGCCCAGATAACGGCCCGTTATCTCCCGGAAGATCTGGCGGACAGACTGGTCGTCGGTGTGGTCAATTTCCCGCCAAAGCAGATCGGGCCGCTGATGTCCCAATGCCTGATAACCGGTTTTCACGACGACGGAGGCGACGTCGTGCTCTGCATCCCGGATTCCAAGGTGCCCCTGGGCGCCCGACTCTGCTGAGACCGCTGCTTTGCGGCGGAGGCTGATTAAAACGTACTCAGCGTTCGCCGCACCGCATCCTTCCACCCCTGGTATTTGCGGGCCCGCACGGTTTCATCGAGCGCCGGGGCAAAGCGGCATTCCCGGCGCCAGCCCCGGGCGAAAACAGCCGGTTCCTCATAGACCCCTGCATAAAGGCCGGCAAGGTAGGCGGCTCCAAGTGCCGTTGTCTCCAGTACTTCCGGCCGGTCAACCGGGGCGTTTAAAATATCGGCCAGAAACTGCATGGTCCAGTTAGAGGCTACCATGCCGCCGTCCACCCTCAGGGTCGTATCCCCCATCGACTGCCAGTCCCCACGCATGGCTTCGAGCAGATCCCTGGTCTGATAACAGACCGATTCAAGTGCCGCCCGGGAGAGCTCGGCCGGACCGGTGGCCCGGGTAATACCGAAGATTGCTCCACGGGCATCAGGGTCCCAGTGCGGAGCGCCAAGGCCGGTAAAGGCGGGGACCAGGTAGACATCCTGGTTAATATCGGCTTTAGCAGCGAGTTTTCCGGTTTGATTGGCCGCTTCGATCAGCCCCATGGCGTCGCGCATCCACTGCACGGCGGCTCCGGCCACGAAAATCGACCCCTCGAGCGCATAATGATTTTTTCCGTTTAAACGATAGCCGATGGTGGTCAGCAGCCGGTTTTGGGAAGTCACCGCCTCATCACCCGTGTTGAGCACCACAAAGCAACCGGTCCCGTACGTTGATTTGATCATTCCCGGCTCGAAGCAGGCCTGGCCGACCAGCGCTGCCTGCTGATCTCCGGCCACCCCCCGGAGCGCTATCGGGCCGCCCAGAAGTGAAGGCTCGATGTCGCCGAAATCAGCAGAAGAGTCTTTTACCTCCGGCAGCAATGATGCTGGTATGTCGAGCAGATCGAGGAGTTCACGGTCCCAGCAGTTGTCATGGATATTGTAGAGCATGGTCCGCGACGCATTGGTGGCATCGGTCGCATGCACGGCACCGCCGCTGAGCCGCCAGAGCAGAAAAGTATCGACCGTACCAAAGGCAAGCTTACCGGCCTCGGCCCTGGCCCGTGCACCTTCCACGTGGTCAAGAAGCCAGTTGATCTTGGTCGCCGAAAAATAGGCATCGATCAACAGTCCGGTTTTTTGGGTAATCAACGCCCCATGCCCCGCCTCTTCGAGTTGATTGCAGAGGCTGGCAGTGCGCCGGTCCTGCCAGACGATGGCTCGATGGATCGGCTCTGAGGTCTCCCGGTCCCAGATCAGCGTCGTCTCCCGCTGGTTGGTGATCCCCGCCGCGGCAATATCCGCCGCCTTAAGGCCGCTCTTCTCAAGCACCTGACGGCAGGTGGCAAGGGTTGTATCCCAGATATCTTCCGGATTATGCTCGACCCAGCCGGACTGGGGGAAGTACTGCTTGAACTCCTGCTGGGCGGAGCCGATAATTTCAAACTGTTCATTGAAGATAATCGCCCTGCTCGAAGTCGTTCCCTGATCTATTGAAAGAATAAATGGAGCCATGCAGATTTCCCCCTCGCGGTATCGCAGTGAGTTTGAATGTTTGTATATGAAAACAAAAACAAAGGGGAAATCAAATGAAAAATTGGCGGACTCCGGGCAGATAATGGTTATAGCTTCTGTTGACCGCCCTGCCGGATACCTGTATGCTGGTGGGCCGAAACGCCCATTTTACATAAGTTTAACAGAAATAATCAGAAAGAACGCTATAGCCTGATACACATCCCTATGGAATACAGTCTCTTTCAGATCCTCGGTGACGAGGCGGTTCTGCACGCCTATATGTCAGGCAGCAGTATGTGGATACTGCTCGCCATCATCGTTGTCAGTATCGCCATTCTGGCCAAAGGTGCCGACTGGCTCATCGAAGGGGCGGTCGATATCGCCATCCGGACGGGTCTGCCCAAAATCATCATCGGTGCCACGATCATCTCACTGGGCACCACCCTGCCCGAGGCGTTCGTTTCGGTTATGGCGGCCTACATGGGCAATCCGGGTCTGGCACTGGGCAATGGCGTCGGCTCGATTATTGCCGATACCGGCCTCATTTTCGGCCTCTCCTGTATTCTGGCGCCGATCCCGGTCAACCGTTTTATCCTCAACCGCACCGGCTGGGTCCAGGTCGGAGCCGCGGTTCTACTGGTGTTTTTGAGCATCGCAGCCTATTTCGGTCGTGAGCCCGGCTCGCTGCCGGTACTGGAACGCTGGGTCGGATTTTTCTTTCTGATACTGCTGGTCGGCTACCTGTATCTGGCCTACTACTGGTCCAAGCAGCACAGCGTACTCGATCTGAGTGAAGAAAATAAAGAGATCAGTACGAGGACCTTGCTGCTCTCCTGGATTATGCTGGCGGGGGGGCTCTTTCTGGTTATTATCGGAGCCCGTGTTCTGGTGCCGGGTGCCTCTGAAATCGCCACCCGTATCGGTGTACCCGATGACGTAATCGCCGCGTCGATGGTGGCCTTTGGAACTTCACTGCCTGAACTGATCACCGCGATTACCGCAATTCGCAAGGGCCACCCGGAAATAACCGTGGGCAATATCGTCGGCGCCGACGTTCTCAACTGCCTCTTCGTCATTGGTGCCGCAGCGGCGGCGGTACCGCTTGATATCCCGATGAACTTCTACTATCTGCACTTTCCGGCCATGCTGCTCATTCTGCTGTCGTTTCGGCTCTTCGTCTCGACGAACAAATCCGGATATTTCAGTAAGCTGCAGGGAGCCTGGCTGCTTGGTGTCTACATTGTCTACCTGGTTGTCCAGTATGCCAGGTAATTTCGCCGAAATCGGCAGACAGAGGGTTTGCGAGACTATCCGATAACTTCAGAACGCTGCTGCCGGGAAGTTAATTTGAAGATACGGGTGCATCCGTCATTTCAAGCTGTCCCCGTTGTAAAATCTCGACGAACAGCTCTTCTTCAAGCGGCTTGCTGAAAAAATAGCCCTGGTAGACCAGGCACCCCCTGCTGTGCAGGTAGTTGAGCTCCTCTTTTGTTTCCACCCCTTCAGCAATAACCTCGAGGCCGAGGTTTCTGGCCATCATGATGATCGTATCGACCAGCACCACATTTTCATCGCTGGTATTTATATCGCTGACGAAGGAACGGTCGATCTTGAGTGTATGAAGCGGCAGGCTTTTCAGATAGTTAAGTGAGGAGTAGCCGGTACCGAAATCATCGACGGAGAACTTGACGCCGAGCTCTCTGACCTTCATCATCTTGGTAACGATATCCTTTCCCGTGGTGACAAGACTGCTTTCGGTAAGCTCGATCCCGAGACGGCACGGATTAACGCCCGTCTCTTTAATGATTCTGGTAACGTGGGAGACAAAATCAGGGGAAGCGACTTCAATACCGCTGATATTGATCGATATCGACTGGTCATCCCTGAGCAGAGCGTTATCCGACCACTCTTTGATTTTCAGACAGGCCTTCTGCAGCACCCATTGACCGATGTCCTGCATCAGTCCCGTCTCTTCAGCGATTGCTATGAAGACGTCAGGCGGTATCATACCCTTTTCCGGATGATGCCAGCGCAGCAGCGCCTCGGCCCCGATCAGTCTGCCTGAAGCATCGACCTGGGGTTGAAAGCAGAAGAACAGCTTGTCCTCTTTCAAAGCGTACCTCAGTTCGGTGCTGATATGCAGTTTTTCATCAGCGGCCTGCTGCATGCTCGGCAGAAAGAAACAGATTTCGTTGCGGCCGGCAGCCTTGGCGCGATACATTGCCGTATCCGCCTGCTTGAGAATATCATCCACCCCCTTGTCATCTTTGGGAAACAGAGAAATACCGGTACTGACGGTGCTCTGCAACTCCCGGCTTCCAACTTTACAGGGTGACGACAGGCACAGATTCAACTCCTCGGCAATGGTCCTCGCCTTGCTGGCAGCCTCCTGAGAGGTGTTGCCGAGTTCGGTGAAGACCACGGTGAATTCATCCCCACCCATCCGCGAGGCCACGTCCTCTTTTCTAATGAACTCATTAAGCCTGCTGGCCACGACAATAAGAAATTCATCGCCAACCGAGTGCCCCAGCGAGTCGTTAATCGTCTTGAAACTGTCAATATCGAGATAGAACAGGGCTCCGAAATAGTTGTGCCGTTCGGCTCTTGAAATCTCTCCTGCAAGATAGTCGGTAAACAGGCGCCGGTTAGGAAGCCCGGTCAGGATGTCGTAGGAGGCATGGTACTTGATCAGCTGTTCCGATTTTTTCTTCTCGGTGAAATCCTCGACGATGCCGATACCGCCGGAGATGTTGGACTCAGTCGGCTGTATGGTTTTGAAAAAAGCCCTGACCGGAGTCGTTCTGTTCCCGGTGACCGAAGCATAGTCGCCCTCGAAATAGCCCTCACCAGTGGTAATCGATTTTCTGATCGCCTCGAGCAGATCATTGTTCTCCAGCGTGGTCAGCATGTTGAGGCCGATCAGCCGTTCTCTGGCGGAGCCCAGGATTCTTACCAGTTCATCGTTGCAGTCGATGATTCTGCCTTCCGAATCGAATTGCAGTATCCCCAGCGGCGCATTGCTGAAAATATGGCGGTATCGCTCCTCACTGAGTTTGAGGATCCTCTCTCGAGTGATACTCTGCTGCCTCAGTTCAATGTTTTCCTGGATACTGAGATTGATTTTTTTGCTGCCTGAAACAGTCACATACCAGAATAAAAAGACCAGAAAAGCCTTCAACAGAGCAGGCCAGGTCATAACAAACAGCAGTTTCACGATCAGCGGAAAAAGGATCAGGGTCAGAAATCCCGCAACAGCCTTAAAACTGGGGCATAGTGAAGAAACACCGCCGGCGGCCATGCCGACGATGACCATGAAATAAACAATCTGAAGCGACAAATTATTTTCGGGGAAAATCAGAAACGAGGATAGTCCCCATAACGAAGCGGACAGGTAGTTGCCTATCAGAAAGCGCAGATGCCAGTAGTCACTGTTTTCAGCGACACTTTCCTGCGATTTATAGACCGCCAGCAGCCGCATTCTGAAAAGAGCAACGGCCATGATCGCCGCCAGCCAGCAGTTCAGGACCACATGGTCGATTTCCACCCACAGGTTGATAACCAGAAGAGCGGCAGCCAGCACCGAAACGATGATCGGCATCAAGGCATACCCGTAGAGCATACGGGTCTGCTCAACCGCGATTTTCTCTACTGTTTTATCCACAGATTCAATTGCTATCTATTTTCAAGCTGCTCGTAAATTTTGATGCACTGCACTTTTAGTGAAGAGTCATAGTGAATCATGCCACATGAACGCAGGAATCTGAAATCAATTTACTGAAATATTTAAATCAATTGAGGTCATGGTAATGGTCAGCTCGTACTCAGAAGTGCTCTTATGGCCCAGCGCCTGCTGGAACCGCAGTGCATTTGCGTCGCACTGAACGGTCACGGTTTATCTTTGCATGCAGACGATTAAACCCTTGTCATGTTTCGTTTTTTCTCTTTCTCGTAAACGATATTTTAATTCAAATATATTTTTGTATCGATTCAAAATTATTTATCCAATAAATCCAAATAATTACAAAAATAGAGCCGATAAAGTTCTGATATAAAAGCATTTTTAAAAAAACTTTCTCTCTTTATTTTCTCATATTTTTCAGGTACAGTGCAGTCATCCGATTCGGATTTGTGGAGATCACAGACGAACGTTTCGGGCGTAGACTCGAGGAACTTTATCGAGGACATCGAGTCATCGTTGCCTTATCTCCACAGGAGAGGTTCTTCTCCCCGGGCTTCTAACCCGGGCTCGCGAAGGGTCTCTCAGCCTCGGGCGGGAATATAGGTGACTTACCCATACTATAGGACGCCGGGGAAGATCAGGTCTGGTAAGAAGCCCTGGTCGTGAGAAAAGCATCGTGGCGTTATGGACGTTGAAGCCAGGGGCAGTCCGGTCAAACGGATCAGCATCTGGCAACCAGGGTGTGTTTCTCGGTGACAGGAAGCGGCGAAGCGTTATGGACGTTGATGTTGGGGGATGCCTATAGACGGCAGTTACATCCACACTTCCACACGCCTGTCACAATCGCTTTCGGGCATGCGGCTGGCAGTTCCTGCCCGTAAAACAGGAGCGGCCACAAAGCCCGGGTGTTGACGGGAACATCGATTGGTGTGACGCAGCTGATCTGAGTGATTCGGAAGGCCTGTCGCTGTCGGGGTTAAACCTGAATGCGGCGGGCCTTCCTTTTTTATTTGTTCCCTTCTTCATATCTAATGGCCGCATCTATGGCTCCTTACCTTCTCAACGTCCTTCTCAACTGCTTCCCACCAGACACTTATCGAAGGCGCCCGCCGTGGGGCAGGCCGTCGTAGAGCCGCCCGTTGCTGGTAGTCAGAAAATCCTCGAGCGCTATGTTTTCCTGCTTGATAAACCCGGATGACGGCAGGGTTCCGTTGCTCACCAGTTCGACGACGCTGCACACCGAGGCGGCAGTAGTCCAACCAATCGCCCGTCTTCGTTGTCCGGCACATTCAATGGGAACGCAGGTTCTGACAAACTCCTCCCGGATCAGTTGATCAGCCGCCCAGCCTTCTGCTGAGGCATGGATGTAAACCACGTCATCGCTGACCGGCGGTTTGGCGTTGACCAGTATTCTACCTGCAGCCTCCCGGTCTTCGCGCATCAGCAGTTCATGAAAAAAGAAGTTCATCAACTCGGCATGGCCGGGATAACGGATCGACTTGTAGTCGAGATTTTCAACTCTGCCGCTGTAGGTCTCACACATGGTGCCTGCGCCGCCGGAAGTGGTGAATGCTTCAAACTGGAGACCGTCGATGACGATCTTTTCGAGCCATTCCATCGGCGAAACCCATTTCCGTTCGCCATTTTCAATCACCTCGCAGTCGTTCAGGTACTCATTGACGACGCCCTCGGCCGACCAGTTGAAGGCATAGCCGAGCAGTCCTGTCGGATGCTGCGGCAGAGCGCCTACCCGGAGTTTGATCGAGCGTATGCGCTCGAATCGTTCAGCCAGCGCGGCTCCGGCTATGGCGATGAAGCCCGGCGCCAGACCGCACTGAGGGACGACGGCGGCGGCGCTTGAATCACCAAGCGCTCTGATTTCCTTTGCTCCGTCAACATCTTCAGTCAGATCAAAATAATGCACACCAAGAGCTGCCGCAGAGCGGGCTACTTCGATATTGAACCAGTAAGGCAGGCATGAAATAACCGCGTCGCACCCCCCGAGAGCCGCCTCGAGTTCTCCGGAGTCTTTGACATCGAGACGCCGGGCGGGAAATGAATAAGTCTGATCGATGGTGCAATCAGCACCGACCACCTCAAAACCGGTGTCATGCAGCAGTTCCGCAACCAGGTGACCAACCTTGCCAAGGCCCAGAACGAGCACGGCTTCTATACGTTTTTCCATTCCTGTCAGTTTCCTTGTGAATTACAATCTGAACTCGATACCTTGAGCAAGCGGCAGATCGGAACCATAGCTTATCGTGTTGGTCTGCCGACGCATATACCCCTTCCAGGCATCGGATCCTGACTCACGGCCTCCCCCTGTTTCCTTCTCGCCGCCGAAGGCACCGCCGATTTCCGCCCCGGACGTGCCGATGTTCACATTGGCGATGCCGCAATCGGAACCGGCGGCTGAAAGAAAGATCTCTGCCTCCTGGAGATTATCGGTGAATATCGATGAAGAAAGGCCCTGGGGAACATCGTTCTGCAGAGCGATCGCCTCTTCTACCCCGCCGCGGTAGGTGATCAGGTAGAGTATCGGGGCAAAAGTCTCCTGCTGGACAATCGGATAGTCGTTTCGGGCTTCGGCCAGAACCGGCTCCACATAGCAGCCGGATTCAAAACCCGGGCCGCTGAGTAGCGTACCGCCATACAGGATCGTTCCCCCCTGATCAGACAAGGCCTGCAAAGCTTCACGATAACCGGAAACCGCCGCCGTATCGATCAGTGGCCCGAGGTGGTTCTGCTGATCCAGCGGCGAACCGATGTTCAGCGATTCATAGGCGCCAAGCAGGGCGGCTTTGACCCTGTCGTAAATCTCCTCATGGATGATCAGGCGCCGGGTCGTGGTGCAGCGCTGCCCGGCGGTTCCGACCGCGGAGAAGACGATGGCCGGCACGGCCCGTTTCAGGTTCGCTGAAGGGGTCAGAATGATCGCATTGTTGCCGCCCAGCTCGAGTATCGAGCGGCCAAAACGGGAGGCAACGATCTGGGCCCCGTGCCGGCCGACTTTAGTCGATCCGGTAATCGAGACGATATCAATAGTGCGGTCACGAAGCAGCTGCTCTCCCACCGTCTTGCCGGAGCCGATGACCAGATTGAAAATCCCCTCAGGCAGATTATTTCGCCTGATGATGTCGGCCAGCAGGTGCTGAACGGCAATGGCCGTCAACGGCGTTTTCGATGACGGCTTCCAGACAACCGTGTCACCGCACACGGCCGCGATCATTGCATTCCAGGACCACGGTGCGACCGGGAAATTAAAAGCGGTGATCACGCCGACGCAGCCGGCCGGGTGGTACTGCTCATAGAGACGGTGCTCGACCCGCTCAGAACTCATGGTCCGACCATAGAGCTGGCGTGACTGCCCCAGGCTGAAATCGCAGATGTCGATCATCTCCTGAACTTCACCGAGCCCCTCCTGCAGCGACTTTCCCGTTTCCCAGGTAACAAGCGCACCGAGTTCGTTTTTTCTGGCCCGCAACGCGTCCCCGATCTGGCGGACGATTTCCCCACGCTCAGGAGGGGGTACGCTGCGCCACCAGCTAAATGCCGCTTTCGCCGCCGCCGAACAGCGGCGATAGTCATCTTCGGAGGCGCAGTACACCGAGGCCAGCAACCTGCCGTCAACCGGGGAGACAACCTCGATGGTGCCGTTCGCGGTCGTCGTGTTCCAACTCGTCCCGGTGGATGCTCCCTGATTCTTCCCAAGGATCCCCAGTGATCTCAGAATTTCCATATCTCCTCCCCCACACTATGGTCGATCAGAAGCTGCTTTCCGCTCTCACTTTTCTCACTGTTGCTGCTGCAGTTTACTCTTCAAGTCATCGAACAGCCCCCTGGCCGCCTCTTCTACTTTTTCAGAGAGCTTCTTCTGAAGGGCGGCAGTCACACTTTGAGCCACGATATCGCCGATGATGACGCCGCCAACCTGGGCCGGCGTGAGTCCCTCGCTGCCGCCGACATTTTCCCGCATCATATCGGGAATAACAACCTGGGCAGGATCCTGGTCCGGGACAACGGCATTGACCGTTACACCGGTAATTGCCATTTTTTTGAAGCTGAGTTTTACCGGCTCTTTTTCCGCTGTACCAGCATCCGAAGGCTGTTCTTCAGCCGCCTTTTTATCTGCACTGGCACTATTTTTCTTTATATTGTCAAGGAGACTCTGCAAGTTGGTATTGCCGTCATCTCGGGCTTCGAGTTCAACGACGGGGCTCCTGATATTCAACTCATTGATGACAATCGGCTGAGAGCTCAGCGATGAGAGGTCGATACCAAGGCGGATCATATCCATCTCGAACGCATTCTGCGCCTGATATCCCGGCGGGTTGGCAATGCTCATGCCGCGTATCTGCCCCATCCCGCTTCTCAGATCCAGTTCAACTTCAGCGACAGTGACCGGCACCCCCAGGAGTTCTGAGCCGACGCTTTCGATCGTTCCCTTCAGTATTTTATCAAGATTTCCAAGCAGCAGATACAAGCCGATACCCAGAACAATAAGTAAAACCCCAACCCCGATTCCGATTTTTTTGATCATGATTTTATCCCTGGTTGACGTCGGCTTTGAAAGGTTGCCGCAGAAGCTTTAAAAACGGCGTCAGAATAGGCCTTTTTCTCTTGCCAAACTGATAATCTTTCAAGGGATAAAAAACAATCTTCGGGTAGATAAAAAGGGTCTTTGCCATACATAAAAAAGCACAGGGGATTTCGTGGACTGCTCTCCCGGCAGCTTCTCGATTATTTCAAAAATTGTACATGTTTCACTTCCAGCCTTATATTATTATTCGAATGCAATAATGACCCGACACCACGGAACTGGGGACAAGCCATGAGGAAAATGAAATTAACGACGATACTTCTTACCCTGTTATTTCTGTTCACTCCTATGCATACATCGCTGTTAGCTGCCGACGACTCGCTTGAGGAAATGTCGACAAAAGAGCACCTTTTCGTCAGGGGGATGATCAGTAAGGTTGATCCTGAAAGCATGCAGATATCCGTACGCCCCGCCAAAGGCGATCTTGTGCGGGTACTGATTGATTCGGACACCGTTCTCGATGGGATCTCCCGCATCGACGAATTTGAAAAAGAACAGCAGGTGAAGGTCTGGTACAAGCCTGTTGACGACAGCAATCGGGCAATCAAGATCGTCAAAATGATGGAGCTTGGCTGTTAAGGGAGGGCATGAAAAGATGAATCGCATAAGGACACAACTCGTCATGGTATTGCTGCTCACCATTTTCTTCTCTGCCCCTCTTAGGGCTCAGCAGGTCTTTGAAAATAGTAGCTCGCTCAAGGGAATCGAGAAAGTACTGGTCTATTTCGATGTGAATGTTAAAGACGACAACCTCCTGGCCCTCAGGATGGAAATGATTGATCGAACAATCAGAGACATGGTCGAGGCCGGCGTGGAAGTCGGCGCGGTAATCGGCTTCAGGGGTGGAGCGAGCCGCTTCATCACCAGAGATGAACATTATGTTCTGGCTGAAGAGGTCGTCAATAAGAAAAAAATCCAGGACTGGGTCATCTCTTTTTCAGACCGGGGAATCGTTGTCGAGCAGTGCGCTATCGCCGCTCAAATCAACGATATCGATACAGAGGATTTTCTTGCCGATGTAAACGTGGTCGGTAACGGCTACGTCTCGATGGCGGCGTATCAGTCGCGCGGCCATGCACTTGTGCCGATGGATTGACTTGCCCCCCGAAGACTGTTCATCAGCAGATCAACCCCACATTACTGACACGTTCCAGCCGCAGATAGTTACAAAGCCCCGGGCCGCCAGAAGCTCAGATCTGGTTCGGCAATGATGATATCTTTGTGCCGTACTTCTGCCCGGGCAGATTTTTCTGGTCATTTATTCCTGCCGGAGTATTTTCAACCAAGGCAGAGAAACCTGAATTAATCCAATCATCTTCGTTGCCGTTAAACGATCTTTTCTTAGACGATGCGCGAATCCTCTATCATATTTTTCGACAAAAACGACCACCAGCTCCTGGAGATAGTCCGTGACATTCAGGAACGCGGAGAGGAGTCGCGCACCCTGCGTTCCCTTCTCAGCCAGTATATGCACCCGCACGGTATCAAGGAAATGGCGGCCGCACGCGGACTGCGCATTGCCTATGCCGTTGCCGGCCTGCTGGGCTCACTTGAAACGGGCAAGGCGCGCGACCGGATGAACGCTCTGGCCTCGGTAAGCGATGAGGTGCTGCTCTCCTCCTCGACTTTCTACCAGAAAAATACCGCCCGGGTTCTTCTGCAGATCATGAAAGAGTTGCTGCGCGCCGGAGACAACCGGGTTGCCCAGCTTGAACTGGCCCATGATTTCCGGATGGTGCTGACCGGCAATCCCCGAATTGTCCGCGCCGAGCTGGAAAAATACCATCTGCTCGAAATGCCCGAGCAGTGGAACCAGTATGCCTTCGATGACCACGTTCACGATGCCAACACCAAAGGCAGAAAATCCCCGACCCACCTGGTGATGGATGCCTGGATCAAGGGTATCCGCCACCTCACCGTGGTCTACTACAACTATGTGACTCCCGAAGTTGCCGAAGAGTTGATGGAAGCCAGCGCCATTCTTGGGGTAGAGGTGCAGATCGGCATCGAGATGTCGGCCCGTTTCCGGGACAAATACATCCGTTTCACCTGGGAACCGCACGGCTTCAGGGACCGTGATTCGCTGCTCACATTTCTGCGCGACGAATCGACCAGAAAACTGATGGCAGAAGGCCGCGCCGTTTCAGGCTATCAGCAGAGGTATGTGTTCGACGCACTGGAAGCCTTCAACAGCCGCCACCGTCTTCACCTCAACACCGAGTTCGGCCTTGCACTCGACACCATCAGCAGAGAGAGTTTCATCAGCTTCGTCGGTACCGGGCAGCCCTCACTGTATCATCTGGCTCGTTTTATCTTTAATCAATTACGGGATCAGATCAGGCAGAGGATTCGGGGATTACAGGCCGAGCTGCAGGTGCAGACGCCGGATGATCAGCGCAGAAACGAGCTGCAGGCGCAGGTAACGAAGCTCCGCGCCATCCATGTGGAAACGATCATCGACACCTATCTTCTGCCGTCACGCAACCCGACAATTCACGATCCCACCTGCCCCGCCGAAACAGAAGAGCTGCCCGCCAGACTGAAACTGAGTCCCGCCGCCTTGCTGAAAAAGCTGGATTCGCTGCACTCAAGCTCCTATTACAGCCTGAACCTGAGCAACCTGACGCTGCAGGATGTTCTCGAACTGCTTTACGCCAGTGACGGGATGTTCACCCACATCGAGGCATATAACCTTAAAAATATTTCCACCGATATCACCTCGGGCATCCTGCCCGATTCGGGCGAAAATAACGGCGAAGCCGCGAAACAAAAACGATCCGCCCGTTTTTACGCGCTGATTGGTGATCTGCAGCAGGCGTTAAGTGAAGACAATGTCATCATCCTGAAGCGGGCAATACGCGCTATCATCTGGGATTACGAAGAGCAGCGGCTGGAACTGGGTGCCCAGGTTGCAGAGCTGCCGTCTACTGAGCAACCAAAAGCTTCGCTGAACGAAGAACTTGAATCGATGCGGCGGCGAAAAGTAGAGCTGATCGATATTCTTTACAATCTGGAAACGTTTCACACCTGTTATAAGAAGAAAACACTGCGCTCCCGGATCGGCTCCGGTTCAACCGGCCAGGCGAAGCATAACTACGGGATGGGACTGGCCGTTGTCGAGACGCTGCCGGCTCGGGCACGAAAAGCAGTTTTATCGGCAGACCCCCGTTCGGGCAGACGGCTGCTGCCGGTCACTGCGTTATTGATTCGCAGCACCCATGTTCGCCAGAAGCAGACAATCACATCACCTGATAACAATTTTACCGATCGGATACGTGGTTTTCCTCGCCGCAGCGGAGCCAGGCGCTGGTCCGACTGGAGCCTGGACGGTTTTCTCCTGCATCCGGATAAAAATGGAAATATCGTCACCCTTGGCGGTATCGGATCGAAAAATGAGTCCGAGAATAACGCTGATGGGTCAGACGACTCCAGCTCCGCACGCCGCTTGACCAACCCGTGGCGCTACCTCAACAACAACGTCAAGAACAGTCTGAAGGTAATCATCGGCTTCATCCCGGCCTTTCTGACCTTCTACCTCACCAAAGACTGGTGGCTGCTTTCCTATTTCGGTGCGGTCATCTGGTTTGCCATTACCGGTTCTCGCAACATCATGCAATCGATTCTCGGTGGCGGCGGCCTGAAACGTTCCCCGCTGCTGCCCTGGAATTCGCTGATCAGCTGGAGCAGGATCGCCGACTCGCTGCTCTATACCGGTTTTTCCGTCCCGCTCCTCGATTATATCGTCAAGACCGTGCTGCTCGACCGAATCTTCGGCGTCACGACCGCGACCAACGCGGTGCTGCTTTACGCCGTTATGGGACTGGCAAACGGCCTCTACATCTTCAGTCACAACACGTTTAGAGGTCTGCCCCGTTCAGCCGCGGTCGGCAACCTCTTCCGCTCGATCATTGCAATCCCGGTCGCCATTCTGATTAATACGCTTATCGGCGCTCTATTGTTCTCAGTCGGCGTGCCCGATGTCTCGGCCGTATTGCAGAAATGGGCGGCAATCATATCGAAATTCGCATCGGACTGCGTCGCTGCAGTCATCGAGGGACTGGCGGATCGGCAGACAAATATCAGGGCCCGTCTGGCAGCATATAAGGCGAAAATTTCTCAACTGTTCTCCGTCTTTTCCCGCCTCGACCTGCAGTTCCCGGAAGAAGACGTTCTGGAAATGCTGGCATCGCCCAAAATGATGATGCAGACACTGGACTACGAGGCCAGGGATCAGGAGCGGCTCATCATCGTCAATGCGCTCGACCTGATGTACTTCTGGATGTACCAGCCGCGGGCACGCAAAGCGCTTCTGATGCTGCGTCGGCAAATGTCCGACGAGGAGTGGCTCATCTTCTACCGTTCGCAGCTGGTGCTCAAACGGCATAAGGAGATCAGCCAGGTCTTCGTCGATGGACTGGTTGGTAAAAATTTCACCAAAGCACTGGCATTCTATCTGGACCGGTCCGAGGAGTATCTCAAAGATCTTGAAGCACTCGGCAAGACATAGGGGCGGATCTGCAAAAATATCAAAACACACGGAGGAGATGGTATGGTCACCGCAATCATCCTGATGAACGTAGAACGGGCGAAGATAAACGAAGCCGCGGAAAAACTGGCAGAAACCGCCGGTATATCTGAAGTATATTCAGTCAGCGGCAACTACGACCTGGTGGCGATCGCCCGCATCAAAACCAATGACGACCTCGCTGATCTGGTCACCAACAACCTGCACTCTATCACGGAGATTAAAAAAACAGAGTCGATGCTCGCTTTCAAGGCCTACTCGCGCCACGATCTGGAGTCGATGTTTTCACTGGGGAGTTAGCTCATGGGTGTTGAGATAGAGCGTAAATTCCTGCCTGCCGGAAATGAATGGAAACGACTGGCCGCCGGTACCGCCTATCGGCAGGGATACTTGTGTGCTGATAAAGACCGGACCGTCAGAGTTCGCACCGTTGGTGATCAGGGTTTTATCACGGTCAAAGGTGCAAGCGTCGGACTCGCCAGGCTGGAATACGAATATAAAATCCCGATAGACGATGCCGACACACTGCTCGACAGACTCTGTCAGAAACCGCTCATAGAAAAACACCGCTATAAAATCGACCATGCAGGTTTCACCTGGGAGGTGGACGAATTTTCCGGAGAAAACGATGGCCTCGTTGTCGCCGAAATTGAGCTGGAAAGCGAGGGCCAACTCTTCGACAAACCCGACTGGATCGGCGAAGAAGTGACCGGAGACCCGCGCTACTTCAACGCCAACCTGATACGTTATCCTTACTCACAGTGGAAATAGCGGCCAGTCTGCGCAGCAACCGGGAAACCCTGATTTAGGCTCGAAAACACATACCCGTCCCTGCCGGCAGCTTTCCGTCTTTCCAGTCCTGCCAGTCGACCAGTTCCATCTCATTCTCACTGCCTTCTCACAGTATAGGAGCTGTCGGTTCTTTTGTTCTGGAATCGTACATATCGATTGGTGAACCCTAAAGATATCATCGATAATCGATGGTCAACGCCACCTTAAAGCCTATAATAACGGGACATTTACTATTTCTCCTTTGCCCTGATAGCGGCAGACAACGAAAAACTGAACACTCATTTCGCCCATTATCAAATATTTTGAAAACGCTTTTCGAACAAAACGAAAATATTTCATTGACTTTATGAACAAAAATTATTTACTGAAAGGTGATCGGAGTAATTCATAAAACCAAAATCAAGGGAGGTGAGAAGAACACAGACCTGTATAGATTCATCATACCGGCGGCCGCCCTGATCAGTGGCGCGCAGTCAGGTACAAATCCATGAAAACCAGCTTCAGGGAGGTACGCTTTATGTTGAAAAAGTTCGCTCTAATAACAGCTGTAGCTGCGTTCAGTGTGTCCAATGCATACGCTGGCGTCGAGGAAGCAAAGAAGTGGATTGATTCAGAGTTTCAGCCTTCGGCCTTGTCCAAGGAAGAACAGCTCAAAGAAATGGAATGGTTCATTAATGCCGCCAAGCCTTTTGCCGGGATGGAGATCAATGTGCTGTCCGAAACGATTCCCACCCACGAATACGAATCAAAAACCCTGACCAAGGCATTTGAGGAGATCACCGGCATCAAGGTCAACCACCAGCTGCTCGGTGAAGGCGAGGTCGTCCAGGCCGTCCAGACTCAAATGCAGACCAAACGAAATCTTTACGATGCCTACATCAACGATTCAGACCTGATCGGTACCCATTCGCGGCTGCAGCTGGCGGTCAACCTCTCAGACTGGATGGCGGGTGAAGGCAAAGACGTCACCAATCCGTACCTCGATATCGATGACTTTATCGGTAAATCCTTCACCACCGGCCCTGACGGAAAACTGTATCAGCTTCCCGATCAGCAGTTCGCCAATCTTTACTGGTTCCGTAAGGACTGGTTCGACCGTCCGGATTTTAAAGAAAAATTCAAAGCGAAGTACGGCTACGAACTGGGTGTGCCGGTGAACTGGTCCGCCTATGAGGATATCGCCGAATTTTTCACCGAAGACGTCAAGGAGATCGACGGCGTCCAGATCTATGGCCATATGGATTACGGCAAGCGAGCTCCGGATCTGGGCTGGCGTATGACCGACGCCTGGCTCTCCATGGCGGGCGCCGGCAGTAAAGGGCTGCCCAACGGCATCCCCGTCGATGAATGGGGAATCCGCATGGAGGAAGGCACCTGTAACCCAGTGGGTGCATCAGTGTCGCGCGGTGGTGCCGCCAACGGGCCCGCCGCTGTTTACGCGATCCGTAAATGGGATGAATGGCTGAGGAAATACGCACCTCCGGGGGCGGCCAGCTATGACTTCTACCAGTCCCTTCCGGCCCTGTCCCAGGGTAACGTCGCCCAGCAGATCTTCTGGTATACGGCCTTCACCGCCTCTATGGTGGCGCCCAAATCAGATGGAAACAACACCGTGGATGATGATGGTATGCCGCTCTGGCGCATGGCCCCGTCCCCCCACGGTCCTTACTGGGAAGACGGCCAGAAACTGGGATATCAGGATGCCGGTTCATGGACCCTGTTCAAATCAACCCCGGTTGACCGTCGTAAAGCCGCCTGGCTTTATTCTCAGTTCGTCGTCTCCAAGACGGTTGATACCAAGAAAAGCCATGTCGGTCTGACCTTTATCCGCGACACCACGGTCAACCATGAGTCCTTTACCGAGCGCGCCCCGAAACTGGGCGGCCTGGTGGAATTCTACCGCTCACCCGACCGTGTCATGTGGTCGCCGACCGGCATCAACGTCCCCGATTACCCGAAGCTGGCCCAGATCTGGTGGCAGCAGATCGGTGATGTCAACTCCGGCGCGTTTACTCCGCAGCAGGCCATGGACCGGCTGGCACAGGAGATGGACCTGGTCATGAGCCGCATGCAGAAAGCGGACGAAAACGCCAATACCTACGGCGGCTGCGGCCCACGCTTGAACGAGCCGATGGATCCTGCCGAATGGCTTAAAAAGCCGGGTTCTCCGAAGGCCAAACTGGACAACGAGAAACCGCAGGGAGAAACGGTCAATTATGACGAACTGGTCAAACGCTGGATGAAATAGTTCTCACCTGCATGACCAACCGATGAACTTGAGGCCTCCGGACCACTCCGGTCAAACGGCAGGCCTCGAGTTCTGTAAAGAATAATCCGTACCCCAACTATCTCCGATTTATGCAGACAGATATCAGTGCCCGACAGAGTCAGATCCTGGAACATCTCCGCGAACATGGTTCCGCCCAGGTGGATCAACTGGCAGCGTATCTGCACGTCACTCCCCAGACCATACGGCGCGACCTGAACCAGCTCTACGATATCGATATGGTTCAGCGGGTCCGGGGCGGCGCGGTAATGAAAAACACCGTCGAAAATCTCGGCCACGGTGCCCGCAAGATACTGATGGCCCACGAGAAGACAGCAATCGCCCGGCTCACCGCCAAGATCATCTCCGGCAACTCATCGATGTATCTGAACCTTGGAACGACAACCGAACGGGTAGCCGAGTTCCTGGTCAATCACGACTCGATCCTGGTCATCACCAACAATATCAACATAGCCACAACCCTGTGGCCGCACGGCAACGTCGAGGTCATGATCGCCGGCGGCCTGATACGAAACTCCGACGGCGGCATCGTCGGCACCAGCACCGAGGAATTCATCGACCGCTTCAAACCCGATTATGCGATCGTCGGCTGCTCGGCCATCGATGATTCGGGAGAGATTCTCGATTACGACCTGCGCGAAGTTCGCATCACCCAGGCGATTCTTCGACAGGCACGCTCGGTCATTCTGGTTGCCGATTCACTGAAACCGACCAGAACGGCACCGATCAAGGTGGGAACCCTCAAGGACATTGATATTCTCGTCACCGACGAGGGCGTTTCCAGCGAATTTATTGAATTGTGCCGCCACAACAATGTCGATGTAAGAATAGCTAAAACGCTGCACTAGAGACTCCGGAAACATATTCATGTCCATTGAACTGAGAAACGTCACCTTCAGAGTCGGGGCCGAAACCCATATTTACGAAACGTCCCTGAAACTCGAGCCCGGAGGGTTCAATATACTTCTCGGCACCACGCTCAGCGGCAAGACCACGCTGATGCGGCTGATGGCGGGCCTTGAGAAACCGACCCGGGGTGAGGTCTGGGCTGGCGGCCGGAACGTTACCAATAACCCGGTTCAGAAGCGCAGCGTAGCGATGGTGTATCAGTCATTTATCAACTACTCGAGTTTCAGCGTTTATGACAATATCGCCTCACCGCTCAAAGTCGCCGGACTGGGAAAACAGGAAATCGACGAAAAGGTCCAGCGCTTTGCCGAGCTTCTCAAACTGACGCCCATGCTCGATCGAATGCCGCGCGAACTCTCAGGCGGTCAGCAGCAGCGAACGGCCCTGGCCCGCGCCCTGATAAAAGGAGCAGACCTGGTGCTGCTCGACGAACCGCTGGCAAATCTCGATTACAAATTGCGCGAAGAGCTGCGCGATGAGTTACCAAAATTGTTTACCGACACCGGCGCCACCGTCGTCTATGCCACCACTGAACCGCTGGAAGCCCTGATGCTGGGCGGCCATACCGCAACCCTGAAAGAAGGACGTGTTGTTCAATTCGGTGAGACCTCATCCATTTACCGCAAACCGTCGACGCTTGAAAGCAGTGAAGTATTCTCGGACCCGCCGATCAACACGGCCGTCATTGAAAAACAGGGAAATCGGGCGATTCTGGGAAAAGTAGCCTCCTGGGACCTGCCTGAGCGACTGGCCTCCCTGGCGGACGGAACCTACAAGATCGGTTTGAGACCGCATCACCTCATGATCGAGGGGCAGGGCGTGGAGGTAAACGGTACGGTCCAGATCGCAGAAATCAGCGGCTCGGAATCGATCATCAGGGTGAAGGTAAACGGCAATATCTGGGTCAGTCAAAGCTCGGGGATTCACTCCTTTGAATATGGCCAGAAAGCGCGCCTCTTTTTTAACGCGGAACGCTGTTTTTACTTCGACGCCGACGATCGGCTGATCGACCTTTAACATCAGCAGGACCCCATCATGGCACAAATCAGGTTCCAGAACGTACGACATGCATATCCACCGCCGAAAGGGCAGAAACCGGTGTACGCCCTCAACGAGATCAACCAGGTGTGGGACGACGGCGGCGCATACGCCCTGCTGGGTCCTTCAGGATGCGGTAAGACAACCCTGTTGAACATCATATCAGGCCTGCTGAAGCCATCCGAGGGCCAGGTCCTGTTCAACGGTAAAGAAGTCAATCACCTGCCCATCTCCCAGCGGCACATTGCCCAGGTATTCCAGTTTCCGGTGGTCTACGATACCATGTCGGTCTACGACAACCTGGCCTTTCCGCTGCGCAACCGCGGCATGGACGAGGCTTCCGTCAAGGAGCGCGTCAACCAGATCGCCGAGATGCTCGACCTGAGCGCCAATCTGAAAAATCGTGCTTCGGGCCTGACCGCCGACGGCAAGCAGAAGATTTCTCTGGGCCGCGGCCTGGTGCGCTCCGAGGTCAATGCAATTCTCTTCGACGAACCGCTCACCGTCATCGATCCTCACCTGAAATGGCAGCTGCGCTCAAAGCTCAAGGAGTTGCATCAGCAGGTGGGGGTTACCATGATCTATGTCACCCACGACCAGGTCGAAGCGCTGACCTTCGCCGAAAAGGTCGTGGTCATGTTCGAAGGACTCGTGGTCCAGGTCGGCACCCCGGTCGAACTGTTCAACCAGCCCCACCACACCTTCGTCGGCTATTTCATCGGTTCGCCCGGAATGAATATTCTGCCCTGCAGCCTGGACAACGGCCAACCGGTCATCCATAACAGCCTGATGCAAACGGCCCGACCGATCCGCGACGTCCCCCAAGGCAAGCTGGAGGTCGGTATCAGGCCGGAGTTCGTCGAGTTCGCCGCCGATGGCATGCCGGTTGCGATAGAAAAAGTTGAAGATCTGGGCCGCTACCAGGTGGTTACCGTGAAGCACGAATCCGAGACGATTAAAATGGTGGTCAAGGAAGATCAGCCCATCCCCTCTGAGAGCCCGATGATCCAGTTCCGACCCGACCAAACCCATGTCTACTGCGACGACTGGATCGTCGAGGAGGCGGTCAATGAATAAGACTCAGAACAACAAAGCCTGGTGGCTGGTCGTACCGGTCCTGATTCTGGTCGCCTTCAACGCCTTTATCCCGCTGATGACGGTAGTTAACTACGCTTTTCAGGAAACCTTCGGGGACAACGTCTTCTTCTGGGAGGGGACTACCTGGTTCGAGCAGGTGCTGCGCTCCAGCCGATTTCACGCGTCCCTGGTGCGTCAGCTCGTTTTTACCGGGATGATCCTGGCCATCGAGGTACCGCTCGGCATCGCCGTTGCGCTGGCCATGCCCCGCAAGGGGCCCTGGGTGTCGGTCTGTCTCGTCCTGATGGCCCTGCCGCTGCTCATTCCGTGGAATGTGGTAGGCGCCATGTGGAATATCTTCGCCCTGCCGGAAATCGGCCTGCTCGGCTACACCCTGAACTCGATGGGAATCAACTACAACTTCACCAACCAGCCCATATCGGCCTGGATGACGACCGTGGTCATGGATGTCTGGCACTGGACCTCGCTGATCGTACTGCTCTGTTATGCGGGCCTGAGCTCGATTGCCGATGACTTTTACCAGGCGGCGCATATAGACGGCGCCAGCCGCTGGGCGATTTTCCGCTATATCCAGCTGCCCAAGATGAAACGGGTACTGACGATTGCCATCCTGCTGCGCTTCATGGACAGCTTCATGATCTATACCGAACCGTTCGTGCTGACCGGCGGCGGACCCGGCAACACCACGACGTTTCTATCCATCGACCTGGTCAAAATAGCCCTCGGCCAGTTCGATCTCGGTCCGGCGGCAGCAATGTCGCTGATCTATTTCCTGATGGTTCTTTTGATCTGCTGGGCCTTTTACACCATTATGATGCGCAACGAGGAGCAGTAGCATGATTTACACACGAAGATGGAAGTGGCTGGTTCCCACCCTCTACATCCTGTTTTTGATGTTCCCGATCTACGGCCTGGTCTCGATGTCCTTTAAAACGACCAATGAGATCCTGGGCGGTTTTTCGTTCTTTCCCCAGGATTTCACTCTGGAGAACTACAAAGTTATCTTCACCGACCCGACCTGGTACAACGGCTACATCAACTCGATCATCTATGTGGTGATCAATACCCTGCTCTCGGTTACCGTGGCCCTGCCGGCGGCCTATGCCTTTTCCCGCTACCGGTTCCTCGGCGACAAACATCTGTTTTTCTGGCTGCTCACCAACCGGATGGCTCCTCCCGCCGTTTTCGCCCTGCCCTTTTTCCAGCTCTATTCGGCCATCGGCCTGTTTGATACGCACATCGCCGTGGCCATCGCCCACTGTCTGTTCAACATACCGCTGGCGGTCTGGATCCTGGAGGGCTTCATGTCCGGAGTGCCGAAGGAACTCGATGAAACGGCCTACCTGGACGGTTACTCGTTCTGGAGGTTTTTTATACGCATTTTCATTCCGACCATTGCCGCCGGTATCGGGGTGACGATGTTCTTCTGCTTCATGTACTCCTGGGTTGAGCTGCTGCTGGCCAAGACATTGACCTCGGTTGCCGCCAAACCGATTGCCGCCACCATGACCCGGACGGCAAGCAGTTCGGGCTATGAACTGGGTCTGCTGGCCGCCGCCGGCTCGCTTACCATCATACCCGGAGCAATCGTCATCTATTTTGTCAGAAACTATATCGCCAAGGGTTTTGCCCTCGGCCGGGTTTAGTCAGGGGAGGTTTATTGATCATGGGTTTATCCTGGATGGCATGGACGTGGCCCACCGCTGCCTTTTTCATCACCATTGCCCTGTCGATTTTCGCCATGGGAGTCTGGGAGCGTTACAGCCCGGGCGGCAATCCACGGCGGGGAATTTTCGGACTCGACACGACCCGGGGTGACAGGCTGTTCATCTCCTGGCTGGGCACCGGCTTCATCAATATGGGCTGGCTCGCCTTTTACGGCGCCCCGCTCTGGGGCGGACTTTTTCTATCGATCGCCTGGTTCGTGTTCGTATTCAGATATGCATAGGAAACATCATAGCCGGATGCGCGGCAGGCGCATGCGGCAGAATAACATTTCATTCAAAATAGAAATTTTAGAAGGAAGCACCACGCAACTATGAAACTCAGAGAAGAACATATCAAAAAGCTGCAGTCGACGACCTTCGACGTACTCATCGTTGGCGGCGGCATGAACGGAGCCGTCTGCGCCGCCGCTCTTGCCGCCCGCGGCGTCAGCGTCGGTCTCATCGACTCGCGCGATTTCGCCGGATTTACCAGCCAGCAGTCCTCCAACCTGATCTGGGGCGGCATTAAGTATATGGAAAGCTATGAATTTCGTCTGGTAAACGATCTGTGCAAATCCAGAAACGAATTGATGAAGAGTTTTCCATCCACGGTCAAGGAAATCCGCTTTTTGAGCACCCTTTCGAAAAGCTCCCGCCTGCCGGCCTGGGTCATGCTCATCGGCACCTGGCTTTACTGGTTTTTCGGCCGGGGCAAGACCCGCGCACCGAAAATGTTTTCCGCCGGTGAGATCAAAGATCTCGAACCGCTTATCAATACCAGAGACAGTATCGGCGGCGTCGAATATTCAGATGCCTATTTGCCCGACAACGATGCCCGCTTTGTCTTTAACTTCGTGCGCAACGCAATGGACAGCGGCTGCGTGGCGGCCAATTATGTCGAACTGCTCAGCGGTCGGTTCGAAGCGGACCGGTGGCAAGCGACCGCTAAGGATACGGTCAGCGGCGAGCAGTTCGAAATTCGCTCCAAAGTGATGATCAACGCTGCCGGCGCTTTTGTGGACCGGCTCAACGGGATGACCGAGGTGAATACTGAATACCGTCATATCTTCTCCAAGGGAATCCACCTGATCGTCCCGCGCATATCCAGAGGCAACCGGGTGCTGGCTTTTTTCGCCGATGACGGCCGGCTCTTTTTCGCCATCCCGATGGCCAACCGGACCTGTATCGGTACAACCGATACGCCGGTGGATGACCCGGAAACCGAAGTTACCGCCGAAGACCGCGATTTTGTGCTGTCCAACATCAATGCCCGCCTCGATCTGAGCAGACCGCTCGAGGAAGCCGATATCATCTCTGAGCGCTGGGGCGTGCGCCCGCTGGTGCTGAAGAAGGGACAGAAATCCAAAGACGACTTCCTGCAGATGTCGAGAAAGCATGTGGTTGAAACCGCGCCGGAGAAAAAGCAGATCTCCATATTGGGCGGTAAACTGACCGACTGCCTCAATGTCGGCGAAGAGATCTGCGAGGAAGTTGAAAAACTGGGAATCGGCCTGAGCAAAATCAAGGAAAAGTGGTACGGCGAGCCCTCCAGCGAGGTAAAAAGCGCCTACTACAAACAGGCGCACAAACTCAACCTCGATCAGGTCGTCGCCGGCGATACCGGCGAAATGCTCAGCGATCGGCTCTGGCGACGCTACGGAAAACACGCGCTGCCGATGCTCGACGCCATAGAAAAAGATCCGTCAATGGCCGAGACACTGATTGAAAATACCGGTATCCGCCGCTGTGAAATCAGCTACATCGCCGAAAACGAAATGGTGGTGACCCTGGAGGATTACCTGAAAAGACGCTCGAAGCTCGAGTTTCTGGTCTCCCCGGAAGAACTCAAACAGTCGAGCGGCGTCCGTCAGGCCTGTGAGGAGCTGTTCGGCGACGAGGCTGCGGCCCGCTACGAGGAGTATTTCTCCCGCTGGTCTGAAGGGTCATGATCTCTTCGCAGCGGAAGCAGTCCGTGAGATGATCGTTGACCACTCCCTCCGCCTGCATAAATGCAGAGCGGATCGCAGGGCCGACAAAAATAAAACAAAAGCTGATCATCGTAAACGGGTACACCCCACTCTTCATCATGGTAAGAAATATAAAGGGGATCGGATCCGCACCAGCCGCATCTTTTTTTGTGTTGCGCTTTCATACCTCAAGGTAGCCCTCAGCCAATAACCCCTTTGTCACTTCTCACGAAGAATCCGCTTTCACCGCTTTTGATCGCAATCGATGGGCAGCAATATAATCCAGCACCGTCTTGTAGAGATACGTCGCCAGCAGGGTAAGTGCGATATTGAATATCAGCAGCAGGCAGTAAAGCGAAACAGGATGCAGCGTATCCATCAACTGGTTGATAAAGAAAAACGGCAGTGAACAGACAGCTCCTTGAAACAGATAAATAAAAAAGATATTCACTCCGCACCAGCGCAAGAACCGAGGTACTTTCCGTTGATATGTATAGAGACGGGGCTGCAGCTTTTTCTTGAGCAGGACAAAGACATGGACGAGCAATAAGCTGTAGATGAGATATTGGGTTGAAGGGGGAAACTTATAGTTTTGAATGTGCAGAACAGCGCCGCCCTTATAAAAGACGACAAGTCCCAACACCGCCGTAACGATAAGCGAGAGGATCACAGCGCTTAGATCGAGATATTCTTCCTGCTCTCTGAAGATCACCCCCGCCATAAAGAAAAAGAGATAAAAAGATATGTTGCCGTAGGTGCTGAACATGAATGACTGATCAGCATATTCCTTCGGGAAAAGCGCGGTAAAAAGCAGGATGAACACCAGGAGATTGTAGCGTATCCTGAACATCAGGCTCAGTCCCAGCAGGAGCGGGACGAATACCAGCATGGACAGAAAATCCCGAATAAACCACAAACTGCCGGGATATACCGGAATCAACTCCCAGAGATCACCATGTGGTATCATTCTGAACATCGAACTCAAGGCCAGGCCGATGTCAATATTCTCAGCGCCTAAGGCCGTTATGGAGGCCAGCACTAACAGCACCAGAAGCAGGCAGCTGATGATGATGTAGTGCGCGTAGAGGCGGACGAACTGCCTGGCGGTCTTGAAAAAGAGCCGGGAAAAAGAATCTTGGCGGGTCAGATAACCCGATATAAAAAAGAATATTGGAACATCGGCCAGCAGCGTTGCCTGCCTGACTCCCTCGGATATATAGTGATAGCCCGACCAGTAGACCGTGTGGATATGGATCACCCACAAAATCATTATTCCTTTAAAGACGTCGACAAATGGATCGCGAGTGGTGTTGACGTTGTGCGTTGCCATGTTAGCCTGTTTTTTTGGTACCACGCTATTTTCAACTATTGATTCAAGCTGCTTTGGAGTAGATTCCAGTGTTTACTGAGTACTGCAGAGACCGCAATTCGTCTCTCCGGCCATCAGGGTACCTTGAAAATAAACAATTTTCGCTCAAAATCGGGACTGTCAAGAAAATTGAACCTCCCCAGCCAATAACTCCATGTGCACTGATTCATCCATGAAACGATCAGACAACCACCATTAGCGATGGATCGGTCAACCGACAGAACGTTGCGCTGCCTTGGTCTGGCAATGCTTGCCGCACTATTGAGCTATATCATCGGTCAGGCGGTTTTCTGGAATGCGGTGCTTACCACCGATGAGCATGCCTACCTGATGCAGGCCTACACGTTTGTCGAAGGCAAGATATCAAGGCCAGCGCCTGAACTTGGTGAGATCTTTCGTCATGAGATGATGATCATGGACGAGCAGGCCGGCTGGTTGTCACGTTACCCGCCCGGCCATGCGCTCTGGCTGATGCTGGGCGTTGCAGCAGGCTGGCCTCATTTGTCGGCCTACCTGGCTGCAGCCTTGAGTGTCTGGGTCTTCAGCAGAATCGGCACGGTGCTCAATCTTCCCTTCTGGCTGCTGCCGGTTCTGCTGGTTGTTTCGCCCTACTTCCTGTTTATGAACGGGACCTTGCTCAGCCACAGCTCAGCACTGCTGGCGGTCTGTTTGATGCTCTGGGGATATCTGGTCTGGAAAGTTAACGGCAAGGGGCTGTATGCCCTTGTTGCCGGCTGTGCCTGGGCGTTTCTTTTTCTGAACCGTACTTTTACCGGGCTGCTTATTGCGCTTCCATTCGCCATCGACGCCCTCTGGGACCTGGCCAGAAACCGGAACCGGGAGAATTTCATATTCACCCTGCTTTTTGCGGCCTCTGCCGCTGTCGGCGGAGCAGCCTATCTGGCCTACAATTACTTCGCCGTGGGCGCGCCATTCACCCCAACCTATCTCTATTACGCCCCGAATGATGGACTCGGATTCGGCTGGCGGTCCACCTCATCCCTGCCATATCACCACACCTTTGCCACCGGTCTTTTGTACCTGAAAGAGAACATGATGCTGCTCGATCGCTGGCTCTACGGCTTTCCCGGCTCTCTTCTTGTTTGCCTCGGACTGGCATGCATCGGCTGGCATAAACGCTGGACACCGCTCTGCCTGGCGGTTGTACTGAGTGTCGCCAGCGGATACGTGTTTTTCTGGTGGCGCGGGGTGCGCGACATCGGTCCGGTCTATTACTACGAGACCTTACCCTTTATTCTGCTGGCGGCCGGATTTGGAATCTTCAGGCTGGCTGCTTTGACTGGCGCTTCCAGGCGGCTTCGGACCGCAATTACCGTCACTGCGGCGGTTATAGTAATTGCCAGCGCTCTGCGGTTCAGCATCGCCGAGGGGACCCTGATTCGCGACCGGCAGCGCACTGTCGGGCAGTTTCACTCCCTCCTGAGAACAGCCCCTGCGGACAGTCTCATAATCGTCACCGGCTTTCGGGGCATGCGTCACGTCGAGAAAGGGACCTCGTTCAACCCTCACGGAGTGAAAAGCGATCCGCTGGTTGTCGCGGGCAGCGTTTCCCCTGAGCAGATCATCAGCACGTATCCCGGACGTACACCGTATCTGATGGTGAAGCGGGGTGAGAACCTGGTGCTGGAGGCTGTTCTCTTCAAGTAGGAGGTGCGGCAAAAATCGATGAATCGGCATCAACCATCGGTTTCGATTTAACCTCGAGCAGAAAACCGGCAGTACGATCCGGATAGAAATGGTGCATCATCAGCTGTCGAGCCTCGCGAAATCTGCTCATATTATTGATTCCTGCAAGGATCAGTACTGTTGCAGCCAGGACCAGGACCTGACGGCGAAATCTCCCTCTGCCGGCTAAAGCTGCCGTGACAATGAGCAGTGGCAAGAAGTGAAGCGAATAGAGAAAGGTCTCTTCCCCGTAGATCAGATGCAGAACCAGCTGCCCAGCCAGCAGCACCCCGACCAGCAGACGAGTCCTGCCGGCAGTTGTGCCGAAAAGCAGCTGCCAGAAGCCCATGCTGAACAAAACCAGCCAGCCGCAGAAAGCTGCCAGGTTCAGGATCCCGCCCTGCCATGGAAACGAATGCTGAACACTCAGTACCAGCCAGTCCGGCCGATCGATTTTACCGACGAGCTGAACCTCAGGCATCACGACGGTGGTCGAAAAAAATGAAATCAGGATATGCAGCGGCCCGCCCGTTTCCTCTCTGAAGATGTAGTTGAGTTCGCCGCTATTGTTCAGAAGTGATCCGGTTGTCGGAAAAATCTGCTTCTCCACAAACCAGAGTGAAGAGACGATGACCAGTGCCGCCAGTGATACCAGCAAAGCCCTGCCGAATCTCAGAGAAATAAAAGCGGCGCCGAGGCCTGCCATCCAGTTCGTTATGGTGATGCTCAACGAAGCGGTACTGGCGGCCACGAACCAGCCCTGTGCCAGCGCGCGGCGCTGGTGCAGGGCGGCTGCGACAAGCGGCAGAAGGATCGAGACTGAACCGAAGGAATAGGTTTCAGGCACCGAGAACCAGAACAGGGAAGCCGCACTGACAATACCAAGCAGGCTGAAGAGAACAGCATCGACTCGTGGTAGAAACAGTATCCTGAGCAGGCTGTAGAGTGTCGCCGTCCAGACCCCGGCCACCCCGGCAATGAACAGCTGGGCGGACTCTTCCCCGGTTATGGTGCGGATGAGACCGGCCCCTCGCTCGACAATAACTGCCCCGTAATAGGCGATCAGCGAAAAAAGCGGGTGAACACTGGCCCGGTAGTGGGATGATTCCACATCCGTCATATTGTAGAAAACCCTGGTCATATCGGATTGAAACCAGAAATCAATCCCCAGTAAGCCATAAAGCACCGGGTCGAGGTAGCCGAAGGTGACGATCGACAGCAGAATCGAGACGGCAGCAAGCAGGGAGGCGGTCAATCCATCTATTACCAATGACTTGAAATGCATTTATTTCTTCTGACGCGGTTTTGTTGATGTGTGCATGTGGCAGCAGGCCTTTACTTGGGGCGTTGGGGCAAGGAGCGTTTTTCTCAGGCAGCGAGCCAGAGAATGGTTGCGGTTAGAAGCGCCACGGATTGGCTGACCCGATCCCTGACAGCGAAAAGTACCGGATCATCGGTCATATCGCCCCGGCTGGTGATGAGCCAGACGCGGCTGATCCAGTAAAAGAACAAGGGGCACAGAATCCATATCAGTTCCGGATGGGTGTAGAGCAGCCGCACGTCATCGCTGTTGATGTAAAGGGCAAGGACCAGAACCGACATGTAGCCGCTGGCGATCCCGAACATCTGCACAATGGCGGCGTCACTGACGACATAACCTCGCCCTGCCATCAGATTCTGTTCACTGTTGCGGCCAAGAACAAGGTCGGCACTTCGTTTCATCAGCGCCAGGCTGAAGAAAATGAACATCGAAAAAGAGAGCAGCCAGAACGACGGCATAATGGCTATTGCCGCACCGCCGGCGAGGAGACGAAAGGTATAGAGCAGCGCCAGGACCACGACATCGACGACGACCAGTTTCTTCAGCCAGCAGGAGTAGAGGGTCGTCAGCACGATATAGGCGCAAAGTATTGCGAGAAACGATTTTCCGGGGTAGAGGCCGAGGACAAAGGCGGCGATAAGCAGAACCGGGATAGCCCATGTCGCCTGTTTTATCGAAATGCGGCCGGAAGCCAGAGGCCGGCTGCGTTTACTTCGGTGCTGGCGATCGGCGTTGAGATCGATGAGATCGTTGAGAAGATAAATAGCGGAAGCGCACAGGCTGAAAGCTGAAAATGCACTCAACGCCCGCAGCACAAGTCCCATATCGCCGATTTGATGGGCGGTAATCAGCGGCACGAAAATCAACAGGTTTTTCAGCCACTGATGCACCCGGGCAGCTTTTGCCCAGGTCCGCCAGCCAACTGGTTCAGAAAAAATCATCTTTTCAACGACAACCGTGCAATCTTTTACAAACTCGCTTGCTTTTTCCGGATCGACCAGGACAAACGCGACGGCTCCCCGGGCAGCAGAATCATCGGCAGTGCGACCGGCATACACGAAAGTGGATACGGTATGATCAGCCGGCTGAGGCCCAACGGCCTCCCTGTTCGCCGAAACTGAATGGCAACCGATGACAATGACGTCATCAAAGAGTCCCAGGTGATCAGCAACCTGCCTGCCGAAGTCGCCGGGCATCGACGTTGCCAGAACGAGTTCACGGCCGGCCTGCTTTTGGGCACGAAGATAGGAAAGCAGAGGTTGATGGTAGGGCAGCCACGGGGCTTCGGGCAAAAAGCGGGCGAGCAGTTCGCTGGACACCCGCTCCGCACCATCTTTGAGCCAGAGCGGCAGCATGAACAGCAGAAGCGGATTGCGGCCAAGCATCCTGAAAAATGCTTCCCACGCCAGTTGCGTGGTAATCAGGCTGCCTTCCATTCTGACAACAAGCGGCAGGTCGGCATATTGATTTGTTTGCTGGCCCGGTTTCACATCCTTACCTATCACTGGTATTGTCCACAGTCACATCGGTAGCGCCGCTGCAGGTATTTCCGGAACGGCCGGGGCAAAGGGGAGGGAGCTGCCATCGCTGACGATAACGACCAAACAAGACGCTCTTATATCATTGCAATCCGCCACTGTCAAGAAACGGTATCGATCTCAACAGGCCAGCCACCACTGTTCGCCTGAAAACCCAGTTCAAATACCATGGCCTCCGAGAAGCAGCGGCTGAAGAAGGATCTGGTGCCACTCCAGCCAGCGTACTTTCATATCTTAACCTGACGGGCACAGTAATAAACGGCTTGAGAAATATTACGAAATGAACATCTATGATGGTATGGTGCAAACGGTATATTTTCGATGCTGTAGCGATTTTCAGCCAGCTCCTTTTATTCAATGAGGCTCCACTGTGAAGATGACATGCATGATGATAATAACAGTAACGATCAGCGCCGCTTTATCCGTGGCCTCATCCGCCCCGTCGCCGAGGCTCGGCCAGCAGCCGGCAGGGGTCTGCACCAGAGACTTCAATCCCTGGGGGCAGGCGAGCCGCTGCACATGTGCTGAAGGATCTGTCTATGATGAACGTGCCGGCTTGTGTCTAAGTGGTGACAAGTCAGATGACATGCTGCTGCAAGGGGCGGTCTCAAGCGATGTGGCAGCCATCGGCGGCGAGACGACCGGCTTTTTGATCGAGACCGCTGAAAAGGAAACGTTTGAGCTTATCCTCACTATTGAAGACCAGGACAAACTGAGAAAGATCGACGGCATGTGGTTCGAAATCAGCGGTGAACCCATTACGATCGAATCAGTTGAGATGGCAGAGCGTCAGGCAATTATCGTTGATAAAATTTCGGTACTCGAGTGACCCGTTCTTACGTTTTGCAGACGCCAATTGTCTTAAACAACATACCTGAGCTGAATATTTCCGTAAGATTCAACACGTGACAACGCCTAACTGCAAACCATGCTGCTCACGCTAAGATGCATTGCCCTCGCGGCCCTGGTAGTTCTCTTCTCTCTGGCTCAAACGAATGCTGAAGAACAATCTCAGACCACCGAAACGATCATGAATATTGAACCCACAGAAGCGTTAAAGAAGGCCTCGGTTCCGTTCGTAACCTTGAGAAATAAGCTGCCCGAATCCGGTAAATTCGGTGGTCAGCGCGGTGCTCTGCATGCCGGAACCTGCACGCTCTCTTTCTCTCCTATCAGGGTATTGGAAGATTTAGCCAATTCCGCTCCGTTTTACATACCTGACGAGAAAATCGCCATAGATCAGATAACTGAATCATCCATCGACCAACTACTGAGCACTATTGAGTCTTCCGCGGAGGCTGCTGGCGGAAGCACGGTGGTATATGTCCACGGTTACAATATCGACTTTGAAAAAAGCTGTCGTCACGGTGCCGTTCTCCAGCGCTCTCTCGGTCTTTATGACCGGCTTCTTCTGCTCAGCTGGCCCGCAGACGGAAATGTATTGAAATATACCTGGGATGAGGCCGATCTGGTCTGGAGTGCGCCTTTCATGGCAGATTTTTTTGAGGAGCTGGTAAAACGCTCAGGCAACAGAAAGATAGATATCGTCGCCCACAGCCTGGGAGCACGCGGTGTTTTCCAGGCCCTGATCAGGCTCGCCTGCCAGAAGATAGAACAATTTCACATTGGAGAGCTCGTCTTCATCGCTCCGGACATAGACGTTGATATCTTCAGGCACGATCTGCCGATTCTCAGCCGCCTGACTGAGCGAATTACGATCTATGTCTCAGAAAACGACAAAGCCCTGAAGCTCTCGAGAGAAGTGCACGGCTACCCCCGTCTCGGGGAGGCCGGGTCCGCACTGACAACCTTTGAAGGCGTTGAGACCGTAGATATTTCGTTGATCAGCCTGCAACGTTTATCCGGCCATGTCTATCATCTTTCCAACAAAGAAGTCATCGATGATCTGGTATCGCTTCTGCACACCAGACTCCCTGCTGAAAAGAGACCGCAGATGCAGAAACGAGTTAATGACGGTGTCGTCTACTGGCGGTTGATGCCTGAGGAGTAATCGGAACCGGAACGTTTCACCGTTGTTGCCACGTCCATCTCAGTTCCCTTCAGCCTCCCGCAGATACCGGGTCCTGAAACAGAAGCGTTTGTATTTTTATTGTTGCGTCATACAGTGTCGGTATCGTCACGAAGCTGTTTAATCTTCTGAATAATTGCTTGTTCAAGTGGAGTGAGCCATGAACGTTATCGTAGCAAAAGCCGGCAGCGAGGCTGATGATCCAGGCGCATTTGTACTGGAGGGAAGGAATCTTCCTGAGCCGCAGAAAAACGATCTCCTCGTCAGGGTTGTTGCCGTCGGCATGAACCCCGTCGATGCCAAGTTTCGAAAACGTACCGATGCCGATACGGTGCTAGGCTGGGATGCATACGGCGTAGTCGAGCAGATGGGGAATGATGTTACCGGGTTCAAAACCGGAGACACGGTATTTTACGCCGGAGACATAACACGGCCCGGAAGCAACAGCGAGTTCCACCTGGTCGACCACCGCATTTGTGCAGCCGCCCCTGCAAAAATATCTCCGGAAGATGCGGTGGCGATGCCGCTGACATCGATAACCGCCTGGGAAGCTATCTTCGAGCGGCTGGGATGCGTCCCTGAGGCAGACGGCAATAAAGGTAAATCCATACTCATCATCGGCGGAGCCGGTGGAGTCGGCTCGGTAGCGATTCAACTTGCCCGCTGGGCCGGACTGCGGGTCCACGCCACGGCGTCACGCCCGGAGACTAGGCAATGGTGCGAGAAACTGGGGGCTCATGCAGTCCTGAACCATAAAAACAACCTCCAGGACGAACTGCGTTCCGCCGGGAGCGAGTCGGTGGATTTTATTTTCTGTACCACCCAGATGGAACTGCACTGGCAGGCGATGGCCGACTGCATCGCCCCGCAGGGGCGAATCGTTCTGATCGACGATCCTGCCGAACTGCTTGACATTACCGTTTTCAAAAGAAAAAGCGTGGCCATCTGCTGGGAATTCATGTTCACCAGGTCGATGTTTGCCACCGCTGACATGGCCGAGCAGGGCAAACTGCTCGGCAGGGTCGCACATCTGCTCGATGAAGGCAGCCTCGTCACCACCCGCCGGGAGACCCTGCACGGCCTGACGGTTGACAATATCCGGGCGATGCATCTCAAACAGGAAAGCGGGACCATGATCGGCAAACAGGTCCTGGTACTGTAGCGGACCCTTATGCAGTCATACCGATTCGACACAGCTTCTCTAACAAGCAAGGAGTGAAAAAAGATGAAATTGCCAATCGAAGGGGCCTGCCAATGCGGCAAGGTAACCTATACACTGCACCAGAAACCGAAGATGGTTTTCGCCTGCCATTGCACCGAATGTCAGAAACTCGCCACCGGACCGTTCAGTGTCACCGCAGTCGTGGATAAGGACGCCATAGAATTCCACGGTGAAATGGGCGAGTGGAGCAGAATCGCCGACAGCGGTAACACCAATATCGCCCGCTTCTGTAAAAGCTGCGGCAACAGGATTTATCATTTTAACCCGGACGATGATGCGACGGTCAAATTGAAGCTCAAACCCGTCGATCTCGACGATGACACGATATTTGAACCGCAGGCGCACATCTGGGTCAGCGAAAAACTGCGCTGGTTCCAGATCCCTGAAGATATAAAAACCTTTGCACAACAGCCGTAATAAGACATCAGGTTTGAAATGAGGCAGTGATGATACAACTCTACACATGGGGTACGCCCAACGGACGCAAGGTCTCGATCATGCTCGAGGAGGTCTCTCTGCCATATCAGGTGACCCCGATCAATATTACCGAGGATGAACAGTTCAAACCTGAGTTCCTGGCCGTCAGCCCCAACAACAAGATTCCGGCAATCGTCGATGAGGAGAATGGACAGACCCTTTTCGAATCCGGCGCGATCCTTCTTTACCTTGCGGAAAAAACGAGCCGGTTGCTGCCCCAAGATCCGGAAAAGAAGTGGCCGGTCATCCAGTGGCTGATGTGGCAGATGGCGGGCCAGGGGCCGATGCTCGGACAGGCGCATCATTTCCTGCAGTTCAATCCCGGAAAATCGGAATACGCCGAGCAGCGCTATGGCCAGGAGGCACAGCGCCTATACGGTGTCCTGAACAGACAGCTGGCACAATCCAGGTACGCGGCAGGAGATGAGCTCAGTATTGCCGACATTGCGATCTGGCCCTGGGTGAGCCGCTACCAGTTCCAGAAGATCGATCTGCACGATTTCCCCCATGTTCTCGACTGGTATCTGGAGCTTGCTGAACGGCCAGCCTTCCAGGCGGGGTATCGCGTTCCGGATTCGGGTCAGGAAATTTCGATCCCCTGAGTCGGACCGAGCAGGCGACAATCAGGAAACGCTTACAGCGACGCTACGATAGAGCGCAGATAGGCATCGTCCGTGCCGCAGCAGCCGCCCAGGATTTTGACGCCAAACTCCTGGTTGAGCCGCACCATATGGTTGGTCCAGTCCTCCAGCGGATCCCGGATCACCGTTTCGGCACCGTCAAGCTGCTGATGATCCAGGGATGAGGCATTGGCCTGAATACCGAGCAGCCGTCTGAACAGTGCTGTTGGCTGTGAATCTGCATTGATGAACGTCGGGTAGACGCAGTTGACCATATAGCCAAGCGGCGGCACTGCAGCCTCCTGATCCATTCGCTCGACCGCTTCTGCCAGCGGCGTCGAATCGAGGATCAGGCCGTTTCGATCGATAACGAAGCTGATTATATACGGAGTCCCGGTGGAGCCGAGCCGGTCCGCCATCCCCAGAGACTCGCTCAGCGCCGGCATGGTCTGGGCTATGATTACCTCGGCTTCCGCTTCGATCAGCTCTTCGATCTGCCAGGCGTGGAACTCCGCCGCCTGCTGCCGGGTCAATGCAGCGTTGGGGGAGTAACAGTCATTGCCCGGAGCAAGGAGTGCTCCCGCCGTGATCTGAAGTCCCTCGGAACGATGTTTCTCCTTGAGTTCGAACATGAACCCGACTGCATCGCGGTTAATAGAAAGCGGTACACCGGCCGCATCAATGCGGTCTCTATCCACCCGCCAGGTTGGCGCACAAAGAAGAATCGGCAGCATCGCCTCGCGGGCGACCGCCAGGTAGCTTTGGTAGACTTCCTCCAACCGGTGCCGGCTGTGTTCATCATAAATCAGCGGCGTGTTGAACAAAGTCGGATGCAGGCTGATCTCCGGAAACCGGCGCAGCCGCTCCGATACAGCGCACTCCGATAATATTATCGGGTGTTCAACTACGATATCTTCAAATTCCATATCAGCAACTCAGAGAAAATCAGCGGCTTGGCTAAAAATAAAAACAATAGAGTATCCGCTACGTGCCTTAACTCGAGGATGATCGGGCCCAGAGATTTATTCCTCCATCACGGGCAAACGTATCGATCTCAGCCAGCTCTTCCGGGCTGAACTCAAGGTTTTTCAGAGCGCCATAACTATCTTCCAACTGAGACACGCTGCTGGCCCCGATCAGTGCGGTCGTAACCCGCGGATCTCTGAGTACCCAACCAATCGCCATCTGCGCCAGTGACTGGCCCCGCTTCCGGGCGATGGCGTGCAAGCCCCTGATTCGCTCTCTATTTGCCTCTGAGAGATGACCGTCTCGTATGGTTTTGCCCTGGCTCGCCCTGCTGCCGTCCGGTATACCGTCAAGATATTTATCCGTCAGCAGCCCCTGGGCCAGCGGTGAAAAAGTAATGGCGCCGAGGCCGAGGGCCTCCAGGGTATCGAGCAGTCCGTCCTCCTCAATCCAGCGGTTCAGCATCGAGTAGCTCGGCTGATGGATAAGACACGGTGTTCCAAGTTCATCAAGTATTTTCACCGCCTCCAGGGTCCTCTGTGAATTATAGGAGGACAATCCTACGTAGAGCGCCTTTCCCTGTCTGACGGCGGAATCGAGCGCCCCCATGGTCTCATCGAGCGGGGTCTGCGGATCGAAGCGGTGCGAATAGAAGATATCGACATAGTCCAACCCCATCCTGGACAAACTCTGGTCCAGGCTGGCCAGGAGGTATTTACGGCTGCCCCAGTCCCCGTAAGGACCAGGCCACATGGTATAGCCGGCCTTGGTGGAGATAACCATTTCATCACGGTACGGAGCGAAATCGCTTGTGAGTATCCGCCCGAAAAACGATTCCGCCGCTCCCGGCGGCGGGCCATAGTTGTTGGCCAGATCGAAATGCGTTATCCCCAGATCGAATGCCCTGCGGCAGATTTCCCGGGATGTCGACTCGTTGAAATCATGGCCGAAATTATGCCAGAGACCGAAGGACAGCCTGGGAAGGCGCAGCCCGCTTCGTCCGCACCGCTGGTATGACATCGACTCATAACGTTTGGGATCTGCTGAATAGATCATTTCTACTCCTTTTTTTAGCTAGAAACGGCAGGAACCGATTCAAAAACTATTTACAACTGCAGTCTCTTGTCAGTTGCGTTGTTGTATCCTCCGGTTCAGTCCAGTTTTGGACCAGTTTTTAAGGTTATACGCTTAATCATAAAACATCAGCGCCGCCTGCATAACAATTATTTTCTCGAGGCAGAGCTTGACGTGCCCCTTGTCGAGCCTTTAGTATCGTGAACATCCATTAAAACTCAGATGATCACCCCTGTCTCCATGACCGGAGGAGCGATGCACGGCGACTGGATCTACAAACAACTGCTTTCCCATGATATCTCTGCCGAGTCAGCCGAACTGCTGACCCTGACTTTCAACTCGTTCCTGGTGGTTATGATCCTGACGGCGGCAACGCTTGCCATCAGAAAAATCCTGCTGACCATAAGCCTGCGGTGGATCAAGAGAAACCGTTATCGCTGGGACGACGCCCTGCTGGACAACCAGGTGATCACCAAACTCAGCTGGTTCATACCGATTCTGCTCGCCCATCTCCTGCTCGACGCCCTGCTGCCGATGGAAAGCACCGTCTATATTTTCTCCAAAAGGATCGTCCAGGTCTTTTTCGTTCTTATCAGCGTCATCAGCGTCAGTGCGCTGCTCTCAGCAGCGGCGGACATCTACCGGGCGCTGAAGAGAAAACGTGCCGAGGTTCTTCAAGGCTTTATCGATGCCGGCAAGATCGCCTCATATATCATCGGCGCGATTTTTATCGTTTCGATTTTCTCGGGCATGTCTCCCTGGGGTATCATCTCCGTGCTCGGCGGCATGACCGCGGTGACAATGCTCGTTTTCAGAGACACCATCGTCGGCTTCGTGGCCTCGATCCAGCTCTCCACAACCGACATGGTAAGAATCGGTGACTGGGTGGAGATGCCGTCCTACGGGGCCGACGGCGATGTCATTTCGATGTCGATACACACCATACGGATACAGAACTGGGATAAAACCATCACCACCATCCCCACCTATGCGCTGGTTTCCAACTCGTTTAAAAACTGGCGCGGAATGTCCGAGTCAGGAGGCCGCAGGATCAAGCGGGCGTTAATGATCGATGTAAGCTCTATACGCTTCTGCGACGAAAAACTGCTCGAGCGGTTCAGCCGCATCAGTCTGCTGGAAAACTACCTGAACAGCAAAAAAGAGGAAATCAGCACGTACAACCGCAAACATGCAGCGGATACCCGGGACGACCTGCCGATCAACGGCCGACGGCAGACGAACATGGGGGTTTTCAGGGCCTACGTGGTCGCCTACCTGAAAAACAATGAGCAGATCAACCAGAACATGACCTTTCTGGTCCGCCAGCTGACCCCCTCTGAATATGGACTGCCGCTGGAGGTCTATGTTTTCAGCAAGGACAAGCGCTGGGCCCATTTTGAGGACATTCAGGCCGATATTTTTGACCACCTCTTCGCCGCCCTGCCGATCTTCGATCTGCGGGCTTTTCAGAACCCCACCGGCCATGACCTGCACTATCTTTCCCAGGCGGCGATCGGCAGCGACTCAGAATATGTTGATTTCAGGCAAAACTGACATAATTTCAAGGTAACCGGATAACCATGGGCAGCGGAACCAGACGAGCAGATGTAGCCATCGGCCAGCGCGTGTCGATCGTCCTGAAGAAGGACCAGCGCTCGGGCACACTGACCGAGGGGGTAGTTAAAAATATCCTGACCAGGTCTGCAACCCACCCTCACGGCATCAAGGTGCGCCTGGAAACCGGCCAGATCGGGCGGGTAAAAGCAATTCACCCGGCGGTTTAACCCGTCCCGTCCCCGTGTTCATCCGAGGCTTCAACGACGAGAACGTTTGAGCCGAGTTCTTCGAGAACCTGCTGCTCCAGACCGTCTTCCTGCAGACGCAGTTCCCTGAGCTGGGACGGTTTGTATTTTTTCGGCAGCCTGCCGAGGTTGCAGATCGGCTCACCGGGGCTGATGGAAGGCAGGCTCGTCATTCCCATGACCACGCCGTTGAACGGCGCGTGGACGATATCCTGCTCCTCTCCCAAAATGGTCGTGTTGGTTGCCAGCGGTTGATCTTTTTCAACGATATCACCAGGAGCGATATGGAAGTCAAGAAACCCGCCCCGTTCGGCCCGAATCCATTTGGATTTTTCTATGATCACCTGATAGCGGGGGCGTTCTACCGCAGCCTCTATCATACCCAGTTCAGAGAAGACATTCATGATCCCCCGGACGGCCGTAGCGACAATGCCCGGCTCGAGCTTCCACACCTCGCCGCCTTCCATGATGATGGTCGGGCAGCCGACCCGGCAGGCTTCACGGCGAAACGCGTTTTTCGGTCCCCCGGCGTTGATGATGATCTCTGAACCAAAAGCCCTGGCGATCCTCTTGACCTCGGGAATCTTCAGATCCGCCCGTACGGTCGGGTAGTTGGTTCTGCGGACCGAGGCGGTATGCAGATCGATCCCGTAATTGCAGCGGGCGACCAGTTCATTGAAAATCGTATGGGCCATGCGGGAGGCCAGGCTTCCATCGGCGCTGCCGGGAAAGGATCGGTTCAGATCACGGCGATCCGGCAGATAGCGAGAATGACGCTCGAAGGCAAGAAGATTCAGTACCGGTACAAGGACAACGGTGCCTCGCTTGATCACTAAGTCCTCGTCCTGAACAAGCTGCCGGACAGCACCGCAGCCATTCAGCTCATCACCGTGCAGTGCCGCTGTGACGAACACGGCCGGTCCGTCTTCTTCGCCCCGGCGAATGTGCAGGTCGATCTCAACATCGGTGCCGCTGTAGCTCTCACCGATGGTCAACTTGACGTTGCCCGATTCTCCGGCTTGAATCGTTTGACCGTACCAGTCAGAAATGGATTTCTTCTCAAAACGTGAGTTTCTCATTTACTTCTCCCTGCTTTCCGAACCGATTTCGACCGGCGTAATCGTGCCGTCCTCTTTGAATACTTCGTCGGCCACCGGCAGCTCAGGCAGATCCTTGACTTTGGGACTTCGTTTGCGGCGAATTTTTGCCGGCGTCAGATCCCGCATCAGATCGAGTTTACCGAAGCAGAGCAGCCGGTCACCAGCTTCCAGCTCACGCTCTGAACGGGGGTTGGGAATGACGCGCACATCCTTGTAAAGGGTCAGCACCGAGATGTCCCTGTCCCGCAAACCCGAACTCTTAATCGTTTTACCGACAAACTCAGACCCCTCCGGGATATGGATCTCGGCGACACCGTAACCCCGACTGACCGTCAAGCGCTGGCGCAGATCAATTTCAGGAAAGTTCACCCGGGCCGCCATATAGTCCATGATCGCCCCGGCGATGTCGAGCTGGGTACACCCCTCGATGCCTTCGAGCCCCGGCGACGAGTTGACCTCGATGACCTGAGGTCCGGTCTTCGCTTCAAGCAGATCGACCCCGGCAATCCGCAGGCCAAGGATCTGAGCCGCACGGACGGCAGTCTCCTCGTAGACTTTATCGAGCACGACCGGTTCGGCGATGCCGCCGCGGTGCACGTTGGAGCGGAACTCCTGGCCCTGAGCCACCCGGCGCATGGCGCCAACCACCTGGCCGCCAACGACAAAGGCCCGGATATCGCGCCCTTTGCTCTCCGCCACGAACTTCTGGATCAGCACGTTCTGCTCCTGGCTCTGCAGCAGTTCGATAATAGCCTCGGCAGCCTTGACCGACTCGGCCAGCAGAACGCCGATGCCCTGGGTCCCCCTGAGCAGCTTAATGATAACCGGTGCGCCGCCGACCCGTTCGATCGCCGGCAGGATGTCCTTTTTATCCCGGACAAATGCGGTCTGGGGCAGACCGATCTGATGACGGCTCAGAATCTGCAGGGAGCGGAGCTTGTCCCTGGAATTGTTGATGCCCAGAGACGAGTTTCCGCAGAACACATCCATCTGCTCGAACTGCCGGACCACCGCCGTTCCGAAATAGGTAATCGACGCACCGATGCGCGGCAGCACCGCATCATAGGTGGAAAGCCGTTTCTGGCGATAGAACAGATCGGGCGTGCCCGGCTCGAGGTCGATGGCGAACTTCAGCGTATTGAGGACCTTGACCTTGTGGCCCCGTTGCGTTGCCGCCTCGCAAAGCCGTCTGGTGCTGTAGCAGTGCGGATTACATGAGAGAATTGCCAGTTTCACTAGAGCCTCTTTTTTTACATTTCATTGTCATTGTCGAGGAACATACGCTCCTGAACTTTTTTCTTTACTCTGCCGCCGTAGTATGACCTGCCGGCATCGACCAGGAAACGGCCTCTGAAGGCCTCACGGCCCAACAGCATCCTGAAGCCCATTTCATCCCGTCCGGCCAGGGTCAGTTCCACCGGCCAGATCATGCCCATCAGTTCTATCGGCGTGACGATCACCGGCCGCATGGAGGCAGCGCCGCTGGAGCTTTTCACCGAGCGAAATTCGAACACCGCGGCCTCGGCGCTAACCGAGACCTTACGGGTGCGCTGGATCGGGTGGACCGTGAATCTGACCCACTGCCCCCCGCCCCGCTTGAAAAACTTCAATTCGACGGCATGAAGTGATGAAGAACGCGCACCGGTATCGACCTTGACCTTGATGGGAGCAATACCCAGCTCAGGGAGGCCGACCCACTCCCGCCAGCCGATGATCTTTTTTTCCTTTTTCTTTTTGGGAACCATGTCGTTTTCACACTACAACAACGATCTGAATCATCAGTTGAACTTGCTGAAGTTTATCCGAAGTGCTTCTATAGCCCCTTACCAAAATGTTCAAGTGATTTTTTCTTCCGAATTAAACAACCATCCAATTTCTCTACGTTACCCTGAAAAACCCAGAATTGGTGTAACTTACTCATAAACGATCACAAACGTGTCAACTCGTGAATGCTGACAATATCTTCGCTGGGAGGGAAGAGATCTCGATCAACACCTGAAGATGAGCCCATTGGGGCGTGAGAAAGGATTATAAGGGTGGTGCTCAATTCTTTTAATCGTTCAGCCGAATCGGTCAAGCAAAGATTATTGTATAGAGGGTTGTCTGTCTTATAGTTAGGTAATTCGAATTTATCGTACCCAGGTAATTCTGCAATACGCTTTACCATCTCTGCAAGGAGTCCATTCATGAAGATCGGTATACCAAAAGAAATCCACGAGGGCGAGCGGCGCGTCGCAACGACACCCGATGCGGCGGCACTTATCCGCAAGCTCGGTTTCGACCTCGTTGTCGAAGCACAGGCGGGAAGCGCTGCGAAATTTACCGACGCCGCCTACGAGAAGGCCGGTGTAGAAATCGTCGATAATGCCGCTGCAGTTTATGAGATCTCAGATATTATTCTGAAAGTTCGTGCTCCTGAAAAAGATGGAGCGGCAGGGATTGACGAGCGCGCACTGCTGCGCGAAGGCCAGACCCTTATCAGCTTCATTCAGCCGGGCCAGAACCAGGAACTGCTCGAGGAGCTTGCCGCTCGTAAGGTTTCGGTGCTGGCGATGGATTCGATCCCGCGCATATCGCGGGCCCAGAAGATGGATGCCCTGAGCTCGATGGCCAATATCGCCGGCTACCGGGCTATCATCGAGGCAGCCCAGAACTTCGGACGTTTTTTCACCGGTCAGATCACCGCCGCCGGCAAGATACCGCCGGCCAAAGTCCTGGTTATCGGTGCCGGGGTCGCCGGCCTCTCGGCGATCGGTGCCGCCAAAAGCATGGGCGCCATCGTCCGTGCTTTCGATACGCGACCCGAGGTGAAAGAGCAGGTCGAGAGCATGGACGCCGAATTTCTGATGCTCGACTTCGATGACGAGGACGGCAGCGGCGAAGGCGGCTATGCCAAGGTCATGAGCGATGCGTTCATCAAGGCGGAGATGGCCCTGTTCGCCGAGCAGGCCAAAGAGGTCGATATCATCATCACCACCGCCCTGATCCCCGGCAGACCGGCACCCGAGCTAATCACCGAGGACATGGTCAAAACCATGCAGGAAGGCAGCGTCATCGTCGACCTGGCGGCCGAAATGGGCGGTAACTGCAAACTCACCGAAGCCGACACGGTAGTCGTCAAACACGGAGTTACGATCATCGGCTATACGGATCTGCCGTCGCGGCTTCCGACCCAGTCGAGCCAGCTCTACGCCACCAACCTGCGTCACCTGCTCAGCGACCTGACCCCTGACAAAGACGGCACCATCGTCATCGACATGGAGGACGAAATCATTCGCGGTGCAACCGTGATCAAGCAGGGTGAGATCACCTGGCCGCCCCCTGCCCCGAAGATTTCGGCCACCCCCGCCAAGCCCGCAGCAACTGCTGCACCCGCTGCTGCACCGGTCGAACCGCAGAAGAAGCCTTCCCGGGCTCCACTGATCTCAGTGGTTATCGGCGGACTGGCCATGCTCGGGATCGGCAGCGTCGCCCCGCCCGCGTTCATGTCGCACCTGACCGTCTTCGTGCTGGCCTGCTTCGTCGGCTACATGGTCATCTGGAACGTGACGCCGTCGCTGCACACGCCGCTGATGAGCGTCACCAACGCCATCAGTTCGATCATAATCATCGGCGCCCTGCTGGAGATATCTTCGGAAAGCGGCCTGATCGTCCTGCTGGCAGGTATTGCGATTCTGATAACCAGCGTCAATATATTCGGCGGCTTCGCCGTTACCCAGCGCATGCTGTCCATGTTCAGGAAATAGGAGAACGATCATGTCACCAGGTATCGTAACGGTCGCCTATATCGGAGCCACCATTTTATTTATCCTCGCGCTCGGCGGGCTCAGCACCCAGGAAACCGCCCGCCGGGGCAACCTCTACGGCATGCTCGGCATGGGGCTGGCGCTGCTGGCCACACTGATCGGGGTCGTCTCAGACAATTATTTCATCTTATTTCTCGGAGTCATAGTCGGCGGCAGCATCGGCTTGATGCTGGCCAGAAAAGTCGAAATGACACAGATGCCGGAGCTGGTCGCCATTCTGCACAGCCTCGTCGGGCTGGCGGCGGTTCTGGTCGGCTTCGCCAATTTCCTCGATCATACGATCGTGCTGAGCGGGGTTGAGAAAACGATTCACGATGTGGAGACCTATCTCGGCATCCTGATCGGTGCCCTGACCTTTTCCGGCTCGGTGGTCGCCTTTCTCAAACTGAGCGCCAGGATCAGCGGCAAGCCCCTGACCCTGCCCGGCAGGCACTGGTTTAACCTTGGTCTGCTGGTCCTCGCCGTCTTCTTCTGCTTTTCTTTCGTCAGCCAGTCCGCGGCCGGCGGCGGCCTCCTGCCGCTTATCGCGATGACCATTATCTCGCTGATTTTCGGGGTTCATATGGTGATGGCCATCGGCGGGGCCGATATGCCGGTTGTCGTCTCGATGCTCAACAGTTACTCGGGGTGGGCGGCGGCGGCCACCGGCTTCATGCTCGGCAACGATCTGCTCATCGTGGTCGGTGCCCTGGTCGGCAGTAGCGGCGCCATCCTGAGCTACATCATGTGCCGGGCGATGAACCGTAACTTCATCTCGGTCATCGCCGGCGGGTTCGGCACAGCCGAGGGCCAGAGCGCCGGCGGCGGTGATGATGAAGCCGGCGACGTCGTACCGATTGAAGCGGAGGAGGCGGCGGAGCTGCTGCTCGATGCCAGAGAAGTGATGATCATTCCGGGCTACGGCATGGCCGTGGCCCAGGCCCAGCATGTGGTCAACGACATCACCAGAAAGCTCAGGGACAAAAAGGTCAACGTCCGCTTCGGCATCCATCCGGTCGCCGGTCGCATGCCCGGCCATATGAACGTCCTCCTGGCCGAGGCCAAGGTTCCCTACGATATCGTCTTCGAACTCGATGAAATTAATGAGGATTTTCCGAACATCGACGTCTCTGTCGTCATCGGCGCCAACGATATCGTCAACCCGGCCGCCCAGGAGGTACCCGACAGCCCGATCGCCGGTATGCCGGTTCTCGAGTGCTGGAAGGGTAAAACGACCATTGTCCTCAAACGCTCCATGGCCACCGGCTATGCCGGTGTTGCAAATCCGCTGTTTTACAAGGAGAACACACGGATGCTCTTCGGCGATGCCCGGGAGACTCTGACCAGCGTTTTCAAGCAGCTCGATTAAATGACAGATCCATCATAAACGACTCGTTTTTTCATCAGAAAACGGTGCTGCTCACCGGCGCCACCGGAGACCTGGGCCGGATCCTGGCCCGTGATCTCGGCGCCGATCAGGTCAATTTCAAGCAGTGCGATGTGATCAGGGGCGAAGGGGACAAGGGCCACGGACTGTTCGAGTCCCGGGAATCGAAACAGGTGAAGCAGCCCCAGAAAGCTCTGGCCAAGGCAACCCGGCTGGGCCGCAAACTGGGTATCAGAACGACTGCGTTCTCTTTTGTCCCGGAAAAGCTGCCGGTCTGCGACCAGGACCCGAGGGCTGCCGGAAATGTCACTATCTCTATGACATCTGAGCGAATAAAGGTACCCGCTCACTCTATTTCAAACCGAACCAGTACCGTTGCGGTTTCCACCGCATCTCCCGGCTTGACGTGCACAGACTCGACAACCGCGTCGACGGGTGCGGCCACCGCACTCTCCATCTTCATCGATTCGAGGATGATCAGCTCCTGGCCCCGGTAGACCCGCTCTCCGGCCGATACCTTGACATCGACGACCATACCCGGCATCGGACACTCGAGAATATTCTCGAGAATCGAGCTGGACGGTTCGGGCATGAACTGTGAAAGCTCCCACTCGCGCAGATTGTAGATCTCGAAGTTCCTGCAGACGCCGCAGTGAGCCACCTCGATGAAGTTGCCGTTATATTTCAGGCGAAAATAGCCGCTCTCATCGTTGATGACGAGTTTGAGCCGGCGTCGGTAATACTCCAGCGGGGGAGTTCTGACCTTGTAGGACACCCCGTTGACCTCGATCAGCCACTGGTGCTCGACCACCGTCGGCTCGATATGTACCGTGAAGACATCGCTGTCCGCTTTAGCAACATAGGTGAATGCACTCTTGTCGGCTGCGGAGACACCGACCCGCGACTTCAGCGGCTTCAGCGCATTTTTCATCAGGTTCTCACGCAGGTGGTAAATCAGCGTCGTGGCTATCGCCATCGCGTCGAGCACCTCGGCTGCCGGTGCCGGACCTTCATCCTGGGCCGGCAGGTATGCGGGAATGAAATCGGTGGAGAATGTGCCGCTGATAAACACCGGGTGAGACAGCACCTGGTTGGCGAAATCGACATTGCTGGAGACTCCCTCGATATGATAGCCGTTGAGGGCCTGGATCATACGTTTACGGGCCTCTTCTCGGTTCTGGCCCCAGGTGATAACCTTGGCGAGCAGCGGGTCATAGTAAACACTGACGGTGCTGCCGGCATCGACCCCCGAATCGACTCTGACATGCTGCCCGCGCGGCTCCGCATAGCGGGTAATCAGACCGACGGAGGGTACGAATCCATGGCGGGCATCCTCGGCGCAGACACGTACCTCGATTGCCCAGCCCTTGAGTGCGACATCTGCCTGTTTGAACGGCAGCGGTTCGCCGGCGGCAACACGAAGCTGCAGCTCCACCAGGTCGACGGAATTGACCAGCTCGGTGACCGGGTGCTCGACCTGCAGCCTGGTGTTCATCTCCAGGAAATAGAACGAGCCGTCCTCATCGAGGATGAATTCAACCGTGCCGGCATTGACGTATCCGGCCGTTCTGGCCAGCTCACAGGCCAGTCTGCCCATCTCTTCGCGCAGCGCCGGCGTCAGCGCACAGGACGGCGACTCTTCGACGATCTTCTGGTAGCGCCGCTGGATCGAACACTCGCGCTCGCCCAGATGAACGATTGAACCGCGCTGATCGCCGATGAGCTGGATCTCTATGTGACGCGGCCGCACCAGATAGCGCTCGACGAAGATCCGATCGTCGCCGAACGATTTGCGGGTCTCCTGCTGGCACATGGTAAGCGCGGAATCCAGCTCCTCCTCCTTTTCCACCACTCGCATCCCCTTACCGCCGCCGCCCGCAGCCGGTTTGAGCAGGACCGGGTAGCCGACCAGCTGAGCGGCTTCACGCGCCACGGCGAAATCGACCACCGGCTCGCTGTGACCGGGAACCGACGGGACACCCGCCTCGGTTGCCAGCTTCTTGGCGGCGATCTTATCACCCATGGTGCTGATGACGCCAGGCGGCGGACCGATAAAGACGAGACCGGCCTCGGCGACTTTTTCGGCAAACTCAGCGTTCTCCGACAAAAAGCCGTAGCCCGGGTGAATCGCCTCGCAGCCGGTCTGCAGTGCCGCCTCGATGATGGCATCGATGCGCAGATATGATTCCGCCGGCCGGGCCCCGCCGACTAGCACCGCCTCGTCGGCCAGGCGGACGTGCTGGGAGCGAAAATCAGGTTCGGAATAGACGGCTACCGCAGAAATTCCCAGGTTCCGGCAGCTGCGAATGATCCGAACAGCGATTTCACCACGATTTGCAATGAGTACTTTGCTGAACATGATCCACCTCACAGGGGAATGTTGCCGTGTTTACGTTCGGGACGACTCGGTTCCTTGCTCTCCAGGAACTGCAGGGTGCGGATCAGCCGCTGTCTCGTCGTATGCGGGAAGATGACATCGTCTATGTAGCCTCTTTTGGCGGCAACGAAGGGATTCATGTAGCGATCGCGATAGGATTCCATTTTTTCATTGAGTACCATATCCGGGTCTTCGGCCTGCTGTATTTCCCGGCGATAGATAACCTCGCTGGCGCCGCGGGCACCCATGACGGCGATCTCGGCGGTCGGCCAGGCGTAGTTGATATCGCAGTGGATATGTTTCGAGTTCATCACCACGTAGGCTCCGCCATAGGCTTTGCGTACGATCACCGTGATGCGCGGTACGGTGGCTTCTGAAAAAGCATAGAGCAGCTTCGCCCCGTGACGGATGATGCCGCCGTGCTCCTGTTCCGGTCCCGGCATGAAACCGGGCACGTCGACCAGACAGACCAGCGGGATATTGAAGGCGTCGCAGAAGCGGACGAAGCGGGCCGCCTTTGCCGACGCGTTGATGTCGAGCGCCCCGGCCAGGACCGCCGGCTGGTTGGCGACCAGGCCGATGGTCTGCCCCCCGAGCCGGCCGAATCCGCAGATGATATTGTTGGCGAAGCGCGACTCGATCTCGAGGAATTCGGCAGCGTCGAGGATCGAGTAGATCAGCACGTTCATATCGTAGCTCTGGTTCGGGTTGGGCGGAACCAGATAATCCAGGGTCGGATCGGTGCGCTCGGGCGGGTCGTTGAGATCGAGCAGCGGCGCCTTCTGCTTGCTGTTCGAGGGCAGATAGTTGATCAATTGCCGCACCCCGCGCAGGCAGAGAATATCGTTGGGATAGGTGAATTTTGCCACCCCGCTCCTGGTGGCGTGGACCTCGGCCCCACCCAGTTCCTCCGAGCTGATGTCTTTATGAATGACCGTCTTGACCACATTGGGGCCGGTGACGAACATGTGCGAGGTCTGCTCGACCATGAAGACAAAGTCGGTCATCGACGGGCTGTAGACCGCCCCGCCGGCGCATGGCCCCATGATGCAGGAAATCTGGGGCACCACCCCGCTGGCCGAAACATTGCGGTGAAAGATCTCTCCGTAGGCGGCCAGGGCGTCAACTCCCTCCTGGATCCGGGCCCCGCCGGAATCGTTGATACCGATGATCGGGGAACCGACCTGCAGGGCAAGATCCATGACCTTGCAGATCTTCTGGGAATGGCCTTCACCCAGCGATCCTCCCACCACGGTGAAGTCCTGGCTGAAGACGAAGACTTCGCGGCCGTTGATTGTCCCGTGCCCGGTGATGACCCCGTCACCGGGATGGCTGCTGCCGCTGTCGGCCTCGCCGCGGCCGACTTTTAGGCTGTCTATCTCCTCGAACGAGCCCTCGTCGAGCAGCAATTGCAGCCGTTCCCGGGCGGTCAGCTTACCGCGCTCGTGCTGCAGCTCGATACGTTTCTCGCCGCCGCCTGAAAAGGCGTGCTCCCTCAGTTCATAGAGTTCGAGAATATTGCTGTGCTTGATATCGACCATCGCACCACCTCATCGAAGTTGATTCGGGTATTCAGGGTTGTCGGGGAATTGATGCGAAATGTTTGGCCGGTGGATGAAAATCCGGGCAGGCCAGCCGTCTCGCTTCCCCAGATAGCAACGTTATAACGTAAAAACGATGTAAATTAAAGTTGCCGCTTTTTCTCAGCCATTGAAAAACCGTAGGCGAAAACGGGTCTGCTCCCCACCTGTAGGCAGGGGGAGCAGGAGGTCAGGCAATTACAGAAAAAACACCCGTCGCCCCCTGATCAGCCGCCGAAGATCACCGCTTCAGGTACCTCATAGCGTTCAGGACCGACCCGGATCATATACAGGTCACTCTCTTTAGCTCCGCTGAATTCGTGGTACCCGTCCGCTTCGCTGGTATCGGCGCCGGTTGGGACACCACGCCTGAAGAACAGTGCGCGTTTCATAGCGTCACCTTTGGTAACGACCACGGTTGCGAAACCGCCGCCGTGCCGTGCTACGCCGAAATCACACTGCCCCATCGGCTGCCCCTCGGCCTGGGCGCACGGAATTTTTCCGGTGGCGTCAAAATCTCCCTGGCCGGCACGCTGTGCCGAATTGTCAGGGCCGGTTGCAACAACGCCGTCCGGTCCCACCGCAGGCTGCAGAAACTCGGAGGCGACAAAACCGACCGGACCGCCTCCGAACGGCTGCACATAACACCAGGTCCGCCCCTCGGCTTGTTGACAGCCGAGGTTATCGAGGATCGTCCCCTTGTTCAGGGTCGAAACGACTTCGGCCGAAGTCGACGGTTCACCGCGCATCCTCAAAACGCCTTCGGAAATCACCTCCCAATTCAGCGGGCCGCCGTCCTCAGGCGCCGCCGGAGCGGCTTCTGCAGGGTAAGCTTCAGATGTCGATTCAACATCTCCAGCCACCGGCTCGAACTCGGTGATCGAGCCATCGGCCATGGTTGCCAGAAAAAGGTGACCACCCTTGACTACGTAACTGCGGACGTATGGGAACAGCGCCATGAACGGGTCATGCAGCGAGTCCGGCGGGCACATCGCCAGGGTGGCGGCGATCTGGGTGAACTCCAGTTTTCCCGGGGTAGACGAGGTCCATCCCCCCCTGCCGCGATTGCAGTCGGCCCGGATCTGAACAGCACCGTCGGTCGTGAAGACGACCGTGTAGTGGGATCGATCAGCGGGTTTCTTGACGGTGCCGTCCATCGAGAGGATTTCGACGAGTTGCCAGGACTGCCCCGGCAAAAAGGAGGCCGCTTCCGGCTGCTCTATATCACCTGGCGCAGACTCCACGACTAGCGGCAGCAGAGATAAAAGCAACAGCGGGGTTAATAGAAGACGAAATGTCATGCCAAGTTCCTCCTGGAGTCTTCTCTAACAACGGACTCAGCCAAACAGCACATTAATCCCCGCAAGATTTCCTGAAGCGGGTTTTGCTCAGTTAAAAGGCCAGTTTATTTTAAGCACAAATTCACGGAGAGTCCAGCCGCACTACAGAGGAGGAAACACCCGCTGCTGGTCACGGACCGTGGCGGCGATGTCGATAATAGATGTCTCGATTCTGAAAAATGCATCGAGGACAATCGGGTCGAAAAATATACCTCTTCCCTCCTCCATGACTTCACGAGCGATCTCGAACGGAAATGCTTTTTTGTAGACTCGATCGCTGATCAGGGCATCGAAAATGTCGGCGACGGCCATGATTCTGGCGGAAAGCGGTATTTCTTCGGCTGCCAGGCCGAGGGGATAGCCTGACCCGTCCCATTTTTCATGGTGTGAGTAAGCTATTTCACCGGCTATTTTGAGAAAATTGTCTCCTTCGATTTTGTTGACGATATTGGCGATGATTTTCCTGCCGTACTCGGTATGTTTTTTCATCAGCTCGAACTCTTCTTCGGTGAGGCTGCCGCCCTTCAGCAAGATAGCATCGGGAACTCCCACTTTGCCGATATCATGGAGCGGCGCCGACAGGTAAAGTTGGGCGATGTAATCCTCACTGAGCGTCTTTTTAAAATGTCCCGAGCGCTGCAGTTCTTCTGCAATGGCTTTTACATAGTACTGAGTTCTTTTGATATGGGATCCGGTTTCCGGGTCCCGCGTTTCGGCAACGGTTGCCATCGATTCCACCGTTACCTGCTGGGTATTGGACAACTGCTTGAACCACTCGAAGGCCGTCTGTTTTTCAATGGCAAAGCGGCCGGATGAGAGCAGCGCAAAAAGGCCGACACCGCACAGCAGCGGGGCCGCCGGGGAAATAAATACGCTGGCTTTCCAGAAAAACAGATAACTCGCAGCGATGAGAACCAGGCAGAGTGTCAGCGTCGCCAGAAAGGTAAGGAGTGGCCCGCTGCTGCGAATGAAGATGATACCCATCAGCAGGCCGGTAAGCAGACAAACACCAAACATCAGCTTCCCTGCCCAGGCGGGCCTGATAATCAGTTCATTCCCGAGGATATTGTCCACCAGGGTGGCATGAACCTGAACACCGGGCAGCATCGGCTCGTTTACGGTATGAACAAGGTCGTGAAGACCGGCAGCCGAAGTGCCGATAAAGACAATCTTACCCTCGAGATCGACCGGTGCCGGAGTCCCGTTGAAAATATCGAGGGCCGAGTGTGAACGAAATTTTTCAGCTGATTTTTTAAAGCGCAGGGATGCGTACCCTTCCATTGTTATCGGAACCACATGATCGCCGAAGCGAAGCGTGGGCCCATAGATATTCCGGCCGATGTCGACTGAAGAAATATCAAGGGCCTGCAGGATGGTCGCCAGCGAAATACTCGGAAAAATTCGACCGCCATTATCGATCAGCAGCGGCACACGGCGTAAAATACCGTCGTCGTCGAGTTGGTGGTTGATAAAGCCGGCTGATTGCAGGTTCCGCTCAATCCTGGAGTTATTGCAGAGGACTCCGGTTGACTTGTTCAGGGACAACACCTCACGCCCGCCGCTGAAGTCGACCGCCAGTTCTTTGCACAGAGATGAACCGCCGGCATGGTCGAAGAAAAAGTATCGGGCACCAATCGTTGAAGTTTCAGCCAGAATATGCCCCAGGTATCCATCATTATCGGTCAAACCATCCGGAACTCCCTGAAATGTGAGGTCCAGACCGAAATCATCTTTGTAATTCTGCTTGATCATGGCAAGCGAGGTTCGATCAATTTCAGAGAAGATGATGTCGAGCCCGATTACAGACGGGTTCAGTTCGGAAATCCTCGAGATCAGTTCTGCGACCTTATAGCGGGGCCAGGGCCATTGCCCTATTGCCGAGAGGCTCGCTTCATCGATATCGACGACCGCGACCGCTTCCGAGTCCACATCTGAGGCCCGGGATGTGATGAATTGATCGTAGAAAAAATGATCGATCCGTGATATCGCCGAATTCTCTTTATAACTGAGCAGGCCGATGAACAACGAGACGCAGATCGAGCAGAAAACAAGAAAGACGATCGTTTTTAACGACTGCTTTTTGGGTGGTGCCGGAAGCATCGAGAAAGTGCTAGAGCACCATTACCTCGACGCGGCGGTTCCTTGGCTCGGGCACACCGTCAGGGGTAGAGATGAGTGGATCGTTTTCTCCAAATGACTGAATACGGATAAGCTCGACAAGAACTCCTGATGAGCGCAGCATGGCCTCAACCGCCCGCGCCCTGTCAAGGGAGAGGGTATTGTTGTAAGTTGCGGGCCCGGTTGTATCGGTGTGGCCGATGATATTGAGCACGACAGGCGGATCAGTTGCATTGATCCGGTTGACGATTTCAGGGATTTCCTGCTTCGACGCTTCGGTCAGCACTATCGAATCAGTGACAAAATAAAGGGTGAAATGAAGTGCACGACTCGGCAGGGCCTGCAGAGAAGTCTGAAAATTCTTATGGACAGCTTCCTTATCAACCGGTTTCACCCGTATCGCTTGTGGCGCCGTTCCTCCAACCCTCGCGGCATGATAAGGGGCATCAATAGTCTTGCTTTCCGTTTCGGTAGAAACGATAACGGCCCCGGAGGCCCCCTCCTCATCCGGCAGAAGAATGACCGTCGTCATCGAGCAGCCGGACAAGCAGAACAGCACTACCCAGACCAGAAGACAGAGCAAGCGTTTCATTTTAACTCCCGCTAGTCGACATCGACAATGAACTTGGTGCCTCTGACTCCAAGCGTCGTCCTCGGCGTTTTTATCTCTATTTTGTCCGGCGCAAGTTTGCCGATTTTCCCTGAAGAGTAAACGGCACGTCCTTTCTTCAGATAGAGTGAAAAATCATACTGCTCGGCATCCGGCTCAAAAACGTAATTTTCAACAAGGATTTCCGATGAGGGCCCCATCGACAGCAGCGTCCCGTCGGTAAAGACGATGCCGCTCGAACTCTCCGCCCCGGAAACGAGTGTGTCGGTTACCTGCAGGTGCATTCCCGGCGTTGCAGCGATGGTTTCCTCACCGCGGTTGATGACCACGTTTCCGCTGACGTTTTTGATCATAGCAACATCTGCTTCCTGAGAATCGGCGGCCCAGGAATGGCTTGCGCCGAAAATCATCAGCATGATCATTACAATCGCTTGAATCTTCATATGTCCTCTCATCCCGTTGTTTCGCCCCACTCTGTTGCTTCAGCTCCCATGGCTTCAGCTGCTGAGCCCGCATGAATGCGATTAAATTAAGCGTATCAAAAGATGAAACCGAAAACAAGGGAGTCCGCGCCTCTGTTCAAGCGCCTTGATGGATTGCGGTCGCTGGGTCTGGCCGGCCCTGACCAGGCCGTGGTCAGTTCAATGTATCTGCAGAACCATATAACTGAGAACGACATAGCGCAGCAATTTGCCCACCGTTACCAAAATAAGAAACCACTGCAGGCGAACCCGTAACATGCCTGCCAGAACGGTTAATGGATCACCAATTATTGGAACCCAGGCAAAACACAGGGAAAGCATACCGTATTTTGTGAAACGCTTCTCTGCCCGCTGCAAATCATCCTCTGCCATCCCTAACCACTTTTTGACCACAACCAGGTTCGCCCAATAGCCAAGAGCATAGTTAGTCACCGAGCCCAGCACATTTCCTGTCGTTGCGACGACTACAAGGGTAATAGGTGATAAACCACCCAACAGCAAAGCGCTTAAGACAATTTCTGAACTCAGCGGTAAAACCGTCGCTGCCAGAAATGCAGCAATGAAAAGACCAGCATGTCCAAATTCTGCTAAATATTCCATTACATGCTCTACGCCGGCACAACCAGCCGACCTGGCAGCACCAGCGAAAAATCCGAGCCGCGCTGAAGCGTTTGCCCGGTGAAGACGACTGCTGGTTCCCGGTTGTCTGAAGGCTTACTGTGAATACACCCGTAATTATTTTGACAGTGCTATATTCAGGCCGAAACCGATAAAGAATCAACCGCGGCGTTCAGCGATCGGTTGATTGATCGGTCAAGCTCTGTGGCAGTTCAATACAGATCCTTAACCACGTTTCTGAAAATCAAGCCAGCCCAATAACCAGGCACATCGTTCGTGATCGAGCGTAACACGTCACTGACATGAAAAGTCCTCGATTGATCTCAGAGCTAAAGAAAAACATTTTATTCGAGAAACGATGTATTAGATTTTCAGAAGATTGTGCATGGTTTAGCCCGGCCATCGAATCGGCTGACTGTTCTGGAATTTTTTCTCAAACAATTGGGTTTACAGATCAAATCAATACAACTGGGGAGATGAACAATGAGCTTACAAGACAATTTGAACGCTATTAAAGAAAAATCTAAATCTCGATTACCGCAGGAGACCAGAGAGAAAATGCAGAAGGCCACCGCTGAGCTGGCCGACTCAGGGATCATCGAAAAAATCTTGAAACCCGGGCAGGCACTACCGCAGTTCAGCTTGCCCGACGAACGTGAAAACATAGTCAGTTCTGAGCAGCTGCTGGTTGAAGGGCCGCTTGTCGTCAGCTTCTACCGGGGCGTCTGGTGACCCTATTGCAACGCCGAGCTGGAAGCTCTGCAGGGGGTTCAGGAACAGATAACCGCACATGGCGCGCAGCTGGTTGCGATATCGCCGCAGCTTCCTAAATATTCAAAGCAGGTCGCCAAAAAGCATAACCTGACTTTCCCCATCCTTTCTGATTTCAACAATGAAGTGGCCGCTCGTTTCGGCCTCGTCTTTACACTGCCTGAACAGCTTCAGGCACTATACACCGAACTCGGCCTCGATCTGCCCCGGTTCAACGGCAATGAATCCTGGCAATTGCCGATGCCCGGGAGGTTCATGACCGATAAAAAGGGCATCATCAGAGCTGTGGAAGCGCACCCGGATTACACCAGGCGCCCGGAACCAGAGGCGATCATAACGTATCTTCAATCACTCAGTTAGAAAGGGATGCACGAAGCGAAGCAAAGCGACAGGCACACCCGCGCCGTTTCAAGCAAAAATTCGTCATGAACAAGGTTCTGATCAACTTTGCCCATCCGACACGCTCACGATCAAAGATCAATAACGCACTGTGCGATGCTCTTGCAGGCCTTGATGATGTAACGATCAACGACCTTTATGCTGTTTATCCGGATTTTCTGATCGATGTAAAAAGGGAGCAGAGCCTCTGCGAGTCACATGACATTGTTGTCTTTCAACATCCGTTCTACTGGTACTCGACACCGGCGATCATGAAGGAGTGGCTTGATCTCGTCCTCGAGCATGGCTGGGCGTATGGAAAGGAGGGGCTGGCTCTTCAGGGAAAAATATTCCTCCAGGCCGTCACCGCGGGCGGTGACGACAGCACCTATCGAAGAGATGGTTACAACGAATTTTCCATTGCCGAACTCACCTCTCCCTACCGGGCCACCGCCAAGCTGTGCAATATGGTCTGGCTCCCCCCGTTTGCGGTGCTGGGCATTCACCGAGGCTTGCCCGAGACGAAGATCAGGGCCTACGCAGAGGATTATCGCAGAGCCGTCATCGCTCTGCGGGACGGTACGCTGGACATTGAAAAAGTGCGGCAGCAGCGCTATCTAAACAGCGATCTCGAGGCGATGATCAGGAAACCATAGCATGGAACACTTCCTCCTCCAGCTCTTCATATTCCTTGCCGCGGCGGCCATTGCCGTGCCCATTGCCAAGAAGTTCGGTCTCGGCTCGGTGCTCGGCTACCTGATTGCCGGCATCATTATCGGTCCGTTCGGCCTTTCCCTGATCGGCGATATCGAGGAGGTCATGCACATTACCGAATTCGGGGTCGTGATGATGCTTTTTCTGATCGGCCTCGAACTCAAACCTTCACTGCTCTGGCAGATGCGCACGCCCATCCTCGGCATGGGCGGGACCCAGGTGGTTCTGTCGAGCATCGTCATCGCCGGGGTATCGATGATCTTTCTACCCTGGCAGCAGGCACTGGCCATCGGCCTCAGCTTGTCGCTCTCTTCGACGGCGATCGTCCTCCAGACCCTGCGGGAAAAGGGTCTGATGAACACCGCGCCCGGCAGGTCGATCTTTTCGGTGCTGCTCTTCCAGGACCTGGCGGTCATTCCAATCCTCGCGCTTCTGCCGCTTCTGGCGACCCTTGCTCTGCATGACGACGGCCATCATGCGTCAAGCTTTTTCGATATCACCACCCTCCCGGTGTACGCACGTATCGCCTTTACCCTGCTGGCAATCGTTTCGATCTTCCTGCTCGGCAAGTTCGCCAGCCGACCGCTCTTCAGGGCCATTGCCGCCACCCGGGTGCGGGAGATTTTCGTTGCCGCCGCGCTTGCCCTGATCGTCGGCATCTCGCTGCTGATGACGGTGGTCGGGCTTTCCCCAGCCCTGGGTACCTTTCTTGCCGGGGTCGTTCTGGCCGACAGTGAATACCGCCACGAACTCGAAAGCGACATCGAACCTTTCAAGGGGCTGCTGCTTGGAATTTTCTTCATTTCCATCGGTGCAAGCCTCAACTTTACGCTGATCGGCGACCATATCCTGCTGATCGCGGGCCTTACCGCAGGACTCATTTTTTGCAAATGGATCGTCCTGTTCTCTACCAGTATACTCTTTAAAATGGCCAGGAAAGAACGCTCACTCTTTGCCATTGCCCTGGCACAGGGAGGTGAATTCGCTTTCGTTCTGTTCCAGTTTTCCAAAAGCAACGGTGTGCTGTCTTCAGCGACCATCGACCCGCTGATTTCCGCGGTGGCGATTTCGATGTTCCTGACGCCGCTGCTGTTTATCGCCCATGAAAAATTCATCGCCGGCCACCACGAAGATGAGACCGCGCAACGCGAGTCAGACCCGATCAACCGCAGCGGCCACCAGGTCATTCTCGCCGGTTTTGGCCGCCTGGGCACAGACCTTGGCCGTTTTCTCCTTTCTTCGGGGATCAAACCGGTCATCCTCGATCATGACGCGGCAAATGTTGATGTGCTCAGAAAATTCGGCTTTGAAGTCTATTACGGCGACATCACCCGTCTCGACCTGCTGGAGGCTGCCGGCGCAGCTGAAGCCGAACTCCTGATTATCACCATCGGGGATGTTGAAAAGGCAGGAGCTCTGGTAAAGCTCGCCACAAAGCACTTCCCGCACCTCACCATTGCGGCGAATGCGGCTGATCGATCTTCTGCCTACAAACTGATGGACCTGGGCGTCACCCACATTCGCAGGGAAACCTTCGGCAGCGCTTTGGAACTGGGGCAGGATGCCCTGAAGATCATGGGCTTCAACCCCTATGAAGCCCATCGGCTGATGCGCATTTTCAAGAAACACGATGAAGATATGATGCCTGAACTACACAGCATGCTCCAGGAAGGCGAAGCCGGATACATATCCATGTATCAGAAGCACAATGCCGATCTGGAGGAGCTCATCGCCCTCGACTTACATCAGGACATGGAAGAGCTTGACCGGGCCTGGACAGCCGGGAACCCCGAGGATTAGTTCTTCTCCGCAATACCGGTCAGCAGCGGATGGTTATCCGGCAGAGCTTCCCGTGTAGTTATTTTTTTACCCACCACGTCCTTGATCTTCTTGTCGCACGTGAATGAAATTTCACCATCTATCAGCACCTTGCAGGAGCCGCACATCTGGATTCCGCAGCCAAAACGGGTTTTCGTCAACCCGGCTTTTTCGTGAATGACCCAGACTAGCAACTCGTCGGGCTCCGCTTCGAGGTGATACTCTTTTTCATTTATAGTGAGGGTAATCATGCATGCTCCTGTTCAGAAATAGATAGGGGGATACCCCGGGGTCGAAAAGATATGTGCACGGAAAAAGACCGTAACGGCGACCCCGATTCCAGTAAAATCAATCATACGGACACAGGTAATACAGGCTGCCCCATTTCGCCAATCGATCACTTTCCAGCCCAAACAGGTCTCATCAGGCATGTGCTGGACATAAAAATTATCATGGGTATTCTGTCAAAACGGATTTCAAAATCGTATATGACCCTGGTACACAGCCTCACGTCGTAAAATGCAGTCCTGTACCTCGCAGCAGATCAATACGTCATTGACAGGTGGTTGCACCCCACGGGTTGCGAAGAATAAATTGGTGTTGAAAGCCTTTCTAAACTGATGGATCTACTCACCTTGATCGGTTTGGCCGTGGCTCTTGCGATGGACGCCTTCGCTGTGGCTGTCAGTGTCGGTGTGCTGCTGAACCCGATCACCCGGCGGCAATTATTTCGGCTGGGTTTTCATTTCGGCTTGTTTCAGGGCATGATGCCGGCAATCGGCTGGCTCGCTGGAATAGGGCTGAGGAATTTTTTCACCGCATATGCCCCGTGGATAGCATTTATCCTTCTTTCACTGATCGGCTGTAAGATGATTTACGAGGCGGTAACCGATTTCAAGGAAGAAGAGCGGCGGCGCGACCCGACCAAGGGGCTGACCCTGGTTGTCCTGTCGGTGGCAACCTCGATAGACGCCCTGGCCGTTGGTTTTTCACTCTCCCTGCTCGGTCTTGCCATCTGGACTCCTGCGGTTGTTATCGGCATCATCACGGCCTTCCTGACGGTTATGGGCATGCTTCTGGGGCGCAGAATCGGCAACGCCTGGGGAGGACGGATCGAGATTATGGGCGGAATTGTGCTGATTGCAATCGGCCTGAAAATTCTCCTGCAGGCATAGCGATCGGCCAGTGGATTGCCTTCACTGTTCCACGCGAATCAGTTGTATAGTTTTCATCTTATGAGCGATCATCCAGACGAAGCCCTGTAAAGCAGGTTTTCACAGGGCTACGCCATGATTCATCAGACGCTGCCGCTGACGGACCTTTCTCATGCAAGCTGGTACCATCATTGGGGGCCTCGAACACTAGAAATTGAACACTTTGGCTTCAGAAGCTATGTCAATCAGATGCGGACCACCATCGAGAAGCATATTTGAAGAGAATTTCGCCTCGTCAACCTGACGAGCTTTTGCACAGGGAATTCAGACACCGATCGGGACCTGGTGTTCGATCAGGTACTCGAGGTAATCGTTCGGGCAATCACCCGTCGGAGTCTTTACCTGTAGGTCCCTGGTGGAGTCTGCCCACAAAACACCACTGTCTATCAGGAAAATATTGGTAGCATGACCTTTTGAGTGGGCAATTTTTGCAAGTTGAAAACATCGTGTCGCCGCCTCATTGTCATCGTTTCTCAGGGTAAACAGAAAATTAGCCATCGTAGCCTCCAGATCTTTTCAGGAATTGTAAGCGTTGGTACTCGGTGCCGTTTCAATCCAAAAAGCGCCTTCTAAAAAAGCAGGGTTCCGCTCCTCGGGGAGAAAGAGCGAAATACCAATTCTTCGAGACAGCCGCACCTTGACCGTATGACATCGTAGTACAAATGAACCAATAATTACATATACTTGCGAGCAAACGTACCACAAAATTTGAACCAAGCTCAATAAATAGTTTTCCCACCGCTGCCGGGCAGCTGCACTATTGTATAAAAACCGCCATCAGCGGCGGAAACCACGGCTGCACTTTTTACTTCTAAGCGGATCGAGTCGTGGTAAAAAATTGAACGTTGGTTAGAAAAACGCTCACCCAACTGCGCCCGCTGGCGTCCTCGCCCCGGCTCGGCATTTCTTTTGCCTGCCGGCAAGCTTCCTTCTCGCTGTTCTAAAATTTCTCCTGTTGAACTCGGCGATCATGGGCTACAATAAAAAGAAAATGCACGCTCATTTTTCTCCCCCAAAGAGCGCAGATCACGATCATCCGTCAAGCGACCTGGACAAGGTCGCCATCTCAGTCAAGTCTCATCGTCTGCTTGAAACACTGCTGCGGGAAAATCCGAAACTGGAAAAGATCATGAACTATTCCAAGACGGAGATCGAGGCCCTGCTCGGCGTACGCAGCTGGATTTTAGAAGAGCTTGAGGATAACCAGGCGGTCATGGATTTTCTCAAACACTGGTCCGGCGATGTAGAAAGCTATCAGAAGCTTGCCTGGAAAGACCTGGCCGCCATTCGTGTTCTCGACTACATCGACCATGCCGGCATGAAGTATCAAGATCTGAACCTGCGCGGGGAAGAAGCGATAAACAACCCGGTAAAAACGATCTGGCTAGCGGTAAACCGGGGCACGGGCGGAGCGAAGCCGCCGTTTTTCACCGATATGATCGAGCTTTTCCGTCAGTTCAGAAATGAGAACAAACCCAAGATGCCGACCAGAGAAGATCTGGAAACCTGGATGGAGCGCTTTCCATCCGGCACGGATCCGAGAATTATCAAGCTGCGGGAGGAAAACCGGGACCGCATCATCAATCTGATCATCGACAAACTGGACACCGGGGAGATATCAGGGGGCACATACACTTTCTCAGCGGAAATGTCGCCTGAACAGAAAGTCATGAAAGTTCATGAGTGGTGGCAGGATTATCGGTTTCATCTCCGATTTGCCGTTCGTACTGCCGATCTGTTGAACGAGATGCTCGGCAACTCCCTCGACCCGGACACGATGAAAATTCTCCACGATGCGGAAGCGGCATCCATACCCATTTTCGTCAACCCGTACTTCCTCAGTCTGCTGCATGTCCGGGTGCCCTATTTTGCGATCGGCGCGGACCTGGCGATACGCCATTACGTGCTCTACTCCAAAGAACTGGTTGAGGAATTCGGACATATTGTAGCCTGGGAAAAAGAAGATATCGTAGAACCGGGCAAACCCAACGCGGCAGGGTGGCTCCTGCCCTCCTACCACAACATTCACCGGCGCTACCCGGAAGTGGCCATCCTCATTCCCGATACGGTGGGCAGAGCCTGCGGCGGCCTTTGTTCCTCCTGCCAGCGTATGTACAGCTTCCAGAAAGGACAGCTGAACTTCAACCTCGAAAAGCTCAAGCCAAAGAAAAGATGGCGCGAGAAATTACACGAGCTGCTCACCTATTTCGAGGAGGATTCTCAATTGCGGGACATCCTGATCACCGGAGGAGACGCCCTGATGAGCTCCGACCACTCTCTAGCGATCATCCTCGATGCGGTGTGCGATATGGCAGAGCGCAAACGGGCAGCCAATACAAGGCGGGCCGCCGCTGAAAAATATGCAGAGATCATCCGGGTCCGCCTGGGTACCAGACTGCCGGCCTATCTCCCGCAGCGGATTACAGAGGGTCTGCTCACTGTTTTGAGTAACTTCAGGCAGAAAGCTCAGGCTGTTGGTATCCGCCAGTTCATCATCCAGACCCACTTCGAGTCCCCGATGGAACTGACTCCTGAAGCAGTGAAAGCGCTTCAGGCTCTGCAGAGTGCCGGCTGGACCGTCACCAATCAGCACGTATTTACCGCGGCATCTTCACGGCGTGGACACAACGCGAAACTGCGCAGGACGCTGGCGGAAGCCGGCATCCTGCCCTACTACACCTTCAGCGTGAAGGGGTATATGGAAAACAGCTATAACTTCGCCATCAACGCACGAGCAATGCAGGAACAGTCAGAGGAAAAAGTATGGGGGAAACTCCCCCAGCAGGCTATCCAGGAACTCCATGAAATCATCGATAACCCGCAGAATGCCGCACCACTCCTCACCAGATTACAGAGCGATTACGACCTGCCCTTCCCCGCCACCGACCGAAACGTGATAAACCTTCCCGGGGTGGGAAAAAGCCTCAGTTTCCGGGTCATTGGAATTACCCGTTATGGCAGAAGAATATTGGAATTCCAGTATGATCACACCCGGACACACAGCCCGATAATCGAAAAGCAGGGGCGGGTGATCATCATCGAGTCGAAGTCGGTCAGTGAATACCTCAGACAACTGGAGGAGATCGGCGAGCGGCCTGACGAATACAGCGGGCTCTATGGATACTCCATCGGAGTGACGGATCCGAGAATACCGATCTACGATTACCCGCCGTACGATTTTACAGTTACCGACAAAATTACCAACCTCGATGTCGGCGCTGAATAGCGCCCCTTTACATGAGTGAGTTTCTAGAATAACAGGTCAAGCCGACCATATATCATTTTGATATGTCTCAGGAAGGTAATTCCTGCTATTCAAACGGTTCAGTCACCTTTGACTTTTTCCAGAACACCCCTGAAAAATCCTGATAGAGCTCTTCGTGAATACCGGCCTCGTTGCGGAAGTCGAGCACTGCTTCTCGAGCCCCTGCGAGCAGCCAGTCGTCAAGAATCAGATATCCCCCGACCTCCAGTTTGTGATAGAGCTGCCTCAGCACCGTCATCGTTGAACCATACATGTCGCCGTCGAGACGCAATATTGACAGTTTGTCAATCTCTGCATTTCTCAGGGAATCCTCAAAAAATCCTTTGATGAATACAACGTTCTCCGAAAGCAGGTTAAATCGCTTAAAGTTGGCTCGCACCTCCTCCAGACTTATTGCAAGGTCATCCCTTATATGGTGTTTGTCGCCCCGGTCCTGGGGCCATTTCTCCTCATCCGGCGGCGGAAGACCCTCGAAGGAATCGGCTACATAGACTTTTTTGCCGGTCTCACCATGCGCTTTCAATATGCCGGCAAGATAAATCGTCGCACCGCCTTTCCAGACTCCCGTTTCTATGATGTCACCAGGGATGCCGCGCCGTAAACAATCCTCGGTACAGTAACGCAGCGTATCCAGTTTATGCTCACCGAGCATGGAGACCTGTTCCTCCAGTATTTTCCGTTTGAGGGAACCCAGGTAATCACTTTCCGGAGTATCTACTTGAAAACGGTAGGCATCACATGTCCGCACGTCGTGCTTTTTCGCGTATCTGGCTATTTTTTTTAGCTTCTTACGCTCATATTTATTTTGCTTTCGAGTGCTTGGATCAAAAAACGTCTTAATCGAAATCATGCGTCACACTCCTTTAAACAAACGGAAATTTTATCGCTTACCTGAAGATGAATTTGAGAACCAGATGGATTATATTCCTTCCGGCAGTATTGTTTCAATAATTAGTTGTTTTGATTTATATTATTCGTTGACCTTTCTTTTCTGAGATCATTTGCTTCAACGTCTCTTCCAGCAAGGAGCAAATATTAGGCCCAGGGAAATCTTTAGGATGCCTTGCAAAATTAGGATTTTAGCTCAAAATTAAGGCGCACATGGAAATTTTTCAGAACATGTTCAATCATGAAAATACTCATTGACTGCGGGGCCAGCAACGGCTCCGCCATTGAAGAACTTGACGGCATGTATGGTGCATTCGATAAAATATATGCAATCGAACCGAATCCTGAAAATATTCGTCAGATCAGTTCAGACAATTCCAACCTGACAACGCTTGAAGCCGCGATATCAACTTCAGACGGAAACGTACGTTTATTTCTCAGTGAGAACTTTGACGGTTCTACGCTCTATCCCGGCAAGCTGTCCGGCAGAATCAATCCGGATAATTTCATTTCGGTCAAAGCCATCGATTTCAGTAAATGGTTAGCCCGGAATGTGACCGCGGATGATTACGTTGTCTGTAAAATGGATATAGAAGGTGCTGAATTCGATGTTCTGGAACATCTTCTCAAGACGAAGCGAATGAAAATGATCGATGTGCTTCTTGTGGAGTGGCACCCCTCGAGATTTCCCAATCCCTGGACACTGCGCTACCGGCGTTTCATGATCAAACTGAGATTGCTGTTCCTGCCCACCTCAATAGAAAACTGGCGATAGTTTTAAAACAGCGTACAATCTTGCCCCCTGGTCAGCGGCCAATGTGGCCCATCGGTTTAATATTCTTCTCTTTTGCAGCCCCTCAGTACATGAATGGCTGCATCAGCTAAAAAGGTCGAACGGCATTTAAAATTGACCCCCATCGGCGTCCAATTTTGACCCCCTGATTGATAAAAAGTAGAGCTTTCTGACAAAACAAGACCATTTCTCCGGGATTTACCCATCACTATGATTTGAGGGGGGGGTACAGGTTTAAACTCCGGGGAACCCAAAAGGGTGCTAAAGTTGCCCGCTTCCTGGAGACTGGGTATAGTGGTATAAAACATGATACTGGTTACTCTGACTCTCGTTCAAGGTGACAACATGGAACATGCTGGTTTGATCAAGTCGACAAAGATTCTGTTCACCCGGCAGACAGAGAGGTGAGGCTATTAAGAAGAATACCCCCTCCCGACTCTTTTTCTCAGTTTTTTTTATCATCATTCCAATCCTTTCGTTCGCTCAAGGATTTATGAAATATTCAGAGGAAGTAGAGGTGGCAAAATTAACACTGGATTGTTCGAGCGAAAAAGCTATACCAGCTACGAAGGATTTCGGCGCCTTGTATATTTGTAATTTAGGCCAGGCGGAAACATTGAGATGGTTTATCAGCGAAAATCCCAGTAACGGAGAAGTACATAATATAGGACTTATGTGGGTTGACTGGCATGTAGATACCGGATATGGGGTTCGCGCCGATTGGAAAGAGGCCGAGAAAACATTAGACTTTTTGATTGGTCGGTATGTGCCGACCAGACAGAACGATTTACTGAAAGCCTTCTGGGATTCGAAAAATGAAGATTTCAGTACATCAGATTTCATGATCTACTACACGTTTAAGGCAGGCCCCCAAAATGATGAACGAATAGTTGTGATTGAGAGGAAATAAAAACGACTGACATACCGTAATTGATATACTGCCACCGTATGGTGAAAGCGACCCTCCCGACCTTATAGCTGTCCACAAGCCCCCAGCTTAATGAGAAGAACAAAGCTGTCTCCACCACTATGAAATTACTGAGATCCAGCTTCCTGCTGTTTACCGAATATAGAAAATCCAGCGTAAGTCGAAGATAAAGAGGAATATTAGCGAAATGCTTGACTGTTTAATCGAACCGTCTCTCAGTACCGAAAAATAATCTTGCACTGGTGCTGCAATTTTTTGACAAATATCTCATTTTTCAAATAAACTACCTGTTAACAGAACAACTTCTGCGAAAGGGCAAACCCAGGGAGACCTGGGGACGCAAAGCAACGGGCCAGCGCAGGCTGGCAGCCGGGCTGCCGAAAAGAGGGGTTTTACCGCCTAATGGTGCAACGCCCACCTTCGGTTCAGAAGCTGGGCGTTTTTTCTTCATGATTGTAAACGCCCGGGTTGTTTGATGGACATTAGCAATTGTCTGGACCATCAACCACGAAAATGAAGGCGTTATTATGAAGAAAATGATATCGGCACTGTGCATAGCAGGCATGTATTTCGGGATTGTGACAATTGTTCAGGCAGAACTGCCATACACGCCAGATTTATCTGAAATCATTCAAGATAAGTGCTGTCTAATCGTGTTCGCTTCCTTCTCTGATAAACCTATCAACGACATGGATGGATTTGAAGCTCCACGTGTCGCTGGCTGGAGTCCGCAAGAGCCAAAAAGAATACAACCACCCACCGTGCAAGCCACAGATCAAAAAAAAGTACAACCATCAGAGATCAAATTTGGAATCTCTGCGGCACCTTACGTTCATCTGCCTTCCCCTTCAATGTCAGAGGCAATTACTGTTCTTGCGAAAAGCAAAACATACGGAATAGAGGAAATGAGAAGGCGGGATGATAAGCTGGTCCTATCTCCCACAGAAAGTAAAAGTAAAATATTTACCTACTACCCGGATTCTGCCCTGACCATACATTCGGGGTCCTACGGCGCACTGCACGAAGCTATCGCCTACCTTGAGAAGAACCCATCTGCAAGAGTGTCTATCCGTGCATATTCAGATTCTTCGACGAATATTGCCAGAAGCCTCGCGCTTACACAAAAGAGGATTCTTGATATACGGAATTATTTTATTCTGCATGATATCTCCGATGAAATAATTACGGCTGAAATACGAGGAGCGGCCAGTCATCCCGAGAGCAATAAGTCAGAAGAAATCAGTCCCTTGAATAACCGCGTGGAAATAATCATCCGATAAAGTTTACAACCCGCCTGAACTGCCCCAAAAAAGCGGCTAAGCCAATTAGACCTAACCGCTTGATATTACTGGTACGCCCGGCACGATTCGAACGTGCGACCTACGGATTAGAAGTCCGTTGCTCTATCCAGCTGAGCTACGGGCGCGTGGGGGGTGCTTGGTGAAGAGTCGCATATAATAATAGAACGCGGGCAAAAATCAAGCACGTTTGTTATTCGTCCTCGGTTTCCGCGACGCGCTTCCAGATCGGACCGTTGGCCGTGTCGATGACGGCGATGCCGCGTTCGGCCAGTTCGTTTCGCGTTGAGTCGGCGGTCTGCCAGTCCTTTTCGACCCGGGCCTTTTCGCGCAGCTGGATCAGTGCGTCGATCTCCGGCTCGAGCGGGCAGCCCTGGAGCTTGAAGATCTTCAGGACCTGGTTCAGCGTGTTGAGTTTTTCCAGGATATAGTCTTTCTGGTCCCGGTCGAGGTGGTTGACCTGCAGGATCGGGTTGGTCTTCTTGATGAAATTGTAGATCGCCGCCATGGCCAGCGAGACGTTGAGATCATCATCCATGGCGGTGAAGAACTGCTCTTCCATGGCCGAGACGTAGGCGGTCACCTCCGGGTGCGGGCGGCCCGGCGGCAGGCAGAGGAGCTTGCTGGCGTACTCGTCCAGGCGCCTCAGTGCGGTACGCACGTTTTCAAGTCGCCTGATCGAGAAATTGACCGGCTTGCGGTACTGAACCGAGAGCAGCAGAAAACGCACCTCCCGGCCGGTATAGCCCATGGCCAGAAGATCCTTCAGGGTGACCACATTGTCGTTTTCGGTCGACATTTTCTTGCCGTCGACGAGCAGCATCTCCGAATGCATCCAGTAGTTTGCCAGCTTCTTGCCGGTCAGCGCTTCGGCGATGGCGATTTCATTTTCGTGATGCGGGAACATCAGGTCCCGGCTCGAGGTGTGGATATCGAGTGTTTCCCCGAGATAGCCGGTCGACATCGACGAACACTCGATATGCCAGCTCGGCCTGACATTGCCCCACTCGGTCTCGAAGAAGATGCCTTTTTTCAGCTCGGCCAGAGTGGAGCGCTTGAGCAGCGTGAAGTCCCGGGGATTGTCCTTTTCGTAGTTGTCGAGGTCGACGGTTTTACCCAGCTGAATCTTGGAGAGGTCGATGCCCGAGAGCTTGCCGTAATTGGAAAATTTGGAGATATCGAAATAGATCGAGCCGTGCTTTTCGTAGGCGTAGCCTTTGTTCAGAAGCTCCTTGCTGATACCGATCATGTCCTGGACATGCTCGGAGGCCCGCGGATACCCGGTCGCCCGTTTGACCCCGAGGGTGTCGATGTCGGAGAGAAAGGAATTGATATATTTCTCGGTAAAGGGCTGCAGATCCATTCCCGCCTGCTCCGCCCCGGCGATGGTGTTGTCGTCGAGGTCGGTGAAATTCATATAGGATGAAACACTGAAACCGCGAGCCTCAAGGTAACGAACGATCAGATCCGAGACGACAAAGCGCCGGCACATCGACAGATTTGCCGGTTCATAGGCGGTAGGCCCGCAGGAGTAAAAGGTGATCTCCTTTTCCGTACGGGGCTTGAACACCTCCTTCTTCTTGGTCATCGTGTTGAAGAAGCGAAGTTTCGACTTCTTGCCCTCCGCTGCGGTCTCCTCGGGGGTGAAGAGCGGCGTGCTCAGGTAGCGCTCACCGCCGTCGGGCAGGATGGCGACAACCAGCCCCGAGTCGATCTCTTTGGCGATCTCGAGAGCCGCGTACATCGCCGCTCCGCTGCTCATGCCGACCAGCATGCCCTCGTGACGGGCAAGGTTTCTGGCCGTATCAAAGGCGTGCTCGTCATCGATGTTGATGATCCGGTCCGGGGCGGATTTATCGAAGATTCCCGGTTTGTAGGACTCTTTCATATTTTTGAGCCCCTGGAGTTTATGGCCCAGATGCGGCTCGACCGCCAGGATCTGGACCTGGGGCTGGTGCTCCTTGAACCAGGCACAGAGCCCCATCACCGTTCCCGAAGTTCCCAGCGTCGAGACCAGATGGGTCACCCGGCCCCCGGTCTGCTCCCAGATTTCAGGCCCGGTCCTGTCATAGTGTGCTTTCCAGTTCGCTTCGTTGTTGAACTGATCGGTCAGGAAATAGCGCTGCGGGTATTCCCGGGCCAGGGCATAGGCTTTCTCGATCGCCCCGTCGGTGGCCCGGGCGGCGGGGGTCAGGAGAATTTCCGCCCCGTACGCCTGCATGATCTTGCGGCGCTCAATCGAAGCTGACTCCGGCATAACCAGCGTGCAGCGGTACCCTTTAGCGGCACAGACCATGGCCAGTCCGATGCCGGTATTGCCGCTGGTCGCCTCGAGCACGATGCTCTCTTTTTTCAGTTCGCCCGCCTGCTCAGCCGCCTCGATCATCGACAAAGCGATGCGCTCCTTGACCGAGCCGCCCGGATTTCTCGATTCGAGCTTGCCGACAACCGTCACGTTCTTGTTGGTGTTGAGCCGGTTGATCGTGATCAGCGGCGTGTTGCCGATGGAGTCGAGAATATTTTCGTATATCATGAAAGCACCGGATTACTCATCGTTTCATTTTGTTTTTCCATGAACTGTTCAGGCCGAACGCTGCGGACAGAGCTTAGCGCGTTTATTTATAGGGTCAAGGCGGATTTATGAAAGAGCCAACCGATGCCGCTCTTCAGTCCCGGCGCACGGCGCGGGAAACGTACCAGAGCCGGATAATCGCCTCCTTGATGTTTTCATCCTCGATGAAATCGACCTGCTTTTCGAATTTTTCGATATCCTCAGCCGGGGGCGGCACCATCCGGGGACGTTTTTCCTCAGCCTTTTCCACCGGTGCCGCAGCGTAACCGACGGTGAATCTGATATCTGCGTAATAGGAAACCCGAAGGAAATCGTTGAGGTCTTCCAAGAGCTGCAGTTTCTTGAATTGTAACTGCTGTGCCCAGGCCGAATTATCCACCTCGATCCAGAGCACATCGTTGACAACCTTGAGCGGACGCGAACAGGACGCCGTCTCGGTATCGACAATGTCCGCCCACTTGAGAAACACCCGGTGCTGGTCGAACTTCTTTTCCCAGTCCTTATCCCGTATGATTCCGGCAAAGGTTGTTTCCAAACCCTCGTCGCCGTATTGGTAGGTGCGTTTTCTCATCTTCCGGCAGGCGCGTGTGCGCTCTTTTTTTATCGGCCTTGTTTAGATCCGGCAATACTTCATCAACCGTTGTAATGGTTTGAGAGATGATTGGCAAGTGCGGCCGCCATAAAAAAAGGCCTGCATACCTCGCGGGCATGCAGGCCTTGGGAAAAAAACTACAGGAAGAGATATTAGTACAGGCTCAGATAGGTCTCGAGTTCCCAGTCGGTCACCGCACAGCGGTAGTCGTCCCACTCTTTCTGCTTACCCTCGATATATTTCTCGAAGATATGATCGCCCAGGGTTTCACGCGACAGCGGGTTGGCCTTGAACTCCTCGAGTGCTTCCTCGAGGCTGCCCGGCAGTACGGTGATGCCTTTGGCATCCATCTGCTCGGCGGTCATCTCGAAGATATCCTCATCGACTGAGAACGGCGCCTGCAGATCGTTTTTCACACCATCAAGACCGGCGTTGAGCATCATGGCCAGTGCCAGGTAGGGGTTGGTGCTGGGATCGGGGCAGCGCACCTCGGTGCGGGTGGACATGCCGCGTGCCGCCGGGATGCGCACCAGGGCGGAACGGTTGGATGCCGACCAGGCCGCATAGACCGGCGCTTCATAGCCGGGCACCAGCCGCTTGTAGGAGTTGACCAGCGGATTGGTGACGGCGACGAAGCTGCGCGCATTTTTGAGAATGCCGGCGATATATTTGTAGGCAATTTCAGAGAGCTGAATATCGTTGGATTCATCAAAGAAGGCGTTGGTTCCATCCAGGTTGAACAGCGACTGGTTGGTGTGCATGCCGGAGCCGTTGATGCCAAATATCGGTTTGGGCATGAAGGTGGCGTGCAGCCCGTAATTGGAGGCAACCGATTTCACCACCCACTTGAAGGTGATGGTGTTGTCTGCGGCGGTGATCGCATCGGCATATTTGAAGTTGATCTCATGCTGGCCTTCAGCAACCTCGTGGTGGGATGCCTCGATCTCGTAGCCCATTTTCTCCAGGGTCTCGATGATCTCCCGGCGGCAGTCGCTGGCCTTGTCGTCCGGATCGGTCGTGAAGTAGCCGGCAACATCGTTGGTGATGGTGGTGGGCAGGCCGTCTTCGTCTCTTTCAAAGAGGAAGAATTCAGCCTCGGTACCAACGTTCATGGTGAAACCAAGTTCTTTGGCCTCGGCCAGAACCCGCTTCAGGTTAACACGCGGACAGCCGATGAAGGGCGTCTCGTCACTTTTGTGAACGTCGCAGATAATTCGAGCAGCAGCGATGCCTTCCTTGTTACGCCAGGGCAGAACCACGAAGGTGTCGTAGTCCGGTTTGAGGTACATATCGGACTCGTTGATCCTGACAAAGCCCTCGATGGACGAGCCGTCGAACATGATCTTGCCGTCCAGGGCCTTTTCTATCTGGCTGCGGGGGATCGCAACATTCTTCATGAATCCGAAAATATCGACGAACTGCAGGCGGAAAAAATGGATATTTTCCTCTTCAACAATCTTTAGTATGTCATCTCTTGTCATCTCTCATTTCTCCTGTTTATGGGTTGTATCAACATTGACCTGATCGCTGAACTAATCAGTCTGATCCCGTTTACCAATATGTTACATTTTCTGCAAGTAAAAAGTTACAAAAATAATTTTTGTTACAATTTTGTTAATTCGGAGAAGTTTCTTGATCTATCCCGATTGCGTGCATAATTGCCCTGACCAGCTCTTCAGAGATCGCTGTATCGGTCAATCTTCCACCATTTTTATCGAGGACATAGAAGACGTCGATCAGCTGCCCGACCTCGGTGGCGATAAAGGCCTTGTGGATGTTGATGCCGAAGTCCGCCAGGGTCTGGGTAATCCGGTAAAGCTGACCGGGCCGGTCGGCGGCATGAACCTCGATAATGGTGAAATCATCGGACCCCTTGTTGTCTATCTCCACCCGGTGTTCGTGACTGCCGATCAGGTCCCGCTTGCGGCCGTAGCTGTTTTTCAGCTTTTCATAGAGCCGGTAACCAAGCCCCAGGCGATGACTGACCGCCCGATTCAGATCGTCATTGACGGCCTCCCAGTTGCACTCGGCAAAATCGAAGTCATCAGCCGGCTTGACGTCGATAACATCGACCACCGTACCGTCGGGCCAGGTAAAGATCTGGGCGTTGACGACCTCGAGCTGGTTCAGCGTCATGACACCGCAGATCTTGGCCAGCAGCCCGGCCTGGTCGGACGACATGATCAGCACCGACCAGTGATCCTCGGCCTCTGTGCCTACGGCCAGCGCTTTTTGCCTTATGAGGCTGTAATGGTCCCGGTGATAACGAAGATGCTCACGAATCGTCTCCGGGGTAAAGCTGGCCAGATAATCGGCCGACAGCTTTTCGACCTGCATCTTCAGGCCGGCCTCGCCGGCAATCAGGGCCGCAACCTGCTCCCGCAGCCAGGCGACGCCGTCCTCGTAGTAGCGATCGACCGCAGCCGGACTGTGCACCTGCGCAGACGCCTCCAGATGGGCCTTTATCTTCAGACACATATCCTTCATCAGCATCGCCTTCCAGTCACTCCAGGCCGACGGTCCGGTGGCCCGGGAATCGGCGACGGAGAGAAGGTAAAGCGAAGCGAGGCGCTCGATCGAGACAATGGTGTCGGCACAGCGCTTGATAAAGGCCTGGTCTTCGAGGTCACGGCGCAGCGCGTTTTCAGGAATGAACAGATGATGCAGAATCAGAAACGCCAGCAGATCGATCTCGTTGTCGTCGAGACAGAGCCGCTTGCCGATATCGCCGGCCAGTTCAGCACCGTATTCAGAATGGTCCCGTCCCGACTTCTTGCCGATATCATGCAGCAGCGCGGCGAGAAACAGCGGCCGCCGGTGTTCGACCAGAGCGGCGATTTCAACCTCTTCTTCGACCACTCGGTGCAGCTCGACCACCGCCTGCAGCGAATGGCGGTCCACCGTATAGATATGGTAGATATCGTGCTGGGCCAGCGCGTCAATCCGGGCAAACTCGGGTAAGTAGGTACCGAGTAATCCGGTTTCGAGCATCCCCTCCAGTACCGGCAGGACCTCGATCGAAGAGCCGAGAACGGCATGGAACGGCTTGGCCATCCGGGGCGATTTTCTGATCTTGTCGGTGATCAGGGCCAGGTTGTCGGCGATGCGCATTTTCGTGCGGTGATGAACCTGGGCGCCGGTTTTGGCGGCAGCAAGGAAGGTGCGCATCATCAGGTAGGGTTTTGCGGCGAGTACCTCCTCGGACACCCGCAGATGAACCCGGTTGTCACGCACTTCGATGCCTTTTTCCAGTGCACGGTCCGCGATACGGCGCCTGCCCTCAGCAAGACCGAGCACCTCGTTGACATGATCGAAAAACAGGTCGTGCACGACCGTGACGGTACGAAGATGCCCATACACATCGCGCATGAAACACTCGACACTGAGGCCCTTCTCTGAAGTGCGATAACCGAACGCCGACGCCATCTCCTCCTGCTGCTCGAAATAGAGCTGGTCGTTCTTGCGGCCGCTGATGTAATGCAGCCGGTTCCTGACCTTGACCAGCATATTGTGGGCGTTGCCGAAGCGCTCACCTTCGCCGGGCAGCAAAAAGCCCGCATCGACGATATCGCCGAAATTGGCAATGCCGAAAACGACCTTGGCCGCCCAGATCATCGACTGAATATCACGGAAACCGCCCTTGCTCTCCTTGATATTGGGTTCGAGCAGGTAGCCGTGGCTGCCGAAACGCTCCCGGCGCTGGGCACTCAGTCTGTTGAGTTCGCTGATGAATTCGCGCCGCCTGCCGTCGACAAACTTATGACGAAAAGCCGCCATCAGCTCTTCGAACAGCTCCTGCGAGCCGCCGATACAGCGGCCGTCGAGCAGGGCCACCTGAAAGATAAAATCTTCGGCCGCCTGTTTCAGCGACTCATCGATAGTCCTGACCCCGTGCCCGACTTCAAACCCGGTATCCCAGAGCGGATACAGAACACCGTCCGCGACCGTGCCGACCTCTTTTCTGGCCTCCGGCCGAAAGAGGATCATCAGGTCGATGTCGGAAAACGGAAACAGCTCCTGACGACCGTAGCCGCCCAGCGCAACCAGGGAAATCCGGCTGCTTTTTTCGGCCATCTCGACCGCAGCGAAGCAGTCACCAATAAAATCGTCCGCCAGGCCGCTGAGAATGCGCAGCAGCGATGAACCGCTCAACCCCTGGGCCCAGAGATCGTCAAGGGCCTGGCTCCGGGTCTTAAGCTTTTCCACCATGAAGATCAGACCGCGTCCCGATTCTCTTCACCGGTTCTCACCCGGACGACACGCTCGATCGGCAGCACGAAAATCTTGCCGTCACCGATCTTACCGGTATTGGCCGATGCCCTGATCTTATCGACAACCTGATCGGCCACATCCGCCGGGACGACGATTTCAATTTTTATTTTTGGCAGAAAATCAACGATATACTCAGCGCCCCGATAGATCTCGGTATGACCTTTCTGCCTCCCATACCCCTTCACCTCGGTAATCGTCATCCCCTGGATGCCGATTTCGTTCAAACCTTCCTTGACGTCGTCAAGCTTGTGGGGCTTTATGATTGCCTCTATTTTTTTCATGGCTACTCCTGCTTTTTTATCAGAGCTGCTCTGTTTATTAATTATATGCGGTCTCGGAATGTTCGGTGGAATCCAGACCGGCAACCTCGGATTCCTCGCTCAGACGCAGACCGACGGTTGCATCGATACCCTTGAATATAAGCCAGCTGACGCCAAAAGCATAGCCGCCGACCACCACGGCGCCGACAATCTGGCTGACGAGCTGCCCGGGATTACCGCGAAAGAGTCCGTCGACGCCGCCGGGGTTGATTGCCGTGCTGGCAAAAAGTCCCAGACAGATGGTACCGAGCAGGCCGCCGACTCCATGAATACCGACAACGTCGAGCGAATCGTCGAGCCTGAACCTCATCTTCATACTGACAAAGCTGTAGCACAGAGCACCGCCCAGCAGGCCTACCAGAATCGCCGTGTTCGGGCCGACAAAGCCGGCGGTGGGCGTAATCGTTGCCAGACCGGCGATCGCCCCCGAGGCGGCGCCAAGCGTTGTCGGCCTGCCCTGCATCTTCCACTCGAGCGCCACCCACATGGCCATACCGGCCATGGCGGCAAAATGGGTCGCCACGAATGCGACCGCCGCCACCTCATCGATAGCCAGAGCCGAACCACCGTTGAAACCGAACCAGCCAAACCAGAGCAGCGCCGTTCCCAGAACCGTCATCGGCAGGTTGTGGGGCATGAAGTTGGTTCGGCCGAATCCTTTACGCGGCCCGATAACCAGAACACCGGCCAGCGCCGCCATACCGCAGGTGGCATGAACGACGAGCCCGCCCGCGAAATCCATCACCCCCAAGCCCCCGAGCCAGCCGCCGGCGTTCCAGATCCAGTGGCAGACCGGATTATAGACAAAGATCGCCCAGAGCACCGAAAAGATCATAAAGGGAACGAACCTGACCCGTTCGGCAAAGGCCCCGGTTATCAGCGCCGGAGTTATGATTGCGAACATGCACTGATAGACCATGAACACCGTCTGCGGGATGGTGGTTGCGTAATCAGCGCTTGGCGCTGTGGTCACCCCACTGAGACCGAAAAAACTCAGATCACCGATAAAACCTCCAATCGACGGGCCAAACGACATCGAATACCCAAGATAGACCCACTCGATGGAAATCAGCGAGATCATGAAGAGACTCTGCATGATCGTGCCCAGAACGTTTTTGCCGCGCACCATGCCCGCATAAAACAGGGCAAGCCCGGGCGTCATCAACAAAACCAGCCCCGCCGAAATCAGAATAAATACCGTATCCGCCTTGTTCATTCTTCTCCTCCGTGAAAATCATAAACGCCGAAAAGAGCCATCGCTACATAGGTATTTAATTACATTTTTGTAATTAAATTGTATTAATTGAAGCGGATGATAACATGGATGAAACGAAATTCAATTATTTTTTATGTTAGATCACCCCGCCTGCCCCTAAAAAACTAATATATAGTGTTGATATTATGCTATTATTTATGGAGCAAAAAGAAGTCAACCCGCGCGGCGCCAGTGCGGCCGGCGTGGTAGTCACGCAGGGATAAGCGACAGCGGTTGACCTCCAGCCGTTGTCATGGTTGGATAGCATTTTTTAAACAGCTACCTGGAAATCGAAAAATGAAAGTAAACGGGCAGCATTACCGGACCATCTGGGAGAATACGGCTGATAAAACTTCTGTCGAGATCATTGACCAGCGCGCACTTCCCCACCAGTTCACCACCGTTTCGCTGCGCACGGTCGATGACGCTTTTGAGGCCATCCGGGAGATGCTGGTCAGAGGTGCGGGCCTGATCGGGGCCACGGCCGGCTACGGTATGTACCTGGCCGCTCTGAACAGTCGTGACACGGACATCCTTGAGCAACTTGCCGAAGCCGGAAGTTTTCTGAAAGAGGCCCGGCCCACCGCCCGCAACCTTGGCTGGGCGGTCGACCGGGTTCTGGCCGCCGTCGCCCCGCTCGATTCTGCCGCGGACATCCGCAAAACAGCGCTGGCAACCGCCCGTCTCATCGCCGATGAAGATGCGCTATTCTGCAGGCAAATCGGTCGAAACGGCCTGGTTCTTATAGAGAACATCGCCCGTCGGAAGAGAGGCGGGACGGTCAACATCCTGACCCACTGCAACGCCGGCTGGCTGGCCTTTGTCGACCATGGAAGCGCGACGGCACCGATCTACGCAGCCCGGGACGCCGGCATCGACGTGCATGTCTGGGTCGATGAAACTCGGCCCTGGAACCAGGGCTCACGGCTGACCTGCTGGGAACTCATGCAGGAAGGTATCGATCACACATTGATCACCGACAATGCCGGCGGCCACCTGATGCAGACCGGCCAGGTCGATCTGGTGCTGGTCGGCTCGGACCGAACCACCCGCACCGGCGATGTGGCCAACAAGATCGGCACCTACCTCAAGGCGCTGGCGGCAAGGGATAACGACATCCCCTTCTATGTCGCCCTGCCGTCATCAACCATTGACTGGGATCTGGATCGTGGAGAAGATATCGAGATAGAAATCAGATCCGCTGATGAAATTACTACTATCACCGGCTTGACAAAAAATGGTACTATGGAGTCAGTCAGTCTGACACCAGTACATGTCAGGGCGGCCAACTACAGTTTCGACGTGACTCCGGCACGACTGGTCAGCGGACTGATCACCGAGCGGGGAATCACCCGAGCCGACGCATCGGCTATCGCGGAGATGTTTACAGACAAAGCCACCAGGTAAGGAGTGTTCATGGCACACGGAGAAAAACGCAAATTCATCAGATGGGACGCCATTCATCTGCTTGATTATGTCGTTATCAACCCCGACGGTTCCAAAGGCCGCTACTCGATGGGTAGAACGCTCGATGTCAGCCTCAACGGCTTAAAACTGGAAACAGCCTACAAACTGCCGCCGGATGCCGACGTTGAAATCACCGTCGGCATCGAAGAGGATCTAATCGACCTGGTGGGCCGCATCATCCATCAGACAAAGCGTGGTGGACGTTTTGTCTCGGGCATCGAATTCGTCAAGATGTCAGCTGAGGGCCGCCGGGTCTTCAGGCTTTACACCGAAGCGTTCAAATCCTACCTCGAAGACCCGCCGGTGGAGAAATAAGCTGCATCAGTGTAAGTATCAGTAATGTTTCACGGAAAAACGTAACTTCCAGGCGATATCAAGGCTCCATTTCTCTTCCATAAATATCATCGAATCTAACGATATCATCCTCACCCAGATAGCTGCCGATCTGAACTTCAATCAATTCCAGCGGAATTACGCCGGGATTTTCCAACCGATGCATGTTCCCGGCAGGTATGTAGGTGGACTGGTCCTCATGCAGCAGGATTTCCCGATCACCGTTGGTAACCAGCGCCGTCCCCCTGACCACCACCCAATGCTCATGGCGGTGATGATGCATCTGCAGTGACAGCTTCTCCCGGGAATTGACGGTGATCTTCTTGATCTGGTAGCGGGACTGAACGGCCAGTACCGAATAATTTCCCCAGGGCCGATAAACGGTCTGGTGAAACCTGAACTCGTCGCGTCCTTCTTTCTTGAGTCTGCTCACCACCTGCTTTACGTCCTGAGATCTCGACAGCGGCGCCACCAGAAGCGCGTCCGCCGTCTCCACCACCAGCGTATCTTCGAGCCCTACGGCGGCGACCATCAGGTCCTCGGCCCGGACGAACGAGTTTTTGGTGTCTTCGATCAGCACATCGCCCTGGCAGACATTGCCGTTCTCATCGTGATCGAGCACGTCGTAAAGCGCCTGCCAGGAGCCGATGTCGCTCCAGCCCAGATCGGCGGCGACGACAACCGCCTTATCGGTTTTTTCCATCAGCGCGTAATCGATCGATTCACTCGGGCAGGCCCTCATCTTTTCGCTATCTAAACGATAAAACCGGCCGTCCCTGGTGCCTGCGGAGACGGCGCCGGTCATGGCCGAGAGGATGTCAGGGGCATGAATCTCCATTTCCGACTTGAAGGTATCAGCCCCAAAGGCAAACATACCGCTGTTCCAGAAATAATTCCCTGCTGCGCAATACTGCTCGGCAATGCTCCGCTCAGGCTTCTCCTTGAACGAAACGACCCTGCCGTCGTCCCCGCCTTCGATATAGCCGTAGCCGGTTTCCGGTGTCTGCGGCTCGATACCGAAGGTTACGACGGCTCCATCGCCGGCGCGCAGAACAGCAGTCGCAACCGCCGTTTCAAAGGCCCCGATGTCTCTGATCAGATGATCGGCCGGCAGTATCAGCAGGACCACATCTGAAGCGTCAGTCAGCGAACCGACATATTCGACCGCCCCGGCAATAGCCGGTGCGGTATTGCGGCCATGCGGTTCAAGCAAAATAGTATAGTTGCCATCCAGCCCCAGCTCATCGATCTGGCTCTTGGTGATGAAGCGGTGCTCTTCACCGACAACGATGATCGGGGCAAGACAGTCGTCGAGCGAACATACCCGTTTGACCGTGTTCTGCAGCAGGGAAGTCTGATCGGTCAGACAGAGCAGTTGTTTGGGGTAAATTTCCCGGGACAGCGGCCACAGCCGTGTCCCCGTGCCGCCTGCCAGAATTACCGGTTGGATTGTTGCCATTCAGTGCTCCTTTGTATGAATCTTGTATGAACCCAATGCTGAGCGCTTGTTATTATCTGTTAACCTTGGTCCGGATTGCTGCGCTCAAACATCAGCCGCGAATCAGCGCCAGCAGGCTATCCGTCTTCTCTTTCAGCAGCGCGGGGTCGCCTCTTGCTTCGACATTGAGCCGCAACAGCGGTTCGGTGTTGGATTTTCTGATATTAAACCGAAAATCTTCAAAAGCAATACTGAGCCCATCCATCCGATCGATATCACCACCGCTGAATGCCTGCTCGACTGCGGCAATCACCGCATCCGGGTCGTCGACCGTCGAATTGATTTCACCGGAGATCGGGTATGCCTCCATACGGCGGTCAACCAGGCTGGACAACGTCTGGGACGTCCGGCTCATCAGCGAGCAGATCAGCAGCCAGGGAATCATGCCCGAATCGCAGCAGCCAAAATCGCGAAAGTAGTGGTGAGCCGACATCTCGCCGCCGTAGACGGCCTGCTCCTCCCACATTCTCTGTTTGATCAGGGCATGCCCGGTCCTGGTCTGTATGGGGATGCCGCCGGCCTCGGCGACAAGCTCACGGGTGTTCCAGATCAGCCGCGGATCATGGAGAATCTTCGCCCCCGGTTCACTCAGCAGCATTTCCTGGGCGAGCAGCCCGACCATATAGTAACCGTCGATGAAGCGGCCGTTTTCATCCCAGAAAAAGCAGCGGTCGAAATCACCGTCCCAGCCGATGCCGAGGTCGGCTCCATGTCTGCTGACCGCTGCCGACGTCTCTTCCCGGTTTTTCGGCAGCAGTGGATTCGGTACGCCGTGGGGAAAAGTGCCGTCGGGCTGATGATGCAGCCGGATAAATTCAATCGGCAGCAGCGCTTCGAGCAGATCGATCACCGCACCGGCGCAGCCGTTGCCGCTGTTGGCGACGATGCGCATCGGCCTGAGCGCGGCCGCATCGATATGGGTGAGGAGATGCTCGATGTAGGCCGACTTGTCTTCAACAGCCGCCTGAGTACCTCGTTTCTTACCCGGTTCCGGAACGCTGCCCGCCGCAATCATTTCCCCGATGGCAAACAAGCCGTTCTCGCCGGTTACCGGTCGGGCGGCCCGCTGGACAAACTTCATGCCGTTATATTCGGCCGGATTATGGCTGGCGGTGATCATGATTCCGCCTCCGACACCCCGATCCGCCATACTGAAGGCCGCGTGGTAGACCTCTTCGGTGCCGCACAGACCCAGGTGCAGAACATCGACTCCCGTCTGGTTCAGCCCGGCGGCCAGCGCTTCGGTGAGTTCGGGACTCGACAGCCTGATGTCGTAACCAAGCACGACGCTGCCGGGGTCAAAGACGGCGCTGAAACAGCGGCCGATCTGTTCAGCCATGACAGCGTTCAGCTGACTCGGCACTTTTCCTCTGATATCGTAAGCCTTGAAGCAATCCGGCAGCTCAACAGCCATTTTTCATTCCTTTTTTTGTTCAGACTGTTATATTCGATCTGGCAATGTTTCGACCATTACAATCTACCCCTATCCGAGTTCATAAGTAAAGAATTTCTGGCAGGTTAGCTCACCATGAAAGGAATTATACTGGCCGGCGGTTCCGGCACCAGGCTCTATCCCCTTACCAAGGTGATCAGCAAGCAGCTCATTCCCGTCTACGACAAACCGATGATCTATTACCCGCTGTCGGTTCTGATGCTTGCCGGTATCCGCGACATCCTGCTGATCTCGACACCACACGACCTGCCCTACTTCAAGGAACTGTTCGGTGACGGCTCCCATCTCGGTCTGAACATCAGTTATGAGGTGCAGCCCCGGCCCGAGGGGCTGGCCCAGGCCTTTATCATCGGCAAACCGTTCATCGACAACGACTCGGTCTGCCTGATTCTGGGCGACAACATTTTCTTCGGTCCCGGCTTCACCTCTATTTTACGAGAAAGCGCCCGGCTCGAGAAGGGCGGCCTGATCTTCGGCTACCTGGTCAGCGATCCCGAACGCTACGGCGTGGTCGAATTCGATGAAAACAATGCTGTGGTCTCGATCGAGGAGAAACCGGCGTCTCCGAAGTCCAAGTATGCGGTACCGGGACTTTATTTCTACGACAGCGATGTCGTCGCCGTGGCCGAACAGGTCAAGCCTTCAGCCCGGGGAGAACTGGAAATCACCGACATCAACCTGAGCTATCTGCACAGCGGCACGCTCAAGGTCCAGCCGCTGGGTCGCGGCTTCTGCTGGCTCGATACCGGCACCCACGAATCCCTGCAGCAGGCCGCCAGCTACGTGCAGGCAGTCCAGGAGCGCCAGGGGTTAAAAATTGCCTGTATCGAAGAAATCGCCTACCAGCTCGGCTATATCACCATCGACGACCTCGCCGCCCTCGCCCATGACACGCTGAAAAACCAGTATGGTCAGTACATCATGGAAATCGTCGAAGAACAGAATTTCACACCCTGACAAGCGTTTATCAATGAATATTCTCATTATCGGCAGCGGCGGCCAGCTCGGTACCGACTGCATCACCATTCTGGCAGAGAATCATACCGTTGCAGCTGTCGATTACCCTGAAATAGACATCACCAGCCGCGACAGCGTTGCAGCCGCGTTCAATGAACACCGGCCGGATGCGGTCATTAACTGCGCGGCTTTTACCGCCGTTGATGCATGTGAAACCGAAAGCGAAGCGGCCTGGAAGGTCAACGCCGAGGGTCCTCGACTCATCGGCGCTCAAGCCGCTGCCCGGGACTCCCGGGTGATCCACGTCTCCACCGACTACGTTTTCGACGGCAACAAACCGGTACCCGAACCGTACACCGAAAGCGACCCGGTGAATCCTTTGTCCGAGTATGGGCGCAGCAAACTGGCCGGAGAAGTGAACCTGCTTGAAACCTGCCCGGAAGCGATGATTCTGCGCACCGCCTGGCTCTATTCCGCACACGGTCCGAATTTTCTCAAAACCATGCTGCGACTCGCCCTGTCCGATCCGCAGCGCAATTTCACCATCGTCGACGACCAGTTCGGTTCGCTGACCTGGTCATGGACCCTTGCTCTGCAGATCGAGAGACTGCTGGACAGCGAACTGGGCGGCGTTATTCACACGACCTCGGATGGTTATTCCTCCTGGTATGAGGCTGCCTGTTATTTTCTGGAGAAGATGGAAGTCAAACATTCATTTATCCCCTGCTCGACCGAGGATTACCCCACCCCCGCCCACCGTCCGGCCAACTCGATCCTGCGCAACACAGTGCTCGACGAACAGTCTCTGTCTGTATTCAGTTCCTGGCAGGAAGATGTTGACAGGTTCGTTGAGGAATTTAGAGAAAAGCTGTTGGCTGAAGCCAGGCAAACACTGGAATCCTGACAAATCAGTCGAGCCTGCCTTATCAGCGGCCGGCGGTATGCGTCAGGTTGCAGGCCGGCCGCTCGGGGTGCTCCGGAGGCAGACTGGATTCACGGCTGAACTCTGCGGTGAGACCGTCGATCAACTTCTTCTGGAACAGATCGATTTCATCGATCTGGAAGCCGGCGACGTAAAAACCGGCAATACTATCCGGCTCGCACCAGCGGCAGGTGATCTTCAGCAGCAGCTCGCTTCTGCCGAGCACCTCTTTGGGCAGGATGACCCGTATCTGAAAGGGAGAGCCGGGGTCGATACGGCGTTCGCAGACCAGCATCAAGCCGGCGGTGGAGATATCGCTGACATGCCCGATTATCTGCCCGCTGTGCTGCTCGAAAACACGCAAATAGAAGACAAGCCGACGCCGGTCAACCGTGCGTTTTTCTTTTTGCTGCACCATGTCTTTTCCACCTTGCTTTGTCATCAAACCGAAGAAATCAATCCGTTACGCTCAGCGAAACCAGTTCAACATTTCCCACAGCGCCGATGGTTTCACCGCAGATGATCAACACCCCGCGAATCTGCTTCATCGTCCTGGCGACACCAAGAGCCCGGTTGATCCCCGCTTCATGATCATCTTCCCTGCCGACTTCGTTTCCAAGCCTGGTCGCCGCCGCATCAGCGATAAAAGCCGAGTCGGAAAGCACCGTCACCGAGTCCGCCCGGCCGAAGCTGAATGAATGGCCGACGGTTCCCGACGAAGTACAGATTCCAAGCGGCATTGCATCGGCATCGATCCTGAGTCCCAGCCGGTTGCTCAGCGGCGACTCCCCGGCGTAAACCGAAACGGTGAGTCCGCGACTCCTGCTCAGATAGATATCTCCGCCGTTTTCAACAATAATCTCTTTATGCCCTGCTTCAAGCAGACCGGAAGCGACTCGCTGCGCAACCGCGCCGGCCACTGCGGCCATCGGGCCGACCCCGGCCTCGGCGGCGGCGGCGAGCATTGACGAGATGATCGGCGGGGCAAGGGGGTCCTGTTTGAGCGGTACAAGCGCTGATGCAAACTCCGGACGATCGGTGATATAACGCTCTATCTGCAGTCGATAACGGGTCGCCAGCTCACTTACCAGAGGAGTCACGTCCCGCTCTGCCAGGATATGCAGATCGGTTTCCTTGAGCCTGAAAAACGACGACACCAGCATGTCACCTGAAGCCAGGTCCCGGTAAGTTCTCAACCGGTAGGACTCCGGTGCTTTTCTGCTTCTGCTCATTGAGAACGCTTACTGGGGAGCAATCGTAATCTCCCGGTCAGCCGGTTCGTCTCCCCGCTCCTGATTCAGCAGGATCGACGACATCTCCTCGATGACAATGGCCGGCTGTTTGTGGCGCAGGGCTTCACGTATGTCCTCGTCCTTGATGATTTCCCTGGTCAGGTCGGACATCTTGTTCAAGCTCGGACAGCTCCGACAGCTTCGGAGCATCTCGTTGTCGGGAGCCATCAAAGTGCCGAGCAGCATGTGGATGAGGATGACGACGATCAGCGCCTTGGCCAATCCGAGAAAAGCGCCCAGAATCCGATCGAACCATGGGGTAATGGTCACCTGGATTACCTTCCCCAGGCCCCTGCCGAGTAGAAATGCAACAACGTAAGTGACGCCGAAGGTAATGACATACGCGGCCAGAAAGACGACTTTGGGGTTGTCCGAGACATCCTGCAGAAACGGAAAGAGCTGCTCATGGTATCTGCCGGCAACGATGTAGCCGACATAGAGGGCCAGCAGCGGTATCACCTGTCTTAACATTCCCAGCCAGACTCCCCTGATGACCAGGAGAAGAACGATACCGGCGATTACAAAATCATACGCGCTCAATTGTAAGCTATCCATGGAACACCCCTTGCAGTTGACGCCAATACGTCATACCGTATGCTCGTTTTCAACTACCGACACAAGTAGTTATCCAGACCCTCTTAAATTGCAATAATTTTATTATTTTTCGATATGTTATCAAAAAATGAACAGTTTCTGCAGTTATCCTCACTTCCTGAGGATCTGCACCGCTTCCTCAGTTCCCGCTTTCCGGACAATGCGCTCGGAGCAGCGCTTTACGACAGCGCTGGACTGCACAACGGCAGCGAGGATCATCTCGCCGACCACTGGCTGACCGGGAACGAACGAATTCAGCTTGACCGCTACACCTTTGAAAAAAGGCGGCGGGAGTGGCTTCTGGGCCGAATCTGCGCCAAACAATCGGTTATCGACCTGCTCGGCAGCGGAGGTACGAATTCACTGTCGCCAAAAGAGATCAGCATCGAGACGTCCTCCTCCGGCCGCCCGTTTCTTGCCCTGCCTGAACGGGCGGAGCTGAAAATTCTTCCAGACATCTCGATATCGCATTCCCATGACCGCGTCATCGCCATCGCCGGCAACTGCCCGTGCGGCGTCGACATTCAGCTGTTGACTGACACGCTCTTCAAGGTCAGAGACCGGTTCTGCTCGGATTCAGACCGGGCCCTGCTCGACTCCACTTCAGAAGACGAGCTGTTGCAGCTTGGCCTGCTCTGGGTCGCCAAAGAGGCGCTCAGGAAATGTCTGCACGGACCCCACCTTGTCGGTTTCCTGGAAATGCACCTGAAACGGATCAGGTATCAGGATGATTTTCGACTGCTTGACTTCCAGGTCGATGGCAGGGACATCGACCGTGATAATGTCTCGGCAGTCGTCCACGTAGAACATGATTACTGTCTCGGAATCGGCAGCGTCGAGACCGCGCCCGCCGATGCCTGAACTGCCCGAAGTCGAGGTGGTCAGACGGGGGCTGCTGCAGCACCTGCCGGGCAGAACGATCACCAGCTTTCAACAGAGCGGCAAAAGACTGCGCATACCCATCCCTGCTCCTCAGATACAACAGTCTCTGATCGGCGCCTCGGTGATCGATGTGACCCGGCGGGCCAAGTATCTTCTTATCCATTTCAGCAATGGAGCAGTGATGGTTCTGCATTTGGGCATGAGCGGCAAACTCGGGATTTTTCCGCAAACGGCCGATTCAGGTCTGCATGACCATGCCTGCTGGAGCCTGGACAACGGCTGTGAACTCAGGTTCAACGACGTGCGCCGCTTCGGTTCGATAAGACTGTTCAAACCGGGCGAGACCGACCAGGTAGAAGGTACGGTTTTTAAAACCGCCGGCCCCGAACCGTTTTCAGAAGAGTTCGGCGGTCGATACCTTTATGAGAAGGCGCGGAACAAAACCCAGCCGGTAAAAAATTTCATCATGGATTCACGTACCGTCGTCGGAGTCGGCAATATCTACGCCAATGAGAGTCTCTTCGGTGCCGGTATCCGGCCGACCAGAAAAGCCGGTACTGTCAGTGAAAAACGTTATACCGGGCTGGCGGAAGAAATTCAGCAGGTGCTGCTTCGGGCCATCGAATTCGGCGGCTCGACCATCAGCGATTTTATCGGGGCCGGCGGTGAGAGCGGCTATTTTCAGGTGCATTTCAATGTCTACGGCAGGAAGGGTAAGTCCTGTCCGAGATGCTCCGCACCGATCAGACATGTAAAGCTGGGGGGCCGTGCCTCGTTTTTCTGCACCACCTGCCAGCATTGAGTTTTTTTCAAGGCCGTCTCAGCCGTTTTAAAAGACGTGCTTTTCACCAGCGTTGATCCATTTTCTGCCGGTGATTGCCGGCCTTTGACATCTGCGCCGCTGTGCATATCGTTGGACTATTATTTTATGACCGGCCCTTGCGCCGGGAATCACGTCATATATATCGATCACTGGCTTTCATGCCCATCAGGGAGGACATCATGGCATCATCTATCGCTGCAGTTGACGCACTTGAGATTCTGGATTCTCGGGGCAACCCGACGGTCCGGGTTTTTGTTGAACTCGAAGACGGCACCAGGGGCGTCGCCTCAGTGCCGTCCGGAGCAAGTACCGGGGAAAATGAGGCGATCGAATTGCGGGACAACAACGCCACCCGCTATCTCGGCAAAGGTGTGCGGACAGCGGTGGACAACGTCACCAACATTATCGCTCCTGAAATCATCGGCTTCGACGCGCTCGAGCAGACGGTAATCGATCGGCGCATGATCGATCATGACGGCACCGACAACAAGGGCAACCTGGGTGCCAACGCTATTCTAGGCGTGTCCATGGCGGTGGCCCGGGCGGCGGCTCAGTACCTGAATATTCCTCTTTACCGCTATCTGGGCGGCAGCGGCGCCTGCCGTCTGCCGGTTCCGATGATGAATATCCTCAACGGTGGAGAGCACGCCGACAACAGCGTTGATTTTCAGGAATTCATGGCTATCCCGCATGGCTTCGAGACCTTCAGCGAAGGCCTCAGGGCGGTGGCCGAGACCTTTCATGCCCTGAAAAAGCTGTTGAACAGCAGAAATCTGGCAACCGGTGTTGGCGACGAGGGCGGCTTCGCCCCGAACCTCTCCAGTAACGAAGAGGCTATGGAGATCATCATGGAGGCGATTAAAAAGGCAGGCTACCGGCCCGGTGTCGATATTTCACTGGCTCTGGACAGTGCCGCCAGCTCCTTTTCAACCGACCTCAAGTCCGAATATGAGCTGCGATGGTCGGGCGGCGGTACCAAATCGAGCAAGGATATGGTCGACATGGCCCAGAAATGGATCAACGACTATCCCATTATCTCCTGGGAGGACCCGCTGGCGGAGGGCGACTGGGACGGATTCAGCATGCTGACCAGCAAAGTTGGGGACAAGGTACAGATTGTCGGCGACGACGTTTTCGTCACCAATACCCGCTATATCGAACGAGGCATCGACTGGAAGACAGCCAATTCAGTACTGATAAAGCTCAACCAGATCGGTACCGTCACCGAGACGATCGAGGCTATCAGGCTTTGCCGCGACGCCGGCTGGACCTATGTGATTTCGCACCGCTCCGGCGAGACCGAGGATACCTTCATCGCCGATTTCGCCGTGGCCATGGACGGCGGTCAGATCAAGACCGGCTCAGCCTCCCGCTCCGACCGCGTGGCCAAATACAACCGGCTCCTGGAGATTGAGCATCAGCTTGGCAGCGAAGCACGCTATTACTGGAATAGGTAACAACCATGAGCAGCGAAGAATCGAACATCATCGTCAGGCAGTTCAGCGACGACGGCAGGTATCCGAACAACGAGAACCTGCCGCTGGTCATCATCACCGCTGCACTGGCCCCGAGCACCGTCAGCCCCGAGAAATTCGAGCGCACCTTCACCCAGAACCGCTGGCCGGCGGCGTGGCGCAACGGACTCTACGATTTTCATCACTACCATTCTTCGGCGCACGAGGTGCTCGGCATCTACTCGGGCTGGGTCAAGGCCTGCTTCGGCGGCCCCGAGGGTGAGACACTAGAGGCCCAGGCCGGAGATATCATCATTATTCCGGCCGGGGTTTCCCACTGCAACATGGGGCAGTCCGATGACTTCCGTGTGGTCGGCGGCTATCCGGCCGGGCAGGATTACGACATGATGTACGGTAAAGAAGGGGAACGCCCGGCGGCCGATGAGAACATCAAAAATGTGGGCAAACCTCTGGCCGACCCGGTTTTCGGACCGACCGGACCATTGATGAAACTCTGGTCTTGAACAATGAGCAGGTATACTGCAGCAACAGGTGAAAAAGATGGATCACAAGGCGCCGCTCGATAAGAGCAGAATCATTCCCGAACGCATGGCGGTGCTCAAATCGCTGCCGATGGAAATAAAACAGCAGCTCACCGGTGAAGAGGCCCAGGCTTTTCTCTATGGTGAAGAGCTTCCGCCCGGACTGGCGGAAAAGCTTAAAGACTACCTTGTTGACGACAGCAAATAATCGTATTACCAGTTAGGCAAACAAGCCTGCATTGATCTGAAACCAGCAGAACGATCACTCCGGCCGGTCAGGATCATGTTCCTACAACCAGGAGACATCATGAAAAAATTCAGCCGCATTGCTATCCTTCTGGCTCTTTCCCTGCTGTTCACCGGTTGTGGTTACAACACGCTGCAGTTGCAGGAAGAGCAGGTGTTCAAGGCCTGGGCGGACGTTGAATCGACCCTGCAGCGGCGGGCGGATCTGATACCGAACCTGGTGGCTACCGTTAAAGGCTATGCCGCCCATGAGCGGGAAACCCTGGAGGCCGTTGTCAACGCCAGGGCCAAGGCCACGGCAGTCCAGCTCAAACCCGAAGATCTCTCCAGTCAGGCCGCCATGCAGCAGCTCGCAGCAGCTCAGGGGGGACTCACCTCGGCACTGTCGCGGCTGATGGTGGTGGTGGAACGTTACCCAGACCTCAAGGCCAACCAGAACTTTCTCGATCTGCAGAACCAGCTCGAGGGTACCGAAAACCGGATCAACGTCGCAAGGCAGCGCTACAATGCGGCCGTCGAGGTTTTTAACGGCTCGATTCGCCGCTTCCCGCAGAGCCTGACCAATTCACTCCTGCTCAAACTCGACCGCAAGGAATATTTCAGAGCCGACGAAGCAGCCCAGACCGCCCCTCAGGTAAACTTTGGCTAATGGCACGCTCGTGTCCGGGTCCAGAAGAAACGTCCCAGCATCTCTTTGTGTATTTTTCCTGGCGCTTCTCTTTGCGCTGCCGGCAGCTGCCCTTGAAGTTCCACTCCTGCAGGGGCGGGTCAACGACTACGCCGATCTGCTCTCCCCCTCCACCGAAGCGTCACTTGAGTCGATACTGCAGTCGCTGGAGACATCGGACTCCACCCAGATCGTTGTCCTGACCATCGATTCGCTGCGGGGCGACAGCCTCGAGGACTTTTCCCTGCGGGTGGTCGAAGACTGGAAGATCGGCCGGCAGGACTTGGACAACGGGGTGCTGCTGCTGGTTGCCAGAGACGACCGAAAAATCCGCATCGAGGTCGGCTACGGGCTGGAAGGAAAACTCACCGATATGACTGCCGGGCGAATCATCAGAAATGTGATCAGTCCGAAGTTCAAGCAGGGTGATTTCAACCAGGGTATCATTGACGGCGTCGGTGCCATCGTCGCCACCGTACGCGGCGAGTTCAACGCTCCGGCCGACTCCGGTTACAGCTCAACGAAGCAGTTCGACCCGGGCGGCTTTTTTATCACGATGATCTTTATCTTCTTTTTCTTCGGCTCGTTGCTCAGACGAAACAAAGTCGCAGCGGCGCTCGTCGGCGGCGCAGCTGCACCGCTGCTCGGTTTTCTTTTCTTCGGCATCACCGGCCTGATACTGCTGGCCCTGATTCCGTTCGGCGCCATCGGCGGCCTCGTCGCTTCGGCGCTGGCTTCTTCTTCAGGCGGCGCTCTGGGCGGAGGCGGACATGTCGGCGGCTACGGCGGCGGCTTCGGCCGCTCGTCCGGGGGCGGCTTCGGTGGCGGCTTCGGGGGCGGCGGGGGCGGCTTCGGGGGCGGCGGCGCCTCGGGGGGATGGTAAGCGGCGATGAAATCACTGGCCCAGCATTTTCTTACCGAGAAAGAACAGGACACCATCACCCGGGCGGTCCAGGCTGCAGAGCAGCGAACCTCGGGCGAGATCGTCCCGATGGTCGTTTCCCAGAGCCACACATACCCGGTTGCTCCGATTGTCGGCGGGGTGTTCCTGGCTCTGCCCCTGGCGCTTTTTTCCGCCCGGTTCCTGGGCGGAATGTTCTGGCTTGGAACCGACAATATGTGGATATTTCTCAGCTTTTTTACTATCTATTACGTTATTGGCTACCAGCTGGTCACCTTCTTCCCGACCCTGAAACGGTTTTTTCTCTCGCCCCGGCGGGCCGATATGGCTGTCCAGAAGGCAGCTGCGGCGGCATTTTTCAACGAATCCCTGCACAACACCAGAGATGCTAACGGCATCCTGCTCTATGTCTCGGTTCTCGAGCACCGGGTCTGGGTTCTGGCGGACAAGGGGATCGACGACAGGATCGATCCGCAGACCTGGCAGGAAATCGTCGATCAGGTCAGCGCAGGAATCAAAAAAGGAGACCGTTGTCAGGCGCTATGTGACGGCATAGAGCGTATCGGTACAATTTTAGAGGAGCACTTCCCCATCAAGCCCGACGATAAGGACGAACTGCACAACCTGATCATACGCTGAGCGGATCGTTTATTTTACGGGAGCGAATGTTTCTTCGATACGGGGCACAATCTGCTCGAGCAGATCTTCACGCTCCAGGTAGGGACAGGGCTCACCATAGGGAAATTCGCGGCATTGCCGGGGTCGGGCCTGATGGATGGTACAGCGCGCCCGCAGTTTTTCATCGCTGAGAAACAGGCAGGATCCGTCGTCTTTGACCACGAAAGTGTTTTTGCCTTCGATGAACCGCTTTCTGACCTCCCCGTCGGAGATACTGAAATGGCGCGCGATCCGGTTAATATCGACGGCATCGAGGTAGAGGGTAGCTCCTTTCAACCGATAGCAGCAGTAACCGGGACAGAAATTGCAAAAGACCGGAGCCTGCCGGTTGTGACCGAGGTTCGGCGAGGTTTCATCATTCATTTCTATCCTGCCTGTTAATGATCGCTGTCAATCGGCCAGCTTCTTTTCAAGCCAGCTGACCCGCAGATGATCGGCAGCTGTGACCTGCAGTTTTTTCAAAAGAGAAAGGGCCTCTTCACGGTCATTACCGCTGCCCCGCGCAACATGGGCGCGGGCCAGTTTGCAGAGCCCATAGATGTTTCCGGGATCCAGGGCCAGGCCTTTTTTGAGCGTTCTGATCGACTGCTCCGGTTGATCGGTCATCAGGTAGAGGTAGCCAAGAAAGAAATGCCCGAACGGGTCATCGGATCGCAGCTGGACATAACGCTGCATCAAAGGCAGAGCTGTTTTGTACTGATAGTGGCCATCCACATGGGCGACCGCCAGAAACTTGAGAACCCCCGGATGATCCGGCGCTAACTCTGCGGCTCGGTTAAGCAGGTCAAATCGCTGCTGTCCCATCGAGGTAATCGTGTAGAGCCTGCCGAGTTCATAGAGGGCGGCAAAGTCATCATCACCGCCGCTCAGCAGATTTTCCAGCTCGATAATCCGGGCGGCGGTTTCCCGGTCTCGACTGACCCAATAGACATCTTCTCCGGTGAGCCAAATATCCTGCCCCATCCAGTAAGGACAGCGGGATAAGAGGTCAACATAGGGATGCTCGCCGCGCTCGATTCCCCAGGCCGGGGCACGGCCCATGCGCACCAGCTTGCGCTGGTGGACCATATCGAACTGCCACCCCTCCGCGGTTCTGCTGAACAGGAACGGGGCATTCTCCCAACCCTTTTTATTGCCGAAGAAAACGACGGCGAAATCACCGTTTTCTATAATTTCATACGGCTTATCTCCCCAGGTCCTGACATCTTCTTCGAAGCGGCGTTCCGGCTGGTTTGTAAACGATCGGTAGATGAGTCGGGTAACCGGTGTATAGACACCGATGTCGGGGTTTCGGTTTTTTTCCCGCCAGCTCCGAATCAGCGTCTGCCACGCCTCATCGGCCGTTGCTCCAGCCGGATAGCTGCGCTCAAAGTCAATTTCCGCCGTCTCGGCGATCTTTTCAAGATCAAGGTCTGCTCCGCCACCGCCGGAGAGAAATATCTCGTCTCGCTCCCGAATGCTGTCCGGGTCGGTCTTGTCCAGGTTTACCAGCTGCGCCCGGGCTTCGATTTCTTCCAGCACTGCCATGAGGCCGATATCGAGCTGGCCGCTGAGATAATAGGAAGTCAATTGTTTGGTTTCGATATAGCCGGTGAAGAGATCGGTGAACACATGCTCCAGCTCCGACCCGACCTCTATCCTGACTTCCTTGTTCCTGTCTGCCAGCATGAGGAGCAGGCCCTGTCCTCCATAGCGGCGCCCCACATCCCATTCGGAAAAAAGCCGGGCGCTCAGTTGTTTAAGCGTTTCATCGGGGGGGACTGCGGGAACCGTGGCAATAACGATTTCAACCTGGTAATCATCGCGGATATGCTCCAGGTAATTCAGGGCCGACTCGGAGATATCTTCCAGAACTCCCGCCCGATCGATCAGCAGGCGCCCTTCCCGGTGCTCGCTCGCCTCTTCACTGCAGGCGGCAAAAACCGTTATGGCGAGAAAGCCGGTTAAAAGAGTTCGAAAGCAGATCAGCAGAGCGGTCTTCAAAAGATCGGTCTGCCGGCTATGAAGAGAAATAAGAAGGTTCGTTGCCGGGCTTCCACTTGATATTGCAGCCCATGCTCGGCTGCTGGACCACGTCGATCTCTTTGCCGGCCAGCAATTGCTCAACGGCTCTGGTTAAATCTTCACCGGTAACCGGCGTGGTGTTTCCGGGTCGGGCGCCGTCGAACTGGCCCCGATAGACCAGTTTTTTGTCCCGGTCAAACAGAAAAAGATCGGGGGTACAGGCGGCCTGGTAGTTCTGAGCAACGCTTTGATTCTCATCGACCAGATAGGGGAAGCTGTAACCGAACTCGGCACCATCCCGGGCCATCTGCTCCGGGCTGTCATCGGGATGAGCCGCATAGTCGTTGCTGTTGATGGCAACGACGCTGATCCCGCGCTGCTGATATTGGTTGATCTTTTCGACCAGCTTTTCTCTGATATGAATCACATAGGGGCAATGGTTGCACATGAAGATGACCAGCAGTCCGTTTTCGATCTGCTGCTCGGCGAGATGATAGCTTTTTCCGTGGGGATCCAATAGCGTAAAATCCGGGGCTTCGGTACCGATTTCAAGCATGGTTGAAGGGGTAAGAACCATCTGGGAACCTCCTTTCTGTCTGAAGATAATAGTGCCTTCCTACTATCTAAGTATGCATTTATCGGCGTTTAATCAAGCAGCGCCAGAACACCCTGCGGACGACTATGGCGAGCAGAGCAGACACGCGGAATTCAGAAAATAAGAGACATGCCGGCATACCCTCTCACCAGTTCGCAGCTGAGCTGGTTCTTCAGGTACACGAACGCTTCATCTCCGGTGCAGTGGCAGGCGACAACGCGTTTCAGAGGCAGACTGTCGAGCGCCCGCACGGTCCTCTCGAGCCGATCGGGAGAGGCATTGAGCAGATGCAGGCCGCCAACGACGGTGTGGACACTGGACTCACCGCTGAGGGTCATGACCGCCTCGATGGTGTTGACGATGCCGGCATGACTGCAGCCGACACAGATCACCAGACCTTCGCCGGTTTTGAGCCAGAGCGCATTGTCGTCTTCGATCGGATCGGGCCGTTCAGCCTCCGGGTCAAAGTAAAACGAACCGCCGCTGTCTTCATAGGAGGTGATACGTGGAATCGGGCCGCTCAAACCGATCTCTGCGGTGATCTTCAGCGGGTGGGTCAACCAGTGGATCGAATCATCCCCCACGTCCCCAAGTGCCCGCATCGAACCGGGCGGCATCCTCACCGGCCGGGAACCATTGTTATCCGTGACGTAGCGGGGCTGCATCGCGGCCTGATGAAGATAGACCTGAATATCTCGCTGCACTGCAAGCACTGTCTCGACCCCGCCCGTATGATCGTAGTGGCCGTGGCTCAAAACAAGATCGGTGATTACGCTCAGATCGAGCCCCAGTTTCTGCAGGTTGATGGACAACGCATCCTTATTTCCGGTATCGAACAGTATGGTTCGCTCACCAGATTCGACCCACAGCGAGAAGCCGTGTTCGGCGGCGAAGCCGGCCGCCGCCAGGTTGTCGACAACGATATGAATTGAATCCATTGTCTCAGCAGGCCGACAAAGAGGCTTCTGAAATTCGCTCTTTTATGTAGTCAATCAGCGCTTTGTCAAAGGAATCCAGATCGAAACAGATGCCGTCCTCGCCCAGCAGGCCGCCGGGAACGCTGTCGCCTCTGGACTCGGGGTCGCTGACCATCTGTTCGTAGAAGCAGACGGAGAGCCAGCGGGGTGCATCCTCGATGACGTCAACCATGACAAAGAGCGGACAGGAAGAACCCTTAACAGGTGCACCGCGCAGGGAATAGGTGACGGGAGGTCGGGCATAGAACTCAGTTTTCGCGCCGTCAATCGAGGCAAGATAACGGTACAGCGTTTCAAAGGCTTCCCGGCAGCCATCAGGGCTGTCCGGCCACTGCTCGATAAATAATTCGACTTCGCTGCTCATTGTTACACTCTTGTATGATTATTTGCTGTTTACAGACAACTTCAGAGAAAGCGATCATCGGAACGTCTGGATATAACCTCGGATCGCTTTTTGTCCATCCAGCCCGAACGAGACCGATCGACAAAATCAAACGCACCAATATAGGGTTTGATGTCATAGAGCGGCGTCCGATCGAGCATATCGACGTTTTGTATCGTGACCCGGCAGGAATCGACCCTGACCAGTTCGACGATTGACAAGCCGATGTGATTGGGCCGCAGCGGCGAGCGGGTTGCAAAAACACCCCGCTCACCATTGTCCATAAAAGGCACCACTTTCATCTGGGTGCGAGGCGCTTCATGGAAAAGATATATCAGATAAATATGACTGAAACCATCGAGGTCATCGAGCCCGTCTGCATATTCGGGTTTGATGATGAGCTCGCCCTGTGTCCCCTGCGCCCCGCCGGGTTGAATCGGCATCCCGGCCAACTCCTTAAACGGGGTGCGAATAATGCCAATCGGCTCCATTATCTACCCTGCCCTGAATCCACGCTTAAAACTCCGGGTCTGTCATCTTGATCATCGCATAACCACCCTGAACGTGCAGGGTGTCGGTGACACCTTTCGTACTGAGAAAAACCTGGGCTTCGTATGAGCGGGCCCCGGTGTCGCAGATCAGAAAAAACGGTTCATCCGGAGGGATTTCATTATAGCGTGTGCGCAGATCTTTCTGCGGAACGTTTAACCAGCGCTCTTTGAATTTCTCAATGAAGGGCTGCGCTTCGCGCTCGCCCCGGATGTCGAGCACCCGGCGTGAATTGCGCTCGAACTCAACCAGGAAGTCAGCCGCATCGATCGGCCGGTTCATGCCGGCAAGGATATTGTCGAGACTGTTGCCGGCGTTGTTGATCACGTCCATTGCCGAGGCAAACGGCGGCGCGTAACCGGTTTCGAGGCAGCAGACCTCATCGACGTCGATCGAATTCTTGAGCATCACCGCCACCGTGTCCACCCGCGCCTTGACGCCGTCGCCGTGCTTTCCGGCCGCCTCGATACCGAGGATTTTCCTGGTTTTGCGATCAGCTACCAGTGATACATAGATGAATTCGGCGTTCGGGTAGAAATGGGCATGATCCGGCTGGGCCACCGCCGAGTAGACCGGATCATAGCCGGTTTCCCTGGCCTGCCGGTAGGTCAGACCGGCCTTGCAGACACCCAAGTCAAACACCTTCACGCAGAAGGTGCCGACCGTGCCGGTAAAATGGCTGGAGCCGCCGCTCAGGTTGGTGGCGATCACCCTGCCCTGCCGGTTGGCCAGTGAACCAAGAGCCATCAGCGTATTCTCTCCGCTGACCAGATTGCGCAGCTCGATGCAGTCGCCGCCGGCATAGATGTCCGGGTCGTTGGTTCGCAGACGCCGATCCACCAGAATGCCGCCGCTGCGGCCCAGGGCGATGCCCGCTTTTTGCGCCAGCTCGGTATTGGGCCGAACACCGGCTGCCAGTATAACCACATCAGTGTCAAGGGCGTTGTTATTGGTGCGCACCTCAAATCCTGCCGAATCAACTTTGGCACCAATGCTCATGACTCGCTCCGAGGTCAGCAGCCTGACCCCGTTTCGCCGCAGTTCGGTGGCAACCACCCGGGCGATGCATTTACCGAGCAGGGTCGGCAGAACCTGATCTTCCATCTCGATCAGGGTCGTCTCGATGCCCCAGAGATCGGTCATCGCCTCACTGATCTCAATTCCGATGGCACCGGCGCCGATGACGACGGCACGACCGATTTTGCCCTGGGTCATCATCTTCTTCAGTTTTTCTGCGTCATGCAGATTGGAGACGGTGAAAACACCGGGCAGATCGGCTCCGGGAATCGGCGGCCGGATGGCCCGGGCGCCGGTGGCCAGCACCAGTTTGTCGTAATCGAGGCAGCGGTCGTCTCCGCTTTTCAGGTCGCGAATCAGGACCCGCTTGTTTTTCCGATCGATTTCGATAGCCTCGACGCAGGTCAGTACATCAACGCCCTTGATCTCTCTGAAAAAGGCGGCATCGCGAATCGCCTGTGACGTCGTCTTGTAGAGGTCCTCGAGGTCATTGACGTCACCGCCGACATAGTAAGGGATTCCGCAGCCGCCGTAGGAGATCAGGTCGTCACGGTCGATCAGGGTGATTCGGGCATCCGGGTCGAGCCGGCGCATTCTGGAAGCAACTTTGGGGCCAAGCGCAACCGCCCCGATAATCAAAATCTTCTTTGCCATGTCATTCAATTCGATGAATTCGTTCATAAACAGCAGTACAATGGAGCCCAAGTACTACATTTTTTTATTATGATTACAACAAGTACACTATCTCAGCGACAAATTCAGCCCTTTATTTGCAGATGCACAAAATTACCAAACGGTGATGCGATCAGCTTCTTTTCCATCGTGAAATGTGGTGACATGGACCGATATCAGGTTACTATGTACAGTAGGTACCTTGAAAAATTCGAGATTTTGTATGGGGCTCAAAGAAACGATGTCCAGCGTAAATCCAGCGTCTATGAAACAATGGAGGGAGTTATGCAGGAAACAGTCAAGCGAGAGATTCAGATTTTTACGCCAAATAAGCGATACACCGGAACGATCGATTTAAAAAACAACGATATCCGAACCATCGATCAGCTGAACAGCTCCAGTATTTTCTGGAAAAACCCGAACGAAAAGAGTTTCAACGACGCAATCCTGCTTTACGATGTTGAAGTTTCACTGCACGGTACCGGCAAACTGACCAGTTTCAACAAACTCCAGCTCAGGCTCTCAGATATCGTCTTTTTCTCCGACAAACTTGGCGCCACCGGAGATAAAGCAGAAAAGATCCGGGCCCAGACCATGTCACAGAGGACCCAGGACAGGCCATCGAAGGTTCGACTCCTGACAGAGATGCGGGGTGATTCATTTTTCATGATCATCGCCACCTTCTATGGACTCTTCAAGAAAAAGACCCAGCAGCGCTATATGCCGCTTACCGAAGCAAAAATTTATGAAGTTCTGCGGACCGGCGAAAAATGGCAGCGGCTGGAAATCGACATCGGCAATTCATTTATCGGTCTGTCGAGCAATCATATCGAATCATGCTCCTTCAGTGAATACGATGCCCCGGGCGGCTGAAATCAGCGCGCATCTGCAACAGGCGACAACAGCTTTGAGCAGGACCGCCTGAATCCATAGCATTTTCTTCAATGCCGTATCTCCTGCTCATTCTGACCACCTTGTTCTGGTCCGGTAATTTCGTGCTCAGCCGCGGCATGCACGCCGATATCCCGCCGCTGGCCCTGTCTTTCTGGCGCTGGTCGCTGGCCCTTTTGATCATGTGGGCATTCAGCAGCCGCACCTTTTGGGCCCAGCGCGAGATAATCCTGCAGCATAAAAAATTTATCATCATGCAGGGTCTGCTTGGCGTCACCGGTTTCAACACTCTTATCTATCTCGCCGTACAGACCACCACCGCCGTCAACGCCGTGCTGATAAACTCCAGCGTTCCGATCCTTATCGCCCTCTACTCGCTTTTCTTCTTCAAGGAAGCGCTGAAACCCAAACAATGGTTTGGCATCCTGCTGTCGTTGACCGGTGTCGCTCTCATCATGACAGGCGGCAGCCTCACCTCGCTGCTGGAACTGGAATTAAACCGAGGCGATGTTCTGGTTCTGGGGGCGGCACTGCTCTGGGCACTTTATTCGGTAAACCTGAAGCGTTTCCCCAAGGATTTGCATCCATTTGCCTACCAGATCGGTATCATGATCATCGGCCTGATCGGCATCACCCCGCTCTACCTGATCGAACTCAACAGCGGCCAGCAGATAGCGCTCAACTGGCCAAACGCTGCAACTATCGCCTACGTGGCGATCTTTCCCTCAGTCCTTGCTTTTATCTTCTGGAACCGGGCGGTTCGAGATATCGGCGCCAACCGGGCCGGGGTCTTCATCAACCTGATGCCGGTCTTCAGCTCGATCCTGGCCGTGCTGTTTCTGGGCGAATCGATCGAAGCCCATCATCTCCAGGGCATCGCTCTCGTATTTTTAGGAATTTCGCTGACCACACTGCGCTTCGGCTCAGCTGCAAAATAGTGCGGGATCGTTGACCGCCGACCGAGTTCATCCTTGCTTCAAGGAATGTAATTGTATTAATCGGGTTTCGACCTGACACTTGCGGGCAGCCGGGTTCAGCTTCGCCTGACACCTTCTTCGACCATGTACCTCGATATCCACAGAAACCACCTAAAACCGAAAGGAAATGCAGGTTTGCAGACCTTCGACCTTCGTTTTGGCAATGTCAAGACCAGCGCTCAGTCGCTGCAAATACGTAATCAGGAACAAGCTCAAATTACCGGCATCCTCCCTCTTGTTGACATTACATCTGCCAATCCTTCAGCAGTCGCCCCAATGAATCTGCGTGGGCATATCAACCTAGAAATAGAACTTAACTCCAACCCCGACACCGCTCAGATTGAGATCATCCAAAGCTGCGTTATCTTCAAATTCCCAACTTAGATACCGATAGCCGGCGAGAATGTCAAAGCGCTCAAAGCGGTAGCCCAAACCACCGAATGCCTGCCAGGTGAAATCACTGTCGCCGGCACCGATATCCAGATGATAAGGAATGAACCAATTGGAATTCAAAAGGACTTCACCTCTAACGCCGATCATTCCATCCCAGTTGCTTCCCGACCCAGAGAGCCGTTGATTAAACGATGCAGCACTCGGGTCGGCGTTGCGCAGATCCACATCGGTGCTCAAATCCAGGTAACGAGCTCCAGCAACAACATTCATTGAGAATTTATCTGAGTCGACAACCAGATATCCCAGCATCGGGTTAACAACCCAGCCATCGAGCTCGACATTCAGGTTGACCCCGACAGGTCCCACCTGGGTGTTCATATTATCGCTGGCATTGAGATAGAGCGCATCGATCATGAAGCCCCAGCGGTTTTTGCGCATGGCGATATTGCCCATAAAAGCCATATTCAGATCATCGATGAGATCATTGGCATCGATCTGAAGGTCGCCTTCCTGAGCAGTGCTCCCGCCAATTGAGGCATACCACAGGTAAAGTTCTGCCGCGAATTGCCATTCGTCCGAGTTCTGCCGCTGGGCAGCCTTGACGATGCTTGGTGTTGCCACCGCAGCGAGAAGCAGTAGGGCCATACACAGAGATACCACTGCATTTCCCCTTGTTTCTTTGCTAGATTTCATCTTTTCCTCCTTGATAAGTAATCAATTGGCGGGTTTCAGAGCGTGCGATCACTGATTCCGGTCCGCCATAGGTTAATGCGCAACTCCAGTCCTTTCCCCTCGGGTCGCAGATCCCTGAAACGGGCGAATCTGCTCCCCATTTCGGAGGTCTGTTCTCTACTTGCACTTAGGCCCAACAACTGATTTCCTGTTCTCCTCTCGTCTAAAGTGGTGTTTCGTTTTCTCATGCGAATGTCGCATAAACTTGAAACAGATGATGATACGTGCATGTCTATCCTGCCATCCACTCGCTGAAGCGTTCTCGAGCTCCTGCCAGAGCTCTTTGGCCTGTTCCAGTTCGGTTTTCATGTGCTCCATATAGGGCTGCATTGCGTCTTGAGCGTTCTTCGTTGCCAGATGAAATTGCAGCTGGACCGCATCAATTTTGTTCTGCCATTCCACCATTTCATTCGACAGATTTTCAGGCAGCGTCCTTTTTGGGCCATTGTCTCCCATGCCTTCATTTCTTTCAGTGATGGTGCTGTTATCTTGCAACGCTGCAGCGAGCACGTGCTGCGTCAATTCTGGTTCGGGCATCAAGTCGCCTCCCCTTGCCCGAGGGCGCCTGCCTCCTGAACTGTTCGATTATCCAAGCCAGGTAAATGCAGATCCCGTTGTGGAAAGGCAATGGTGATATCTTTTTCTCGGAAGCGCTTATCAATCTCCTTGTGCAACTCGCTGCGGATTGGTATGCGCATGCTTGCTGGAACAAAAACACGAAGCTCAAAATCAAGTGTACTGTCTCCAAAGTTGAGAAAGAATGCTTGAGGCTTGGGATTTTTATTAACGTGGGTGTTGTCCAGTGCACATTCGATAAGGGTTTCCACGACCAGATCAACATCTGAGCCATACGCGACACCGACGGTAATTATCAGCCGGGCTTGCCGGTCACCGAGTGTCCAGTTCGTCACCTGGTTGGAAACCAGGTCGGCATTAGGAATAATGATGTCTGCATGATCAAAATTACGGACAACCGTTGCGCGGATGCCGATATGCTTGATTTCCGCCCACATGCCGTTAATCTCTACCAGATCTCCAATTCTGATCGGCTGTTCAAAGAGGAGAATAAGGCCACTGACAAAATTATTGACGATGCCCTGGAGTCCAAAACCAATGCCGACGCCCAGGGCACTGACCATGATCGTGAGTTTGGTAATCTCAATCCCAAGCGCCGAAATAGCTAAGACAAAACCGACAACAACAATGAAATAGTGTATCAGTCTGGCTATGGAAATGCGGGCCTCCTTTTCCATGCGGTGCTTAAAAAGCAATTCATCAATCAGCAGCTTTTGGACGACCCATGAGATCAGAAACGATCCATACAAAATCGATACGGAAATCGCCAATAGACCAATAGTAATGCGATTAGCGCCGATATTGAAGCCAAAGTTCAGTACTCCTTTTGTGGCTTCCGCAAGGCTCTCGTACACGCCCCAGAACATCAATGTGGCGGGTATAATTATCAGCAGTACAATGAGGGCATCAGTAAAGCGGGCAAGCCTGATGATGATACTGTCAGTTACACCATCACTCAGCACCGTCGATTTTCTCAGAAAAGGAGTATTGAACAGCCACTCAAAAAATCCGCGCAGCATATACATGAGGAAGATGAAAACAAGTGTCGTGGCGAGTGATTTAATCAAAGATACGAAGAGGTACGAAGCAATCGATTTCCCCCCCCATATTTCAATGAAAACGACGACCAGAAAGAACCATCCCCCTATACAAAAAAGCCAGTAATAAATATCTGTTTTCTTTTCTTTTTTCAACTTTCTGGCAAAATGCTGGCAATAGAGCAATCCGACCAGAGCGGCAAAACATATATAGAGACGAAATACAGGGATTGGAACACTGAGGAAATCGAGTAGCCTCGTGGCAAGCAAGATTGCAATGAGACCATAGATAAACCACAGCTTCCAGTCCTCATCGACGATACCTTTCATCAAGCGGGCAAAGGATACTCCGCCGATTATAGTGACGATAAGATTCCAGGAACTTGGCACGCCTTGGTATTCATAGATCAGGGCGCAAATCATATAGCCTAAAAAAATTCCGGAAGCATATGGGAACAGAGCAAAAAACTGCCAGCGCTCCGTATCCTGAAAGTGTTCTTTTCTCTTTTGTATCGAAAAAACCAAGATGAAGGTCAGAAAAGTCTGGAGAACGATGATCCAACCATACTGATCGAACGTATCCCTGTCAGTCAAGGAAAGCGACCTCACTTCGTTGAGCACTTCTTGCCAAAGGCTGCTATTTCTGAGCTGGGCCACATATTTTTTGGAAAACATCGGTGGCGTATCGTTAAACAGGGTACTACGTCGCTCTTCATCGATCAGCGTATCGACGTCTCCATAAAGCGTGTCAATTTTTTGCTCAATCTCTCCGGCTCGCTCCTGCACGGCCAGCAAGGAGTCAAGCCTCGAAAGGATCAAGTCATGAGCGGTATTGATAGATTCAGACGCCCGTTCGAAAATGGATCTGAGTTGTTCAAATTCACCTTCTTTTAACAACGCAGCCTGCCACTCATTCCACCTCACTTCCTCGGCCTGCCATTCTTGTCTCAACGCACCCAGATTTCGAATCGCCAGAGATAACGGTTTGTTGACGAGTTCAAACGCGTCACTTTTCTTCTTGAGCAGTTCCCGCAGATCGACAAGTTTATTATATTTGTATTGTTCTGTTTTATTAAGGGTTTCAAGCTTATCTTCAAGCTCAGCCAAGGCAGATTCAAGCTCCACGTAGCTCTTTTCCAGAAGCTCACCATCGAGCCCCGTCTGTAATTTTTTCTCAAGGTCTTTTACTCGACCGGCAAGCTTCACTTCCCATGGAACAATCTCGGCAAGATCCGGGACCGGAGTGATGACTGGAGTGATGACTGGTGAAGCTTCTGCAGACTCGGCTTGTTGATCTTTCGGGGCTTCTTCCTCTGCTTGAACGTAGATCGAGAAGAACTGCAACAGAGACGCCGCGGTAAGAATGATTAGCAGGAATTTCACACCTGCTTTCAATCGATTATCTGCTAAACCCTGGCAGTTATGGCTTGTCATCAGCAATTCCTCTAAAAACGAAAAAAGAACCCTGCCGTCACTGTGCTGCCTGCCCAGGCAAACTGCACACCAACATGTTCATAGTGAAGATCACTATAGACCTGCAGGAGTGGAAACAGACCCGTATTAGCAATCTGCATACTGTCGTAGCCATACAGCAGCCCTAAACGATAACCTATCTCCATGGAGAATATGCCCATCTCAGTTCGATACACGTCGCGTTGAACCCCTGCACCCCATGTACGATCATCAAGTGAATTTATAAACGTACCCCCGAAATACCCACGATAGGTTATTGCCAGCAGGTTGTGGGTAGTCTGGTAGTCATCATCATTATCGATGAAATGATACGACCACATGCCAAGATATATTGTGTCATCAGCAGGATGACCAACCACAAACTCACCCAACTGCCGCCACTCCGACTGCTTATTTTCTCTAGTTAACTCATCATCTTGATCGGCGGCCCAAAGAGGATAAGGAACCAGATAAAGCACCAGGGACAAGACAAACCAATGGAGATAATGGCGTTTGCCAAGCCTGGTTCCCATTACTGTTCAGACTGGCTGATTCTGTCCCGTATCTGTTGTCGCCATTGCACCGCTTTCTTCTGCTGATTATTCAACAGAATACCAAGCAGGTAGGCAGTCACTCCTCCACCGATCAAGGCTACACCGATCTCGAAGACGATGGACACCAGCACTTCCTTTAGGTGAATAGACCCGCTCAGAACCACTGTCTGAACCTCTATGAGCTTAGAAAGAACAACCAGGCCGATGCCAAGCAGTGACCCGAACCAGAGAAAAAATTTATGGACGTTGACCGGTGCAGTGATCTCGTCGATTTCCTCCGGGTGTTCTTTAAAATACTGGACCTCTTGGTCATTGAGTTCAGTATTGTCAGTAAGCAGCAGCTTCAGGGCAAACCGATCACGGATGTCACTTTCCCTCTTGCTCTGATTCATCATTTACCCCCCAATCTTCACCTTCAAGCACGGCGCGCAAGGCATCTTCCTTGTCAACTGTAAAAGAAGTCTTCAGAATCGTTCCTTTATAGTTTTTCAAAGTGGACAACATCTTATTGAACTGGAGCACTCAGCCGCGCCAGTCTGACGGCAAGCCTGAATCCGAAGCCTTTTTCATCCAGTTCCCCCGGGCGCATCTCCCGGGAATTTTCAAAATCGTCGGTAAACATCTGCTCAACGGTTAAGGCAAATAACTGATCCATCACGACAGCTGTAATCTCGAAGTTCAGTCTGAACGAGCGATTGTCGAAGTTGGCTGTACCAACGGTGGCCACCTGATTGTCGATGAGCATTACTTTTTCGTGCAGGAATCCTTCGGTATAGCGGAAAAAACGCACCCCCGTGCTCCCGGCCTCATCAAAATAGGAATAAGCTGCCAGGTATACCAGCAGATGATCAGGTTTGTCCGGTATCAGGATACGCACATCCACCCCGCGCAAACCTGCGAGCTGGAGGGCATGTACGATACTCTCGTCCGGAACAAAATAAGGGCTGGCAATCCATATACGGTTTTTTGCTGAATTAATTGCATGGAGAAACATCAGGGTTGCCGTTTCGAGCTCATCCGCCGGACCCGTTGGCACGATCAGTACCAGTTTGTCCCCTTGGTAGATGGAACTGCTTTCCAGCTGAGCTCAGGAACCCTTCCTGCCGCCCAATTCCAGTCTTCGGCAAAGGATGCTTGCGCTTCCAGCACCGAAGGACCTTCGATCCGTACATGGGTGTCTCGCCAGTGGCCAAACTTTGGACTCTTACCCAGATACTCATCACCCAC
>CAWADO010000010.1:0-37044 GCA_963780775.1 uncultured delta proteobacterium | reverse complement strand
CAATTATTGAGTGATTTATACCGCCACAAGTTTTCCAAGAAAAAGATTGATCTGATAATCGCCTACGGCGTGGCCCCACTTGAGTTTGTTATTGCTCACCATGATGATTTTTTTCAGAACATCCCCGTTGTCTTTGCCGCCACGCGTACAAACATAGCGCATATAAGTTTACCCCCTGAAACTACAGGTGTCCTTTCGGATATTGACTACGCCGGGATGTTGAACACAGCGCTCGAGATCCATCCGAAGACACGCCACGTTGCGGTTGTCAATGGTGCATCCCATACCGATCTGTTTTTTGAAGAAGGTTTCCGCAAGGCATTCGAGCCTTATAACAAGCAATTCGACTTCATCTATCTGACTCGTTTGCCGTTTGCTGAAATTGAGGAAAAAGTCAAAAATCTGCCTGAGCAGACGGTGATCCTCTTTTACATGCTCCTCCAGGATGGTAACGGCAAGGCCTTCGTCCCCCGGCAGGCTGCTTCCATCTTGGCGAAAGAAGCCAATGCGCCGGTGTATGGCTGTCTGGATTCCTATTTCGGCGACGGTATCGTCGGCGGGAGGATGTTCAGTTTGGAAGTGAAAGGGCTAAAGGCCGGCGAGATGGCTTTACGCATATTACGAGGCGAAAAGGCCTCAGATATTCCCATGTCAAGCATAGGCACAACAATTAATAAGTTCGATTGGCGGCAGTTTAAACGCTTCGGAATCCGAGAGGATCGATTACCACCCGACAGCATCGTTCAGTTTAAGACCTACACCTTCTGGGAGAGCTACCGCTGGTATATCGTTGCCACCTTTTTTGTTCTTTTAGCCCAAAGCGGATTGGTTTTTTATCTGATGCTGTCGCGAATACAGGTTCGCAGGGCCCAGTCGCAGCTCGCTGAACGTTTGGATTTTGAAAAGATGTTGTCCACCCTCTCAGCCCGCTTCGTCAACCTGCCGTCTGATCGTATAGATACAGAAATACAACACGTGCTGGAATCAATCGGTAATGCCCTCAAGGTAGACCGGGTGAGTGTCTTTGAAATATCCGAAGATAATCAACGCTTTTATCATGTTAATTCAATCAATTATATCGAGACAGTTACATCGTCTTCTGAATATGGATTTGACCAACTCCCGTGGATCAAGCAAAAATTGATGCAGGGGGAGATAGTTACCCTTTCCGACCTTGGCGATCTGCCTGCAGAAGCCGAAGACGACCGTAATTTCCTTGGCGGCCTGGGCATTCTCTCATTGGCCCTGATACCCTTGTCGACAGAAAATAAAATTATGGGCGTACTGTCTCTCACTATGTTGAGACACCGTCAAGAATGGCCGAAGGAGCTTTTACGACAATGTCGTTTGATCGCTGAAATTCTAAGCAATGCAATGGTACGCAAACATCATGAAGAAACATTGAACTTGGCCGAAGCTAAATATAAGGTGGTCGCTAATTTCACCCATGACTGGGAGTACTGGTTCAATACTGACGGGTCTCTTGAATATATCTCTCCCTCTTGTGAGCGCATCAGCGGATACTCGCCTGGAGAATTCATAGATAACCCTGCCCTTTTTAGAGATATTATCGTCCAGGAAGATCAGAGGGTATGGGACAGTCATTCTCATGATTCCCTTGATGAACTGAAATCTTGCCAAATTCAATTTCGGATCAAACGGCGGGATGGCCAAATCTGCTGGATTGAGCACAGTTGCCAACCAGTAATTGATCACCAGGGCACATTGCAGGGTTTTCGCGCAGGCAACCGTGACATTACTATTCGTAAACATGGGGAAATTCAAATTATTAACGCCTATAAGGAGATCACGCAATTAAAAAACCAACTTGAGGCGGAGACGGCTTATCTGCAGTCAGAAATCAAACTTGAACACAATTTCGATAATATTATCGGTAACAGTGCTGCTCTCAAGTATGTGCTGTATAAAGTGGAACAGATCGCCTCTAATGAGAGCAACGTTTTGGTACTTGGTGAAAGCGGGACTGGTAAGGAATTGATTGCCAGAGCGATTCACAACAAAAGCCCGCGCAGGAACCGCGCCCTGGTAAAAGTCAATTGTGCTTCTTTGCCGTCTGCTTTGATTGAAAGCGTGTTGTTCGGCCACGAACGGGGCGCTTTTACAGGTGCTCATGAGCGACAACTGGGACGCTTTGAGATCGCTCACGGCACCACCATTTTCTTAGATGAAATAGGGGAATTACCCTTTGAAATACAGGCAAAGCTTTTGGGAGTACTCCAGGATCATGAATTTGAAAGGGTTGGCAGTTCCCGCACTATCAAAGTCGATGTACGGGTGATTGCGGCCACTAATCGGAACCTGGAAGAGGAAGTTCTCCGGGGGCGTTTCAGAGAAGATCTCTTCTTTCGCCTGAATGTCTTTCCAATCACGGTCCCGCCACTGCGGCAACGCGTTGAAGATATCCCTCTGCTGGTCCAATTTTTTGTTGACAATGCTGCCAAACGATTGGGCAAATCTATTGAAGAAATACCGCGGAGTGTCATGCAAAAGCTACAGGTTTACTCATGGCCCGGTAATATTCGGGAACTGGAAAACGTGATCGAGCGGGCGGTAATCAATACTTCCGGGCCCAAACTGCGCTTGGCTGAGGACTTATCCGTACCAGCTGGTAACAAAATGAGTCCAACCTTTAAGAGTCTGCAGGAGATTGAGAAATATCATATTCAGCAAGTGCTTCAACTTACTAAATGGCGTATCGAAGGAGCCAAAGGCGCAGCGCAGATTCTTGCCATGAATCCTTCTACGCTTCGCTCCCGTATTCGCAAGCTTGATATCCAAAAACCTTAGATTATCCTGCAGAGGCTAAACGCCTGATAGTCTGATAGCTCTCCCGTCAAAACAAGTTCTCTTCAGGCCTGATAAAGTCCAACAACTTCCACTGAACGTTCACCGGAACACCTTTATAGACGACTAACCCGGATGTATAACTGGCAATCCCTTGCTCCAGATTGGTTCAAGCAGGCTCATGAGCTATAATCAGTTTTGTGAGGGGACATGATTGGACGAAGATGGAGTGCTGGTAAACGGTTACTGTAAAATTACTATTCGACTTTTACCTCGCCCGTAATCCGATCATTTTAGGTGTGTCATTCCGCGATATTTAACAGATCCCTGATATTTAGCGGTGACCTGGTCGCCCGCCCAAAGTATCCCAAAGCTCATTCCTGCGATTTATCTTCAACAAATTCGGTCACTAAAACCCATAATCAATCAAACAGTCAGATCAGGTGTAAATATTGCTTAACTATAGACAACAGTTCATGACTCTAATTGTCTGGTTTCTACTTTTTCAAAAATCAACAAAAGGACGAGAATCCAATTGGTTATCATTCTAATCAAAATGAAAGTGTTGCCTGTGAAACGTAGAGAGCTTCTGCAGACGCTCAGCTCGATCGTTGAACAGGTTCGAAATGAAAACGGCTGCCTGAAGGCCGTCGTTTTCACAAATGTGGAGGATGATAATGAACTTCTGATTCTGGAAGAGTGGTCGACCCAAAAAGACACGGATGCCCACCTGGACTCAGATCTCTTTACAGTTTTAATGGGAGCCGGAGGGCTCATGTATAAACCGCCAGAAATTGTCATTACCGCGGTTGGCCAGTCGACGGAATTTGAGGCCTAAATTAAAGAACTTCACGAAAAGGAGACAGAAAATGAGAATATCATCAACAGGAAGAACTTCACGAAGAGGAGGAAAAAAATGAGAGTATCGTCAAAAAGAATTTTTTTGCTGTGGGCTGTTGCCTGTTGCACAGCGCTGGCCTGGGCGGTCCCGCCAATAGAGGCCGCTGACAGCAAGCCCAATATCATACTCATTGTGTCTGATGACACCGGCTACGGCGATCTCGGCCCCTATGGTGGTGGTGAAGGGCGCGGCATGCCTACGCCGAATATCGACCGCATGGCGAGCGAGGGGACGACACTGTTTACATTCTACGCTCAGCCGAGCTGCACACCTGGCCGGGCTGCGATGCAGACCGGGCGTATCCCAAACCGCAGCGGCATGACCACCGTGGCATTTCAGGGGCAGGGCGGCGGACTGCCCGCCGCCGAGTGGACGCTGGCCTCGGTGCTGAAGACCGCAGGCTACAACACCTTCTTCACCGGCAAGTGGCACCTCGGCGAGGACGACTATGCGCTGCCTAACGCGCAGGGCTACGACGAAATGAAATACGCCGGCCTCTACCATCTCAACGCCTACACCTATGCGGATCCGACGTGGTTCCCCGACATGAGTCCGGAGCTGCGCGCCATGTTCAAGAAGGTGACCAAGGGTGCTTTGTCAGGTAATGCAGGCGAGAAGCCGGTTGAGGAATTCGCGATCAACGGCCAGTATGTCGATACACCTGATGCAAGCACGGCTGATTATCCGAATGGCGTAGTCGGGATCCCGTTCTTCGACGGCTACGTGGAAAAAGCATCCATCGACTATCTCGACAAAGCATCGAAATCGAAGACTCCGTTCTTCATGAGCATCAACTTCATGAAGGTTCACCAGCCGAACATGCCGCACCCTGACTACGAACACAAATCTTTTTCGAAGAGTAAGTATGCGGATTCGGTTGTGGAGCTGGATTCCAGAATAGGGCGAATCATGGACAAGGTCCGCGAACTGGGGCTCGACAAGAACACGATGGTCTTCTACACCACCGACAATGGTGCCTGGCAGGATGTCTACCCGGACGCCGGCTACACACCGTTCCGCGGCACCAAGGGCACAGTGCGTGAGGGTGGCAACCGGGTTCCGGCAATCGTCTGGATGCCTGGTAAGATCAAGGCCGGCACGAAGAACCATGACATCCTTGGCGGCCTGGACCTGATGGCCACGTTCGCCTCCGTTGCCGGTGTGGAGTTGCCGACAAAGGACCGCGAGGGGCAGCCTATCATCTTCGATAGCTACGACATGTCGCCAGTCCTGTTCGGCACCGGCAAGAGTGAGCGGAACGAGTGGTTCTACTTCACCGAGAATGAGCTGACGCCAGGCGCCGCACGTGTCGGAAACTATAAGGCTGCATTCAACCTGCGCGGCGACAACGGGCAGGCAACTGGCGGCCTTGCCGTGGATACTAATCTTGGCTGGAAGGGTCCGGAGTCGTATGTCGCTACAGTGCCCCAGGTCTTCGACCTATGGCAGGATCCGCAGGAGCGCTACGATATTTTCATGAACAACTACACAGAGCGAACCTGGACACTGGTGACGATCAGCGAGGCGATCAAGAAGAAGATGGAAACCTACGTGAAGTACCCGCCCCGGCCGTTGCAGAGTGCGGCTTACGCGGGCCCGATCACGCTCAGCTCCTATTTCCGCTTCCAGCACATCCGCGAGCAGCTCAAAAAAGATGGTGTTAACATCCCGCTGCCCACTGGAAATTAGGATTCAGTAATCCACCCCCGGGCGATTCATGGCGGCTGTGTCGCCATGAATCGCAGTGTTGACGCGATAATTTTTCTCACGGCAGGTTATCGGAATCGTTAACATTGCCATCAACATAACGAAGATAATGAAATCCGATGTACTTCTTCCATGGACATTACGGCCCGTAACTTCCTGCCCAAAAGAAGAACAACTAATCGAAAGGAAAAAACGACTCCAATTTGCCGCCGAATCAGCAGGCATTGGTCTCTGGGAACTGGACCTATCCACTAACATGTTTTGGGCTACTCGCCTGGTTTCTCGTTCGCAGGCGCTGAGCTATCAGAAAAGAATGGTTCAATGCGGATTTGCTTCAAGTTCTGGATTGCTGATTTTGAGAATGGAATATCATTGACACAAAATGCGACGAACTAACTGTACGCTCTTAATAATACCAGAAATATTATGAAATTATCTAGTGATTATGAGTTTGCGCTGATATTCAAAAGATAGTTCTCCGAAAAGGTCTGCCGTCTATTAAACGTTGTGCGGTGAAACAAGGATCTCACGAGTGAATACCATATTTGAGCGAGTGCCGGCAGATTTCAGAGTGCTTGTTATTATTGCTTGCATACTCGCTGCAACATTCCTTGCTGTCTTGATTGTCAATCGCGTATTCATCAGACTGTTTTCTATTCATATAGGTAAAGGACGAGTTGATCGGACGAGCATAAGTTTTATACGCCGGCTCATTTCTTCTATCATCTATATCATTGGCACAAGCGCTGCCTTAATCCAAATACCAGAGTTTAAAATCATTGGGCATTCATTGCTTGCGGGCGCTGGCATTCTAACGGTAGTCGGTGGGTTGGCATCCCAACAGGTTTTAAGTAATCTGGTTAGTGGCCTTCTCATTGTTTTTTTTAGACCGTTCAAAATTGGCGACAGGATTACCTTTGATGATACATTCAGCGGCGTTGTTGAGGACATCACTCTCCGTGAAACTATTCTGCGGGATTTTGAAAACAATCGCGTAATCATACCTAACTCGCAGGTTAGCAGCCAGGTACTTGTAAATGCTAACCATACGGATGATCGTATTTGTAAGTTTATTGATATTGGTATTGGCTATTCTTCTGATGTGGGTATTGCCATGAAAATTATGTCGGAAGAAACCATTAATCACCCGCTACACATCGATCACCGCACACCAGAGCAGAAAGCCAACGGTGACCCAGAGGCAGTGGTGCGTATTATCAGTCTAGGCGATTCTTCTGTTAATCTTCGCGCATGGGCATGGGCAGCCACTCCAAGAGAGGGCTTTCTCCTACAGTGTGATCTGCTGCTCAATATCAAGCGGCGCTTTGATCAGGAAAATATTGAGATTCCTTTCCCGCAAACAACTGTTTCCTTCGCTAAAGACGGGCCGCTAGCGGTGTCAACAGTGGATAAAGTTTCGCATACGGAGGAATAAAAATCAAAGTACATCTAATTTAATCAATCGTTTTGGATGTGATTTTTCTCTAATAATACGCATTGAGTTCAACTTACACATCGAGGAGATCAAACGTTATGAAAACCACGATCCTCAATACAGTCACTTGCACGCTTGCGCTGCTTTTAACCTTGCCGTTTGCAACGACCTGCGCCCAGTCTCTGCCAACAACGTTCCCGTGCAGGAAGCGCAACAGATCGCAGAGGATGCCTACATCTATGGCTATCCGCTGATCACCATGGAGATGACCCGGCGCGTGATGACCAACTGGCGCGTGATGACCAACCTCCGCGAGCCGGAGCGTTAAGATTGCCAATTCAAACATCTCGAATTTCTTTAATTCCGAGATCAGTACATTTTTCCTGATATGCTTCAAATCCTGAAGATCCAACAAGTAAATATCTTACTCTAGCCAATCTCTAGTGTTTGAAGTCATCAACGTACTGGCTAGAAAATCTTCAATCTTCAATGCATACCAATCGAGGACTTGCTTCTTATTTACCTCCAGCTGTCTGATCGTGTCTGAATCTATTCCTAAACATTTAGCCCATTATTTACCAGAAAGACCACAATGCAATCTGGAGCGTTTTAAATGCTTTCCCAAGTTCTCTGGCCGCTCTTAAACGCACTATCTTTAAAAATCGTCTATAAGAGTGTAATAATTCTGAGCAGGACTGTTTTTAAAATTTTCCCAATTCCATATTGCTGATGTTGATACTTGAAATATGTGGGCTAGTGTTTGTTGATCAAGGCGCTTTTTTCTAAGATGATCACCCAAAGTTCTTAATTCTTCTGGATATGCTGAACTTAAAGGAATTGAAGATTTATTGATTATGGATGCTAACAAGGAAACGCATGTATGCGGTTGCATTGCTTGCAGAGGAATCAAGTCAACATGACAGATGGTATTTTTGCTGATCGCATTCAGGATGTTCCCCGATCGTTTATCAGAGAAATCCTCAAAGTCGCAAACGATGCGAGCATCATCTCGTTTGCCGGCGGGCTGCCGAACCGTAACTACTTTCCCATCAGGGAGCTGCAGGAGTCTTCGGCCCGGGTCTTTGAAACGAAAGGAGCAGACTGCCTGCAATACAGAAACTCCGAGGGACTCGGGGAACTGCGTGCGTATATCTCGCAACGATACCGATCCGAGCAGGGCATCGATATCCCGGCTGAGAGAATTCTGATCACCAACGGTTCTCAGCAGGCCCTCGATCTCATCGCCAAGATAACCCTGAACGATCAGGATCCAGTTGTCATCGAGGAGCCGGGCTACCTTGGTGCTATCCAGGCGCTGTCACTCTACAGACCCCGCTACTGCCCTGTCGGTGTCAATGAAGAAGGGATGGTACTGGGTGAACTTGAGCAGGCGCTGGCCAGCCGTCCCAAGATGATGTATACCGTGCCCAATTTTCAGAATCCCTCGGGTATTTCCTACAGCGCTGCGAACCGCCGCTCTGTTGTCGAGCTGGTAAAAGGTTCGGCCTGCCTGCTGGTTGAGGATGATCCGTATGGTGCCTTGCGTTTTTCCGGCAGTCCGGCAGATTCCTTTTACCACCAGATGCCGGAGCAGACCATTTTACTGGGCTCATTCTCGAAGACGGTGGTACCCGGATTTAGACTGGGCTGGGTTGCCGCACCGGAAAAAATTTTCGAAAAACTGCTGATTGCCAAACAGGCATCAGATCTGCACACCTGCAATTTCACCCAGCATATCCTGGTCGATTTTTTGAGCCACAATGCGATCGAAGATCATATCGCCAGGATCTGCGCTGCTTACGGTACTCAGTGCAAGGCGATGATCGAGGCAATCGACAATGAATTTCCTGTTTTGGCGACCTGCACCAGACCTGCCGGCGGTATGTTTCTCTGGGTTCAGCTGCCGAACCGGATGCGCGCCCTTGATCTATTTGAAGAAGCGCTGAAAAGAAAAGTCGTGTTTGTTCCGGGCGAACCGTTCTACACACGAAAGATTGACTCATCGGCGCTGAGACTGAATTTTTCATGCGTCGATGTCGAGATGATCGAAGAGGGGATCGGCAGGCTGGCCGAAGCGATCAATACATTGTCTTGAACTCCGCGTCTGTCTGTTACGCTGCGGATGAGCGTTCCACCAGGTCGCCGCTGTCGACAAAAGCGTAGGCGCTGTGCTTGTGGATCGACTCGAAACTCTCGACGCTGGCTGAAAACCAGGTGATATCGGGATGATTAAGGGCGGCCAGGGCAACTTTTCTGACCACGTCCTCGACGAACATCGGGTTGTTGAAAGCGGTTTCGGTGACGTACTTTTCGTCGGGCCGCTTGAGCAGAGAATAGAGTTCGCAGGAGCCGCACTGTTCGATCAGTTCGATCAGGTCCTCGACCCAGATCATCTTTCTGAACCTGACGGTGATGCTGATTTCGGCCCGCTGATTGTGCGCGCCGGCTTCACTGATCTCCTTTGAACAGGGGCACAGTGTCGTTACCGGGGCAACGACGGTCAGTGAAAAACCGTTGTTTTCCCCAACCGTGCCGCTGAACTTACAGCGGTATTCCATCAGGCCTGTCGTACTGGTGACCGGTGCCTGCTTTTCGATGAAGTAGGGGAAACTCATCTCGATGGTTGTCGAGTCCGCCTGGAAAAATTGCTGCACGTCAAGCAGCAGATCCTGGAATTCGGAAACGGCAATTTTGTCGATGTAGCGGTTGATGATAGCGGTGATCGAGGAGATGCAGTTGGGTTGCAGCGGCTTGGGAATCTGCGCCTGAAGACTGATTTCCGCTATGGTGTTCTGGATTGAGCCGTTCTTCTGCATTACCTTGATCGGCAGTTTGATATTCCTGATGCCTGCAGTGTGTATCGCCATCGCTGAATAGAGTTGAATGTATTGGTCTTGTCGTTGGCCTGGCGCCCTTTATCGGTGCGCAGCACCGCTCAGGGGTTCAGGCTGGAGTCATGCTGAACCTGCGCCGTGTTCACACCATAGAGTCTTTTTACATGAATTCACATAATTTTCAGTGTAATTTATTCAGCTGGAAAATAAGAACGGCTGATTACCATATTAATCGGTTAATTGGACAAGCACCGGGATATGTACCGTGGTTGACGACAACAGCAAACTGAGAATCGATAAATGGCTCTGGGCAGCACGTTTTTTCAAGACGCGGTCCCAGGCCGGACAGGCGGTGCAAGGAGGTAAAATTCATCTGAACGGGGCCCGGGTAAAGCCCTCAAAAGAGGTGGCGATTGGTGACCGGGTCGAGATCAGAAAACTCGACCAGATCTTCCTGGTAACCATTACCGGCATTAATCGTTTCAGGCGTCCGGCGGTCGAAGCCAGAGAGCTCTACGAGGAATCGGAAGAAAGCGTCAGGAACCGGGAGGCACAATCTCATCTTCGCAAGCTGATAAAAGCTCCCGGTTCGGCTCCGGCCAAAAGGCCCGACAAGCGTGAGCGCCGCAAAATCAGAGAGTTCATACGCAAAGATTAGGTGAACCAGAGGAGGACGCTACCATGGGAAGCATAAAACGTGCACTGATCAGTCTCACCGATAAATCAGGAATCGAAACCTTTGCTGCCGCGCTGGCCGATTTCGGGGTTGAGCTCCTTTCAACCGGCGGAACAGCGGCCAGGCTCAGGGAGGCCGGTCTCGAGGTGATCGATGTTTCGGCCTTCACCGGATTTCCGGAAATGCTCGACGGCCGGGTCAAGACGCTGCACCCCAAAGTGCATGGGGGCATTCTCCACCAGCGCCGGAATCCGGATCATGTCAGCCAGTGCAAAGCTCACGAGATCGCGCCGATCGATCTGGTTGCCGTCAATCTCTATGCCTTTGAAAAAACAGTTGCCGATCCGAACTGCCGCTTCGAGGATGCGATTGAAAATATCGATATCGGCGGGCCGACCCTGCTGCGGGCCTCGGCAAAAAACTTCGCCGATGTTACGGTGGTCGTCGACCCGGCTGATTACGCTCAGGTCCTCGCTGAAATTAGAGAAACCGGCGGAACCACACTGGAAACACGGTTTATGCTGGCCCGCAAAGTTTTTGCCCTGACCTCGTCTTACGACACGGCTATCTCGGCCTGGCTCGACAAGGTTGAGGTCAACTCGGAACACTATTTCCAGGGAGAATAGCCATGCTCAATATCGGCGTGCTTATATCGGGAAGCGGCAGAACACTGGACAATTTTCATCAGCGCATCGAGAACGGAACGCTCAACTGCCGCATTCAGGTCGTGGTCTCAAATGTTGACGGTGTCCTCGGTATCGAAAAGGCCCGCGATTACGGCTATCCGGTCTTTGTTGCTGAAAGTTCCGAATCCACCAACCTGATCCTCAAGGATTACGCTATCGATATCATCTGCCTGGCCGGCTATCTGAAGCTCTACGAGCCTCCGGCCGAATTGCAGCGCAGCGTTGTCAATATTCATCCATCGCTGATCCCGATGTTTTGCGGCGACGGGTTTTACGGCGACATCGTTCATCGGGGAGTCAAAGAGCGGGGCTGCATGGTCAGCGGCTGCACCGTTCATTTTGCCGACGAGCTCTATGACAACGGGCCGATCATCCTCCAGAAGGCGGTCGAGCTTGACTATGACGACAGCATAAAAGATATCGCCTCAAAAGTCTTCGCAGCCGAATGCGAAGCCTTTCCCGAAGCACTCAACCGCATCGACCAGAAAGGAATCGATTTTTTCTGGAAGCGGGTGGCGCGCTAGAAGATCTACCTCAATCGTTTTACTGCTATGGAATTATTGGCTCCGGCCGGCTCCATCGAGCACTTTCGCGCCGCAATCAGGGCCGGCGCCGATGCGGTATATATCGGCGCGCCTGGGTTCAATGCCAGAAATCCGTCGAAAGAGCTGCATTTCGATGAGATCAGGGCGATGGTCGACCATGGCCGTGATCATCGAAAATCAGTCTATGTCGCCCTCAACAGTCTCGTTCGTGAGTCAGACCTGCCGCAGCTCGTCCAGACGCTGGCAGAGCTGGAGTCAATTGCACCTCATGCTCTTATTGTCCAGGATATCGGCGTCATTGAACTGGTCAACCGCTCTTTCCCGCGCCTTGAGCTGCATGCTTCGACGCTGATGTTCTGCCACTCGATTCCCGGAGTCGAGGTCCTGGCAGAACTTGGCTGTACCCGGGTTGTGCTGGCCCGCGAGCTGAGTGTTGCCGAGATCGACAAGATCGTGCGCAGCAGCCCGGTTGAAATCGAGATATTCATCCACGGCGCCATGTGTTTTTCCTATTCAGGCGGCTGTCTGTTTTCTTCATATCACGGCGGAAAAAGCGGGCTCAGGGGGAACTGCGTGCAGCCGTGCAGAAGAAAATTTTCGGTGGCAGCTGCCGGCTCGAAGAAAAAGGGCGGCCAGAAAAAATCCGGCTATTTTTTCTCGATGAATGATCTTGAAGGTATCGACTATATCAAGACCTTTGAGAAGATCGGTGTCGCCTCGATCAAAATCGAAGGACGGTTGCGCTCGGTAAACTATGTCGACTGCGTAGTTCGGGCCTATCGAATGGTTCTCGATGCAGGCGAAGAAAGTCTCGATGAGGCTAAACATGAGGCCGGTTTGCTGATAGAGCAGGCGCTGGGACGCAAAAGCTCGTCTGGCTACTTCGGGGGTGCACGCCCTAAAAATATCATTGCCGCGCACCATTCCGGAAATATCGGAACCTATCTGGGCCGTTTCCGGCAGATCTTCAGGCAGGGGACCGATCTGTACGGGACAATTGCGCTCAAACAACCGGTGGCTGAAGGCGAGCGGCTGCGCCTCCATTTCGATAAAAGCGGTGAACGGCTGTCATTTACCGTCAAAAACATACAGGAAGCCGAAGGCGTTGACGATGGCGCTAATGACGGCGAGTATACAATTTTGCTGCCGCACCAGATGAGCCGTAAACAGGCCGTCGGCAGAATCGAGCTCTACCGGGTGGACGTCTCTTCAGAGTCCTCCGCCGAAGATGAGAGTGCAGCTGTCGGGCTGGTTCCGGTCCGTCCTTCCCCGGAACAACTAAAGAAGCTCGAGGTTAAGGCCGGCCGCGTTCTGGCAACCATCGGCGCGGCTGCTCAGGAGACGAAACAGCAGCAGGCCTCAAAACGGGGAGGGCGAGGCCGGAATGCAGCTGAGTTGTGGCTCAAGCTCGACACGGTCAAACCGGCTTTTGAGAAGTTGCCCTTTTCCGTCGATCGCTTCGTTTTTGAGATCAACTCCAGGTCCATGGCCTCAACCGGGCAGTTGAAAAAATACTTTGCCAAAGACCGAAACAGAATAATCTGGGCCCTGCCGCCGGTCATGCATGATCGGCAGACAAGAGGGGTGCAGAAAAACATTTCTATTCTGATTAAATCGGGTTTCCACAGCTTCCAGATTTCCAGCCTGAGTCAGCTGCTGCTGTTTCAGAACCAGCGGGTGTCGATTTACGGCGATTACAGTCTCAATATCCTCAACAGCAGAAGCGCCGGACTCCTGTCTGAATTTGGACTTTCAGGATTTCAGTTCAGCATCGAAATCGATAAGGCCTGCCTTTCCAGCGCTGTTTCAGCGATCCTCAACAGTCCTGCAAACGCAAACCAGTCGCGTATGGGTAAAAACAGGGGCCGGGACAACCGTCCGGGTATATCCATGGGCTTGACCGTCTATGGTGCACCGCCGCTTTTTATATCACGGGCCCCGGCTCATCAGGTGCCGCTCAACCAGGTTATTTCCAGTCCTAAGGGTGAGCAATTCATGATTCAGGGGCAGGGGGGAGAAAACTACACCAGGCCGGTCAAACCCTTTTCCCTGCTGCCTTACCAGGATGACCTGAGCCGGATGGGGCTGAATTATCTGGTCATCGACCTGGGCGGCAGCAAAACAACCCGCAAAGAGATGGAGCTGCTGGCCGATCGGGTATCAGCCAAAGGCCGGGTGCCCCGGCTGCCGACATTTAATTATCTGGGTAGACTTGAGTAAGGGCAGGAATAACTCCCGGCGAGTAGTTGAAATATAAAGAATTGATGTTATTTGTATTGACACGAAAAATAGACTGAAGTAAAAATAAGGGTCTTTGGTTTTGTAAATGATTCTTTGTGACCTATGCTTGCCGGTTTAACGGCATGGAAGATATCAACAGGAGGAAGTAGTTCGTGGCCAATCATAAATCTGCTGAAAAGAGAAATCGCCAGTCTCAGGTTCGTCGCCTGCGTAACCGGGCTAACCGGTCGAGAATGAAAACAGCAATCAAGAACCTCAGTGCCGCCATTGAAAGTGGAAATGTCGAAGAGGCAAAGAGTGTGCTGGCTGAGACGGTTCCGGTAATAGCCAAGACCGCGTCAAAAGGGACGATTCACAAGAAGAACGCTTCCAGGAAAATTTCCAGATTAACCAGAAAGGTTAACCAGATGGAAGCTTGATCGTACCATTGTCAGCTTTTCCGATGCGGCGGGGTTCGTATCGGCAGGAAGATGATTTAAGCCGCTTGACCAGCATGGTTAAGCGGCTTTTTTTTTCGGCTGCGGGATCATTGATGGCGCGGTCTTTCTGGTGAAATATTTGTTCTTTATGGTATGTTCGGTGTTCCTTCTTCGCAAAGCAGACAATAATTCCGTGGTGAGATGATAGAGCCAGACCAGAAAAATGAATTCGATCGGTTCTGCCGGCGAGCGGATCAGGCCCGTCTGGTGCCGCTGACTACTTCGCTCATTGCCGACCTCGATACCCCCCTGACCCTGTTTTTCAAGATCAACCCCGACCAGGAGCATGTCTTTCTCTTCGAGAGCATGGAAGGCGGGGAGAAATGGGGGCGCTATTCGTTCATCGGTTTTCAGCCGCTGGTCTCCTTTACCTGCCATGACGAGTCGGTGGAGATATGTTCATACTCAGGCAGCGATCGCAAGTCGCTGCGCCAATCCGGTAACCCGCTTGCCGCTCTGCGCGCTCTGGTCAATGATATGGATGCTTTCATCGACCCTGACTTGCCGCGGTTCTGTGGTGGTGCGGTCGGCTATCTCGGCTATGACATGGTCAGGTTTATGGAGGAGCTGCCCGATTCCCATGAGAAGCTGTCGTTTCCCGATGCTTCATTTATCGTGCCGGGTACCGTTCTGATTCATGACAGTTTCGAACAGACGGTCACCATCGTCCACTGGGTCGATACCGGTCTGGATGAGCCGCTCGAACTGCTTTATCAGCGCGGTATGAAACAGTTGGAATCCATCACCGGACTGGTTAGCCAGCCGGTTCCGGATGACTTTTTCAAGATGAACGGCAATCGCCAATCGAGCGGTCATGAGTTCAGCGCCAATATGGTTCCCGAGCAATACCAGCGTATGGTTGAGCGTGCCCGCGAGTATATCCTGGCCGGCGATATTTTCCAGGTCGTCCTGTCCCAGCGTTTTCACACCAGCACAGAATTGCCGGCGCATTCAATTTACCGTGCGCTTCGCCATATCAATCCGAGTCCCTATCTGTTCTTTCTGAAACTCGGCGACCTCATTCAGATCGGTTCATCGCCTGAAATTCTGGTCCGCAAGGAGGGGGATCGCGTCGATTTGCGGCCGATCGCCGGAACCCGGCCGCGTGGCCGGACCGAGGCAGAGGACAGCAGGCTCGAAACGGAACTCCTCGCCGACCCCAAAGAACGCGCCGAACATCTGATGCTGGTCGATCTGGGTCGCAACGACGTCGGCCGGATCGCCCGGCCCGGCAGTGTCGAAGTCCGGGATCTGCTGGTCATCGAACGTTACAGCCATGTCATGCATATCGTTTCCGGGGTGCACGGTATCATCGACGAAAACAAGGACATGTTCGATGTCGTCGAGGCCTGCTTCCCGGCCGGAACGGTCAGCGGTGCTCCGAAAATACGGGCTATGGAAATCATCGATGAGCTCGAACCCGATCGCAGAGGCCCCTATGCCGGTTCCGTCGGCTATTTCGGCTTTTCCGGAAATATGGATTTCTGTATTACCATCAGAACGTTTGTCATGCACAGAAATGATTTGTGGATCCAGGCAGGGGCTGGAATCGTTGCCGACTCGGTGCCGCAGCGGGAGTTTGAAGAGACGGTGAATAAATCCATGGGGCTGCGGCGGGCTGTTGAAATGGCTGAGAAGAGGTTTTAGTCATGATCGTCATCATCGATAACTACGATTCCTTTACCTACAATATCGTCCAGACGATCGGAGATAATTGCCGGGAAGATGGCGTTAGTGAAGAAATAAAGGTCTTTCGAAACGACAAGGTAACGCTTGCCGAACTCGAGGCGCTGGCACCGAGAAGGATCCTGGTGTCGCCGGGGCCATGTACACCGAAGGAAGCCGGAATTTCCGTCTCGGTTATCGAGACGTTTGGGAAGAAAATCCCCGTTTTAGGCGTCTGCCTCGGGCATCAGTCGATCGGTGAGGCGTTCGGCGGTGAAGTCATCCGGGCCGAGAGAATCATGCACGGCAAGACCAGCCCGATTTTTCATGACGGCCGCGGTGTCTTTACCGGTCTCGAGAATCCGTTTCAGGGTATGCGCTACCATTCGCTGGTGGTCAATGAAGCGAATCTCCCCGACTCGCTGACGGTCACGGCTCGAACCGACAAGCAGGAGCTGATGGGCTTGAGACACAAGGACTTAGCGGTGGAAGGGGTGCAGTTTCATCCTGAGTCGATCATGACTCCGGCCGGCCGCACCTTGTTGAAAAATTTCATGTCTGAAGCGTACCCTTCGATGCTGTAACGATTATTATTGACGAGCAGGAAATGCAGATGGATATACGAACAGCGATCAAGACCGTTGTCGACGGCCGGGATCTCACAGAAGAACAGATGTATGCAGTGATCAATTCGATCATGAGCGGCGAAGTCGGCCCGGTCCTCATCGGTTCGTTTTTGACCGGTCTGCGGATGAAAGGCGAAACGGTGGAAGAGATCTCCGGAGCTGTCCGGGTAATGCGGGAGAAAGCAACCAGAATCGCTACCGGAGTCGATATGGAAGCCGGCGGTGTTGTCGTCGATACCTGCGGTACCGGCGGCGACGGGGCTTCGACCTTTAATGTCTCCACAACTGCCGCGTTCGTCGTTGCCGGCTGCGGTGTGATTGTCGCCAAACACGGCAACAGGGCGGTTTCCAGTTCCTGCGGATCCGCCGATGTGCTTGAGGCAGCCGGAGTCAATCTTGACATTAGCCCAGAGCAGGTGAGCGGCTGTATCAAAAACTGCGGCATCGGTTTTCTCTTTGCCCCGGCGCTGCACGGAGCAATGAAGCATGCCATCGGGCCCAGAAAAGAGATCGGCATCAGAACCATATTCAATGTGCTCGGCCCGTTAACCAACCCATCCGGTGCCAATGTCCAGGTCGTCGGTGTTTTTTCTGAAGCCTTGATCGAACCACTGGCCAGGGTTCTGGGAAATCTGGGTTCGAAACGCGCCCTGGTGGTTCACGGCGAAGGAGGGCTCGATGAGCTGACGGTTACCGGAGCCACATCTGTTGCAGAGTTTAAAGACGGCAATGTGACCACCTACCGGATCTGCCCCGAAGACTTCGGGCTGAGCAGAGCCGGGATCCAGGACATTCACGGCGGTAAAGACAGTGCTGAGTCCGCCGAGATGATGAAGCGTATCCTCTCAGGTGAAACCGGACCCCGCAGGGATATGGTCCTGCTCAATGCAGGAGCGGCGCTGATGGCTGCCGGTGCAGCCGACGATATCGGGGCCGGAATTGCGCTGGCGGCGCACTGTATCGATTCCGGCAGTGCCTCTGAAAAACTCGAGGCTCTTGTTTTTTTCTCCAACCAGACAGACGGCTGAGATCTGGATCGATCCTGATCGATTTTTTCCTGCTGAGCACTTCGATGATTCTAGACAAGATAGTAAACAGAAAAAAAGAAGAAGTAGCTGAACTGAAAGCCGGGGGAATACAACTGCCCGCCGGCTTTGACGAAAGCGACATCGAACCGCCGCGCGGGTTCAGGCGGGCCCTGGTCGATTATAAGGGGATCTCGATCATCGCGGAGGTGAAAAAGGCTTCCCCTTCAAAAGGTGTCATCAGCCCAGACTTCAACCCGGTTGCCGTTGCCGCCAACTATCAGCGGCAGGGCGCCCAGGCGGTCTCGGTCCTGACCGATGTCGATTTTTTCCAGGGATCGCTTCTCTCTATGATGCAGGTGAGGCAGCAGATCACGTTGCCGGTGTTGCGGAAGGATTTTATCATCGACTTCGTCCAGATCAGTGAAGCCGCGGCACATGGTGCCGATGCGATTCTTCTGATAGCGGCTATCCTCGAAGCACCGCAGATCAGAGATTTTCGCCAGGCGGCAGGGGAGTATGGCATGGACAGCCTGGTTGAAATTCACGATGAAAAAGATCTCGACAAGGCGTTGTCGGCCGATTCAGACCTGATCGGTATCAACAATCGCAACCTCAACGACTTCAGTGTCGATATCAACACGACCTTCAGGCTTAAAAAATTGATCCCCGATTCGATTCCGGTGATATCCGAATCGGGACTCTCCACAGCCGAGGAGATCGAGCTGATGAAAGAGCATGGGATCTGCGGCGCCCTGATCGGCGAAAGCCTGATGCGGGCAGGAGATGAGAGTTCGCTGCTGCAAAAACTCAGGTCGTGAATCCACTACAGCCATGAACATCCGGGTTCGTATTAAAATGTGCGGTACAACGCGCAGCGAAGATGCTCACGCCGCGGTTTCCTGCGGTGTGGACGCGCTCGGCTTCATCTTCGTGAAAAAAAGTCCGCGATATATCGACCCGCAGCGCGCAGCACGAATCATTGCTGAACTGCCGCCCTTTGTCTCCAGGGTCGGTGTTTTTGTCGATGCAGATCTTGAGCAGGTGAAAATGACGGTGGCTGCGGCCGGACTCAATGTCGTCCAGCTGCACGGGCAGGAATCTGTCGACTATTGCCTGGCGTTGCAGCGCTGGAGTCGAAGCCTGGCGATCTGTAAGGCCTTTCGCGTGGGGCCGGGTGCTGATCCCGGTGATTTTGATTCTTACCGGGAGAGCGTCGATGCATTTCTGCTCGACACCTACGTCAAGGGCGTTGCCGGCGGTACCGGCCGGGTCTTTGACTGGGCAGCTCTACAGCAGCTGTCGATTCCAAAACCGCTGATTCTGGCCGGTGGGCTGAGCCCGGATAATGTTTCAGAAGCGATCAGAATCGCGGCGCCCTATGCAATCGATATCAACTCGGGGGTGGAAGACGCACCGGGCCTGAAGAACCATCAGCTGCTGGCGCAATTGATCGCTGCCGTTCGCAAGACGGAGAAAACCGTCTCACCGGCCCGCTGAGACCGGTTCGGCCGGTGTTGAACCAGGTAAACCGTCTGTCGTGTCCTTTGTTTCAAGAAAAGGGCGAATCCTGTCTTCATAAAACAGCCCGGCCCTTCCTATCGTATGCGGACTATAGGGGCGCATTCGGGCTACCCCGTCAACCGGTTCGACAGAGTCGAAACGCGCCTCCTCATACTCATCGACCCAGGACAGACGAAGATCAAGAATCGGTCGGCCGGTGGTGATCCGTCCTGTTTTTTCCTCGACCAGCTGCACCGTCTCCCAGCGCCGCTCTCCATAGCCTTTAAACCAGATGCCCTGTTCATCGAGACCGCTGAATTTATTGCTCATCACCGGTTCAAGCAGCTCGCCGTCATCGCTGATATGACTCGATATGATCTTTAGCACCTCGGAACTGCCGTCCAGGCTGAGTTTATAGAAGTCGTAAAACTCCTCGTGGTCGATGCGCAGCAGATGAGTTGGCGCGTCGTTATAGGTCCAGCGGGCATGGCAGGCCTGGCAGCTGAACTGCTCGCCATAGATCTGGTGGGCCTGGTGGGTCAGGCGGGGGGGGGCGAAGGCTTTACCGGAAACGGCGGAAGTGAAAACCCGTGCGCTGGCGCTCCTGGCATCGGGGCCGGATTCGGCGGAAATCTCAGCTGCCTGGTGACAATCGGTGCACTCGGGTCTGGTGCCGCTGCCCATCACCTGGGCTTTGCCGTGACAATCGACACATACCATTCCGGCCCGCTGATGGACATCCTCTTCAAGCTGATGGGCCTCGACTCCATAAGGCCGGCTTTTTTCAGGGTCGGCCAGGTAGGGTGTCCGATACTCCTCGTTGAAATCGTGTTCGAACCTGCCGTGAAAATCATAGCCGACATGATTGCCGTAATGACAGGACAGGCAGCGATCGTTGGCCGGTTTCGCCGCGAACTGATGCGAAATCATGCGGCCGTCAACAAAGCTCAAGTGGCAGGCGCTGCAGCCGGTGCCGCGGGAAACCGCGCTGAAATCATCTCCCTTCGTGTAGACGTGGCACCTGAGACAGCGTCTGCTGAGCAGGTCGTCGACCAGTTCAGCTACATCTGCAGGTTCTTCGTAGGAGGTGAGATCAGCCGGTGTTATGTATGCTTCTTCAACGGTTGCTGAACCAAAAGCACTGCGGGTCAGGCCGATATGTCCTTTCAGGGTGTAATGGGGATTATCGGAGACCATGGTGACTTCTGTTTCGTGACAGCCATTGCATACCTCTGCAGCGCTGTCGGGATGGGCAGGCTGGGCCAGTATGGACGGATGATTTTCAACCGCTGTTATGGCGTTCTGGGTTTCATGGTGACAGACAAGGCAGTCGAGCCGGTGGTTGGCATCGAAATCCAATTGATGGCAACTCAGACATTCACGGCTTGCAGCATTGTAGTTTGAAACTTCTTCATCGACGGGTTCCCGGCAGCCGACCAGCACTGCCGGCCCGAGACCGCAGATGATACAAAAAAGAAGTGAGGACACAGAGCGGAACAAGCCGGACACCGCCAGTTAAGAATAATCGGAAAGCCCTTTTTCCAGATCCAGGTAGCCGATGATAAACGAGACGGCATCGCGGTAAAAGTCGGCCGACCGGTTCTGGTCGAAAACCGGTTTCAGTTTATTCAGAAACGGTGCCAGAAAATCCTGGATGAGTTTCTGCTGGGAGTCGGAGGTATCTTCTCCATCCTTTTCCATCTCGATCAAGGTGCCGAGCAGATCGACTAAAATCGGCAGGCTGTCCTCCGGATCGGCCACTGTTTCATTTTTGGCTATTCCGGTCTGAATAAAAATATCTCTGATCAGGATCAGCGTTTCGCCGTAATTTCGGCCGTCGAAATAGTGCGAGGCCATCAGATTTATGGAATCTTCACCGAACGGATCGATGAAAAGCGCATAGTATTCATCCTGAATGTCTTCCAACCCCTTTTCTCCAAGCTGCCGGCTCAGGTCTCTGACCGATTTATCCAAAAGCGGTGAAATCTGCTCTTTCGAGAGTGCCGAAAATGTTCCCCGCCACCTGCTGAGCAGCTCTGCATCCGGTTTGTCGAGAAAAAACGATTTGACCAGGTCAATAAGGCGAAGCCTGACTCTGAAGATCTCTTGATTTGAAGTTTCCATATCTGCTTTTATTGATTCTCCAGAAGTTTGAGCACCCGGCAATCCTCGCAATAGTGAAGATGTTCAGGCGGATTCTGCTGTTTGCGAGATAAGATTTCGATAACTCGATCAAAGCTCTTTCTGGTGCCGAACACCTTGCCGCAGCCTTCGCAGTGCATCGGTTCAGCCCGGGCGATTGGTCGGGTCTCGAAGTAATTCTTGTCAAGCACGGCCTGGGGCGAATAGGACAGGGCATTTTCAGGGCATGCTTCGATACAGCTGCGGCAGCCGACACAGAGCCCGCCGTTCCAGCCCAGCGTCAGATTCTCCGCGTCGGCGGACAGAGCCTCGATGGGGCAGCAGTTCAGGCATGCCAGACATTGAGTACAGAGATCTTCATTGCATTGTACCGTTCCGAAATTGCGCACTTCTCCGTTTTCGATGGTGAGATCTCTGTTCGCGGAAGAACCAAGGAATTGCATGACATTGCAGAGTTTTTGCCGGCGATTGACGAAGCCCAGATCTTTAAACTGCGTGAAGGAAGCAGATGGAGGCCGGCCCGTGAATATCTCAGCGGAAAGCTCTTCGGGCTCGACGACGCTGTAAATACCATGTGCATCGAACCAGCGGCTGAGCAGCAGGTTGGCTTCATCGACCGTGCTGCGCAGGTTGGCATTGGTTCTGTTCTTCTCTGATAAAATACAAACGCTCTGGGCGCCGTGAGCAAAAAGAAAGAGCAAATGCATCAGTGAGAGTGATTCGCTCTGAGGCAGTTCAAGAAAAAGGCTCGATTCGAAATGTTGTTCGTCGGTGTACCACCAGAATCGTTTCAGGTTCTCTGGGGAGCCTGCAACAATATTGATTCCCTGCTGCAAATCGAAGCTTCTGAAAAAGTCCAGAAAAGAGCGGTCGGTAAGTTTTAAGTTCTGGATAGCGCCGGTGGGGCAGGCTGAAACGCAATCGCCGCATTCCGTGCAGGTAAATGGATCGATACCAATGTGATTGTTGACAATCGTCACCGCCCCGAAAGAGCAGCTGTGCAGACAGGCTCTGCAGCCGGTTGTAGAGCTGCTGCCGCCATTCAGGTGGCAGATCGAATGGTCACAGGTGATAACTTCATCGACCCTGCACGAATAGATGGTTGCCAGAAAATCTGCCAGCTGATCTTCGGAAAAGATGGCTCCCTTTTCCTCGGGCAGCGGCAGGTGCGGCTCGCCCAGGATTATGATCGCCGGTATGTCCAGAGTTACCCGCTCGATGCCATGAAGATCGATGGCCTTCTCAGGGCACTGTTTTTCACAGTCGGTGCAAAATGTACATGCGCCGAAATCAAAATAGAGGTTCTCGGAAATACAGTGCTCGGGACAGATCCTGCCGCACAGCCCACAATAGGTACAGCGATTCAAGTTAAGCGGCGACTTGAGCGTGTAGCTGACGCGGTAGCCCTTTCCGGCAGAATTGACTTCGAGCTCTTCAGCGTGAACGAAATCCTCGTGGTAAGCTCCGATCAGAAGCGGTTCTATTTCTAAAATACCGCCGTATGTTTCTGAAAATTTTTCAAGTGAGTCGGCCGAATCGGCAATGACGCAGACCTTGAAATTGGGCTCGACATCATAGCTCCGGTAGGAGACTCTGTGCTGTTTTTCAAGCTCAGCTTCTGCAAATGCGGCCAGCTCTTCCTGTTCCATGGCGGTGCAGTCACCGTTGAGCTGAAGAGCAGCCGATAAGACAACGTCGGGAGATTCGTCGTTTCTGGAAAAGCCGCTGCGAAGGACAACCCCGGCCGCTGAATCTGAGCGGGAAAGGGGAAGGGCTTTTTCGCGGCTGAATTGTGGTGTCGCCGCTCCGGTATCTTTTAATAGATAGTGATTGTGTTCGTTTTCTTTCATATATATTTTCCAGGTCTGAAATGCTTTGCAAAGACAAGAACAATACCAGTTTGATCAGTAAAATGAACCAGAAAATACCACTGAATTGTTCTCATTTCATCAGGGCAGAACCTTTTGATCGGTAGGCCCCGTGGGCGATGCTGAGGTAGGTCTATACCTTACGATCAGTTGATATGATCAACAATTACGTGCTGTTTCGACGGCAGGGATGTGCTCCTGATAGTGGCAGCCGGCAGTTGCTTTGATATTGTATTTTGCTCAGGTACCTGCTATAAACACGACACATTTACCGGCCACTGTAGCTCAGGTGGTAGAGCGCCTGATTCGTAATCAGGGTGTCAGCGGTTCAAGTCCGCTCAGTGGCTCCAGCAACTACAGCCAGCTGCGAATTTTTTCGTAGCTGGCTATTTTTGTGGAAATAGAGCAGACCCTTTCTATTTGCTGGGTATTTGCGACTATTAAATGGCTTGGTTATCAAAAATGATTCTGAAACATTATCTTATGGTGAGATCATATTTATTCGTCAGGGTCAACACCATCCTACTTTCAGCACTGATATTCACCCTTTCCACACTACCTTTAAAAGCCGCAGATATTGCTCTCAAGTCGGTATCCATCCAGAAAGGAATCGAAGGTGAGGCCTATCGAGAGGAAGGGATCAGGCCGAAAAATATTCAACAATTATCCAAAACTCGGCACTTCAAAAAATTTCAGGAACTGGCGCAAAAGGCCGGGTTGGACTTAAATTATTTATTAAACCAACCAGCCATTGCTGGATTCAATTCAACAAGCAAAAACTTCTTTCAGTTGTTCTACAACACTGCGATTGCACCTTCATGCAAACGAGACTATTTGATACAACGAGTTAAGAAATCAAGGTCATATTATGATTCCCATGACCGGCTCTACGAACAGACCCATGAATACTTGGTAGAGGTGTTCAAAACCAAGAACAAAGCACTGAAAGGAGCAGATCAGCACTATAGAAGCTATACCATTAGAGATGCCCCCAAACAAAGCACCTTGGTGGAGGCTGAGATTGGATGTGGGTATATTCAGAATGTGACTCAGGGGCGAAAGTGGCCGTATGGCAGAGACATACTATATAAGGAGGTACAGGGCTACTCGTTCAGCCCAGGAGTGTATAACAAAGTGAAGTATGATTTCTCCCAGAAATATTCTTTCAGCGCTGAGTTCAGCGAAAATGGTTTGAAGTCGGTGAGGTGGCCATACTTCATCCGATAGTCTTGCAAACGCATTGGCTGATAAACAATCACCAGTGTAAAATATTTGTCATAATCGCTCTATATACTGCCAGCGCAACCATGCCTGTACGGATGAGATGTTGTGTGGATGGAGGCAACCATGCGATACGGTGCAATGAACTTCCCTATCCTTCCTGTTCTGGAGGAAATCGACACATTTGCTGGTTTAGGTTTCGACTACTTTGAACTCACCATGGATCAGCCGGAGGCTCATTACAGCCTCGTATCAGAGAACATCAAAGCTATTTCCAAAGCTTTACAAAGCCAAGGGATGGGCATTGTGTGTCACCTACCGACCTTTGTCAGTCCGGCAGATCTGACAGAGAGCATCAGGTGTGCATCAGTAAAGGAAATGAAGTGCTCATTGTCCGTGGCAGCGGATTTGGGAGCGGAAAAGGCGGTGTTGCACCCTCCGATGATTGGAGGAATGGGGCCTTACGTTCCAGAGAAATCGACAGGCTATGCTTATGATTTTCTATCTGAAATGGTCCGCCAGTCAGAAACGTTGGGTATTACCATCTGCCTTGAGAATATGATGCCCAGAAATGTTTTTGGTGTTGATCCTGATGAACTGGAAACCATTTTCAAAACTTTCCCATCATTACAATTTACGCTTGATACCGGGCATGCCAATCTTAATGATGAAGGTCAGGACCGCCTGCAAGATTTGGTAAGTAGGCTTGGTGACAGGATTGGCCATGTCCATCTGAGCGATAATCATGGCATGCATGACGACCATATATCGCTAGGCATGGGCAATATCGATTTCAGACGGCTGGCGCATAACTTGAAAAAGATCGATTATGATGGGACTGCCACTTTTGAAATATTCGACAGTGACCGACAGATGCTGGTTAAAGCTAGGGAATATTGGAAAAGTTTGGTTTAAAGGTAGGGATTGTCAGAAATTAGTCAGGACCGACTATTAAACTGGGAAAATATGATCGGTGAAGAGGGAACGGGCCTGTTATTTTTGGATACCCTTTCTATAGCTCCATCAAACTGAAGATAAATCCGGGTAGAAGCACCGGTTACCCGGCGCTCCCCCCACAGATCCGGACGTGAAGATTTCCCTCATCCGGTTCCTCAGAATACACAAGCTATACGCCCTTGCATTACCAGACAGGTCTAACTCCGTCTGGCGCATAACTCAGCTGCCCGACTGATCACATCTGATGCAGAATCCGCGAACGAGGCAGAGGGAACTTCGTACTGGTTTCTTTCTCGAAGTTGTCCCATCGACCACCCCTTTGTTGCATCGCATGCTTAACCAATAGTGCCATGCACGCCTGCAATGATGCCGCACATCATTGAGCGCCTGGTAATTGTGGTTCAACGCGCAGTACTGATAATGGCCACGAAGCTTGAGGCATAATTCCTTATACTGCTCCTCAAGCGGTTCGTGCCGATGTATGCGGCACCACTGCCATATCGATTTCACAAAGCGATTCATGCGCGCGCCCTTGGTCTTCTTCTAGTTAAGGTCATCTTTGTGTGTGGGTTAGTTACCAATATTAAGCAAAATCCAGCTTGGATCAAACCATTTTTTTTCTGAAACTCTCTAGGCCTTCAGGGAAACGACCTCAACCAGAGAACTTGAATCTCAAGCTCGGGTATCTATTACGTACTTGGTAAAAGAGACGATGCGATAATGTTAACCGTTTAAGAAAATCTGCAAATTCAACTTCTTCCTTTCTCTTCAATTTCCATCAGCGGGGTGTTCTGCTCCACCAATTCTGAATAGACAGGAAGAAGGTACAGAGGACTATCTCTGAGCCGACAATGAGACTAGCCTGACCAAGCTAAACCCGCTGGTTTGAATAAATCTTTTCCCTTTCCTGTTACTTGATGAAACGGATATGTTTCGATATCTCTTCGACCACCGGGCCTTTTCTCTCGTTATAAACAGCTTTGTTCTGGTCGAAGAGGTTGTTTCCTTTAGTATCGATCGAGATGATGAGCGGGCCGAAATCTTTGACCCGCAACACCCACAAGGCCTCAGGCATGCCCAGGTCGAGCCATTCAACCCGTTCGATTTCCTCCACCCTGCTGGCTGCCAGAACTGCACACCCACCGGGGAAGACCGCATGTACGGCTTTGTGCGCTGCGCATCCCTCAACCGTGTTGGGGCCCATGCCGCCTTTACCCACGATCAACTTGACGCCCGTCTCCTTGATAAATTCCTTCTCGTGAACTTCCATTCTCATGCTGGTTGTCGGGCCAATTGAGACAATCTTCCACCCGTCACCGTCTTTTGTGACAATAGGACCGGCGTGTAGAATTGCCAGCCCATCAAGATCCACCGGCAATTTCATGCTCAGGTCTATCAGGCGTCTGTGAGCCATATCACGGCAGGTAATCAGGTAGCCGTCCAGAAACACGATATCCCCCGTATTCAACTGCTCAACATCTGAACTTTGAATCGGTGTTTTGAGGATCTTTTTCACAGCGACACCCCCTTGTGAGAAAGGATCTCGTAACTTAAATCATCATTGAAATGGATCGTTCCGCGGCGATGAGCCCAGCAACCGACGGAAACCGCAACACTGATGGTTGACGGATGCCTGGCTGCTTTTTCGATATGGACCCCCATAACTGAATCACTGCCGGATAACCCCTGCGGTCCAATACCGATATCATTGAGTCCTTTCTCGATCAGCAGTTCCATTTCGGCTCCCTGTGGATCGGCGTTACGCGAACCGATGGGACGAAACAATGCCTTCTTCGAGAGATTCGCCGCAATTTCAATTTGGCCCGCAATTCCGATGCCTACAAGGAGGGGCGGGCAGGCATTGACACCATACGACGTCATCACATCGAAAACGAATTCGACCACTCCCTCGTACCCGGCTGCCGGCATCAGGGTTTTACCCTGTCCGGGTAAACTGCATCCTCCACCGGCCATATACACTTCAACGGTTATTCCTGAGTCGTGTGGTATGATCTCCCAGTCAATCCATGGAATACGATCGCCGGTGTTATCCCCGGTGTTTTTTTCCACGAATATCTCCACCGCATTGTGTCGCAATGGCGCGTTTTGGGTAGCGATTCGCGTGGCTTCATCAAGAATGGTCCTGACATCTGACAAGAAGGGAAAATCCGCTCCAGCCTTGAGAAAATACTGGATCACACCCGTATCCTGGCAACAGGGACGGTCAAGCTCATCCGCTTTGGCCAGGTTCTCGAACATGGAATCGTACACCACCGTTGCCAGGGGAGTTGCTTCAGCCGCGCGAAGTTGCGTCAGTTTGTCCATTATGTCATCGGGTAGATGTTTCCCAATGTAGTCGGTAAATTTCGCCACAATATCGGTCATGGTCGAAACTGCTTGTTGATGCTGCATAGAAACTCCTCAGGCTTGATAAAAGCCTCATGCCAATCAAGTGCGAAGAAAACGAGTTATCAGAAGACTGTTGTTAAAGTTGAACGAAATACCGACACATCATGTGGAACTGCTACAGTCCTTCTGCGATGATCGAGTTAAGAATCTGATCTGCGAAAAAATGGCTCGCAGGATCACAGGGACCCGCGGGCGAACGCAATCAGGTACCAGATCAGCAGGATTACACCCATAACTCCTGCAATCTCCGGCCACCAGCCGAAATCGTAAATTTCGTATTCCTGGTCTTTCTTTTCCATCCTGGTTTCTAACCTCCAAGACCCACCAAAAAGAGTGCGATTTGCGGAAAGGCCATTACAAGAGCCAGACCGATGATTTGTAAACCAATGAACGGCAGAATCGAAATAAATATTTCCTGTAGGGTTACGTCTTTGGGGGCCACCGATTTCAGGTAGAAACAGGCGGGACCAAAGGGTGGGGAGAGCATGTATATCTGGATGTTCATCGCAAATAAAATGCCAAACCATACTGGATCGTAGCCAAGCTGGGCCACTACCGGGGTAAAAACCGGGACGGTAATAAAAACAATGGCAATCCACTCCAGGAACGTTCCCAGGCAGAAAATGATAAGCATCATGATAATGATGATGCCGATGGGCGGCAGTTCGATTGCCGTGAGAAGACCGCCGAGGAAACGGGTGCCGCCCAGGATGTTGTATATCCCGACGAGGCTGACGGCTCCAACAATGAGCCAGATAAGTGCTCCTGCCGTAAGCATCGTCGCCCAGAGTGCTTCACGAACCCCGGTAAAGGTCAATTCCCGTCGGGCCGCAGCGACGATGAGCGAGCCGACAGCGCCGATGGCTGCAGATTCGGTAACGGTGGCAATGCCGGCATAGATCGAGCCCAGTACCCCAAAAATCAGCATGAATGGGAGTATCAGCCCCTTGAGATGCCCGACCCGCTGGATAAAGGGCAATTTTGCCTCCGGTGCGTCGTAGACCGGCCCCAAGGACGGATTCAGCCGCACCCGGATCAGTACATAGATTATGTATAGAGATGCCAGCAGAATGCCGGGCAGTATCCCAGCCGTGAAAAGGTCCTTGATGGAAACATTTGCCTCGGCCCCGTACACAATCAAGACGATGCTCGGGGGGATCAGGGTGGCAAGCGCTCCGGAAGAGGTCAAGACACCGATGGCAAGTTTTCGGTCGTATTTGAGACGAAAGAGCTGCGGCAGGGCAATTACGCCGAGAAGCACGACTTCGCCGCCGACGACACCTGACATCGCCGCCAGAATAATGGAGACGGCGACGGTCTGGACGGCGACCCCGCCCCGTAGCTGACCGCCGAGGATTGCCATCGAGTTGAATAGTTCTTTTGCGACTCCGGAGCGCTCCATCACATTCGCCATGAAGACGAAAAACGGAACAGCCATGAGCGCATGCTTGTACATCACTTTGCCCACTGCCGAACTCACCAGGATGAAGCCGTTCTCGCCGAACGCGAGATAAGCGGTCGTGACCGAGATCAGCAGGGTCGAAGCGCCGAGCGGGACACCGATGGCCATCAGGCAAAAAAGCGAGACGACGATCGCTATCGTAATGTATTCGATGCCCATTATTCGACCCCTACCTGCGTTGGTTTCTTCAATTTTTCCGACGGTGTGAGCAGATTGGCGAAGAGCTGCAGAAGATATAAGGCAGCAGCCACCACAAACATTGTTTTTATGTAGGTGGGAGACGGCGGATCAAAGGCGCTGCCGGTCGTCTGAGGATTCGCCAAAATTTTGACCATCGGGCCCCAGAGCATGATGATCAGTCCCGTGACGGCCACCATCGAGAGCAGGATTGCAACCTTGGCCAGCCTATTCCACAATCTCTCGCCGAGCAAAAGCTCCATGGTCGTCACCGTAATGTGTCGGCGCTGCTGAGTTACCGCACCAACGCACAGAAGCCATGCCGTAGCGACCAGCATCATGATCGTTTCAGATGTCCAGGAAGTGGGGGCATTGAAGGCATAGCGCATGAAAACTTCAAAGATGGAAAGCCCAATAGCAGCGATATAAAAGACCCCGCACACCCGGCCGAGAAAGACGCTCAGCTTGCCAACGCTTTCTACAAAACGTTGCATAATTCCCTCCCGCTCTTAAAGAAAACAGGCCGGCGGACTGCAGCCCGCCGACCGAAAGATTCTTCTTTACAGATACTACTCTAAAAGACCAATCGTCTTCATGTACTCGTAGTGGGCATCGAGCGCCGCACGAGCCTCAGGGGATTTAGCCGCGGTCTCTTCCCAGGCTTGAGTAGCCAGCACGCGGAATTTGTCACGCTCTTCCTGCGGCCAGTCAACGACCGTTATGTCACCCTCAGCCTTGTCTTTGGAAACCTGAGCCTTGTCCTGCAGATCGAGCTGACGCCGCACATCGTCATAGGCGGCATAGAACCAGGTCTCGAGGGTGAGCTTCTGGTCATCGGTAAGGCTGTCCCAGATACCTTTGTTGATCGTAAACTGGCGGACCGCCATCGAATGAATGCCCGGGTATATCGGATATTTGGCAATCTGATGGAATCCACTTGTCGTATTGTTGATATAGGCGGACGCGTCGGCGGCATCGATAACGCCTTTTTCAAGAGAGGTGAAAACATCGCTGAGCGACATCGAAACAGGTGCTGCACCCGCTGCTTTGAATACCGTCGCTGCAAGACCTCCGGGTGAACGAACCTTGACGCCCTTGAACCCGTCGACGCCCTCTATGGGAACCTTGGCGACTAACGCTTCCTTGGCCACCGCCCCGCAGCCGACAACATGGAGCGCACCGGGAAGGATCGCGTCCCACAGAACCTGAAGCGCGTCCCTTCCGCCTCCGTAGCGACAGAACGTCTGGACTTGATCGACCGTATCGTAACCGGCAATCAGGTCACCAAGGATTGCAAAGGCCGGATTGCGGCCGCTGAAATACGATACTGCCGTGAGGTCACCGCCAAGCACGCCTGCCATAACCGCTTCCGGCGTCTCTGCGCGGTCTACAATGGCATTGATTGGGTAGAACTCGGTTACCAGTTCCCCTCCTGTCATTGCTTTGAGACGCTTACCCCATTCCTCGTTGATGTACTTGAACTCATATGCTCCTGATTGGGTAGAGGTCTGCAGTTTTAATACGATTTCAGCGTACGCCGAAGCAGACATAAGTACGAACGCCGCACAACAAAAAGCCAACAGCATCTTCTTCATCATAGCCTCCTTCCCGCCTCTTGCGGGATTCTTGTTTACGAACAGACGTTCATTGTTAATGTGATAAAAACATTTTACTGCGCATGTGTCAACGCATACATTAATTTATTTGACGAACCCCCTGCTTAACGGGTAACCTATCTAAACAATACTATTATGATATGGAGATCGCTAATGCCAATGACAAGCAAAACAACACGTGTCGAGGACGCTTATGTTCGTTTGAAAAAGGAAATCCGTGCAAACCGGATGCCATCAGGTTTTCAGGCTACTGAACCTGAAATCGCCCTACGTCTTGGAATGAGTCGAACGCCTGTTCATGAAGCACTCATTCGCCTGGAATCTGAGGGCTTGGTGGAAGTAATACCGCGCAAGGGAGTTCGCGTTCTGCCCATCAACATCAGTGATATGAAAGAAATTTACGAAATTCTTACATCTCTGGAACCTGACGTTGCAGCAAATCTTGCTGCTAAAAGCTTATCAGAAATAGAGCTTCGCTCGCTTGAAGAAGCAGCGGAAGATATGGAAGCAGCGCTCTCGCAAGGGGACTTGGATGCATGGGCTGATGCAGACGACCGATTCCATCACCACATGCTTGACCTCAATGGGAATCGAAGGCTTCGGGAATTTGTTCTAACGCTCAATGATCAAGTACATCGAACGCGAATTGTAACGCTTCGCCTGCGAGACAATCCGGTGAAATCCAACCAAGAGCACCGGGAAATATTGGAACACGTTCGCAGGGGAAATGTTGAGGCGGCTCGTAATGCATTTCGGGCGCATCGGAAACGGGCAGCACAGGAACTGATCAGCTGCCTGGAAAAATTCAGGATCACAAACCTCTAATCATAGAGAGGAGATGGTTACATGATCGGAGGACATCGCATCGCTTTGATCCGCGGCGACGGAATTGGGCGCGACGTTTCTGAGGCGGCAGTTGCCGTCGTTGATAGTACACTCAAATCAATAGGACTGACGCCCTTCCGCTATGAAGAAGTCACGGCTGGAGCGGGATACTACCAAGACACGGGAATGGATATCGAACCTGGTGGTGAAGAACGTACTGATGACGCCGATGCAATTTTCCTTGGCGCTATCGGCCTGCCGTCAATACGACATCAGGATGGAACCGAAATTTCACCACATCTGAGAATCCGTGACCGGCTCGGTCTCTATGCAGGCGTGAGGCCGGTAAAAGCCTACCCTCATGCACCCCAGCGGTTGGCCGACCCGCGCGCAGCTCAAATTGACTTGGTGATCCTACGCGAATCGACAGAGGGATTGTTTTACACAGCAGCTGTCCATGGTCGCACCGACGTTCGCGGTGATGAAGAGGCACGTGATACGCTACGGATTACCCGGAAAACCACTGAAAAACTACACCGCTTTGGGTTCCGTCTTGCAGAACGACGGAAATCTAAAGGTCGTCCAGGTCTCATAACCTGTGTAGACAAAGCAAACGTCTTCGCTTCGATGGCTTTCTTCCGAAAGATTTTCGACGAAATCGTACCAGAATTTCCAAACGTCAAATCCGGCTATAATTACGTAGATGCACAGGCACTCGATTTAATCAGGCGGCCGTGGGATTTTGACGTGCTGGTCATGGAGAACATGTTCGGAGACATACTGTCGGATCTTGCCGGTGGTCTTGTTGGTGGTATGGGAATGGCGGCTTGCGGCGAAATTGGTGATGAACATGGGCTTTTCCAACCAGCTCACGGAAGCGCCCCCGATATAATGGGGCAGGACAAAGCGAACCCATTGGCGGCAATTCTTTCAGGAGCCCTGATGCTTGATTATTTAGCCGAGAAATTTGATTACTCTGGTTATGCAGATGCTGCATCAAGAATTGAAAACGCAGTGCAAACAGGGTTCGAACAAAATCGGCTGCGCCCCATGGAGTTTGGTGGGGATATGGGCACGAAGGCTGTATCCACTGAGATTATATCCATCATAGACAGCTGAACTGACCACTAAATGCCTTTTTACAGTCATTTATGAGGTTATCGATTCAACGTTTGCAGTGAACCAGAAAGCCCTATCCAATAAACTGACTGGTTAAATGTTCTGGCATCGCTGAAGTATCGAAGGGGAAATAAAGGTAACCTGTCTACCAGATTGATTAACGAAGGTTCAGTTCTGCCTGAACACTGCATTTGTTCCAAATCCCAACTGTTTGATTGGCATATAATCCGGTGGCAAGTCACTTATGGAATTATGGATACCATTGACGATAGATGCGGCATTTTTTCAAAACGTACGCTCGGCGCTGCAAAGGCATTTGAAAGGCAAACTTTCGACTCTCGGGGCTGCCTACATACGTTTTATGTATGCTCTACCTGTCGTACTCGCCTAATTCGTAGTTCTTATTTCTATTGAAACAAGTCCTCTGCCAAACCTCAGCATCAGTTTCCTTATATACGTTGTATTCGGGGCAATGTGCCAGGTGCTGTTCACTGTATCATTGCTATGGCTATTATCGTTCCGCAACTTTGTAGTGGGTACTACTCTTTCTAAGCTCGAAACAGTGATTGTGGCATTTTTCGGCTTATTACTGCTCGGTGATAAATTGTCGCCAGCGATCCTTATTGCAGTTGCAATGAGCTCATTGGGTCTGATGGTATTGAGTGCTGGTCAAGTACAACTCAATCTTGCTGTTCTTCTGAGCGGCATGTGGCGTCAATCAACTTTGATAGGACTTTCCTGCGCTGCATGGTTGGGACTCAGTGTTGTGTTCTTTCGTGCCGCATCACTTTCTTTAAGTTATTATAACTTCTTGATTTCTGCGTCATTAACCTTGCTGGTTGCGCTAATTTTACAGACCCTGATCATGGGCATAGTCATTGCCTTGCGAGAACCTGGCCAATTACGCCAAGTCATAAGGCACTGGCGACCTTCGGCACTGGTCGGAATCAGTGGTGGACTCGCATCGATTGGTTGGTTCAGTGCATTTACGTTGCAAAACGCCACTTATGTGCGTGCGCTTGGCCAGATTGAGCTGATTTTCACTTTTATCGCAACTATTTTGTTTTTCAATGAAAAGGTAACACGCTCCGAGGTTGTGGGAATTTTTCTAATTTCCATCGCAATCCCGCCGTTGATTATAGTGACAACAGTCATTTTACTATTTGCTAATGGGGGCAGCAATCTCCTTGCAGGGGGGATAGTTCATGATGGCGAGTTTGAGTTTCTTCGTCAACAGCACGGCGAACAATGGGATGCTGAAGACAAGGAGATCGATCAGATGCTTGCGACATCCGCGAAAAGAATGGCGGCAAGCGGCCCAACATCCTTTACATCCTTATTGATGACGTAGCTTCGGCCAGATGGGAAACCGGAAGCTGAACTACGTCATGGGGATCCGTACCCCGAGGATCAACAAGTTTGCGGAGGAAGGAATGTCTCTGATGCGAATGTATACCGAGCCGTCCTGCACACCGACCCGGGCCGCGATGCTCACCGGACGTCACCCGTGTGCGTACCGGTCTTAAAGAAGTCAAGGTTGCGTTGGTTGGCGAAGGGTCTCGGGGCGGACGAAGTGACCATCGCCGAGGTCCTGTCGGAAGCGGGCTACCGAACCGCGCACATCGGAAAATGGCACCAAGGTGACATTGAACAGGCCTATCCGCATAATCAGGGTTTCGACTATGCCGCCTTCCCGCTGCACCAGCAAGTCCAGCTCTCGTTGATGACCGATGAAGCTGCCGACGCGTTCCGACTGATTGGCTTCGCCGACAAGACCCAGTCGAACGCATTCGCCCTCGACCAAAAATTCAAGCCCAGCGGTCTGGTCACCGGGGTCGAGGCAACCAAAGGCGGTCTTGCCCGTGAAATTGATCTTAAGCCCGGCGAGAAATGGACGCAAAAGCACTACGTGGAAATGAACCTGCGCTACCAGCGCCAGACGCATTGAACAACTCGAAAAACTGGCCGAGGGAGACGCCCCTTTCTTTCTTCAGTACTGGCCGCTTTGGCCGCTCAATTTCGTCAACGACCAAGAACAAAACGAGTCGCTCAACGGCGGCCACTTCGCCGAGAAACTCCAGCGCCTTGACGGGATGCTCGGCGAGGTATTCGACAAGGTCGATGAACTCGGCATCGCGGAAAATACTTTGATCGTGCTGATGGCCGATAATGGTCTGATGCATCTTTATCCCAGTTACACCAGTGGCCTCAACGAGTTGGTCTACCGCGGTGGAAAAACCGATCATCTCGAAGGTGGTGTGCGTGTCGATGCATTCGTCCGCTGGCCCGGAGTAATCGAGGCCGGCAGCGCTGCAGGTGATATCATCCACGTTACCGATCTGTTTACGACTTTCGCCCGGCTCGGTCAGGCAAAGAAGTACATTCCAACCGACCGGGTGATTGATGGAATCGACCAGACTGCGTTGCTGCTCAAGGGCGAGCACCACGGCCGCCGCGACTACGTCTATATCTACGAAAACGAAATGTTGCGTTCGGTGGTGAAGCAGGAGTTCAAGATGCACGTCCCGGCGCCTGGCGTCCCGGGTGCTGCTGCCCCGGTCTTCAATCTTTTCCGCGACCCGCGCGAAGAAGAGGCATTTATCGGTCTGCCACTGTGGTCCGGTGCCAGCTTCCAAGACATGATCAAGCGCCACATGATTGATGATCGCGAAATACCCACACGCCAAACTCGGTAAAGGCAAGCCCTACGAGGGCATTGAGAATCTGCGCCCCGAGTCCAAGGAAACCGTCGAAACCTTTATGTCCTGGCAACCGACGCAACAATAAGGGCACTCGACACAGCACTTATCTGTGGAAATGAAATGCACCTACATTTTCACAGATGAGTGTGATTGTTGATATTGGCAAACCGAAGGTCTTAAATTCTCCAACAGTCTAACTCTGAAGCTTGTTCCTGCGCAGTTACTACTCGAGCGGAAGCGGGTAAATTGTTGAAAAAAAATGAAGGGATACAGAAACATCTATGATATGCACAAGCAGAAATTCTTTAGAATTGCCATAGAATACCTCTGGAGCCGCATCCACATATCTTTTAGCGTGATCTTTCAAGTTAAGACAATCTTACATTTACGATTTCGCTAAATTGACCTGCGCCAACCGACTGTAATATAATTATTGTTAGCAGATAAAATCGTTTTGATTCGCTGTCTGTATACCTTCATCACTTTAAAAATTGAATAAGTGATTAATTTCCTTGTTTTTTTATCTCAAAATACAAGAACTTTCCTCAACGCAAAAACTTAGTGACGGTGAAAGCCATGAGCGAAAAACCCTCCTACGAAGAATTGGAACAACAGATAAAGCAATTAGAACGTGAAGTTGCCAATTATGATGCTCTGAAGATCGAGAGACGAAATTCGGTTTATAGAAGCATGCTGGAGAACATTTCAGACACGGTTATAGTGACCGATGATTATGGCTATATCATGTATGTTTGCCCCAATACTAGAACAAATTTTGGAATTTCTGTTGAAGAGGTCTATGAGTTTGGGACAATTGAAAAAATGATGAACGGAAAAATATGCAGCTACTCTGATTTATGCAAAAAGGGAGAGATTCCTAATATCGAGTGGTCGATTATCCATCAACCAACAGGCGAGAAACGGCATCTTCTGGTCAGCGCAAAATCAATAAATATCTTTGGCGGCAAGGTTATTTATGTAATGCGTAATGTTACTGAGCTTGTTCAACTAATGGAACAACTGAAAAAGAGTGAAATTCGATTTCGAGGATTTTTTGAAAGGGCTCCCGTCATGGTCCATTCGATTGATCAAGATGGAAGGCTTCTCATGGTTAGCAATTATTGGCTTGAGAAAATGGGGTTCAGCCGTAAAGAAGTAATTGGCAAAAAATCAGTTGATTTTCTGACTGAAGAGTCTAGACAATTTGCAACCAATGTCATTCTAAAGCAATTTTTCAAAGATGGACACGTTTATAATGTTCCCTACACAATGGTGAAAAAGAATGGTGAAACCTTTAATGTATTATTATCAGCAACCTCAGAAAAAAATAGTGAGGAAAATATTGTAAGATCGCATGCGGTTCTTATTGATGTTGCTAACGTCATTCACGCAAAGGAAAATCTTTTTAACAGTGAACC
>CAWADO010000009.1:0-157868 GCA_963780775.1 uncultured delta proteobacterium | reverse complement strand
GAACAAGCTTTTGAGAATGGAAAAGCAAAACTAAACACCTTCGATCTGGTAATTTGAAAGTACACCGCGATGTAGATTTGAATGGCAATGTTATTGCGCTGAGCTCATTGAGCTACTAATATACTGTGATGTGTTGTTAGGAAATTCTTATCGCTTATTGCAGGCTTTAATCTGGATCAAATTAAGGTTGCTATCTGTTCCACTGGCGTTACAATTCAGGCACTCGAGGAGAGCATGACGGTTGACATCCCTAAATCCCGGTCTGACCCCATTTCTAAAAAGCAACAGAAGTCATCAAAAGTCAGGAAACTCAAGCGTATGGCCATCGCAACGTTCGTCGTCGTTTTTCACGTTTTGGGGCTGCTGTCCTCGATCCACGCTATCATGAGTACCCGAACCGAGCAGGGCGCCGTCGCCTGGGCAGTATCGCTGAATACCTTTCCCTACGTCGCCGTACCGGCCTACTGGGTTCTGGGACGCAGCAGGTTTGAGGGCTACGTCACAGAGCGGCGGATTGAAATGGAGGAGATCGTTTATCTCGAAAAGTTAGCGGACGCCGATAGTGACCAGTACGTGCTGCCCACCGAGAATATCTCTCCCGCCGGGCAGGCAGCCGTTAACCTGGCAGGGCTGCCTTTTCTCGGCGGCAACTCGGTGGAGCTGCTGATCGACGGTGAAAATACTTTCGCCAGCATCCTCGAGGGTATCGATGACGCCAAGGAGTACATCCTATTCCAGTTTTTTATTGTCCACGATGACGAGATCGGGCGTAAGGTCAAGGAGCACCTGATCGAACGAGCAAAGGCCGGTGTACGGATCTATTTCCTCTTCGACGAGGTGGGCAGCCATGACCTGCCGAAAGCATACATGGAGGAGCTGCGCCAGGCGGGTATAGAGGTGAGTGCCTTCAACACCAGAAAAGGCCCTGGCAACCGCTTCCAAATCAACTTCCGAAACCACCGCAAGGTTGTGGTGGTCGATGGCAAGGTTACCTGGGTTGGCGGTCACAATGTGGGTGATGAGTACCTTGGGGGTGATCCCAAGTTCGGCCATTGGCGCGACACTCACGTGCGCATTCAGGGACCGGCCGCGCTCGGTGCCCAGCTCTCCTTTGCCGAAGATTGGTACTGGGCAACCGAACAACGGCTCGAACTCGATTGGCAACCGGTGGCGTCGAGAGACGCAAATGTCCCTGTGTTGATTATTCCTTCAGGGCCGGCCGACACTCTCGAGACAGCCAATTTAATGTTCGTTCATGCCATCAACACAGCCAGGGAGCGAATCTGGATTGCCAGCCCCTACTTCGTGCCTGACCGCCCGATCATCACCGCATTGCAACTTGCCGGGCTGCGCGGGGTCGATGTCCGGATTCTCATCCCCGACAAGGCGGACCACCTGCTGGTCTATTTAGCTGCCTATTCTTATTTGGACGAGTCTGCCGAAACCGGCGTTAAGTTCTACCGCTATCAGGATGGCTTTTTGCATCAAAAAGTAATGCTCATAGACAATAACTTCGCAACCGTCGGCACCGCCAATTTCGATAACCGGTCGTTCCGCCTCAATTTTGAGATAACCGCAGGAATTGCCGACCACCGCTTTGCAGAAGAGACTGAGCAAATGTTTGAAAATGATTTCACCAATTCGCGCCTTATGGAGGCGCGGGAATTCGAGGCCAAACCGTGGTGGTTTAAATTCGCCGTGAAACTTGCCCGGCTGACCGCGCCGGTACAATAGTGGTCCCACTTGATTCAGCACAGCCGCATCATATAATCTAGAAAGTTTGTACATGTGCCAAAATTTATCCGATAATTTTTGGACAATTTAACGAAGAAAAGCAAAGCAATATGACCCTCATCGGCATGATCCAACAACAGGTAAAGAAGGCGAGACGGGTTGGCATGTTTCTACTCTTCGGAGGCGTCTCGACTATCCCGGTCGGATCGGCGGCGGTGCTGTTTGCCATTGACAAATTGCCCCTGTTCACCAAGACCTTGGTCGCTATAAAGCGAACGATCATCGTTGCTTTTCCGGCGAGCTTTGCTGCAACCGTCGTAGACAGCATCGGAGAATAACCGGGAACAACGATGTACTCCCGAAGAAGTCAAAGAGGTGCAGGATGGTTGCAGCGAAAGTTTCCCTGTTTCACGTTCTGGGGCTGCTGTCCTCGATCCATGCCATCATAGGTACCCGAACCGAGCAGGGCTCGGTCGTTTGGGCAGTATCGTTGAATACCTTTCCGCACGTCACCGTGCCAACATACTGAGTTCTGGGATGCGGCAGGTTTGCGGGCTTCGTCACAGAGCGGTGAACAGAAATGGAGGAGATCGTTTATATCGAGAAGGTAAGTCTCAGATCATATCGGAACAATAAGAAAAAATTTGCTTTTTGCTTCCTGTATCTGGACAGAGGTGCTTCTTGCAAATTTTCGTATTCTAAATCAAGTAGATTTGGTGGTTTCTGATAACTGATATCGTACTATACTATGAACATGGTTGAAGAGAATCCTGAATACAACGGTGGTGAAGCAGCTGTGCGGCGTAAACCTAAAAGGGATCCGGTCCGCATGTGGACCTATATTGTTCTGGCGATCTGTTTGCTCCTTATCGGCTGGCATCTCCGGGCGGACCGGATAACGCCGTTCACTGGGCAGGCTCGCGTCAATGCGGTGGTTATACCGATTGCCCCGCAAGTTTCAGGTGTTGTTACCAAAGTAGCCGTAAGAAATAACCAACCCGTGCAGGAAGGACAGGAGTTGTTTCGTATCGACGACAGCAATTATCGTCTCGATCTGCAGGCGGCCGAGGCGCAGTTTGCGGGAGCCCAGCAGGCTACGGCTGCAGCCGGAGCGGCGATAGATGCAGCCCGGGCCCAAGTGGTTTCAGCAGAGGCCAGTTTGGAGAGATCACGTAAAGATGCGGAGCGCATGCGTGAAATCAGAAAGCAGAACGCAGGCGCCATCTCCGAGAGAAGGCTGGAAGCGGCGGAAGCTTCGCTGGCTGCATCGGAGGGGAGCCTTGGTGCTGCCCGGGCAAATCTGCAGCAGGCCATCGACAACTATGGATCTGAAGGTGAGCGGAACTCGCGCATTCTCCAGGCTCAGGCAAATCTTGATCAGGCCAGGAAAAACTTGGAGCGCGCTACCATCCTGGCACCAGGCAATGGCGTGGTTACCGGAGTCAGGCTCGACAAGGGAAATTATGCTGCTGCCGGGACGCCGCAGATGACCTTTGTGGCTACTGATAATTATTGGGTTCAGGCAGATTTTACCGAGAACAATCTAGGCAATCTCAGGCCGGGGACCATGACTGAACTGGTTTTTGACGCCTATCCCGGCAGAGTGTTCAAGGGTACGATCAGGGAAATGGGCTTTGGCGTAGCCGTAGACACGGCTCCCCTGGGATCCCTGCCCACCATTGAAGACGAGAGGATCTGGCTGCGTGACGCCCAGCGCTTTCCGGTTCTGATCGATTTCTCCCCGCCCGAAAATGGACAGAATAATAAACTGAAAATCGGTTCACAAGTAACGGTTGTCGCCTATACCGGTGATCATGTGTTCTTCAACGGGCTGGCCCGGTTGCTTATCCGCCTGTCTGCCCTGCTGTCCTATGCCTATTGAGCCTATCCTCTAAGAGAACGATGATGGACGGATACTCAATTGCAAGCAGAAGGATACGGCGCCTCGCGCTCGGGACTGCACTGGCAATCGGAGTCTCACAGGGTGTCGACTGGCCGATATCTTACATAACGCCGATCATCACCGGACTCCTGCTTTCCCTGCCGCTGCCGCCTCCCTCTCCTAAACTTGCGTTCAAATTCCTGGTCTTTCTGGCCGGAACGATGCTCTGCAGTTTTTTGCTCTTGCCATACCTCTACTATGCCCCGACCGCCGGTATCATTCTTGTCGCCCTGGCTTTATTCGGCAGTTTCCTGATAACCGCGATGGGCGGGACCGCCCTGATCGGAACGGTGATGACCATTGCCCTGACCCTGCTCACGACGGTCGGCAGCGTCAGTATAGACATGCTGGTAAACCTGGCCAAAGGACTGACCTGGGGTGCCTTTGCCGGCTTTGTCTTCGTGTGGGTCTCGCATGCCTTGCTGCCCGACGGACCCGTTCAATCCTCGCCGGCTGACGGAAAGGCTGAAAAGCCTATGCCGTCAGAGCCGGACAGTAAAACGGCAATACGGAGTGCCTTCCGGGCACTGGTCATTGTCTTTCCGGTCATGCTTGTGTTTCTCTTCCTGAGTACCAGCAGCGCCTACACGATCATTATGATCAAGATCGCCACCATGGGCCAGCAGGCGACAACCTCTAAAAGCCGGGCTTTGGGCAGTGAACTCATGGCCTCGACTTTCTGGGGAGGTCTCGGTGCCTTCATCGCCTGGCTGGCAATCAAAGCGTACCCCTCCCTTTTCCTGTATATCTTTATTATCGCTCTGGCCGCGCTTTTGTATGGCAGAGGTATCTTCAGGGAGGGGGGCATGCATCCCAAGGCTGCCATGTGGCAGTATGCTTTCATCACCCTGATCATCGTGCTCGCGCCGACTGTCGGATCGATGGCCACCGGCCAGAGTGCCTCAGATAAGTTCTTGCTGCGGCTCGTTTATTTTATCATTATAGCTGGATACAGCTGGCTCGCAGTCACGGTGTTTGACGGATTCTGGAAAAGCCGGCCTGCCCGTGCGCTAGAAGCCTAAAGATCAGGAAAACGCTCTGACATTATTTACCACTCGCTAGGTTCTTCTTCGAGTCATCTTGCGGGTCACTATCCACGCTATTAGTCCAACCATCAAGCCGATAAATCCTCCAACCACTATGTCTGTTGGTGTGTGAACTCTTAGAATGGACCGGGAGTAGCAAACTGCGACCGCCCATGGCAGCAAAAAGTAGAAAGGCCAGAGTCTGCTCATTGAAAGGTATGTAGCAGATAGAAAGAGAAAAAAGGTGGCTATGGACATCGATGCAAAGGAATGGCCGGAAGGAAACGAATACCCTGTTTCCTTGATCCAGTGAGATTTGATGCTGGGGATAAGAGACACCGGATTTGACTCACTGTTGAGAACATCTGCCAGTAATTTACTTCGAACTACCTTACCTCCTGATCCATAAAAATCTTCCGGCGTCATTCCCAGAGGTCCGCTGCCATTTTCTCCAGCCAGTGCAATGATATTGGGACGAGGAACTTTAAGTTGTTCTTTAATGATGAACTCATTTAAAAAAGCACCACCGCCTATGCATCCCGCCACTATTAAAATCATGATACCGATTGTCAGAATTTGTCGTTTTGATGTTACCCTTCCGTAGATTAGCAAAAGAGCCAACATCAATACTGCTATAATAGTGGTTCCTGTTGTGCCCCCCGATTGACTCAGCAGATATAAAATGTGGGAGTCCTTGCTTCCCAGGTCTGCAAATGGCTCTCTTGTAGAATCAATCAGGGCAATAAAATAAGCTAAGAACAATAGCAGCCAGGCAATAATAATGGGGAGGCCTGCTCGAAAGAAAACAGTACTGAAGATTGCCTGATTATCTATGCCGTTATCCACTGTAATTCAGTCACTCGTCTGTCTACTTCTACTTCTTCGCAGATTTATTTTCACTCTGTTAAGAGTGGAGGAGCGAATATAATCTGAGTAGTCCACATGTCGGAATCAATAGTTTATTACCTCAATATAAATTGGCATAGTGAAAGAGCTAACTTCAGATTGGCATAATGACAGTTCCGTTGAGTACTTTCAACCACCTAGTCACCGGGAAATTACCAGGCCTTTCCGCAACCCTCTTGACCATCCTCTGGAATTTTATTAGCGAAGCTTGAGCGAACCGGTGCAAGGATAGGGCAGGGGTAATCTGTTTCGTAAAAAACAGTATCAGGATGCTATTTCTACAGGTGGAATTTTTTCCTCGGAAAACCTGTGTTGTCGGGAAATCCCATGGCTGTGTGGGGCAAACAATCAAGATCCGGTTTAGAGTCAACCAGGTCCGCGATATTTCTAATCCATTGCGAATGAGGACCGATCTTTTGGACCAGGAACCACAACACGCAGATTTTACTGTAGATTCTTGTCTTTGCGTGTTGATCGAGATTCAATTCGTTAAAATAGGTATTCGAGGGAATCGTGATGGCGTTTCCCGATACCCTGTTCCAAATGCGGGAATGATGGGCACATCTGTTGCGCAGGATGTTGATCTCCTGAAGCCAGTTTTTCAGGGATTTCACATGAGGTTTCCCGTATTGATCAAGCACCTCTAACCGTTCACAAATCAGATTCTGGTAATGTCCCTTGAGGTTCTCGAAATATTTCGACATGAGGCCGAAGTCCCAAGTTTCAACAACGACCCAGAACGGTATTGAACAGTCGTTCTTTTTATGCCATAGAATACAATCTTCTTTGCTGTCCTCTATGAGTTGTTCCTGGCGTATTCTCCAGTTACACCAATGAGTCCCTGCTAAAATCTTCGGATTGATAAAAGATGTATCAAGGTAGGCCATAGGGTCGAAACGTCCGAGTTCATGAGCTATGACGGAGCGGGCATGAATCTCTATACGTTCAATGGCATCCAGTAACAACTGTCGTAATTTTTTATCAAACAGATAGAGATCGGTAATCAGGTTGAAATTTGTCCCCTCCTGAAACTGGTCGTCTCTAATGGGCAGTTTGCTCTTTGGATCTTTGAGGTATTTTCCTTTCTCGTCAAGTTTCCCTCGCCGACATGGATACCAGAATCCACTCAGTCTGTAATAGCCTATCTGGGAGAGCTTTCGTTTGGCCCGATCGTCATCGGGAATAATCATGCCACGGCCCTTGAGCCGAGCAATGAGCTCATCATATTTCAAATGAGGTTTGGGCGGGATGTTGGACATCTTCAAAGGCTAGAAACAAGAAGGCCCAGCCGTAGTGAAGATCAGGTCTTCACCAGGGGACTGGGCACTGTTAAAGTTAATTTAACTTGTCTATATCTCTATGTCAAGGAGGGAGTGCCGCCTTGCTCTTGGGCAATGAAAGGAGATATTAGCCGGGACGGTTTTTTTGTCTGGGGATAAATAGGGGATAAAAATAAAAAAGCACTTACAGCAAAAAAAAACCATAAGTGCTTGATTTTATTTGGTAGCGGGGGAGGGATTTGAACCCCCGACCTTCGGGTTATGAGCCCGACGAGCTACCGAACTGCTCCACCCCGCGTTGCGGATTGTCACTATAGCACCTTGCGTTAGAATGTCAAACGCTTTTAGGTGGTGATTAGTTTTTTGGTGTGCTGGCGAGTTGCTGCAGTTTGGTGTGCAGGTAGTTCGGGAGTGGGGTCAGCTTGCCGTCTCTTGTTATGGCCGCGTGGATCGTGTAGCCCTTGACCAGCAGGGTCGGCCGGGGCCGGCCCTCGTCCTGGCGGGTGACCCGGTAATTGAAGGTGCAGGTGTAGCGGGTCAGCTCGCTGGCCCGGGTTTCAATGCTGACCAGGTCGTCGTAAAATGCCGGTGCCTTGTAGCGGGCGAAGCATTCGGTGACGGGCAGTATCAGGCCCCGCTCTTCGATCTCACGGTAAGAGCAGACATAGGCCCGCATGAAGTCGCTGCGGCCCAGTTCGAAAAAGCGCAGGTAGTTGGCGTTGTAGACCACGCCGCCGGCATCGGTGTCGCCGTAGAGAACCCGGTATTGACTGTTGTATACCTGCCGAGCCGGATCAGTCATGGCGAACGTCTTTAGCCAGCAGGTGATCGATCAGGTTGTGACCGGCGATGGTTTGGATCTGGAAATCATCTTCGAGCAGTCTTTCGTCAAAAGAGTGGTCAGAGCGGGGCTCGTCCTGCCTGGAATCGTAGAGCAGGGCCGGTACCGGTTCCGAGGTGTGGGTCTGCAGGGCCAGCGGGGTGAAGTGATCCATCGTCACTACGACCCGGAACGGTTCACCGCTTTGAGCAAGCGTTTCGATGATCGGTTTGACGATACGTTTATCGAAGTCCTCGATCGCCAGGATTTTATGATCGAGCCGTCCCTGGTGGCCGGCTTCATCCGGGGCTTCCAGGTGAACGAAAACGAAATCCTGGGTTTTCAGCGCTTCAAGGGCCGCTTCCGCCTTGCCCTCGTAATTGGTATCGATGTACCCGGTGGCGCCCTCCACCCGGGCGACATCGAGGCCGACGCAGACGCCGAGGCCCTTGAGCAGATCGACTGCTGAGATCATCGTGCCGCTGATGCCGTAGCGGCTGCTCAGGCTCGGCATGGTCGGCATTTTGCCGGAACCCCAGGGCCAGATACTGGTGGCCGGCAGCTTCCCCTGCTCGATCCGTTTCTTATTCACCGGGTGGCCGGCAAGGATCTGCTGAGCGTCGGTGACCAGCTTCCCCCAGTCTGAAGTTTCGAGGTAATTCTGAAACGGCTCCGATATGTCCTTGCCGATATAGTCATGGGGCGGCACCGTACTCATATCGACAAGTGGATCTCTGGCGACGAGCAGGTGGCGATAGCTGATGCCGGGATGGAAGGTGAACTGCTCACTGCCGCATTCTCGCTGGATCGCCCCGATCAGTTCTGCCGCCTCAGGGCTGGTTATATGGCCGGCGGAAAAATCGACCATGGTGGTCTGTTCACCCGTCTGGGAGAGGGTGACCAGGTTGCAGCGAAAGGCGGTTTCATCTTCTGCCAGTTCGATCGCCATGCTGGCAGCCTCGAGCGGCGCCCGGCCGGTGTAGTAGTGGGCCGGGTCGTAGCCCAGCAGCGACATGTTCGCCACATCGCTGCCGGGATGAAAACCCTGCGGGACCGTCGCGACCTTGAACAGCTGCGAACGACGGCACAACCAATCCATCGCCGGTGTGAACGCAGCCTGCAGAGGGGTCTGATCCTCAATTTCAGCAAGCGGATGGTCGCCCATGCCGTCGCCGAGAAGAATAAGATATTTCATGATTGTTCAGGTCGGGCCGAAGGCTCAGTCGTCATCGATGAGTACACGCAGCCGCACCGTCGGTTCGGTGCAGAAATCGAGCGCATCGATTTCGTTGACCGCATTCTGAACCGAAGACTCCTGTGCGGTGTGGACCCGCAGCACCACATGGACCGGTTTTCCCGGTTTCTCGCCTTTCTGGATCACCGATTTAATCGAGATGCCGTGTTTGCCGAGAATGCCTGAGATCGCCGAGAGGACGCCCGGTTCATCGAGGACGTTGACCCGGAAGTAATAGGGACAGGATAGGTCTCCCATCGGCGTGATCGAGGGCGCGGTAAAATGCTCGGGCAGATAGGAGAGCGCCGGCACGCGGTTTATCGATGCGGCTCTGATGTTTCTGGCAATATCGACGACATCGGCTGCAACGGCGCTGCCGGTGGGCATCATGCCGGCGCCGTGGCCGTAGAAAAGGGTGTCGCCGACGGTGTCACCGGTGATCTGAATGGCGTTGAACGAGCCGTTGATATTGGCCAGCATCGAGTCCTCCGGGACCATGGTCGGATGCACCCGCGCCTCGACGTGACTGCCGTGGTTTCTGCTGATGGCCAGAAGCTTGATCCGGTAGCCGAACTCCCGGGCAAAGTCGATGTCCATCGGTTTGATGTTGCTGATGCCTTCCACCGAGATATCATCGAGGTGAACATGCTGGCCGTAGGCGATGGTCATCAGGATAGCCAGTTTGTGGGCCGTGTCGATCCCTTCCACATCATAGGTCGGATCCGCCTCGGCGAAACCTTTTTCCTGGGCATCCTTGAGCACCTCGTCAAAGGGAGTGCCGTGCTCGGTCATCATCGTCAGGATGTAATTGGCGGTACCGTTCATGATGCCCCGGATCACCTCGATCCGGTTGGCGACCAGCCCTTCTTTCAGCGCCTTGATAACCGGAATCCCGCCGCCGACGCTGGCCTCGAAGCCGACTTCGACGTCGTGCGTCGCCGCTGCTTCGAAGATTTCCCTGCCGTGGATCGACAGCAGCGCCTTGTTGGCGGTAATCACGTGTTTGCCGCGTTTGATCGCTTCGAGCATAAAGGATTTGGCCGGTTCGATACCGCCGATCAGCTCCACCACGATGTCTATTTCAGGGTCGTTGAAAATATCGTTTGCATCAACGCTCAAAGCGACATCTTCATATTCTGCCGGAAGTTCCCCGAGGTTGATGTCGGCCACCCGGCTGAGCACGATCGGTACTCCGACTTTTTGTCTGATCCGTTCACGCTGGTTGAGAAGCGTCTGAGCCAGGCCGCTGCCGACGGTTCCAAAACCGATCAGTCCGACACGAATTGTTTGCATAGCTGTTATAAACGTTGAGATTGCAGGCCGGTATTGGCGAACAGAGCAGAATTACCTGAATGACGCGGCCGGGTAATTGGGCAAAAGTACCCATTATCAATGTGAAAGTCAAAATATTCAAGGAGATATTTTGCTGGCCCGGTCCGGCCATTTCGGCTATAATCACAGTCCGTTTTTCAACAGATGATCGCTACGCCGCCCCTGCCGGTTCCACCGGATTGACGGCGGGTCGGCGTCGTCACGAGAGCCTGGTCAAATCGAGTACAACCAAAAGGAGAGAACCCATGAGCATGAATATTCTGGCATTCGGCCCGAACGGCAGCGGCAAGGGAACCCAGGGAGCAATCGTCAAGGATAAGTACAATATTCCCCACATCGAGTCCGGCGCGATTTTCAGAGAACACATCGGCGGCGGCACCGAGCTTGGTAAAAAGGCCAAGGAATTTATCGAGCGCGGTGACCTGGTACCCGACGACATCACCATCCCGATGATGATCGAGCGCCTGAAGAAGGATGACTGCGCCGAAGGCTGGGTACTCGACGGTTTCCCGCGCTCCAAGGACCAGGCCGTCACCCTTGACAAAAACCTCAAGGAAGCCGGGATCGAGCTGGATTATGTGATCGAGATCGTCCTCGACCGCCAGATCGCCAAAGAGCGTATCATGGGCCGCCGCCTCTGCGTCAACGACAACAATCACCCGAACCACATCGCCTTCGACGCCATCAAGCCGGTTGAAAAAGACGGTCAGCTGGTCTGCCGGGTCTGCGGCGGCGAACTGAAGACCAGAGCCGACGACCAGGACGAGGATGCGATAGACAAGCGTCACAACATCTACTACGACGAAGAGACCGGCACCATGGCCGCGGTCAATTATTTCAAGCAGGCCGGCGGACCCAAAGTGATCTCGGTTGACGGTTCCAAATCGATTTCGGAAGTGACCGACTCGATCATGGCCGGCCTCTAGGAAAATAACGGTTCACGATACATAAAACTGACTTTCGGGGTATGTTCATTACGGACATACCCCTTTTGCATTTTCGGATTGTTTCCGATACACTTGAGGGTGGCGGTGAGAGTCTTCACCAACGGTGGCGGATCGACCGAATCGGCCGGTTTGCCCGGGCAGATAAAATCTGTTGAGAACGGCGGCGCAGAACAGATCCGAGAGCAATAAATAATTCGAGGTCGCCCGTTTACAGGGACGGCTTTTTTTTATTATGGAAGAACAAAACAGCAGACAGAAGAAAGGCAAAGTGTACCTGATCGGTGCAGGTCCCGGCGATCCGGGTCTGATTACCGTGCGCGGCCGCTACCTTCTTGAAAAAGCCGAAGTCGTGGTCTACGATTATCTGGCCACAACCCGGCTGCTCAAACACGTTCCCGCCGATGCAGAGTTCGTCTATGCCGGTAAGCGGGGCGGAGTCAAGCACACCCACACCCAGGAAGAGATCAACCAGATGCTGGTTGATTTCGCTAAAGCGGGAAAGGTCGTTGTCCGGTTAAAGGGCGGCGATCCATTTATCTTTGGCAGAGGGGGTGAAGAGGTCGAAACGCTGGCTCAAAACGGCGTCGATTTCGAGGTCGTTCCCGGTGTCACATCGGCCACGGCGGCAGCTACCTATGCGGGCATTCCGATAACGCATCGCGACTACACCGCGACCGTTGCCTTTCTGACCGGGCATGAAGACCCCACCAAAGCATCTTCCAACATCGACTGGTCGAAAATCGCCACCGGGATCGGCACGATTGTCGTCTACATGGGCATTAAAAATCTGCCCCATATCGTCAAAAACCTGATCGATCACGGCCGTTCCCCCGATACCCCGGTCGCTGTGGTCCGCTGGGCATCGACGCCGGAGCAGAAATCGGTGGTCGGCACCCTGGCCACCATTGCCGAGGTTGTCACTGAAAACGGAATCAAACCGCCGGCGCTGATCGTCATCGGCGAGGTGGTCAAGCTGCGCGACACCATCGACTGGTTCGAAAAACGCGCCCTGTTCGGTAAGCGGATCATCGTCACCAGGACTCGGGATCAGGCCAGCGAACTGGTTGCCGGGCTCGAGGAACAGGGGGCAAGCTGCTACGAGTGCGCCACCATCAATATCGAGCCGGTTGAGGATTATCATATTCTCGACGAAGCACTGGAAATCATAAACGAGTTCCACTGGATTCTCTTCACCTCGCTCAACGGGGTCACCTATTTTTTCAAACGGCTCTATGAGAAAGGTTACGATGCGCGTGACCTGAAGGGTCCTGATATCGGCGTGGTCGGCAAAAGTACCGCCGATCTGCTGCTGCACTATGGCGTCAATGCCGATCTCATCCCGCCGGTTTTTACCGGCGAGGGGCTGGCCGAGAGCCTGCTGGACCAGGGTGTTGAAGGCAGAAACGTGTTGATTCCCCGGGCCGTGGACGGGCGTGAAGTGCTGCCGGAAACGCTGCGCGGAGCCGGTGCCCAGGTGACCATCGCGCCGATTTATCGCAATGTTCCGCCCCAGGGGCGTCGCGACGAACTCAGGGCCGAACTGGAAAGCGGCGTCGTCGATATGGTAACCTTCACGAGTTCTTCGACGGTGCGCAATTTCCTGACCATGGTGGACGCCGCCGACCAGGAAGAACTGGAGCGGCTGCTGGCCGGGGTCCGGATCGCCGCGATCGGACCGATCACCGCCAAAACCGTGACTGACAGCGGTTTGAAGGTCGATGTTCAGCCGGGGCACTACACCATTGGCGCGATGGTTGAAGAAATCGTCGATTACTATCAGAGAAATCCGCGCTGAACCGGGTGCTGATGAGCACGGGAAACGCATACACCGGATCTCTCGGAGATGACTTCCCCGCCCGGCTGCTCCTGTTCAGAGAGGGCGACGGCCACCAGCACCATCGGGACCAGGACGATCTCACCTCCGACCAGGACGATATCGACGACGAGCAGCGCCGGGCTCTGCTCTGCAGCGCCTGCCGGGCTCCGATCACAAGCGCTCGGCAGCGGTTCGAAAAACAGGGCAAGCACCTGCACACGTTCTTCAATCCAGCCGGAGTCGTTTACGAGATCGGCTGTTTCAGAAAGGCGCCCGGCTGCCTGGTTTATGGACGGCCGAGTGGCGAGTTCAGCTGGTTCTCCGGCTATCACTGGCAGGTGGTGTACTGCCTAAGATGCGGGCAGCATCTGGGCTGGAAATTCAGCGCTGCGGACGAGTTTTTCGGACTGATTGTCAGCAAGCTGACTGAGAGCTGAAGCTGCGCAATCAGGTGCTTTTGATCAGCTCGATCAATTCCTGGGTGCTGAGCCTGCCGCTGACATCGGTTCCTTCCAGCAGGCTGTCGGCCAGATCACGTTTCTCCTGATGCAGCAGGACGATCTTCTCTTCGATGGTGTGTTTGCAAACCAGCCGGTAGATAGTGACGGGCCGGGTCTGGCCGATACGATGTGCCCGGTCCGAAGCCTGGTCCTCCACCGCCGGGTTCCACCAGGGATCCATGTGGATGACGTAGTCGGCAGCGGTCAGGTTGAGACCGAGTCCTCCCGCTTTGAGGCTGATCAGAAACAGATCACCCTGCCCCGCCTGAAAGGCCTCCACCCGTTCCTTGCGTTTACGGCTGCTGGTGCCGCCGTCGAGGTACTGGTAGGTGATCTCTTCTTTATCCAGATATTCCCGGATGATGTCCAGGTGACCGATAAACTGGCTGAATACCAGTACTTTGTGGCCGCCGCCGATCAGCTCTTCGACCAGTGCTGAAAAGACCGACAGCTTGGCTGACGGGATCGAGGTGTCGCGGGCAATCAGCCGTGGATTGCAGCAGGCCTGGCGCAGCCTCATGATCTCGGTGAGCACCTGAAGGTGCCTGCCTCGGTTGTCACTGCTCTGTTCGAGTTGGTCCAGCGCGTTTTGTCGAAGCGCCTCGTAGAAATGCATCTCCTCGCTGCTCAATTCGACCTCGAGCGTGACGTCGGTACGCGGCGGCAGTTCCTCCAGGACCTGGGATTTGATGCGCCTGAGGATAAAGGGGCGAATCAGCTTTTTCAGCCGCAGCCGGGCCTCGCGGTTGTTGAACCGCTCGACCGGAATGGCGAAGCGCTCGTTGAACTGTTTGTGGGTGCCGAGCAGTCCGGGGTTGATGAATTGAAACAGGTTCCAGAGCTCGCCGAGGTGATTTTCCAGCGGAGTTCCGGTGGTGATCAGCTTGAAGGCGCCGTTCAGCGCCATCGCCGCCTGGGAGCGCTTGGTGGCCGCATTTTTAATCGCCTGGGCTTCGTCCAGGACGATGGTCTGCCAGTTGACTTTCGAGAGGTGCTCGATTTCCTGCTGCAGCAGGGTGTAGGTGGTAATCAACAAATCGAACTTGCCCAGTTTGGCGATGGTCGATTTTCTTCTTTTCCCGATCAGCTGTTTGATTTTCAGGGTCGGGGTGAAACGAGCGACCTCGGTGAGCCAGTTGGTCGACACGGAGGTCGGGGCGACAACAAGAGACGGCCCCTTTGTGGCGTGCTGCAATATGATTGCCAGTGACTGCAGGGTCTTGCCGAGTCCCATATCGTCCGCCAGACAGCCGCCGACCCCCCACTGGGCCAGCCGGGCCAGCCAGTGGTAACCTTCGAGCTGGTAATCTCTGAGTTCCGCCCGCAGGGTGGAGGGCAGTTCCGGGCTGAAACTCTGAGCCTCTTCAACCCGCGCAACCTGCTCGTTCCAGGCCTTGTTGGTCTTCGAGTTGGCCTGGTCGACCAGCTTTTCGAGCGAATGGGCAGCCAGGGGATGGACAACGATTTCATCCGCCTCGCCGTCGCTGTCAGCAAAGGTGTTGAGTTCGTCGAGACGCTTTTTAAATTCCCTGGTCAGGGCGATGAACTGACCGTTTTCCAGTTCGATGAAACGGCCCGACCCGTTACGCAGGCGGCTGAGGACGTCCTTGAGATCGATTACCAGTTCCTGATCCAGAACCAGCTCTCCGCTGAGCCCGAACCAGTCCTGCCTGTTCGTCCGAATTTTCAGGTTGAGATTTTTTAAAGAAGCCTGGTGGGCGACAGCCAGTTTTTCGCCTTCGGGCCACTCGATTACGACCTGGTCACTGATCTCCTGCAGTTCAAGCAGGGCCTGGAGGCAGTCCTCCGGGTCTTGCAAATGCCATTCCCGGTCACGCTCCTGCTCGAGATCAACCGCCAGGTCAAGGATCGGGCATTGCTCCTCGATCTCCTGGGCCTTGCGCTCTTCTTCGGCCAGGTCTCGTCTGGTCTGCATCCGCCTGCCGTTGATTTCGGCCATGATATTCTCGGTGCCCTGACCCGGTTTTACATAGTGGTCGCCATCTTTGAACGGTTTGACCAGCATTTCCATTCTGAAGCCGCCGCCGAAGGGCAGGATATGGATGTAGATCGTCGAGTCTGCCTCGACGAAAGCAATATCTTCGGCCTGCCGTGATGAGCGGTCGACACTGATGGCCGAATGCACCGTCATGAACGAAGAGATATTACCGATGGCGGTCAACACCTCTTCACTGGCCTCCAGCGGTACGGTGAGACCCTCCCTACCGGTTATCGCACCGATGCGGCGATGGTTATCATTGATCTTGATGACCTTGAAACGGGTCCGGGTCTCCCTGATCAGCATGATGTTGTCATTGCCGATTGGCAGAGCAAAGCTGATGTGCAGGGTTTCGCCCCGGTTTTCGACCAGCAGTTCCGGTTCGCCGGCGATAAAATCCACCGGTACCGGCGGCGACTGGTTTAAAAAGAGGTGCGGGTGGCCGACCAGAGCCGGAAGCAGCTTGTTGTTGTCGAAGCTGAACTGGGCCTGGCCATCTTTTGTTTCCTGTTTTTTTATGGCCAGGCAGATTTTACGATCCTGCAGGCTCAGAAACGGCAGCCGGGGAGAGCCGTGCAGCCGGGACAGAGAGATCGGCCGGCCCCGGCTCCAGGTTCCGTCGGCGGCACGCTTCTGTTCGCGGGGCCGGACCGAGATCGTCTGACGTTCATAACCAATGAGCCAGACCAGCCGGCTGTCATGGTCCAGGTTACCCTGGACACCATCAGCTGAGACATTGATCAGAGCCTGAAGGCTGCGCTTCCAGGGCTCCTCCGGTTCGATCAGGTCGACGAAGGAAGGCAGCGTCGATGCCTCACCAGTTGCCTGGCCGGACAACTCGGGCGCAATTACGGTCGTCGGAGATCGATGCAGGAGCTGCTCGAACGCGGCCGCAAAGAGGCCGTAGTCATGCCTGGATGCCAACTGCTGAAAGTGCCTGGCCGTCTGCTCGGTTGCGGGCTCCAGAGAGCCGCTGATCCAGTATTGCGCCAGGGTGAAAAATAGAACGGTTACCGCCGCAGGGGTGCGATCATCAGGCAGTAACACCTCCTGCTGCCGGGGAGGGTGATGGATCCGGCTGTCGATCAGTGCATGAAGGAATTCATAGGCCTGATGCTCACTGGACTGTTCAAACATACTCAAGGCAATGCTGATCTGGTGAGCGGCCTGATCCATCGATTCGTCGTCGCCTCCGGCGATCATGCTGAGCACATGAAAGAGTCCCTGAATTCCGATGAAAGCAGCAGTTTCCGAGCGATTGATCTGTTTGAGCTGCTCCAGGTCTTCTGCGAACAGTGTTTTCGCCTGAAGATAGTCTCCTTCAAGAAAAGCGATCGTGCCGGCCGAGCCGGTCGTCAGGCCGATATTTTCGTGCTGTTCGAGCAGCGTCTTGGCCTTGTCGCAGGCTCCCTGATAAAGATACTGATCGAGCAGCAGACGTTGGAACGGCAGAATCTCATCGTTGTCGAGATCGTCGCTGAATGCTTCATTTTCCAGGTAGGCCAGGAGCTCGGGAAACATTTCCAGCCGCTTCTGAGCATAGCGAATAACGTAATTGATCAAGAAAAACTGAAACGACAGCGGCAGCGTTTTCAGCCACGCTTCATCAAAGGGGCGGGTGACGACCTGCACCACCGGCGGCAGCGTCTCCAGGTGATTTTCGCACTGGTCGTCGAGAAATTCCAGAGCCTGGTCGATAAGCTCAAAATTCTCGGTATAGATACCGATGCGCAGCTCTCGGGCAGCTCGCCAGCAGCGGGTTGCCCATTTGCCATAGTAGTAGGAGGCGGGCGCTTCTTTCTGTACCGCAGCCCCGTATGGCCCGAATGTTCCCAGGCGAACTGCATCCCGGGCGATTGTCTCGACGACATCGGGATGGCAGCGGCGCTTTTCGGTAACGAGACCGCTCTCCTGGAGCTTGGCGATATAATGGTTTACCAGTGTCGTTGTCGGTCGGGTTCTGCGAGGTCCTTTGAGCTCGAGCTTCTTCAGGCAGTTGAGGATGAGGGTAGTATGGGCCGGCTCGTAAATAATCGACAGAATCTGCAGCAGAGCCTGCTCGAATGCCCCCAAGCGCTGATAGTCTTCAAAACGTGTTGTAACAACAGACATAACCGCTCTTTCATTGACCGTGGTGAATGATTGAGGCCGGTTGTGGTGACGGATTAACCGGGCCAACCAGTTAAGGTATCATTGTTTCTTCTCGATATAAATAGAAAAGTGGACCAGGCTGGAGCTTCTGTCGGTCCCCAAAAGAATGCGGCGGTTTCGAGCTCTGCCGGAAACCGCCGCACGAAGTGAAAGATGAAGGGGGTGGCTGGTGAAATAAAGCCGCCGAAAACTGCTCTAGAAATTATCGAGGCTCTTATGGATACGGATATCCGCCTCGGCCTGCCGGTTTTTGAGCCAGGCATCGAGCAGCCGCTGCTGCTTGAACTGGAGAAGCAGTTCTTTGTAGCGGACCCGATCTTCATCGCTCATTGCCGTCTCAGGAGGTGTCCGCCGATCGAAACGGTAGATATAGTAAGTATCTTCGACGATTCCTGGTTCCGGTGAAACCGGTGCCGACGAGGAGAGTCTGAACGCATCAGCCACCAGCTGCCGGGGAAAGGCCGACTGGTGCTCGGGGTCGTTTTTCATCAGCTTCTCGGCTTTCTCAACGCTCAGGCCCCTGGCTTCGGCGGCCTGTTCGAGACTGGAACCATCCTGCCCTGCCTCGTCGATCAGCGAGGCGGCGACCTCTTCGGCCTGCTCGGCAGCTTTCACCGTTCGATAGTCCGCCGCTACCGCATCTTTGATGCTGTCAAGTTCGGGAATCTGCGGCTCTTTGATAGCCTCTGCGGAGATAATGACGTAGCCGTCGCCGGTCTCCACGATCGAACTCAGCTCGGTTTCCTTCAGACCAAAGGCGGTGTCGAGAAAAGCCGGGTCACCGGCGACGCCGGCAGGCGGCTCGCTGTAAGTGAAAAACGAGGTTTCCACCAGTTCGGCATCAGGCTGTTTTGCAAGATATGCCTCGAGGCTGCCTGCTGCGATAATTTCCTCATAGGCCGTATTGGCAAGCTGAAAGGCCAGCGGCCTGGCCTGTTCCAGCCGCAGTTCGGCAATGATTTCTGCCCTGGCCTCGTCGAGCGATTTGACTCCGCCAAGCTGGATCTCTTCGAGCTTGATGATATGATAACCAAAGTCGGTCTTGACAATTTCGCTTATCTGCCCGGGCTCCATCGAGAAAACCGCGTCGGCAAATTGTTTAACCATTCTGTCTCTGGTGAAAAAGCCGAGGTCGCCGCCGGTTACCGCCGTCGGCCCTTCCGAGTATTGCTGGGCCAGCCCGGCGAAATCCTCGCCCCCTCTGGCTTTTTCAAGAACCTCTTCGGCTCTTGCCAACTGACTCTGATGGGTCCCTTCAGAATCTTCCGGTGCAGCTCTGAGCAGGATGTGGCGGGCGTGACGCTGTTCAGGAATCTGGTACTCGGTGAGATGGTCGTTGTAGTAGCCGCTGATCTGTTCATCTTCGACGGTGATCTTTTCGCCGATCTCGCGGTACAGAAAGGGCAGGTACCTGAGCTGCACTTCCTGTTCCGTCTGGTAGGCGGCGCTGTTGGCTTCATACCAGGCGGCCAGTTCGTCGTCGTTGACGACAACAGCATCGACAAAGGATGCTGGATCGACAGCTGTGTAGGAGACCGAAAGCGTCTCTTTTTCGAGATTGTAGAGTTCGTCGATTTCGAAATCGGTTGCCACGTCGGCGAAGTCGCCGATGCTGGCGATGGTTTTGTTGCCGAGCAGTTCGTACTTGAGTGACTGCTCGTATTTTTCAGGGGACAACCGGTTGGAAGCCAGGATCGTCCGGTAGCGTTCGATATCGAACTGGCCGTTGTCCTGGAACTGCACCATCTCTTCGATTTCGTCCTGGATCTCTTTGCTGGAAACCATCAGGCCCATTTCCTGCCCGCCCTGTCTGAGCAGCGCTTCCTGGGTGAGCTGGCTGATAACCTGCTGCTTGATATTGAGGCTCTCGGCCAGGCCTTTGGGTACCGTTCCGCCAAACTGCTGGGCCAGCCGCTCGTAAGCCTGATCATAGGCCTGCTGAAACTGCTGGAAGCTGATCTCTTCGTCATCGACGACGATCGCCGCTTCCTGTTTGTTCATCATATTTGTGCCGACGCCCCAGAAAATGAAGACGAGGGCGATGATGACGACGATGGCCTGGATGAGCAGCGACTGGGCTCGCTTTCTTAAAAATTCAAGCATAAGTATAAGGTTTATCTAGTATTATGGCCTCCCGACCGGATTTTTGAAAGGGGCCGGCAGTGAAAAAAAACTTCATGCACATGATGGTTGTAATCGGGGATGGATTTACTCCGGATGAGCTTATCCTGCAAGGAAAATCGCATTAATTCGTGTATCTGCGCCGGCCGGCCGGATGATGTCTGCGGCGGCAGGCTGCCCGGCGGACCGGGGCGAGCCCGATCCGTCTCAGAACAGTTGCGATAATGATGCACAAAATCAGCAGGTTAGTCATGCTCGTTGTTTTTCGATTAATTGCATGTTCAATCTCTTGACAAACGCATTTTGCTATAGTATTAAGGCCAATTACTATTTATGTGGAATTGTACTTTTGTTACTAGTAATTTTGCTAGTCTCTCAAAGAATCACAATATCAAGGAGGTATGAAATGCCAACAGTAGAACACAATGGAAAATCCTTCCAGGTTGATGAAGACGGTTTCCTGCTCAAAGGTATGGACGAGTGGAATACCGAATGGGTCGATTACGTAAAAAATTCTGAAGGTATCTCTGAGCTGACCGACGAGCATCAGAAAGTTATCGACGCCCTCCAGGAGTACTACAAGAAGAACGGTATCGCTCCGATGGTACGTATTCTGTCCAAGACCACCGGTTTCCCGCTGAAGCGGATCTACGAGCTGTTCCCGTCAGGACCGGGCAAAGGAGCCTGTAAAATGGCCGGCCTTCCGAAACCGACCGGTTGTGTCTAGCTATTAGCTGAACATACACGAAGAAGTATCAAAGGGGAGGTCCTCATCGGATCTTCCCTTTTTTTATGCCGTGCCGCCGGTGATCTTTTCGCACCACCTCCTGTCGATGGCTTCGACCCTGTGCCGATAGTCATCAGGCGCTATCGCCGCCCCCCGCAGTCCGCCCCGCAGATTGATCTCGCTCAGATAACAGGTGCCGTCTGCGCTGATCAGAAGATCGATATGGGCGTAGGGGAAATCGAGCTGTTTCATCACCCGCAGGCAGAGATCCCGCTGCTCCTTTGTCGGTTCCCGGGGCGCTGCCCCGCCGCCGCAGTGCAGATTATTCCTGAAATTATGGGGGTTAAAGCGCTCGTAGGCCTCCTGGTATTCGTCGAGGATGATGACTCTGAGATCCCTGCAGCCGTCGATAAAGGGCTGGATCACCAGCGGATAGGGGAGCTGGCCGAGCGCCGCCTGGGTATAGACGTCCTCGATCGATCGGTAGCGGTAAATTCCGAGGCCGCCGTTCTTGTTGTCAAGTTTGACTACTACCTCGCCAATCGATTCAGCGCCATAGCGGTTGACGGCTTCAAGCAGGTCGTGGATGGTGTAGATCACCACTGTCGCAGGGAGCATCGCCGGGGAGCAGAGGCGGGCCTGAAATGATTTCGACCTGCTGCAGAGCTGGGAGATCAGCGACGGGACGGCGATGACGCCGCGCCGGGAAAGATCGAGCAGCAGATGCTCTTCGCCGGGTCTGAGGCGGATCCTGGTGCAGATGACATCTCCGGCCTGGAGTTCATCATAGCGCTTAAACAGGGATGTATTGTCGGTGATGATCCGTGCACCGGCAGTCAAAAGATCATCTCCTTGAAACGTTGATGGTAGCGGGTCAGGTCTTCCTGGCAGGCGCCGCAGAAGAGCAGAACATCGCCGTTGACCTGGGTCGTGTCGCTGTCATGGCTAAAGCTGCCGTCGCTGTTCTGGATATAGTGTGAGGTCAGCAGCACATCGTTGGCGAGTTCGAAGAACACCTCGTCATTGCCGCAGGTCGGGCAGGCGATACGGTTGGCGATTCCCGAAGCTCGAATGGTGGGCATGGCGATCGCTCAGGCTCAGCCTTGCTTTTCTGGTGTTTCGGTCGGTTTTTTCGCTGGAGGGGATGGTTCCGAGACGGTTTTGACCTCGCCGTCCAGGGCGGCGCCGGGCTCGACGACAAGGTTGGCTGCCGTTACTCTGCCCTGGATGGAGCTGCCTTTGCGGGCGGTGACGATGTCGGCGTTGACATTGCCCTCGATGGAGCCGTGACAGACAAAGGAGGAGACACTGATGTCTCCGGTGATGGTCCCGGATTGGCTCAATATCAGATGTTCACCGGTAATATTGCCGGTAACGGTACCGTCGATCCTGGTCTTACCCTTGAAGGACAACTCGCCGTTGATCGTCATATTCTGATCGACGATGGATGAGATGGTCTCGCTTTCGACCTTCTGGATCTGTTTTTCGAGGTTATCCTTATTTTTGAACATGACCAGAGCCTTCGACTGGATTGGCGCGGGCAAGATCAGCGACTTTCATGAACTTGTCCGGACTCACCGGTTTTTGGTGCAGGCGGATTTCATAATGCAGGTGAGGGCCGGTGGAACGGCCTGAGCTGCCGACCTTGCCGATGACCTGGCCGCGCTTGACCCTGTCGCCTTTTTTCACCAGATACTTCTGCATGTGCGCAAAGGCGGTCACATAGCCGTTGCCGTGATCGATTTCGACGTAGTTGCCGTAGCCGCCGTTCTTGAATGCTTTGATCACCAGACCGTCAGCTGTTGCCAGGATTTTTTCACCGCGCTTGCCCCGGATATCGACACCTTCATGAATGCTCTTCTTGCCGTTCAGCGGGTCGACTCTGGTGCCGAATTTCGAAGATATTTTTCCTTCAACCGGTTTGCCCAGCGGCATGTATTTGATGATCCGCAGATAGTCGTCTACTTTTTTGACCAGCTCTTCATACGATGACTCGGTTGCCGGAATATAGGGGCCGCCGCTGTTTTCGTTACTTTCGTCGGCGGTTTTGATAATCTGGACGCCGATATTGTCCATGACCGACTCGATCAGCTCGCTGCGGGCGCTGAGATCTTTGATGGCGCTGTTCATCAGCTCGACGTTTTCCAGCTGCAGGTTGGTGTTTTCCACGTCGTATCTGGCCTGCTGGCTGTGCAGCTTGTATTCGTAATCCCTTTTCAAGGATTCAATCTGGTTGTTTTTCGCTTCTTCCAGTTTGACTATCTGGGCCTGGTATATGGCCGCTGCCTTTGCATTGCGGCTCAGTTCACTCTTCAGTCTGTCAATGTTTTGGCTCAGGTGCCTGCTGCTGAAAAAAGAGGTGCCCGCCGTCAATCCCACAACGCAGGCGGAAACAAAGATAATGGTGCAGGCTGCTACAGTCAGAAAAATATTTCGCCGCGAGAACTGAAACGTCGACGAACTGCCGTTCTCGCCGGTGATGATAATATGGAAACGGTCATCCATATTCAGGCTGATTATTGTGAAATAAAATTTTTGTCTGTATAATCCAGACCTTGTGGGAATAACTCTTCTCTTCGTAAGAATATCTATTTATTTTTACACTTAAGGGTTCAAATTTTCAAGATAATTCAACTTTCCAGGTGGCAGAGAAACCTGGCGCTCAGGTCATGCCTTCACTACTTTCATGCAGAGCAATCAGCAAAGCGTTCGGCGCCCAGCAGCTTTTTTCCGGCCTCGATCTCGTTATCAGCGACGGCGACCGGGTCGGCCTGATCGGTCCGAACGGATCGGGGAAATCGACCCTGCTTAAAATCCTCTGCGGCCTGGAGGATTTCGACGACGGGACAATCGATCGGCGCAACAATATTATCGTCAGCTACCTGGCCCAGGAAGATCGTTTCCTCGAGCAGAACGGTCCGCTGGACAATCTTCTCGAAGCCCTTGGCGACTCCCCGCTGCCCGAGGAACAGAAGCTCAGCCGGGCCCAATCGCTGCTGAGCAGGATCGAACTCGACGACCTTGAAAAACCGGTGGCGCAGCTCTCCGGCGGCTGGCGAAAACGACTCTCCATCTGCCGCTCACTGATTGTCGAACCCGATCTGCTGGTCATGGACGAACCGACCAACCACCTCGATATCGAGGGGATCATCTGGCTGGAGCGACTGATTGAGAGCAAATCACCGCTGAGCCCGCCGACGTTTATCATGGTCAGCCATGACCGGCATTTTCTGGAGAACTCCATCAACAGAACCGTCGAGCTCTCCACCTCTTACCCGGCCGGGAGTTTCCAGGTGGAGGACCGCTACTCCGGGTTTCTGGAGAAAAAGGCGGCTTTTCTCGACCAGCAGCAGCGCCTGGAAGAAAAACTGGCCAACAAAATGAGGCGGGAAACCCAGTGGCTGCAGCGAGGGCCAAAGGCCCGGACGACAAAAGCCCGGTACCGGATCGACGAGGCCTACCGGCTTTCCGATCAACTCGATACGGTCAAGAAGCAGAACCGGGCCGAAAACCAGGTGGGCATCGATTTTACCGCCAGCGGGCGGAAGACCAAGAAACTGATGGAAGTCCATGATCTGGGGATCCGCCGCCAGAATACCCAGCTTTTTTCAGGACTCAGTTTCACTGTTTCGCCGGGTACCCGTATCGGCCTGATCGGCAGAAACGGCTGCGGCAAATCAACCCTTCTGGATCTGCTCTATGGCTGCGCAATCGGCGAGTGCGAGGTCGAGCAGGGCTGGGTTAAGGCGGCCGACGGGCTGGCCGTGGCCAGTTTCACCCAGGACCGGCGAACCCTGGACCCGCAGGTAACACTGCGCAGGGCCCTGGCCCCGGAAGGCGATGCCATTGTTTTCAGAAACCGCACCGTGCACGTCATATCCTGGGCCAAACGTTTTCTGTTCAGGCCGGATCAGCTCGATACGCCGGTCGGCAGCCTCTCGGGCGGGGAACAGGCCCGTATTCTGATCGCTGAGCTGATGCGGCAGCCGGCCGATATCCTCCTGCTCGATGAGCCGACCAACGATCTCGACATCGCTTCGCTCGATGTGCTGGAGGAGGGGCTGCTCGATTTTAACGGTGCGGTCATCCTCGTCACCCATGATCGCTATCTGCTCGACCGGGTCTGCGATGCGGTGATCGGTTTTGTCGGCGACGACAGGATCTCCATGTTCGGCGATTACCAGCAGTGGCTCGCGGCCGTGCAGAAACAGGCGCTGAGCAGTGACACCAGTCTCAAATCGCCAGCCGGAAAAGAGCCGGTGAAGAAGGGGTCCAGGGCGGGAAGGCTCGGCTACCTCGATCAGCGTGAGTACGATCAGATGGAAGAGAAAATTCTTGCTGCCGAGCAGCGCTGCGAGACGCTTGAAGAGCAGATCGAAGATCCGGCTCTGGCTGCGGATGCGGAAAGGCTGCAGGCCGCCTGGAAGCAATTGGACCAGGCCCGCAGAGACGTCGAGCAGCTCTACGCCCGCTGGGATGAGCTCGAGCAGAAGAAAATGCAGGCGCCGTAATCGGCCATTCCAGAAACGAGGAGCCCCATATGACCCGGATACTTGCTCTTGACCAGATTAAAGAGATCTGCCGCGACATCGATTTTGGCCCGCTCATCGAGCAGGGCTTCGCCTCTTATTCGGCAGGCAGAGTCGTAGTTCCGCCGGTGGGTGAGCTGTCCTTTGACCAGCCTCCCGGAGACACCCATATCAAGTATGGTTATATCAAAGACGATGATGTTTTCGTCATCAAGATAGCTTCGGGATTTTATCAGAACCCGTCGCTCGGGCTGGCCTCAAATTCGGGGTTGATGCTGGTTTTTTCACAGAAAACGGGAGTTTTGCAGACCATCCTGCTTGACGAGGGCTATCTGACCGATGTCAGAACGGCTGTGGCCGGCGCCATTGCTGCGCGTCATTGCGGCCCCGGGGAGATAAAATCGATCGGCGTCTTCGGTACCGGCATCCAGGCGCGGATGCAGGTCCTGGAATTGCGCTCGGTGACCCGGTGCCGTGATCTGGTGGTCTGGGGACGCGGGCCGGAGAAACTTGATTGTTATAAAAACGATATGGAGCAATACGGGTTCAGCGTCACAGCAACCCAAAACCCTGATGATGTGGCGGCTTGCTGCAACCTGATCATCACCGCGACCCCGTCTCAGGAGCCGCTGCTGAAGGCGGAGATGATTCGTCCCGGCACCCATATTACCGCCATGGGCTCGGATACGGAGTCCAAGCAGGAACTTGACCCGGCCATTCTGGCTAAAGCCGATATCGTCGTTGCCGACAGCATATCCCAGTGTCGCCAGCGGGGGGAGATCAGCAAAGCGCTTGCAGCCGGGCTGCTCAGCGAGGGGGAAATCATTGAACTGGGCTGGATAATCGATGGCAGCAGGGTCGGAAGAACCGCGGAGAAGCAGATCAGTGTTGTCGACCTGACCGGTGTTGCGGTTCAGGACATCCAGATCGCCAGGGCGGTCTGTCAGGGAGTGAATAATCCACCGGCTGAGAAGGGGTGATAGTGATGCTGAAGTATCTTTCCACGACCGGCGAATCAAAACCCGTCTCTTTTGATCAGGCTATTCTTCAAGGGTTTGCTGAAGACGGCGGCTTGTTTGTTCCGGAGCGCATCCCGGCAGTATCAGCCGCGCAGCTGCAGCGCTGGCAGTCGCTCAGTTATGTCGAGCTGGCCGCGGAAGTCCTGGGGTGTTACATTGATCCGACCGTCGTCCCGAAACGGGACCTGGAGACGCTGCTCGAAGAGAGCTTCTCATCATTTACCAGAAAGAATCCGCCCCTGGTTTCACCCAGGAACGACCAGAATCATTGGATCATGGAGCTGTTTCACGGCCCGACCCTGTCTTTCAAGGATGTGGCCATGGGCTTTCTGATCAAGCTGATGGATTATTTTCTTGATCGAAACGATGAGCGCATCTCCCTGATACTGGCGACCACCGGTGATACCGGCCCGGCCGCGGCCTATGCCTCGGCGGGTAAAAGACGCATCAACTGCTGGCCGCTCTACCCGGCCTCGATGATCTCCAACGAGCAGGAAGTGCAGATGACCAGTATCGGTGCGGCCAACATCAACCCGGTTGCGGTCAGCGGTTGCACAAACGGCGGTGATGATCTCGATGTGGTCGTCGCCCGCCTGTTCGGCAACGAGCAACTCAAACGGCGCCTCTGTCTGTCAAGTGTCAACTCGATCAATATCGGCCGGGTTCTGATGCAGACCGTGCATTATTTCTACGGCTACCTGCAGGTTGCTCAAACGCCTGGCGATACCGTCGTCTTCTCCGTTCCCGCCGGAGCCTTTGGCAACCTTTGTGCCGGCGCCCTGGCCAGGGCCATGGGGCTGCCGATCTCGTTTATCTGTGCAACCAACAAGAACAAAACGCTGCATCGCATTTTCAGCGAGGGGGTATTGAAAAAAGCTGAGCTGCAGACCAGTCTCTCGTCGGCTATCGATATTGTCGTTCCCTATAATTTCTGGCGCTTTCTTTACCTGCGCAGCGGGGGAGACACTGCGCTGGTGCGTGCGGTAATGCGTGAGTTTGAGGAAAGCGCTGCAGTCAGCTTCCCGGTCGAGCTGCAGACCCTGATCAGAGAAGGTTTTAACTCGATCTCGGTTTCAGATCAGGATACCCTGGCAATGATTGCTGAACTCTACGAAAAACATCATTATCTCATCGACCCCCATGGCAGTGTGGCCCTTGCCGGAGTAGAAAAGTTTCGGCATCGCTATGCTGATCATTGCCGATTTGTCACTCTGGCCACCGCTCATCCGGCGAAATTTCCGGAAGTAATTCGCACCGCGCTCGGGCCATCAGAGATGCTGCCGGCGGGGGCACGACATGAATCGCTCGAGCAGGCCATCGGCAAACCGGCCAAAAAATTGAGCTGTTCGCTTGACGAACTCGAAGCGTTGTTGATTGCAGAAATCGAACAATCGCTGGCTGACGACCAGTAACACCAATCGAACTCACACCACAAACCCAAAACTACACGGAAATATGGCCCGGCTCACCGTTCTCTCGTCCCAGGAACTGGAAAGTATTGTCGATCGCTATCCCGTTGGCAAAGTGCTGAGCAGCACTCCTATGGAAGGCGGTCTGGCCAATTCAAGCGTGTATATCGCTGCTGAAACGGGGTCATACATTCTTTCGGTCTGCGATGAAAAGGACATCGCTGATATCGTCCGCCTCTGCAGCGTGCTGGAACAGCTGGAAAAGCATGATTTTCCAGCCACCAGGGTTATCAGGACCTGCACTGGTGAATCGTGCATCGTCCATAATCATAAACCACTCTATCTGAAGCGCTATATCGACGGGGCGGTAATCGACGAACTGAGCGATCGCCAGCTCTTCCAGGTTGGGGAAGCGCTCGCCCGACTGCACGAAATTCCTCCGCACCCATCCCTGCAGGATCGCTTCTCTTACGGCACCCACTGTTTTGAAGAGCTTGAGAATGTAGCATCGGCAGGCGCCTTCTACCGCTGGTTATCTTCCTGCAGAACGTTGATCGATGCAGCCTGCATCAAAACGCTGCCGAGAGGCTTCGTCCATGGCGACCTGTTTGCTGATAATATGCTTTTTGTCGATGATCAGCTGGCGGCACTGCTCGATTTTGAAGAGGCGTGTTGCTATTACAAGATCTTCGATATCGGCATGACTGCTGTCGGCTGCTGCGCTCCTGCGGGTCTATTTTCAGCCGCTAAAACTGCGGCCCTGGTCGCTGGATACCAGAGCATTCGCCGGCTGCAGCCGGAAGAGCGCAGCTCGCTTCAGGCACATGCTGCCTATGGCGCCGCGGCGACTGCGTTCTGGCGTTTTCGACAGGACAATATCAGAAATCCGAATCCTGCTATGAAAAATCATTATCAGGCGATGAAAGATCTGGCCGATCAAGTCCTGGCGATAGCACCGGAGCACTTCATCAACTCGATTTTTGATTTACAGGAGCGGTGAGGGAAAATAAATTCGTGCACCTCTCTGACAGGAGCAGAGCCGCCTGTTTCTATTTCCTGCTGCGACAAGATTTTCCAGGCCTCCGAAAGCTGTCGTTAGGGCAGGATCGTCACCCTTCCTGCCCGGACTTTTTCACAACCAGGAAAAAATCAATCCATTACTTCCTGGATCCAGGCCAGGGCGGCGGCGACTTTGGGGAAGCCGATGGTCGATACGAGGACGAGCAGGGCGTGTTCGATCTCTGTGCGATCGGCGCCGGCGGCCAGGGCTCTGCGGGCATGCGAGTGAACCGCGCCGGTGGAGCCGGTGGCGGCAGCGACGCCAAGCTGGATCAACTCTGTCGTCTTTTTATCGAGCGGCCCGGCGCTGCGAGCCGTTGCCCCGAGATTTTCAACGGCGTCGAGAACTTCGGGGAAGTTGGTTTTCAGGTACTGGTAGTGTTTGCTGATCTTTTTCTTTTCACTCATGGTTTTTTATCTCCTGTTGATTGGTATCAACTCTGATTTTCTGCAACCCGGCTCTTTTCAAAGCCGATGACAAAGACGAGCAGGGCCGGAATCACGAAAAGCGTGAAGATGGTGGAAAGTGCGAGTCCGCCGAGCAGGATGGAGCCGAGGCCGCGGTAGAGTTCTGAACCGGAGCCGGTGGAGAGTACCAGCGGCATCATGGCCAGAATCGAGGTGGTGGCGCTCATGAAGATCGGCCTGATCCTGGTCTGTACTGCATCGGAGACCGCTTCTGCGCCGACTAGTCCGTTGTAGCGCACGTTGTTGAGCGATTGATGAACGATCAAAATGGCGTTGTTGACCACGGTGCCGATCAGGATGATGAAGCCGAGCATGGCCAGTATGTCGAATCCCTGCGGCGCCACGAAGGTATTGACCGCCAGAAGGCCGATAAAACCGCCGGCGGCGGCAAGCGGCACGGTGAAGAGAATGATGAACGGGTAGATGAAGTTCTCGAACAGGGCGGCCATCAGCAGATAGGTGATCAGCAGGGCGAGCAGCAGGTTCCACTGCAGGGAACGGCCGGTTTCGGCCAGCTTGTCGGCGTTGCCGCCGATGGTTATCTGCACCGCATCGAGCTGCCCGGCCTGGGCGAGGGTGGCGATGATGTCATTTTCGATAATGTTGATCGCATCCTGCAGGGCCAGGTCAGCCGGCGGGGTCACCTGCAGGGTGATCGTGCGCTTGCGTTCGAGGTGCTTGATCTGGGGCATGCCGGCGCCGTACTCGAGCCGGGCCACGTCGCCGACCTTGATCAGGTCTCCGAAGCGATTGACGATGGTGGCGTTCATCAGTTCTTCAGGGGAGTCGAACCGTTCGTCGCTGCCCTTCAGGATCAAATCGATCTGCTTCCTGCCCGCCGGTCCATACTCGTCTATCTTGCGGCCATCCATCAAAATATCCATGAAGATGCCCAGGTCTCGCTCACTGAGACCACTGGCTGCCAGCCGTTCCTTGTTGGGAATGATGCGGATTTCCGGATAGCTGGTCTCGAGCGACGGGATCGGCCGGGTCTGGGAGCCGGGGATATTCTGGGCGATGGCTCCGAAAATGGCCCGGGAACTGTCGACGATTGCATCGATATCTTCGCCGGAAACATTGACGTCGACGGTGCGTCCGCCGCCAAGTTCGGATTGAAAAATACCGACCTGGATGGAGACGCCGAAATAGCCGGGAATCGAGTTCATGATCCCCATGAAGAGCGGCATCAGCTCGCGCGCCCTGGTCTCGTATTTCGACTGGGCCCCGAACAGGGTGATCCGGTCGGCGCCGATGTAGAACATATTCTTGATCGGCGCGACTCCCATCGGGTTGTCCTCGCTGTAGTACGGCTCCGCCTGCTCATAGATGGACTGGCCGATTTCCTTGTACTTGTCTATCGAGTAGCCCGGCGGCGGGATGAGAATATTGAGGATCAGGTTGCGGTTGCCCTGGGGCAGATATTCGGCGCTGGGGCGGAGCCAGAAAATGATGCCGATGGCCATCGAGGTGAAGAGAACGATGGTTACCACCCGGGTAAAGACATTGGCCTGGCAGATCTTTGAAAAGCCCATGATGAGCTTGACGAAAAACGGGCCGATTACCGATTTCTGCAGCCGGTTCTGGCTTTTCCTCGCATCTCTTTTGTAGAGCAGGTTGATCAGGGTTGGAATCACCGTGATCGAAACCAGAAAACTGATCATGATCGAAAAGGTGATGGCGATGGCGATATCTCTGAAGAGCTGACCGGACTCCTCCTGCATGAAGATGACCGGCAGAAAGACGGCGACGGTGGTCGCGGTCGAGGCGAAAACGGCGCCCCATATTTCCTTGGTTCCCTCAAGGGCCGCCTGATACGGGGTCTTGCCGAGCTTGCGGTGCCGATCGATATTCTCCAGAACGACGATCGAGTTGTCGACCAGCATGCCGACGGCAAAGGAAATGCCGGCCAGGCTGACCACGTTGAGGCTGCGGTTGCTCAGCCAGAGGAAGACGAAACAGCCGATGACCGAAATCGGGATCGCCAGGGCCGTGGTCAGGGTCGAGCGGACGCTGCGCAGAAAGATCAGCAATACGGTAATGGCGAGCAGACCGCCGATCAGAACATTCTGCTTGACCAGGTTGATCGCCGTATTGATGTACTGCCGTTCATCGTAGAGGATCTGCAGGTTGAGCCCCTGGTCGGCGAGAATCGTCTCGTTGAGGCGGTTGACCTCGCTCTCGACGCTGTCGGTCATGGTCAGGACGTTTGAGCCCTGCTCCTTCTGGACGCCGACGACGAGTATCTGCTCGCCGTTGTGCAGGACCGCACCCTGCTCCTTGGCGAAGCCTCTGTCGACCTTGACGATGTCGCGCAGGTACACCCGAGATAAACCGTCTTCATAAACCACCACATCGAGTGCTTCCTGGGGTGTCTGAAACTGGCCGACGGTGCGTATCCGGTAATTTTTGCGGCCCACGCCCATGACGCCTGCCGAAATTGTCGTGTTGGCCTGGTTGATCGCCGTAGTGATCTGGTCGAAGCTGATATTGTAGCGGGCCATCTTCTGGATATCGAGTTCGACGTGGAGTTCGTCCTCGGTGCCGCCGAAAACCAGCAGGGAACCGACGCCTTCGACCCGCTCCAGGTGCTGACGGACCTCGTCTTCGAAAAAGGTGCGATAATGGTTGATCGGTGTTTCATTCTCACTGGTGGGCTTCATGGCCATCCAGATAACCGGGTTGCTGCTGGCGCCGGAGGCGTCGATACGGGGGCGCTGAACGTTGTCGGGGTAGTCGGAAACCTCATTGAGCTTGTTCGATACCCGGAGCAGGGCATCATCGAGGTCGGTTCCCAGTGCAAAGGTCAGGGTGATCTCGCCAAAGTTGTTGTAACTGGTACTTTCCAGTTTGGTGAGGCCTTTGAGACCTTTGAGAACCTCTTCCTGTTTTTCGATAATGTCTTTTTCGACTTCATAGGGCGTGGCGCCGCCCCAGGTGGTCTGCACCGAAATCTGCGGCTTTTCGACATCGGGGGTGAGCTGGACCGGCAGCATGTTGAGGCCGATGATGCCGAATGTCACGGTCAGAATCACCGCAACGATGATGGTGACCGGCTTGTTGAGTCCGTATCTGACGATATCCATCGTTATTCCCCGACCGTAACGGGCTGATCCGGCCGCAGCCGCTCATTGCCTTCGATCACCAGCAGCATGCCGGGGACGATGTAGGGATTGTCGACGGCCACCGTTTCCCCCAGATAGGCGACGATGTTGACCGGCAGGATGGAGGCTTTGTCGTCCTTTACCGTGTAAACGAAATCCTTGCCCTGGAATTTCACCAGCGAGGCGCGGTTGATAATGGACAACTCCCGCCGTTCGCTCGTCGGGACGGTAACGGTCGCCGACATGTTCTGGGCGACCAGATCGAGCGGTTCGATCGATATTTTCAGATAGATATTCTTGGTTTTCATATCGGCGACCGGGTCGATGTCTTCGAGGATGCCAACCAGTTCTTTGCCAAATGCGTTGATCGTCACCTGAAGCTGCTGACCGGGTTCGATATATTGCAGGATCGATTCGGAAATGGGTGCCCTGATATGCAGATCTTCGCTCGATCCTATCGACACCAGTTGTTTGCCCGGCTGCACCCAGCTGCCCGAATCGACGTCCTTGGTCAGGATGATGCCGCTGAAAGGCGCCGAGATGATGGAGCGCTCTTTTTGAATCAGCAGTTTCTGCAGGTTTGCCTCGGTGGCCTGTTTCTCCACCTGGGCATTTTCATACTCGAATAAGGCGTTGTCGCGCTCGCGCTCGGATACGCCCTGTTTTCCGTAGAGCAGTTCCAGGCGGTTGTAATTTTTCTTAAGGTTGGCGATGCGCAGTTCGATCTGCTTGAGCCGTGACTTCTGAAAATCGATCTCTTTGTCGAGTATCTCGGTATTGAGCACGACCAGCGGATCGCCCTGCTTGACCATGTCGCCCTGGTTCACCTTGACTGTTTCCACCAGCCCGGCCAGTTCGGTCGATATATGACTGATGCGCTCGTAATAGAGAACCCCGATGACCGTTTGGGTCTGGGCGACCTCGTCTTTGGTTACCGGCGCCACTTTCACCTTGGCCGGCGGCGGGCCATCGGCAGCGGCGGCCTGCAGGCCGGTGAGAAGGAGCAGCAGGGCGGTGATTATCGAAAGCGTCTGTTTACCAGTCATATTCAACTCCGGATTCTAGCCTACGTGTAATAGTCTTGATCGCTGTATGGATTATAAGCGTGGGGCAAGGGGGGATTATTGATCGATTAGTAGTGGTTGTCAACGGAAATAGTCGCACCGCATTCTTTTGGTAAGCCTGGGAAATTGATAGTATAGCTCTTTACATCTGTGCTAGATAGAACGTAGAAAGACAGTAGAACTGGTAAAACAATAATCATCACATGAGGAAGACGATGGGAATCTATTATGTCGATGGGGTTTACGTTGATGAGACTGCGGCGCTGCTGCCGGTCACCGATCTGGCTATCCTGCGCGGCTATGGGGTGTTCGATTTTTTGCGGACCTATAATGGATACCCCTTTCATCTGACCGCACACGTTCAGCGGCTGCGCAACTCAGCCGCCCTGCTTGGACTGGACTGCCCGTGGAGTGTCGAGGAACTCAGCTCGATCGTGCAGACGACACTTGAAAAAAACGGCTACCCGGAATCGAACATCCGGCTGCTGATTACCGGCGGCGACAGTGAGGACAACATCTCGCCCGGTCCGCATCCCCGCCTGCTGGTCATGGTCAATCCGCTCAAACCCTACCCTGAAACGTGGTACAGCGACGGGGTGAAGATCATTACCGCACGGCTGAACCGCTTCATCCCCGGTGCCAAGAGTATCGACTACATACGGGCGATCATGACGCTCAGGGATGCCCGGGCGGCAGGCGCCATCGAATCGGTCTATGTGAGCCCGGATAACCGGGCGCTGGAGGGCACCACGTCGAACTTGTACATCGTTTCAGGCGGCTCGGTCAGTACCCCGTCAAACGACATACTCCCCGGCATTACCAGAGATGTACTGCTCGACATTCTGAAGCCGGAGTTTGAGCCGGAAGTCCGGCCGGTATCGATGCAGGAGCTGACGGGAGCAGACGAGGTCTTCATGTCATCGTCGACCAAGGAGCTGGTTCCCGTCGTCCAGGTCGATGAACGGCTGATCGGCGACGGCCGTCCCGGGCCGGTTACCCGCCGGATCATGGAAATTTTCAGAAATTATACCGACAACTATGGAAGGTGATTACCGCAGTTCCACGTTCTTTTCCGGATACTGTTTTTCTAAAGCGATACCAGGCTTATCGTGAACGTTCAGCCGGTCATACTCTACGAAGACAACCACCTGCTGATCGTCGATAAACCGGCGGGTCTGCTGACCCAGGGGGATGCCAGCGGCCGGCCGTCGCTGCTGGAAAATCTGAAGGCGTTTCTGAAGATGCGCGACAATAAGCCGGGCAATGTTTTTCTGGGGATGGTGCAGCGGCTCGACAAACCGGTCTCAGGCGCCATCGTTTTCGCCAAGACCTCAAAAGCCGCCGGCCGGGTGAGCGAACAGATCCGTAAGCGCCGGTTAAGCAAATATTATCTGGCGGTGACGAAAACAGCAAAACCTGCCGTCTCGCATGCAGCTGAGTCAGAAGACGGCTGGAACGAGATTGCCCACCGGTTACAGCGAGTCGGCGACAAAACCGTCGTTGATGATCGAAGCGACACCTCCCAGCAGGCGCTCCTGCGGCTTAAAACCCTCTTTCACGGGGAGCGCTGCCAGCTGCACGCCATCAATCTGATCACCGGTAGAAAACACCAGATCAGGGCCCAATTCTCGGCCATGGGCTTACCAATCCTTGGGGATAAGAAATATGGAGCAGAGTATCCGGCTGACGGTGAGTGCATCCTGCTGCACTCCTATTATGTCCGGCTGGCTCACCCGACCCGAACCGGGCAGGTCGAAGTGCTCTGCCCCCCGCCGGCGGAAATGATGGCGCCTTTTGCCTATTCAGAGCGCCAGGTTATCGGCGATCTTCTGAGAAACAGCCCCGTCTAATCGGACGATATATCGATCAGCGCCGCTGTCAGCATGGCCTCGAGCCGGGCCTGGGCAGCCTGGTGTTTTTCCGAGTCAGCCTGATCGACACTCTTGAAGAAATCGTTGCAGCTCTTCAGCGTCGATGCCGGCCAGCTGCTGGTGTAGTTGAGCGTCTCCGGTTCCCCGCCGCTATTCTCGTACATATCGTAATCCCGGCGGCCATGCGACCAGTTGGCCATGTGTTTGAAAAAATGCAGCGCCCGGTTGCTCAGGATGAAAAGCAGTGAGATCGAACCGGCCGGTCCAATGGTGAGCTCCGGTCCGCTGATGGTGATACCCAGGATCGAGGCCTGGTAATCCAGGTGCTTTCTGCCGCCTAATGCCCCCAGCGCGCCGCCGATCGTCCCCAGAGCGGTGAACAGGCCAAGACCGTGGCCAAGGGCGGCGACATCGACTCCGGCCCCGACGGCTCCGCCGCCGATACCGCCGAGCAGAACGAACTGGCGTTTGGAGAGGCCCATGAATTTCCAGGTTTTTTCACTGAAAATATCCTCATGCAGAATCGACTGGGGCGGCAGCTGATAGTCGTAGAGGTTGTGGTTGAACAGCGTTCTGATCCGTTTGTGAGCACGTTTTTCCAGAGCTTCTATCTTTTCGGTGTAGCGGGTGATCAGTTTTTCCCTCGTCTGGTCGCTGTCTGCACCCGGTTTTATGTCTGCACGAAGCTTCAGTGAAAGGCTTTCATTGAGCAGCGAGGTGATGATATGGGCGCTGGTCTGGATGCGGTTGTCCCAGTCCTTTTTTATCGTTTCGATCACCTCGCTCATGAGCGGCTGCCAGTCCTGATCGATCGATTTCAATGCTTCGAGCAGTTCGATACGCTCACTGTAGGTGGCCCGGTGTGCATCGAAGAGCCTGATCGAGTTGAAATGCCTGCCAAGTTCGTCCTTCCACTGCTTGATATGGGCACTGTCAGCATCTTTGTTGTTGAGCACCGCCATCCGGGGTTTGCCGATCAGGCGGATGATCTCCATTTCATCGCGGTCCACCCGGCGGATGGGGCGGGCGCCGTTGACCACGTAAATGATCGCCGCCCCGGCTTCGATCGGCCTGAGCAGTTCGTGGTCCTCTTTGAGATTCTCGGTCGAGCCGCAGTAATGCAGCAGATCCCTGAGGCGTGTTGAACTGCTGCCCTGCAGGGTTTTGAGTTTGGCCAGGACCCGGCCCGGATTCTGAAAGCCGGGTGTGTCGATGAACCTGAGAATTTCGCGGTTGTCGATGATCACCGGAAAGGTCCGGCAGACCGTGGTCTCCCCGGGATAAGGACTGATCTTCACCGAGTCGTCTTCGGCCAGGGTCGAGAGGACCGATGACTTGCCCTCGTTCGGGTGACCGATGATGGCGATTTCAGGTATCATGGTGTGAAATCCGTTCGATGTTCAAGAAGTGACAGATAGGGATCGCCCAGGCTGTCCAGTTTCTGCTGCCAGACTTGTCTATCAACCGGTGCGGCGGGCCCGATCGCGGTGCCTCCGTCATCCGGGCCAAGCAGAAAAACGAACAGGGGAATCTGTGCTCCCGCGCCAGTCCTGATTGATCTGATCAGATTCAGTGTTTCCCGGATCGGCGGCATCCAGGACTCCATGGCGATGACGATAGCGCCGCCCTCCGGCCAGGCGTAGGCTGCCAGATCTTCCAGCAGGCGCTGGTCCGCCTCGCTGGTGTCCTGAACAAACCGTTCATCGACGACCTGCAGGCCGGAATTCTGCAGGGTACACCTCACCATGCCCGCCTCATAATTCTCGGCAATATCCGGCGGGATAAGCAGCAGCACCCTGAGCGTTTCCGCAGCTGCGGCTGCTGTCCGATAATCGGTATCGGGTTGAAATTGAGACGTCTGGTCTGTATCAGACGGTTCTGCCTGATTGCTCATCAGCGGCGTGGTGAGGCGCCGGCTCAGCTGCAGCAGCGCCGGCCGGTTCAGCTTTACCGTGCGCATGGCGCGCCGTTGACCGATTCGGCTGATCAGCAGCATCAGCAGCCGGACAAAGATGCCGTAGAAGAGAATGCAGAAGACCAGAAACGGCCACCAGGAGACCAGATCCTGGGTCTGCAGGTGGTATATACCGTCTTTCAAGATGATCCGGCTGCCCTCGATCTGCGCCAGGCTTGGATGAGCATGGTCGGAGGCAGCGAACCAGGACCACGGCAGCGCCAGGAGGGCGGCGGCCCGGTGGATAAATCCGCTGGAGAACTGGATCGTCGACTGCCAGCCAAAAGCGATGTCGCTGGTCAGAATTTTGAAACAGGTGGCAATCAGCAGCCCCCCGTTGAAACCGACCATTGCCTGCTGGGACAGTCGAAACAGCGGCCAGTAAAACACCTGCCCGTAAATCGAACGGTTCTTCTTCAGGATTCCCTCAAGTTGACCAAGGCCGTCGACCTGCTCGGCGGGTAAACGTGCGGAAATTTTTCCTAAACGACGCAGCAGCCAGCCGCTCAGTAGCTCGTATAAAGAAACGATCGGTGCCGGGACCAAATCGATACCGAGCAGCCTGAGTCCGGCGGCCAGCAGAAGAAATACCAGCATCAGCAGCTGGCTGAAAATAAAAATGAAGAGAAAGTTCAGGACATTGACCGGCGTGGTTCCGGAATAGGTGAAAAAGGCGAGGCCGGATAGCAGACCGATGGCGGCGGCCGTGCTGATGATAATAAAACTGAGCTGCCTGAAACCTTCGCTGACGGCGCGGCCGGGACTGGCGCTGGCGCCGAAGAGCTGCTGCTTCCGGGCACCGAGCCACTGGTGGATCAGCGCTTCCCGGTTCCTGGTGGCGGTCTGAGCGGTCGAATCGAGATAGATCTGCCGGTCACGCCGGTGCAAATCGGCAGGCGGGGTTTCCCGGTCCCTGCCCAGGCAGTATTCGAGATCGATGAGGTCTGCGTGCGTCCAGATCTGGTTCATAACCTCTCTTTATAAGAGAAGATCGGCGCATTGCAAAAGATTTTCTCTGGATCCCGCTTTAAGAGACGGCTTTACGGATAAAAAAAGGCCGGGGTCCTAGGACCCCGGCCGGCGGTTAAAGCGGAGGAGATCAATCCCGCAGGTTACCGCACTTTTCCTTCCATCATCAGATCGGGCGGTCCCAGCCAGGCTCCCTTGAGGAGCAGGTTGTAGTAGGCCCATTTGAACATCAGTTTGGCCATATGGTTGAGTTCCGTGTCCTTGAGCAGGCTCAGCGGGCCAATGGCGGGGAACGGATATTTTCCGGTCAGCGGTTCCTGGTCGTAGTTGAAGTCGATTATGTAGGCTTTCCCGAAGCCTGATTCAATGAATCAGACCGCGTGCCCATCTGAGCGGGCGTGCTGTTCACCTCCCGAGATATAGGCCAGGATGTTTTCATGCAGGACATCACCCTGAAAATGGGCCACGGCTCCTGCTTTGGAGGTCGGGACATCGGTCCCGTCACCCAGCACCCAGACGTTGTCTCTGCCTTCGGGCTGCAGGGTGTGCTTGTCGACCGGAATGTAACCCATCGGGTCGGCAATGCCCGAGTCGATCATAACCTGGGCGCCGAAGTTGGGCGGTATCGAGACGAGCATGTCATATTCGACTTCGGTGCCGTCGAAAGCCTGTATGGTCTTGGCCTTGTGATCGACCGAACCGAGGGCGAAGTTGGGTATGATTTTGATGTTTTTGTCTTCACAGGCATCGGTCAGCACCTTGGTGGCGACCGGTTTGGTGAAGGCGCCGGAGAGCGGTGTGACGAATTCGATCTCGACGTCGTCGCGGATGCCTCTCTCGTGAAAATGCCAGTCCGCCAGGAAGGCGAATTCGAGCGGAGCGACCGGGCACTTGATTGGCATTTCGGCAATGTTGACAACCAGTTTGCCGCCCTTGAAACGCTTCAGCGCTTTGCCCAGTTCCTGGCAGTCGTTGAACCGGTAATAGCCGTAGATGTCGTGACCCCAGCCTTCCTCGAGGCCTTCGACCTCATCAGGCCTGATATCACAGCCGGTGGCCATAATCAGGATATCGTAATTGAACTTGCCTTCCGTCGCCGTGCTGATTTCCTGCTTGTCCCAGTCGACGTTGGTCAGTTCACTGATGACGAAATCGATGCCGGGGTTGATGAACTCCCGCTTGCTCCTGCGAATTTCCTGCGGTTTGTTGATGTCGAACGGAACAAAGAGGTACCCGGGCTGATAATAATGAATATTATCCTTGTCGATGAGGGTGATCGACCAGTCATCGTCGAGATCCTTTCTCATCTTGTTCGCCATCATGGTACCGCCGGTTCCGCCGCCGAGTATGACTAGCTTTTTCATGTTGTCTGATGCCTCCTATGCACTCAGGGTTACAGGTCGGTGCTCGATTCAGTCGATGCAGCCGTATGGTTCGTATCGCTATTGCTATGCCTGGTTATTTTCTTGACCGGCCTGGGCCTCGTCTCTTTTGCCGTCCTGGTAGGCCAGAACCACCGTACCCACGGTCTCCAGCATCATGAACATGAAGCCCAGTGCGGCCTGGACCTGCGGGTCTCTCATCTTTTTCATGAGCGTGAAGGGGCCGACCGGTTCGGATTTGGTGAAATCGAGGCCGGAAATGGCGTTGCAGATTTCCTCAACCTGCTTGTCGTTGTAGTCGAGGCGTTTGAGCTGCGCCCATGATGTGCCGGCGACCTTGACCAGCCCGCTGCTCTGCTGGAGACTGTCGAGCCAGAGATTTACCGAATTCATGATGTCGGAGCCTTTCATGACTGCGGTGAACTCCTTGATGAACTCGGTCATCGGCTGGACCATGTTGAGCAGGTCACTCAGGGTGTGGACGTTGATCAGCATGACGTGCAGCAGATCGCCCAGCTTTTCGGCCTGGAATTCGCCTTCATGCAGCGACTTCATGAAGCGGATGATGCGCGGGTACATGAGCTTGACGATCGGGATCATGTCGTCCCTGAGCTCGACGCCCGCCTTGAGCATATCCATTGTCTCGCCGAGGCTGTCGAGATTGGTGACCACCTTCCTGAGCAGAATGGTGAGTTCGTCGACATGGAACTCGCCGCTGAGATCGTTGAAAAAACTGATGGTCGACGGGTAGGCCTGCTTGACCACCGGCATCATGTCGCTCTTCAGCTCCATGCCGGCTTTGAAGGTGTCGACGATGTCGTTCAGGTCGTCGAGGCTGGTGAGGACGTTCTGGGCAAGATGGATGGCCTTTTCCTTGGTATATCGGTCGTCGATATCATTCAGAACGCTGGAAAGGTTGGGCAGCGCCTCTTTCAAAACCGGTTCGAGATCTTTTCTGATGTCCTGCATGACATCGGATTTAAGCGACTGTACTTCTGCGGAAAGCTGGTCCAGTTTCTCCAGAATCAATGCTTCATTCATCGTTTATACCTGCCTGAAGGTGTATATTCTTGTTTGCCTTCTTCCCGGCAGCTCCGATTGGTGAAACCGCCGAGTCATACTTATATTTCAGATGTACTACAAATGTCTATACTACTTTGTGCTGTGATACGCTGGTTTTGTCAAGGATATTCGCAATTGTGGTACTCGAAAAACCAGTCATTATGAGGTGTTGTTTTGCCAGGCAGTGTCGTGTCGTGTTGCATGGAGAAACTGTCATATCACCGGGATTGCCTGGTAAAATCGTTCAGGAGAAAGATGGTGGGTCGTCTTCGCGGTGCTTGCCGGTGGCGGAGGCGCCACCGCATGTGGTAGGATGGAGCGTAGCATTACCGCAAAAATAATATCGTGGGTAGAACAATGGACAGACGTCGATTTCTGAAGAAGGCAGCACTTTACAGCGGCGGGCTCAGCCTGTCGGTACCGCTGATTCGAATTCCCCGGAGCTTCGGCGCCGTGCCGGCGAAGCCCGATATCATCAGGTCCACCGGAACCGATTATGTCGCTCTGGTCCGTAAAACGATTGATCTGCTCGGTTCCATGAACAGTTTCGTCAAAGCCGGAAACCGGGTGGTGGTCAAGCCCAACATCGGCTGGGATCGCCAGCCTGAGCAGGCCGCCAATACGCACCCGCTGGTGGTCAGGACCCTGGTTGAACTGGCGCTCGAAGCCGGCGCGGCCGAAGTCAAAGTCTTCGACTACACCTGCAACGAAAAGCGCCGCTGCTACAACAACAGCGGCATGACCGAGGCGATCGAGTCGGTCGGCAGCCGGAAAGCGAAACTGGTTCATATCGATCAGCGTAAATTCGTGCCGGTCAAGATCGCCCGCGGCCAGTCCCTGAAAGAGTGGGATATCTACAAGGATGTTCTGGAAGCCGATTGCTATATCAACGTCCCGGTGGCCAAGCATCACGGCTTGAGCCGGCTGACGCTGGGACTGAAGAACTCGATGGGCGTCATCGGCGGCCGGCGCGGTTCGCTGCATCACAATCTGGGTCAGAATCTCGCTGATCTGGCCACCGTGGTCCGCCCCGCCCTGACGATTGTCGACGCCACCAGAATTCTATTGGACAACGGTCCGCAGGGCGGCTCGCTTGCTGACGTGAAAAAGATGGATACGCTGATCGGCTCGGTTGACCCGGTAGCCGCCGATGCGCTGGCCACGACCCTGTTCGGTCTTGACCCGGAAACCATCGGATCTACCGTGGCGGCGCACAGGATGGGGCTCGGCCAGATGGACCCGGCCCGAATGAACATCATCGAGACCGCTGTCTGAGAAGTGGAAACGGGTGGAAAGGGTTTTTTCTAAAGGCAGGTATCGGTTGTTGAGAACAGGGCGGGTCGCAGCCCAGCTTCTCTTTGTCCTGGCCTTCTTTTTTCTGTTTATAAAAACGGATTACACCGGCTCTGATTCACTCGAGTATGCGGTCAACATCCTCTTTCGGATCGATCCGCTGCTGGCCCTGACAACGATGCTGGCGGTGAAAACCGTTGTCGCGCTGATGCTGCCGGCACTGGTCGTGGTTTTCATCAGCCTGGTCATGGGCAGAGCCTTCTGCGGCTGGGTGTGCCCGCTGGGCGGGCTGCTCGACGGTTGCCGCCGGTTGTTTCGGTTGAGCAGAAAAAGCGGGCCCACGAAATTTCCCGAGCTGCCCACGCTGCTGCTTGTCTTTGTCGTGATTTCAGCACTTTTCGGCGTGCCGCTGGCCGGCTATCTGGACCCCTTCTCGATCCTGGTTCGCGGACTTTCCCAGGCACTCTACCCGGGGATCAATGATCTCTCCGTTTCATTTTTTACCTATACCTACCAGTACGCACCGGACGTCGTGAACCGGATTACCGAGCCGGTCTATGCATTTCTGCGCAGCACGATTCTGCCGCTCGAGCAGAAATTTTTCCAGTTCGGCCTGGTCAGTATGTTTCTGCTGGTATCGCTCTTTTTCGCCGAACTGATCCAGCGCCGCTTCTTCTGCCGCAATATCTGCCCGCTCGGAGCCCTGCTCGGCTGGCTCGCCCGGTTCGGTCTCATTGCTGTCGACGGCGGCAGCGAGCAGTGCGGTGCCTGCCGGCACTGTGCCAGGATCTGCCGGATGGGAGCCGTCGACAATGAGCGGCGAATTGATACCAGCAGGTGTATTCTCTGCATGGACTGTTTCGTGGAGTGTCCCCGCCAGGTAATTGCTTTCAGGGGCAAAGCGCCGAAACCGATCAGCCTTGGCCCGCTGTTGTCGCGGCGCCGATTTCTGGCAACGGCGTCGGCTGCGGTCGTGCTGCCGACCGTGCTTGGCACCCGGACACTGACACTCAGGGCTGATCCGCTGCTTATCAGACCGCCCGGAGCTGAGCCCGAAACCAGATTTCTGCAGCTTTGTGTACGCTGTGGTCAGTGCATGCAGGTCTGTATTACCAATGGGCTTCAGCCGGTCATGCTGCGCGCCGGTATCGAGGGTATGTTTTCACCCTACCTGGTGGCGCGCACCGGTTATTGCGAGTTCAACTGCACCCTCTGCGGGCAGGTCTGTCCGACCGGGGCGATCGCAGAGCTGAGTCTGGACGAGAAACATCATTTCAAAATCGGCCAGGCCTGGGTCGACAGGAATCTTTGCCTGCCGTTTGCCAAAAATATTCCCTGCATCGTCTGCGAGGAGCATTGCCCGACACCGGAAAAGGCGATCGTCTTCAGGGAAGAACTGATTCGAGATGTGAACGGCAGTGAGCTGAAGATTAAACGGCCCTATGTGGTTGATGATCTGTGCATCGGCTGCGGGATCTGCGAAACCAAATGTCCGCTGCCGGGGCGCAGCGCGATCTTCGTGACCAGTGGTGGCGAGCAGCGGCATCCTGAAAAATCCTTGTCCCTGCCGCCAGCGAGCGGATTTTATGGTTGAGCCGGGCGACCATAGATGATAGATGGCTAACGCATCAGCAGGTATATCCCGAATATCGCGAAAATCGTACCCAGTATCGCTCTGATCGAAACCCGTTCCTTGTGCAGGAACACTGCAAAGGGGATCATGAAGATCGGCACCAGTGACAGGAAGGTAGCCGCCACGCCGGCGTTGAGATAGTGCAGGATCTTGAGAGACAGCGAGACGCCGAGAAAGGGTCCGACCGCAGCTCCGAGGGAGGTGTACGTCAGTGCCTTGTTGTCGGATGCTGCTTTTTTGACCTGACCCCACCTGCCGGTAAGGCTGAAATAAAGACAGAAGCAGCAAAAAGCGGCAATGGCCCGAATCTGGGTCGAGGAGAAGGCATCGAGGTAACCGGCCCCCGTCATCATCCCGGCCTTGCTGAGCAGGTAACCGACGGCCTGACCGAGCATCGCCAGGATACCATAAACGATTCCCCTGGTCGAAACAGTGCGGACCGGTGCACCTGCCGCCTCTGTCATGCCCGGCACGGGCGGGGTGCGCTCCATGATGACCAGGCAGACACCGCTGATCGTAATCCCAATACCGAGCCACTGGCTGAAAAGATAGTGTTCTGAGAGAAACAGCCAGCCGATGACGGCTGCGCTCGGGGCGGCAAGACTGTGGAGCAGCATGGCCAGCCGGGGGCCAAGCACGACCAGGGCTTGGAACAGGAAGATATCGCCGATGAAGAATCCGACGATCCCGGAAAGGCTCAGATAGATCCAGGCACGCAGCGGAAAATCAAGCGGGATCGGGCTGCCGTCCCGGATGCTGAGGACGACGCCGAAAAGCAGCAGTGCCAAGCCGATGCGAATGATGTTGACCGGCACCGAGCCGACCCGCCTCGAGGCTGCTTCAAAAAACTGGACACTGATGCTCCAGCACAGGACGGTGGTCAGTGCCAGGAGTTCTCCGATGAATGGCACAGTCGAATTCCTGATGTTTTAGAGGCATTGAAAGAACAACGACTGTTCATAGATTGTTACGCTTGAAAAAACAACTCAAATTTGTGATATTCAAGCTGATTACCATTTTTACAAGGCCAATACCAGACAGGTGTGTCAGAGGGTGGGGCAGCAATCGAGAATGAGAATTATTATTGACAGTGGTCGGGCCTCCCGATATAGTTCAGTCCGCTCTTGACGAGGACAAAAACACCGTTTAAACCAGGCAGCAAAGGGATTTACACCGCATCTTTCCGGTTCGCAGAACGGCTGATGGGGTTATGCATCGATCAAAGATATAATGAAATCGCAGATTATATGGGTATATCGGTTCTACCGGGACGGCTTCAGGTCGATGACGGTTGGCAAGACCTTGTGGAAGATCATCTTCGTTAAGCTGTTCATCATGTTTGCCGTCCTCAAGCTCTTTTTCTTTCCCGACTTTTTACATACGAATTTTTCAACAGATGAACAGCGGGCGGATCATGTGATCGAGCAGATCACCAGACCAGTCCAAAAAAGCAATTAAAGGAGGAGTTATGGGCGAGATAGATCTGGGCCTGGTCAACTGGTCGCGGGCGCAGTTTGCGCTTACCGCGATGTATCACTGGCTGTTTGTGCCGTTGACCCTGGGTTTGTCGTTTCTGTGTGCATTCTACGAGTCGATTTATGTCAAAACCGGTAATGAGGAATGGAAAAACCTGACTAAATTCTGGATGACGCTGTTCGGCATCAACTTTGCGATCGGCGTTGCCACCGGCATCATTCTCGAGTTCGAGTTCGGCACCAACTGGTCCAACTACTCCTGGATGGTCGGCGATATCTTCGGGGCGCCGCTGGCTATTGAAGGCATGGTCGCCTTCTTTCTGGAGGCGACCTTTTTCGCGGTGATGTTCTTTGGCTGGGACCGGGTTTCCAAAGGATTTCATCTGTTTTCCACCTGGATGGTGGCCGTCGGCTCGAACCTTTCGGCCCTGTGGATTCTGGTGGCCAACGGCTGGATGCAGCACCCGGTCGGTATGGAGTTCAATCCGGAGACGGTGCGTTTCGAGATGCAGAATTTCTGGGAGGTGCTGTTCTCCCCGGTGGCGATTGCCAAGTTCACCCACACCACCAGCTCCAGCTTTCTGGTTGCGGTAATGTTCGTCATTGCGATTTCGTCATACTACCTGATCAAGCGGCGTCATGTGCAAATGGCCAAGCGCTCGATTCTGGTGGCCTCGGTCTTCGGCCTGATCTCCTTTTTTTATGTCGGCCTGACCGGCGATGAGTCCGCTTTTACCAACGCTTCGACCCAGCCGATGAAACTGGCTGCCTATGAGGGGCTCTTCGAAGGGGAGGAGGGAGCAAGCCTGGTGGCCTTCGGTATTTTGAACCCGGAGAAAAGGCCGGGCGACGATAACGACCCCTTCCTGTTCAAAGTCAAGATACCGTACCTGCTTTCGCTGCTGGCCAACCGCTCCCTTGATTTCGTGCCCGGCATCAACGATCTGACCTTTGGCAACGAGGCCCGGGGCATTGTCGGCGTCGACAAGAAGATCGAGCGGGGCACTGTTGCGCTGACCGATCTGAGCGCCTACAAGGATGCCAAGAAACTGGGGGACGAGGGTGCTGCCGAGATGTCCCTGGCCAAGTTCAAGGAGAATCAGGATTATCTCGGCTATGCCTACCTGAACGAGGCGACAGATGCAGTTCCTTCGGTGCCGATCACCTTCTATTCGTTTCATATCATGGTATTTCTGGCGGTCTACTTCGGCTTTATCTGCGTGGCCTTTCTGGTCTATGGCATCAAGGATACGATCGAGCAGAAGCGCTGGCTGCTGCCCCTTGGCGTGCTGTCCTTTTTCCTGGCTATGCTCGCCAGCCAGGCCGGCTGGGTGGTTGCCGAACTCGGGCGTCAGCCGTGGGCCATTCAGGATATGCTGCCCGTCGGCGCGGCCACCAGCAATCTGGCCAAGGGCAATGTAATGACAACCTTCTGGATGTTTGCAATTCTCTTTACCCTGCTGCTGCTGGCGGAAATAAAGATCATGCTCAACCAGATCAAAAAAGGACCGGAGGGTGAATAAATGATTGGCAGCTTGGATACTGTACTTTTGCAGCAGATCTGGTGGATTATCGTCTCCGTCGTCGGTTCGCTGTTCCTCTTTATGACCTTTGTCCAGGGAGGACAGACCCTGCTCTGGCAGGTCGCTAAAACGGATACTGAAAAATCCCTGGTGATCAACTCCCTGGGGCGTAAATGGGAACTCACCTTTACTACCCTGGTACTCTTCGGCGGGGCGCTGTTTGCAGCGTTTCCATTGTTTTACGCGACCAGTTTCGGCGGCGCCTACTGGGTATGGATTCTAATTCTTTTTACCTTTATCGTGCAGGCGGTCAGCTATGAGTTCCGGAAAAAACCGGACAATCTGCTGGGGGCGAAGGTCTATGAACTGTTTCTGTTCATCAACGGCTCGGTCGGCATCCTTTTGATCGGCGCCGCGGTCGGCACCTTTTTCACCGGCTCCAATTTTATCCTGAACAATTTTAACCAGGTTACCTGGACCACGCCGCTGCGCGGCCTCGAAGCGGCGTTCTCATTATTCAACCTGTCGCTTGGACTGTTCCTGGTGTTCAACGCCCGGGTGCTCGGGTCGATGTATCTGATCAACAACATCGACTTCTCGATGGCCCCGGAGCTCGAGCAGCGATTGCGCCGGGCCTGTCTGGTAAATCTGGTCTGCGCCCTGCCGTTTCTGCTCTACGTACTCGGCGGCCTGCTCCTGATGCAGGGGTTCGGGTTCGATGAAAACGGCGTCGTCAGCATGGTTTCTGGTAAATATCTGGGCAATCTGCTGGCCATGCCGTCCTTACTGGTTCTGCTGCTGGCCGGACTGGTGCTGGTTGTCTGGGGTGTTATCCTGACCAGCCTTATGGGCGGTTATAGAGGCATCTGGTTCGCCGGGCTGGGAACTGTTCTGGTCGGTCTTGCGGTCTTTTTCACCGCCGGGTTCAACAATACACCGTTTTACCCGTCTAAAGCCGATCTGCAGTCGAGCCTGTCGATCTATAACGCCTCGTCAAGCCATTACACCCTGACGGCAATGACCTATGTGGCCTTTGTTATTCCGCTGGTGCTGGCTTACATTGCCTACGTCTGGCACCTGATGAACGCCAGGAAGATAGGTGCCGAAGATTTGAACGACACGAAAGCATACTAACGGCTCTGGAGGATTACTGATGGTACCGTTTCTGATTATTTCATGGTTTGCATTGATATACTTTTCCTATAAACTCTCAATTCGGGCATTGGAGAAAGCTGGGAAGCTGTAGAAATCTGAATTGCTGAATCTTTATAAACGGGAAGATCCTCGACGGGTCTTCCCGTTTATTTTTTTTTTGATTATACTCTTCAAGCTAAGCCTGGGCAGGACACGAAATGGCGCTTCCACCGCGTCCATGTTGTTCCGTCCAGACCTGAAATCTTGACTATCAAATAGTAACGACCCTCAGCAAGGAGTGGGAAATGGGTAAAAATCTGTTCAACAAAGTGTGGGATCTGCATAAGGTCGCATCGCTTTCTGAAACGCGCGATCAACTCTTTATCGGCCTGCACCTGGTGCACGAAGTCACCTCGCCTCAAGCCTTTCAGGCGCTGAGAGAACGCGGCCTGCCGGTAAAATATCCCGAGCGCACGGTCTGTACCGTCGATCATATCGTCCCGACTCAGGAGCAGCTCATCAGGCCGTATAAAGATGACCTGGCAGAGCAGATGCTGCAGGCCATCGAGACAAATACGGCAGATTTCGGGCTGCGCTTTTTCGGCCTCGATTCAGACTCCCAGGGCATCGTTCATATTATCGGGCCTGAGAACGGCTATACCCAGCCCGGCATCACCATTGCCTGCGGCGACTCTCACACCTCGACCCACGGCGCCTTCGGGGCTCTGGCCTTTGGTATCGGCACCTCCCAGGTCCGTGATGTGCTGGCAACCCAGACGCTTGCGTTTGAGCGTTTGCAGGTCCGCAAGATTGACGTTGTCGGCGAGCGCGGCAGAGGTATCTTCGCCAAGGATCTGATCCTGAAAATCATAGCCGATCTCGGCGTCATGGGCGGCATCGGCTACGCTTACGAGTTTGGTGGACCGGTTATCCACGGTCTGTCGATGGAAGGGCGGATGACGATCTGCAACATGAGCATCGAGGGCGGAGCCAGGGCCGGTTACATTAATCCGGACCAGATCACCTTCGATTATCTGGAGGGCAGGCCCAACAGCCCCAGGGGCGAAAAATTTGAAGAAGCCGTCGGCCACTGGAAATCGATGGCCTCAGATGACGACGCCGATTATGACGATATCTACACACTCGATGTCAGTGATCTCAGTCCGATGGTCACCTGGGGCATCACCCCGGGCCAGGGAATCGGTGTCGACCAGCGTATGCCGAAACTGAACGAGGTGGACGAGACGGATGTGGAGATTACCCGGAAAGCTTATGACCATATGGGTTTCAGCGAAGGTGCCAAGATAGAGGGTCAGAAGATCGACGTGGCCTTTGTCGGTTCCTGTACCAACGGCAGGATCTCTGATTTCCGGGCCGCCGCCGAAGTGGTCAAGGGCAGAAAGGTCGCCGGTCATGTCAAAGCCCTGGCGGTTCCCGGTTCCCGCAAAGTCAAACAGCAGGCGGAGGAAGAAGGGCTCGACAGGATTTTCACCGAGGCCGGATTCGAGTGGCGCGAGGCCGGCTGCTCCATGTGTCTGGCAATGAATCCGGACAAATTGAGCGGCCGCCAGCTCAGCGCCAGTTCATCGAACCGCAACTTCATCGGCAGACAGGGCTCCTCAACCGGCAGAACCTTGCTGATGAGCCCGGCCATGGTAGCCGCCGCCGCTGTCGAAGGCGCGGTTGCCGATGTCAGAAATTTTCTCTAAAGGATCACGAACATGAGCAGCAATCCATCTGTTATCAAGAGCGTTGCAGGAACGGCCATTCCCCTTCCCGGCAACGACATGGACACCGATCGAATCATTCCGGCCAGATATCTGCGCAGCGTCACCTTTGAAGGGCTCGGAGAAGAGGTCTTCAAGGATGAGCGCTTCAGTGATGACGGTTCGCCGAAGGAGCACCCGTTCAACGATAAAAAATATGAGGGTGCGGCGATCCTGATCGTCGGCCGTAACTTCGGCTGCGGTTCGAGCCGGGAGCACGCTCCCCAGGCGATCATGCGTTTTGGCATCAAGGCCATCGTCGGTGAATCGTTTGGAGAAATCTTTGCCGGCAACTGCACGAGCCTCGGCATTCCGACACTGACCGCCGGTGAAAGCTCCATCGCCGAACTGCTAAAGCTGGCTCAGAACAACCCGGAGACCAGCTTCAGTATCGATCTCGAAGCGCAGACCATCTCCTCTGACGCCGGGACCATCTCTTTGAATATCAATTCCGCGGCCAGAACAGCGCTGCTGGCCGGCACCTGGAACACGCTCGATGAGCTGCTCCAGAACGAGGCTGCCATTGAAGAGGTGCACCGAAGACTGCCGTCGTTTGTTTAGGTAACTACTAAGTTGCAGCACCCGGAGTTGCTTTGCTGCCCGGCTTCCTGCCGATTAGCTGTTTTTAATATTTTCCTTGATCAGAAAAACCTGCCAACCACCAGCCAGATAAGCTGCAGGCAGATCAGGGCGTAAATACCGGCCATCACATCGTCCAGCATAATGCCGATGCCGCCGTGCAGGTGGGTGTCGAGCCAGGAGACGGGGAAGGGTTTGAGGACATCGAAAATTCTGAAGAGAACGAAGCCCAGAATCCAGGCAGCGGGGTGATTCGGGGCCAGGGTCAGGGTGACGAAGATTCCCATGACCTCGTCGATGACGATGCTGCCGGGATCGGGCCTGTCGAAGATCTTCTCGGCCGAGCCGGCTGTCAAAAAACCGACCACGAAGAGTATTGCCAGCACCATCGCATAGTGGGCCAGGCTCAGGGTGCGGCAGAAATACCAGGGGATGAGGGCAAAGGCCGATCCCCAGGTGCCCGGGGCAAAGGGTATCTTACCGCTGTAAAAGCCGGTTGCCAGGGCAACGATCAGTCTATCCATTGATCAGCACCGCTCTGTAAACCTGATCAAGTGGGATGTTGTGACGCTCGGCGGTTTCCCGGCAGGATTCATATTCCGGATATATTTTGATTCCGGCGGGAGTCGTCACTTTTTTGGCCTGCACCGGTCCCCAGGGGGTGTCGACGCTGATGATTTGACGCGGCAGGGTCAACCGCTGCTCGGTTCTGAAGCGAAGGCCGATGGCTGAGGTTTCCGATAAGATGAGATCCTTCAGCGGCTGTGCATTGGCGCTGCTGCTGATCACCGACAGGCGGAATCCCGGCCGTCCTTTCTTTACCTGAATCGGGGTCAGGTTGACGTCAAGCGCGTTATGCTCAAAAAGTCGGCTGCACAGGTGTGGAAAGCCTTCCGGGTTCCAGTCGTCGAGATTGGTTTCGATCACCTCGACCTGTTGCGCTTCATCAGCATGCTGCAATCGACCGGTGATAATCCGCAGCAGGTTGGGCCGATTGTCGCTGCCGGGATTGTCTCCGGCTCCGTAACCAGTGCTGCTGACGATCATCGGCGGCAGCGGTCCGAAGTGGTCAGTCAGCTCCGCGGCCAGGGCCGCTCCGGTTGGTGTCACCAGTTCCCGGTCGGCCTCGACGCCGAGCACCGGGATATTTCCCAGCAACTCACAGACCGCCGGGGCCGGCAGGGGCAGTTTGCCGTGGGCGCAATTAACGAAGCCGCGGCCGAGGGGAAGCGGCGAGCAGTGCAGCATTGAAATTCCGAGGTGATGAAGACCGGCTACCGTGCCGATGATGTCGACGATGGTGTCGAGTGCGCCGACCTCATGGAAATGGATTTCGTCGACCGGTTTACCATGCACCCGGGCTTCGGCCTCGGCAAGCCTGGTGAACACCGCCAGCGAGCGTTCGCTGATCGGTTTTTCGAGGCTGCTGTTTCTGAGCAGATTGGTGATGTCTTCGAGGTTTCTGAAACGCTGGTCGCTGGCCGATCTTACCTGGACTGAGACGGCTGCGATGGATTGGCGTTCGACTCTTTCGATGGTGAGTTCAAACGGGTCGAGTCCAATTTTATCAAGTTCTTCCCGCAGCATCTGCTCGGGCAGACCGCAATCGAGCAGTGCGCCGAGCAGCATGTCGCCGCTGATTCCGGAAAAACAGTCGAGGTACGCGGTATTGGTACCTGACACCGTCATGATGCGCCGTTTTCGGGGCCGAAAACACTGCCCGGTTCGAGCGCATAACCGTTGAGAAAGTCTGCCGCACCCATCCTTTTTTTACCCTCCACTTTTACTTCTTTGATCAGCAGGGTTGAGCCGCCGGCGGCAATCAGCAGCCCTTCACGATCGGCGCGTAGAAGAGTGCCCGGCCTCCTGGTGCTGCTCTGGTGCACGACCTCGGGCATGAACATCTGGAACTTGCGGTTATCGAGAAAACTGTAGGCGGTCGGCCACGGGTCGAGCCCTCTGATCAAACAATGGAGTTTTCGCGCATCGCGGTGCCAGTCGATGAGGCCGTCTTCTTTTCTGAGCATCGGCGCGCTGGTGGCCAGTTCATCGTCCTGACGGATCATCGCCAGACCGCCCTGGGCGAGCATATCGAGGGTATCCATCAGGGTGTGACTGCCGAGCCGGGCGATTTTGGGAAAGAGGGAGCCGGACGTTTCATTCGGATCCGGGACGATGGCCGCCTTCATCAAGATATCTCCGGTGTCCATGCCTTTGTCCATCTGCATGATGGTGACGCCGACCTCAGGATCTCCCTTGATGATCGACCACTGAATCGGAGCGGCACCGCGATGGCGGGGCAAAAGCGATCCGTGCACGTTGATGCAGCCGTGCCGGGGCAGGTTGATGATTGATTCCGGCAGGATTCGACCATAGGCGGCGACAACGATGATATCGGGATCGTAACTCCTGAGGGTGGTAAGAAATTCACTGGTTTTGATACTGTCCGGCTGGTACAGATCAAGAGCAAACCTTTGAGCCAGCTCTTTGATCGGCGGGGCCACCGGTTTCTTGCTCCTGCCCCGGGGGCGATCGGGCTGGGTGACAACGGCGATGATCTCGTCGGGCCCCTGGATCAGGGATTCGAGAGTGGGCACCGCAAAGTTCGGCGTGCCCATGAAGATGATCCGAAAGGGCCGGCGCTCCATCAGGCGGTCTGCTCCAGAGTCAGCATCTTCTTGCGCTTTTTCTTGTAGAGGCTGCGCTTGAGCGGCGTCAGGTGATCGATGAAGAGGATGCCGTCCAGATGGTCGATCTCATGCTGGAGAACTACGGCGAAACGGTCTTCGGCCAGGAGCTGTTTTTCGGTTCCATCCTCGGTCTGGTAGGTGACCGTTACCTTCTTGTAGCGTTCGACCTGAGCGGTGAGTTCCGGTACGCTCAGACAGCCTTCTTCGTCGGACTGGTGACCTTCGTGTTCGATGATCTCCGGGTTCACCAGGGCCATATAGTTCTTTTCTTGTTCCGGCTCGCTGACGTCGACGACGATGACCCGCACCGATTGGGCCACCTGCGGAGCTGCCAGGCCGATACCGGGAGCGTCCCACATGGTTTCGGCCATGTCCTCGATGAGGATTTTGAGGGTGTCGTCAAAGTCGTCCACTTTCCTGGCTTTGAGCCGCAGCAGTGGTTCGGGATATTCAATTATTTTTCTGAGAGCCATGATTCATCTCAATTTCTCTGTGTGGTCGCTACGATTTCCTGCACGCATTTTCATCATATTGTAAATTACCATATTACCACGGGCCGCTGAATTTGACTATTTCAGAGATTAACAGTTACTCGGCCACCGGCTGTGCTCTATCTTGCTTTGGCGGCGGGAACAGGCTACAGTGCACTCCTGATAAACGAGTTATACCCTAGAGCACAGCTACATAATGAACATCCTTTTTCCGATTGCAAGTTACCTTACTGGCGCGATTCCTTTCGGTCTGCTGGTCGGCAGGCTGGCGGGCGTGGATATACGGGCCTCGGGGAGCGGCAATATCGGCGCCACCAACGTGGCCCGCCTGCTGGGCAAAAAATTCGGTATCATAACGCTGGTTCTCGATTGTCTGAAAGGTTTTCTGCCGATCTTTCTGGCTTCGAAATTCCTGCCTGAAGGACCCGCTTATCAGATCACTCTGCTGCTCTGCGGCGTTCTCGCCGTTGTTGGTCATATGTTCCCCGTTTATCTCGGTTTCAAGGGCGGTAAAGGGGTGGCGACCGGCCTTGGTGTATTTCTCTATCTTTCACCGATTGCAATCGCAATCAGCTGCCTCGTCTTTGTTACCACGGTGGCGCTGAGCGGTTTCGTCTCGGCGGGCTCGCTGCTGGCCTCGGGCCTTTTTCCGCTCTGGCTCTGGCTGCTGGGGGAATCGGTCGCCTCAGTGGTGACCGGCGTCATTATCGCTGCGCTGATCTGGATTAAGCATAACGAAAATATTGGCCGGCTGATACGGGGTCAGGAAAAAAGCTGGAAAAAGAAAACAGCGCCGGATGCTGAGGGGTCATAACATGGTCGCCGGATTAAAAGATATTGTCGCCCAGGCTGTAGAGGAGCGGCAGCGGCCCGACGGCAGTCCATATCGGTCCCTGTCTTTTCAGTCCCAGAAGAGCATAGCCGAAGAAAACGGTTGCAGCCACAAAGACGTTCAGCTGGCAGCATTGCGGCAGGAAGTCGTGCCCGAAGTATATGCAAGAAACCAGAAAAGTTTGTCCTCAGATGATCAGATCCGGCTGCTGCAGAGCCGGGTTGCCGTCATCGGTCTTGGCGGTCTGGGGGGCACGGTCACCGAGATTCTGGCCCGGGTCGGCATCGGCAGTCTCATCCTGGTCGATGGCGACCGGTTCGATGATTCAAACCTGAACCGGCAGCTGCTCAGCAGCACGGCAGTGCTGGGACAGGAAAAAGCGGTTGTCGCAGCCGAGCGGGTCGGGGTGCTGAATCCCGCTGTTCAAAACCGGTGCGTTGTTTCATTCCTGCAAGAGGAAAACGCGGCTGATCTATTGTCCGGAGCCGATATCGCCGTCGACTGCCTCGATTCGATCACCGCCCGGTTCATTCTCGAAGATGCTTGTCGTCAACTGGAGATTCCCCTGGTGTCTGCTGCAATCGGCGGGACGTCCGGCCAGGTGAGCGTCATCTACCCCGACGATCAGGGCCTTTCACGGATTTACGGAGACCCGGCAAAAGCTGCTCATCGAGGCGTCGAGAAGCAGCTGGGAACGCTGCCTTTCACCGCCATTGCGCTGGCGGCAATGGAGTGCGCTGAAGTCGTGGTCATGGCGGTCGGCAGGCCGGCTGGGCTGAGAAACAGACTGCTGATCACCGATTTGTTCGATCACAGCCTCGAGGTGGTGGATCTCGGTCAATAAATTTTGGAAGGAAGAAGCCGGAGGTCTTCTAACCTCAAAGTCTCTGATCCGCCAATGCTTCGCAGACCATCTGAACGAGCGCCCAGATGGCGTCACCCGGCAGCAGGTGGTCGATCGACTGATCGAACATCACCGTCAGGGCGGACTCCAGTTCATCATCTCCGCACCAGAGAATCAATTTCAGCGGAATCCTGGGAAAAATCCAGAGCATCAGCGCCGCATCGCCGCTGTCCCGGGTTTCAAAGCCGCCGAATATTTGTGCCGATTCGATAAGTGCATCAGGCTTATTTCCGTAGCGATTGATCACCGCATCGGTGCGTAATCGATGAATACCCCGAAAGAACTCGCTGCTGGACAACTCCTTCTCACTGACCCAGCGTCCGCTCAGCTCAACGCTCTGACACCTGGCCAGATAAAGAGCCGTGACAAAGGCCGTCAGTGGTTGTGCCGGCTGCCATTGATCACCAGAGTTGACTTCGATGCGCTTTCGGAGCAGGTCAATCCGCACTGCCTGATTCATAACATCAAGCAGCAGAGATCCTCCCTCGACGATTGCGGCACCTGAACTGCGGGCTACAGCATCGATGTTTCTGCTGCCAATCTCATGCCAGTGCTGTTCGGGAATCTCGAGGGTGTTTTTTGATTTTTCTTTGTTATCCGCCATTTTTCTTCTTCTTTTCTGCATCGCCAGATACCCCTGGCTGAAAGGGTACGAATCGATACGGTCACCGAAAAAGTTATCGCAGGGAAACTGGTCACAATCCCTCGGGCAGTACTCGATCCGGTTCAGCCGGGCGCAGGCGAGCAGAGGGCAGGATGCACCGAGCAGTCGTTCCTGGGCTTCGAGCTTGAGACGTCCCTGTTCGCTGGTTCCGTTCCCGCAACTGCTGCATATACCGTCCCGATTGAGGCGGCAGGCATCACAGTTTATTCCACAGGCTCCGGTACCCATTGATTACTTGCTTAATCAGGATCTTCATTTATAACTGGCAAATTTTTGAGGGTAATAACAATCTGGATTCCAATTTGCCTTGGTAATGTATCAATGATAACTGATGTCGGTTAATTAACATAATCATAGATTTGAAATGAGATTTAACGTCTTATTTTACCACAGAAAAATAAATCAACGATACATGTGTCAAAATTATAACCGTAACCCCTTCGTACCAGAAAACGAAAACCATGTCTGAGAACTTTCGCAGGATCTTCGGACCCTACAAGGAAATGTCGGTCCGTTAAGACCGCAACCAGGAAGTGCACTGGTGTTATTTCAAGCCGCTGCAGCGGCCCTGGTTTTTTACAGTTCTGCAGGGATCTAAGCAGATTCAGCGGGCCGTTATGAGATATCTCGAATCTGGAAAAGGGCAGGACTAATTCCCTTTCAGATCTATGATTCTTGCCTTCCAGACTCCGGAAGTGTTCAATCTTGGCGGTGGCCTGGACCTAATTATAGAGTGTATAGAAAAAAGGCAATCGGCAGCTTGATCCTGGCGAGGATGGGGGGGCCGAGGTAGTCGCCAGGGCCATCGGCAATCCATCTAGCCTCGGAAACAGTTTATTGGTCAACGATCTGATCGATCAACGTCTGAAGATCTTGTAATTGGAGGGGAAAGATCGGTAACTCAGAGAAGACTCTAAAGGTTCTGTTCAGCCAGTATTTCCTAGACTATCTGCACAACAAACTATCAGTCAGCTTTCCTGGCTGTGGATATAGAAATACGTTTAAGAGACGTCGACTACCGAATTGAGAGGGGGGACACATCCACCTTAGAAAAAGCGAGCTTCATTTAGAGGGTGGAATAAAGAAACGAATCTATATTCGATAAAAACTGTTCATTTTGATTCTGATCAAGCTGTTTCGCCATAGAGAAGATAGCAAATCCAAGAGCAGACAAAAGAATAGTCTAATCATGACAATATTTCGCATAGTAACGCCTTCTTGGTATGTTTTCAGAGCCAGGTAATTGAATCGGCCCGACATAACAACCAGGGCGTTTAATACTCAATAAGAAACGCCCATCTTCTCTACCGAAGACGGGCGTTGTGACAACAACAGCAAGAACCCCCTTTCGGCAACCCGGCTACCAGTTTCTGCTGGCCCGTGGCTTTGCGTCCTTAGGTCACCCTAAGTTAGCCTTTTCGAAGAAGTTGTTTTGGTTTCCCTGAATTGTAGTGGAATATTCTCCCTATTGTCAAAGAAAATAAGAAATCGACCAGGATTAGTTCTTCATGTGATATAACAGTGGTTCAGTCGATGATGGGGCTGGCAGGCTTCTCGGGAAGGGAACAAGGTCAACATCAAAAAATTCTCTTCTTAAATCTTCGTAATCACTGCGCTTATCAAAATGGCGGACAAATAAACCTCCTGCCATTGGATGCACTTTTCTGGTAGATGAGTACTTAGAAACCATCCAATTTGCTGGAACGACTGTCTTCGCTGCTTTCGGTCGTCCTTTCGTCTTAATCAATGCCCGTTTCAAGGTTGATGGGAACCTTCGTGCCGAATAAAATGAATGATAGCAGTGAAAGAGCAACTCTCGAGCTCGCTCAGGGCTCAAATTTGGATGCCGCCACGTGAGGCTATGAGAGCTCATGAAATCTAAATTGTTTTCAATAATCAGGTCTCGGCTAAGAAAATCGTCGTACTGGTCGGTACCAGGGATAGGAACTAAGATATAAAATGAAGCCATATCTGGATCCATATCTAACAATTGTTTTAGATGTTCATGTATATCGTCTTCGTTATCCTGTTCAAATCCGATGATGTTGGAAAAATGGCTGGCAATTTTATATTTATTACATAATCGGACAAGTTCGGTGTAATGCTCCGGGTGATTCTGATTTTTATCGGCTGCAACCAGGGTTTCTCTCTTAAACGATTCGACCCCTACAAACATCTGAACACAGCCGGCTCGACCTAAAAGTTCAAAAAGATCTTCCTGTTTGCTTATCTGAACATCACACTGCACGACGAAGGGAAGATTTATTTTCTCATCTATCATCGCGCGGAGCATTTCTTTCCGGTGTGGTATTTTGTTAAAATTGTCACTCGTGAACATAATCAACTTCGCCCCTGCAAGTTTGGCGAGCTTAAGAGAATCAATAGTAGATTGCAGCGGCTGTGAGCGGATTTTTCGACCTGCAATTTTGATAATAGAGCAATAATTGCAGCGGAATGGACAGCCTCGAGAAGGGTAAATTCCTTGCATTCGAACTGCATAACGAGAAAGACGCTTCTTGGTTTGCGGACGGATCACTGTTGACGGCAACGTTTCAATCCACCTTTTTTTAAGCCCATAGACAGGCTTGAGTTGGCCGGAGATTGTGTCACTAAGTATTTCATCCCAAATCAGTTCCGCCTCAGCAAGAGCAAAGCTTACTCCTCGATTCTGCTGTTCAAATGTGTCACAGGTCATTACGTGTGAACCGCCAACAACAACGTTTCGGACTCCATTTTTCAGCGCAAAGGCACATAAATCCAAGGCTCTCTGATATTGGATCGACATTACACCGACCAGGGCCACAAGTGTATGACAGGAAGGATCATGCTTCAACAAATTCAGGTACTTCAGATCAGGTTCCACATATTCATCGATCATGTGTATCTCAACAGGATGTCCACCTAAATTTTCCGGTGTTAGACCTCCCACGTGAGATAAAGTTGAATTTGGCATTAGACCGTAACGATAGCGAGCCACATAACTGTTATAGTCATATTGGCTCGGCTTAATTAATACCACTCTTATAGGTTTCATCTCTGTGAGCTCACGTTTTGATTTCTTTCTGCATTGCCCTGCCGTTATTAACACGAGTGTCATTAGTTATGGTCAATCTCTTCATCATCGATTGATAAGCAAAATGTATACCAGCCCAGAATAGAGGCCTCATGTGCACCAGATGAATCTATGAATAAAACGTTTATATTAAGTCGGTTAGAGATATATGCGTGCCGTTCAATGATCTTTGGAGTAGGATTCATCATCGTGCCGGGTCGTTATTTTGACAGGGAAAACAAGTGGGATCCAGTTTTGTAAGGCGTCATTTGGTTGCTCGGCCCTTTGCCTGTTTCCTATAACTATCTATTATTACTCAAGTTGACACCGGAACAGTCTCCTGTTCTGTAGAATCTGTTGGACCAAGTTGAAGGTAGAGACTATTTTTAGAAGAGGAAGAAAGTATTGTCGGATAATCTAAGTTGTTGAAAGGTCATCTTTATCAGATAAGCCGGATATCAGCCTTTTGACCAGAGCAATAGCAGAAGGAGAATGTTTCTCAAATGGTTTACATTATTGAACAGATACAGTCCAGGTCTACTACTTTTAAAAAGTATGTATTCTGTTAAATCCAAAAAAAATGTCAGTACTGACCCACCCCATATATTTAGTGTATTAGAAATCTCAAAATATCTCCACGATAGGTTTTTCTGGCATCACAATTGCTCTCCTATTTGATATGCCGCAATCAAGTGACAGAATTCTGACGCTTTTTTACTGGCATGTCTCGTGTTTGATTTTTAAGCAAACAGAGTGAGACCATGATAGGTCAAAAGTGTCAAGAATTTAACTATTATCTTTGATGTCCTGTAAAAGGAAAGATATGTCTGATCAGTTCAGAAAAATTTTTGGTCCCTATAAAGAAATGTCAGTACGCTATGACCGAAGCCAGGAAGCGTTGTGGTGTTATTTCAAAGCTTCTGGACGCCCCTGTTTTTCACCTACAATGTTGAAGGAGTCAAAACAGATTCAGCAGGCTGTCATACGATATTTTGAATCCGGAGAAAGACAGGACGAGTTCCCCGTAAGATATATGATCCTTGCCTCCCAGACTCCGGGGGTGTTCAACCTCGGCGGTGACCTCAACCTCTTCATAAAATTAATAGAAAATTGCAATCGGCAGCAGCTGCTTGATTATGCTACTTATTGCATCGATATATGTTACACAAACACGGTTAATCTTAACCTGCCTCTGACTACCATTTCCTATGTTGAAGGTTCGGCTCTAGGAGGTGGCTTAGAATCGGCCATGTCGAGTAATTATCTCATTGCCGAAAAGCATAGCCAGATGGGATTGCCGGAAATCCGTTTCAACCTGTTCCCCGGAATGGGAGCCTATAGCTTTCTCGGCAGGAAGGTGGGCATGGTGAAAGCCGAGGAGATGATCACCACAGGAAAGATCTATAGTGGTCCAGAGCTTAATAAAATGGGAATAGTGGATATTCTGGCCGAGTCCGGGCAAGGGTATGAGGCGGTCGATTGCTTTATACGCAAACATCGACGTGCCTCCAACGGGCTGCAGTCTGTTCATAAAGTGAGACAGCTTTTTAATCCCGTGACCTATAAGGAACTGAAGGATATCGCCCAAGTATGGGTAGACGCAGCGCTGCAGTTGAAGGAAAAAGACCTGAAAACCATGGCGCGTTTTGTACTCGCCCAGAACCGCGGACAAATGACGGCGGAGCATAAACCCCAAAAAAAACACCTCGTAAGGACCAAGCAGGATCGCCGCATTAACCCGTTTGAAAACGCTTTCCCGCTGACTGACAGCAAAGGCAAAATGATTCTCCACGATCGAAGAACGACCTATGATCGCCGGGCGATCGACATTATGCAGATCATTAACTGATTGGCGGTTATCACAATAGTACTTCATTTATCCTTTATAATTTTCCCCTCATCTTTGCTCAGAAGATAACCAACTGTAGTTGTTGGTTTATTTTTTCAAACAATATCGGAAGAATGTTTTAATTTTTTTGCCATTTTGATAGGCTGTTAATTACAGTCAAGAAAAGTGAGTTCATTAATCAGCTTTTCTTTTATGCCCAGCCAAATGAAGGCAATAATTGTGATACTCTAATAGATGACAGATAATAATTCTGAAAAAGTACGTTCTTCCAACATTTTCACAAGTAAGATACTTGCCGATAAACTGGATTCATTGTACTCGAGCAACAAGCTGAGCACTATTGCGCATCTGTTTGTAGGACTTGTCTACATCGCTTTTCAATCTTCTGATCATCTGTCAACCTCACTTATAGTCTGGTATACTGCCCTTTTATCTGTGTTTGTTTTCCGTTTTTTCCTTGTAAGGGAATATTATAAAAAGGATATAGGTTTTAAAGAACGGCCTATATGGCTCAAACGTTTTCGTCTGGTCAGTGCAGCAGTTGGTATCGTTTTCGGATCGACAACAATTTTCTTTCATCCACACGATACTGTTCCCAATCAGATGTTCACGGTCTTGATCCTGGCGGGGCTGGCGGCTGGAGCGCTAACGGTTCTGTTTGCTGATCTCGTTTGCTATTGGACATACGCTGCATGCCTATTGGCACCGATTATTGCTTATTCATTCTTCTCTCCTGAGCCAATCAATTTTTTTGTGGCGTTCGTCGTCCTCATTTATCTATCATCATTAATTAGATCCAGTAAACGGCTCAACGAAATTCTGGTTACCTCCCTGCACCTTAGATACGAGAACCTTTCCCTGGTTGAAGATCTCGAGGAAGAAAAAAACCAGCTCAACAACCGGCTTGGCAGGATTTTAAATGACAGCTCCAACGAACTTTATATCGTTGACACCGAAACCCTGACCTGTCTGCAGTTCAACAAGGGAGCCCTGGATAATCTGGGCTACATCGAGAAAGAACTGTCCGGTATGGCTTGGGACGACATCATTGTCGATCTGAGCAGAGATGAGATTCTCTCTTTTGTCACTCCTCTCAAGCATGGCGCGAGAGATTCATTGACCTATAAAACGCTGCAGAAACGTAAAAATGGAACCACTTATCCAGTGGAACTCAGAATTCAGTTTTCGGCTCAGGAGGACCCACCGGTATATGTGGTGACGGCGCTGGACATCAGCGAGCGGGATGAAGCCGAGAAAAAACTCATTCACCAGGCCAATTTCGATCAGCTCACCAGCCTGCCCAACCGCTACTACATGCTCTCTTATATCAGGAGTGCCTTTGCCCGTGCAAAGAGGCAGAACACCAATGTCGCTCTACTCTATCTTGACCTGAATAATTTCAAGGATATCAACGATACGCTCGGTCACGGGATCGGTGATGAGTTACTGAAAATGGTATCACACCGGTTGCTGCTCTTGTTGCGCGAGACCGATACCGCCGCCAGGATGGGAGGAGACGAATTTCTTGTGCTTCTCGAAGGGTTGAACCGCCAGGAACAGGCAGAAGTGGTTGTTCACAAGATCATCGGTTCTTTCGATGAGCCTTTTCTTGTTAATTCTCATGAGATCTACACCTCTGCCAGCATCGGTATCAGCACCTTTCCCGATGATGGCAACTCGGTTGAGCTGCTGCTTCAGTATGCCGATACGGCAATGTACTATGCCAAGAAAGACAGCAGCTCCCATTATCGCTTTTTTTCCCATGAACTGCGCGCCTATATAGACGAGCAGCTCGCCATCGAGAATCGTCTGAGACATGCGATAAAAAATGATGAGCTTTCCGTCTATTACCAACCCAAGATCGATACGGTGAGCGAGCGGGTTATCGGTGCTGAAGCGCTGATTCGCTGGCAGAATCCTGATCTCGGCATGGTGCCGCCGTCGATTTTTATTCCGGTGGCCGAAAAGTATGGATTGATAGAGGAAATCGGCTCCTGGGTCATCGACACCGCCTGCAAGGAAGCTGTTTGCTGGAAGGAGTATGCAGATTGCGAGCTGCAGGTCGCCGTTAACATATCTCCGAGGCAGTTCAGGTCGGCTAATTTCTTGAGCATCATCGATGAGGCGCTCGAAAAAAGTGGTCTGGACTGCCGGCTGCTGGAAATCGAGATTACCGAAAATCTTTTGATGCAGGACACCCACGGCCCGCTTGAAGTTCTCAACGAGCTGCTGAAGAGAAATATAACCCTGTCGCTCGATGATTTTGGCACCGGTTACTCTTCGTTGAGCTACCTGAAACAGTTTCCCCTCCAGGTTCTGAAGATTGACCGTTCGTTTATCAACGATATGATGGAGAATCAATACAATATGTCCCTGGTCGATGCAATCATCGCCATGGCTCAGATCCTTGATTTAAGACTGGTCGCAGAAGGTGTCGAAACCAGGGAGCAGTTCGATTTTCTGAAAAAGCGTAGAGTCGAAGTCGTCCAGGGGTATCTTTTCAGCCCGGCCATTCCGGCCGACAAATTCAAGGAATACATACAGCTGTAGCAGCGAGGCAGGTGGTGTCAGGATCGTTTCTTGAAGCGGTCGGTGAGGACTACTTCACCCTTGCGCTGGCTCTGCCGGCCCGGCGGATTGATCTCTGATCGCCCGGCATCGGGGTCTTCGGTGAATTCCTCTATGAGTGAAACCGACTGGAACGGCAGCATCAGCTGGCGTACTTCAGAGAAGATCTTGCGTATTTCATCATCGGCCGGATTAATCAGAACTCCGTTATCAGCCGGCAGGACCAGATCCTTGATAGAGACAAAATACGGATGCGTCATGTCGAGGCTCCGCGCTTTGAGCTCGTATTCTTTCTCTTTCCAGGTAAAGTGGACGCGAAATATGTTCATGGCCGCACCATGTCTCTGATAAATATCGAGGCTCCCTTGCAAAATGAGGATTTTTGCAAGGTACGATCAATTGTCTTCACCTTGAATTTACCTGGCTTCAGCTCAACAAACAACCCAAATGAAATGATTGACGATCGGTAGGGTAAAGAACGCTTCAGGGGTGAGCCTGGGCAGGCTGGGCTGCTTGCTTTAAACAGACTGAATGAGTATAATTTTGAAGTTATGCTCAAAAAAATAAGAAAAAATATTTCGGCGATGATAGTGCTTCTCAGCCTGGCTGCTGTCGCGGCCCTGCTCTATTTCTCCGGCTGTGTTGCAGTTTCCGATCAAAACGTCGTTGCCAGAGGGGTGATGACGCAGGAGCTGCAGCGGCAGGAAATTGCCTGTGGTCCCCGCCTGACCAACTCCAGCTTTCAGCAAGAGCTTGAAGGGCTTGACCCGCAGGAGTTCTCCATTATCAGTTGGAACGCGCATCGTGGAGCCCATCAGCAGTGGAATGATGATCTGATCTCGCACGGTCGGGAAGCCGATATCATTCTTCTCCAGGAAGCAGCTCTGGAGACGGTCCTTGCTGCCCAGCTCGATTTATCGGCGAATCAATGGCTGATGGCCCCGGCCTTCAATCTTGACGGCCGGGAGATCGGTGTTCTGTCGGCTTCGCGGGTTATGGCGCAGGATTACTGCATGGCCAGCCAGCAGGAACCGCTGATCAGAATACCCAAAGTCGGGCTGGCTGCCGCTTATCCGCTGGCGGGGCTTGATACACAGCTGCTGGTGGTAAATATTCACCTGGTCAATTTCACCATAGATACCGAGGCCGTCAAGCAGCAGATCGAGACGCTGGAAGCGCTGGTCCGCAGCCATGACGGGCCGGTTATCGTCGCCGGCGATTTCAACACCTGGAGTGATACGCGCGAATCACTGGTACAGAAGAAAATGGAAGATCTGGGCATGGGCGAAGTGCGCTTCGACCCGGACAAGCGCGTCAGCTTTCTAAACCACACCGTTGACAACGTTTATTTCCGCGGGCTGGATGTCGTCCGATCCCTCTCTCACCAGGTTGAAAGCTCCGATCACAACCCGCTCGAAGTTCATTTCAGGTTAACAAGTCCGGCCGAAATTGCTGACATTGCCAGATGAGAAATGTCATCGTTGCGGTGCTCATCTCTCTGGTCTGGGTTCTTCCGGCCGGAGCCGATGCTGTCTCGGATGCGGAAATCGGGCATCTCCTGGAGTTTATCGAGCGGTCTGACTGCAGCTTCATTCGCAATAACACAACCTACACCGCAGCCGAAGCCCGGCAGCATATCACCAAAAAATACAACTTCCTGAAGAAAAGGATCGAATCTGCCGAGCAGTTTATCACCTATACCGCCAGTCAAAGTTCGGTGACTGGAAAGAGCTACTCGGTCATCTGTGATGGCGAAACACAGCCAAGCAAAGCCTGGCTGGAGGCCGAATTGAGCAGTTTCAGGCAGAACGGTGATCGTCCTGATTGAGGTATTGATTGATAAATGCTCTGCTTAACCGGTAGGCAATGTCAGCACCGGTGTGATGATCTCGGATCTCACCTCTGCAACTGCTCACTTCTTTTATTTCTGAAGAAAACAAGTGCCCGTTTACTGTCTCTTTCGACCATCCGGGCGCCCATGCCGCCGTGAGATTGAATCCTCGTTAGAATTTCGAGCAATGTGCCGAAATCCTCATCTGCTCTATTGTCGGCGGTCCGATACTGGCGCAACCGCTAAGTAGTATAAACAGCAGACAGCCCAAATAGCTTTTTGAGAGTCGGCGTAGCATCGTATTTGAGGTATGCACAGGTCCGCGAAGTTGGGGGCAGCCGATTATGAATCTATCGGCAGTCAGCTGCTGGTCTGGGCGGTTAGAAAATACAAGGGCCGGACAACAACCTTGAAATTCAGAAAAGATCTCTGCCTATTCAGTCGAGATGTCAGTCTCTTTTTCCGGTTCGGTATCTTCCTGCTTTCTGGGTGCACCAATCAGGGTGAATTCACCGTCTTCGCCCGAGAAAAGACCGGGGCCGGGTTTGAGTTCATTGCTGGGCTGGTATGCGTAAGGTTCGCCTCCGCAGCCGGCGAGCAGCTGGCAGGCCAGAAGACAGCCTGCCAGCCGGGTAAGAAAAAGCTTGATCATTAGAACTTCAAGCGGGCGCCGGTCATGAAGACATTGATATCATCATAATCGGCGGCGTTGGTATCGAGTTTGTAGTTGCGCCAGGTTGCGTAAAACTCGGTGGCCCAGTCATTGATGTTGTGCACTGCTGCCAGGGCCCATGTCTTGGCCTTGTCGTCATCCGCTGCCAGGTTCGACGTTTCGCCGTAGTCGACCGAGAGGGCGGTTGACGAGCCTTCGTAGAAAACGGTTTTGTAACCGAGCTTGCCCCACCAGTTGATCGGGCTGTCCCTGTCTGAATCTTCCAGGTCTCGATAGGCAGAGGAAAACGTTGCATTCAACCCCATCGGCAGTAGCACCGATGCCGACCCGCTGTACTGCACGTCAGTACTGGCGATGAGATCACCTGGGTTGCCGACGGCGAAGGCGGCCGCAACCTTGGTGCCCTGGAAATCCCGGCTGTAGCGCAGGGCGCCGTCGAAGGCGTCGCCTGAAGAAGCGGAGCCGGCCAGCGAAAATCCGGCAAAGGAAGGCGTATCATAACGGACCCGATCGGTTCGGCTGAAACCGTCAAAGTCAGAAAAGACATTACCAATTTCGAGACCGCCCTCGGCAAGCGGTGTCACACCATCGTACCAAGGGATCGAGCCGGCCATGTCGGTAACCGAAGCGTAGGCGGCGACCGTCGTCCCTGAGAGGTCGACTTCGGAACTTCCGTCTGAGGAGCTGCTGCCCTTGCCGAGCGAGATTTTGCCAAAGGTGTCGTTTTTGAAAGACACCTCGGCCCAGCGCAGCTTGAAATTGTCCGAGGTGGCGTTGGTCGTGTTGAACTGGTTCACATCGGAGGAACCGTTGCTGACGATGCCGTATTCGATGCGGCCGCCGACGTCCCACCCTGACATCGTCTCGACCGAGGCGCGCAGACCGAGCCTGGTCTGCGAGTTGATGTTGTCTACCGAATACCATTTGCTGGTATCGCCGTTGTTGGCGTAAAGCAGGGCCCGGTTGACATGGCCGTAGAGACTCAGGTTGACTCGCTCGTAGCTCGAGGTCACGACTTTATCGAGGCCCTTGACATCCTCTTTGTCTGCCTTGTCGGCCAGCATTTCACTGTTGCCCGCCAGCTGTTCCTTGAGCCCGGCGATTTCCGCCGCCTGCTGATCGATCTGTTTCTGCTGCTGCTCGATCATCCGCTTGAGTTCCTGCAGCATGTTGTCATCCATCATACCGCCGCTGCCGCCGGCCTGCGCCTGCGTTGCCAGACAGACAGCAAACGCTGCTCCGGCAGCGATGCGTGCATAGCGTTTTGCTCTCATCGTCTTCCTCCTGTTTGCTTGTATGGTGACTGTTCGACTGATTACCTCTGCCAAGAGAACACTATACCCCTGATGTCGTATATAATCTCAGCTGACAACCATAGTCAAGTCAATACTCCTGTTTACCCATGATCGAAACGAAAAAATAACAGAGCGCTGATTGGTAGATATAGCCACTCAAAAAACCTCTGGATTGACTCCTGGCTGCTCAATATCCTGTACCATTTCAGGTGTTGATGTTTATACTCATGAAACAGTGGCCAATCAGCGCTTTTACATCAAACAGACAACCATTCCGGGGTGGCTCACATGTTCTTCACCTTACCCCGGATTCGCTCAGGGGGCGGATCGGCATACCGGCTGAGGCGGTGCTTGACCGACTCGCGCCGGGCAGAATATGAGGATCGTTCATGAAGCTGCTCGTTAAATGTATCGGCTATACAGCCGCCGGAGTAATGGGGCTGATCGTCATCGCCTTTATCTCATTGCAGCTCATCACCAATGAGCAGTACAAAAAATGGATAACGGCTGCGGCAGAATCGGCAACCGGGCGGGCGCTGGCAATTGACGGGGAATTTGATGTCTCACTCGGCACGAAAATCAGCCTGACCGCCCATGATGTTCGCTTTGCCAACGCAGACTGGGGCAGCAGAGATGAGATGGCGAGACTTGACCGGCTGTTCGTGGAGGTCAGGCTGCTACCTCTGGTTACCGGCGTGCTCGATTTTATCGTTGAAGCCGATCGGCCCGATGTCCTGCTGGAAACCGGTACCGACGGTACCGGTAACTGGGTGCTCACATCCGGATCGGAAGATCCGGTCATTGCCGGGCCGGAGGGTACCAGAGCTGTTGAGGACAGCACCTCGTTCTCACTGCCGCTGAAGCCCTCTATTCGAAATCTGGAAATCAGCGACCTGGTCTTTGCTTATGAAGAAGCGGCAGGTACCGGAAATATCGAGGCTGCTGTCGAGCAGTTGAGGATTTTCGTCGAGGGATCTGACATTCCGCTTGCGCTGAAAGGCTCCTACCAGGGTGCGCCTCTAGAACTGTGGGGATCGCTCGGCTCAATCGAGCAGTGGCATGGTAATCAGAAAACAGATGTGTCGCTCGAAGGCACGCTCAATGAGGCGAGCCTTACGGTGTCAGGTTCAGCGGGCCCGATGCTGCCCCGCCCCAATGCCCGGCTTGATATCGGCGTGTCGGCCGGCACGATGTCAACGTTTGATGCCTTTGCCGGACTCGCATTGCCGCGTCTCGAGGGTCTTGATCTTTCGTTTACCCTGGTCGCTGACGATGGCAACACGATGCTTGAAAACGTCAATGCTGCCCTCAGCGACACCCGCTTAAGCGGCTCGTTCAGTGGCCGCGTCGCCAATCTGTCCGAACTGTCAGGTATCGAGTTAAGCGCCGATTTCGGAACCGAAAAGGGCGGCGAGCTGGCGGAAATACTCAATCTGGGAACTGCTTATAAGATCCCTGCAACAATAGAGTTAGCGGGTGACATCGCCGGCAGTCTCGATGCACTGTCGATCGATGGGCTCAAGCTGCATGTCAGGGACCAGGGGCTCGATATCCTGCTCGCTGCAGACCTGCAGGATATCACCGACGCCATGGGCGGAAACGCGAATGTGACCATCGACCTTGAATCAACCTCGATCATCAACCGTCACGCTGGACTTGATCTTCCGTCTTTTGGCCCGCTGAATGGTTCAGCCAGGGTCGTTTCAGTGAGCAGCGGCCTGGAGCTTGAAGCGCTGCAGCTTGAACTCAGTGACCCGGCGCTGACGGCTCGTCTCGATGGTTCGGCGGAAAACATCGGTAACCCCGGCGATGCAGAGTTTAAGATCTCAGGGATCGAGCTCACCGGTGCAGCTGAGTCCGATCGAATTGAAGAAATCGTTGATCGTTTTGGTGTTACTCTCCCCGTTGAACTGCCGACTTCATTCAGCCTCGATGCAGCCGCCGCCGGCAGCCTCGATACACTCGGTATCACCAGTCTGGAGGCTGTTGTCAAAGACAGCGGTGCGGATGTCACCATAAGCGCTACGGTGGACAACGTTATGGACCTTTCCGGCATCGCCGCCGAACTGAAGGCTGCAGTACAGGACAGTGCAGCGCTGTCAAAGTATGCCGGCGTCGATATTCCGGCCCTTGGCTCAGTCGATCTGCAGGCAAAGCTCGCTTCTGCAGGCGATACCTATGCGGTCGATGATCTCGTGTTGACCCTTGACGGCGACGCGGTAACCGCTCAGGTAAATGGAAACATAGCTGATCTGTCGGCATTGGCAGGTGTTGGCCAAAACCCGGAGGGATATGGAAAAGCAGGTATCGATGCTGATGTTGCGCTGCAGACATCTTCTCTGGCAGCGCTGCTGAATCAGGCCGGGGGAATCGAGGTGGAGGAGCTTGGCTCCCTTGATGTGAAAGCCCACCTGGGCTCGACGGCGGAATCGATCACCCTGGATGCATTGCAGGCATCACTTGTCAATGCAGGTTTGAAGACAACAGTAGATGGGACAATAGAAGACCTTGTCGCGCTGAGCGGGCTGAAGGCCGAAGTACGGGGTGAACTCGATTCGCTGTCGACCATATCCACGTTGGCCGGAATAAAACTGCCGCAAACCGGTCCCTGGTCTTTCACGGTTCAGGCCAACCAGCTTGTTGATGCACCTGACGGGTTCGCTTTAACCTCCGAACTGGAGGGTGAGGGCATACGTGCTTTAATCGATGGGCAGCTGGCAGACCTGAAGACATTTCAGACATTTCAAACAAACCTGCAGGTCAGCATGGAGTCAGTTGTCCGGGCCGCTGCTCTGTTCGACTATGAAATTGGTAAGGATACAACGCTGAAACTCGATGGAAAGTTGAGTGCAGAGCCGGGTGCTTATCTGCTTGAAGAATTTGTCATCATCACCAATGAGGGTGAAATCAACGCAGATCTTGCTTATCGCTTGCCCCCGGAAGCCGACCTGGCGAGGCCTAAAATCGAAGGTGAAGTCAGCGTGATCGGTCTGGATATCTCGCCGTTTCTGGCACCCGGGGAGGTGACAGGGGAAGATGCGGGTGAAGCCGGTGTCGCGGCCCCAGACCAAGCGCCGGATCCTTCAGGTCTAGAGGAGGTTGCTGCGGTAGACCAGGAAGAAAGCGACCAGGCAGAAGAACAACCGGCGACCGCTGGGAGGATCTTTTCAGACGAGCCTTTAGCGGTTGGCTGGCTCAACAATTATGATGCCGATCTCCAGCTTGAAGTGAAGGATATCTTGTTCCCCAAAGGCAACACCGGAGATGCTGAGATTCGTGCTGTGCTCGACCAGGGGAGCCTGCGGGTCGATCCGATCGATCTCAGTGAGAGCAATGGCGGAACAGGAACAGGCTACGTTTCTCTTGACGCCGGTTCTGAGACAGCGACATTGGACGCCGATATCAATCTGGATAATTTTACCTCTCCCCGATTCGGCGGCACCATCGACCTGCACCTTGACCTCGACGGAGAAGGTGCTTCGATCGCTTCGATCATGAGCAGCCTGAATGGTTATTTTGGTGCATCACTGAATAATCTGGAACTGAACAGATCTTTTCTCAGTCAGTTTGGTGCTGGTATGGTGAGGCAGCTCAATCCGCTGGACAGCGAGAAAACATTGCTTGAGTGCGGTGTCGTCCGCTTCGACATCAAGGACGGGATTGCCGACTTCAGAAGAAAGCTCGCCGCCCAGACAACGGAAGTAACCTGGCTTGGGGGGGGGGAGATAAATCTGAAAACCGAAGAGATCGATGTGGGTATTTCGCCTAAAGCTCGGGGGGCAATCAGTTCTCTGACCAATATTGATATTGCTTCCCTGGTTCATATCGGCGGGACCCTGGCTAACCCCCGATTTGGCATCGACCTCGCTGATGTTGCCTATAAATATGCAGGATACACTGCCTTTCTGGCGACGGGGGGACTTTCTTTTCTGGCCCAGAAAATGGTTGATACGGTTCGGGCCAACGTCGATCAGTGTGAGCGTATATTGGGAGAGTTGGAAAAGAGCGAACTGGAAACAGAGTCGAAGTCTGACTCGGAACAACCGCAAGAACCAGATACCAAATAGGAAAAGACCATGTTGAAACCACCTGAAAAACTATACCTGATGATGCAGCCGCTCGTCTTGCTTGTGCTGCTGCTAACCCTCAGCTCCTGTGCACAGAAACTGCCGGTCCCGGAATCCGGCTCTGGTCGTATCGGTGTCGTATTTCAAACAGCCAATGCGACGACCTTCCCACTCACTCGGGCAGTTGTGCTGCAAAACAGCAGTGATGAGGAGTTCTCAATTCGTTACACCCGACCGCCGCTCAACGGCGAGGTCGCTCTGTCCGGGCCGCTGGCTCCGGGGACCTACCTGATCGACAGCTATACAACAAGGGTCGTGCCGGTCCCGGCTATCATGGATCGGATGAGAACCCAGTCGGGGACGCTGCCCAACCCGGTTCAGGTAGAACTTCGAGATGGTGAGATCTTCCTGCTTCCGGTCGGCTTTACGGTCAGACAGTATAACAAAGCCAGCTATGTCTCCTCTGATATCAGTTGGCGGGAGCTGGATGCACAGAGCCTGGACTCATTTCGCCGGCAGCTCGCAGCAATGGAGAATGGTTCTTTGTGGAAGATCAGGCAGGAATAGTCTGTTTTTTCATTGATCCTCACTCTTCGCCTGCAGTTCCTGCTGGTTGCCTGCTTTCAGTGAACACGGTGTGCCAGGCGCCGATCGTTTCCCATCCCGCCAGTTGCGCCGCCGAAACCATGAAATCCGTTTAAATTCAGCTGACAATGTAGTAGTCTGGTCATTCTGTAGTCCACGGTACCTGCAACCAGATCAGTCATCCAACGGAGGGAGCGGTTTTGGTTAAATTCACCAACATAATCAAGGCATTTATCAACGGCATCGCGCGCAGCAAGGTGTCTCTTATCGGCGCGACGATGACCACGGCATCGTTTCCGATCCTGCTCGCCGGCATCCTGCTCGAGCTGTTCGGCTTCATTCACAACCAGTACTTCGGCTTCGTGCTCTACATGTTCATTGCCCCGGCCTTCATTCTCGGCCTGGTCATGATTTTTCTCGGCCTCTTCTTTTTCAAGGGCACCGAAGATGTCGGGGTTTTTACCCATGAGTACCTGAGCGAGAAATTGTCGGTGCCGGAGAACTTCGTCAAGGTCAGAAAGCTGATATTTCTGGCAACCAGCCTGACCTTTATCAATGTCTTCGTGATCGTTTTGCTGGCCTATACCGGATATCATTACACCGAATCAAATGAGTTCTGCGGCCAGCTCTGCCATACGGTGATGGAACCGGAATACTCGACCTATATGCGTTCCCCGCATTCGCGGGTCAAATGCGTCGAGTGCCATATCGGCTCGGGGGCCCAATGGTTCGTCAAGTCGAAGCTTTCCGGAACCAGGCAGCTGGTCGCCGTGGTGGCCAAGACCTATGCTACGCCCATCGAGACGCCGGTTCACGGTTTGCGCCCGGCCCGGGACACCTGTGAGGAGTGCCACCGGCCTGAGCTTTTCCATGGCGACAAGCTCTACATCAAGGATAAGTTTCTCTCCGACGAGGCCAACACCCACGTCCAGACGGTGATGATTCTCAAGGTTGGCTCCGGCGGCTATCAGGGTTCGGAGGCCCATGGAATTCACTGGCATGTGGCCGATGAGAACAAGATCACCTATACCCATTCCGATTGGGAGCGCGAAAAGATAAATCAGGTGACGCTGACCAAACCGGACGGTACCGCAGTCGTCTTCGACAAACATGATGGAGAGGTGCCGGCTGACGTGCAGACCTATACGCGGACGATGGACTGCATCGACTGCCACAACCGGCCGACGCATATCTACAAGTCACCCGAAGAGGCGATCGATGAGAAACTGCTGCTCGGAGCTATTCCGACCGAGCTGCCCTATGTCCGAAAAATCGGCTACGACCTGATCACCAAGGAGTATGAAAGTCACGAAGAGGCGAAAAATAAAATAGCCACCGAACTGCGGGCCTGGTACCGGCTCAAATACCCCGATCTGGTGAACAACAACATGGTGATGCTTGATAAAGCGGTCGCCGGGGTTCAGGCGGCCTATCTGGAGAATGTCTGGCCGTCAATGAAGATCGGCTGGAACACCTACCCCAGCCTGCGCGGCCACCAGGGCAACTCGGGCTGTTTTCGCTGTCATGACGACGAGCATGAAACCAGTGCCGGCGAGACGATCTCGATGGACTGCGACGCCTGTCATATCATTTTAGCCGAAGAGGAAGCCAACCCGCAGATACTGGAGACGATCCAGGGTATGTAAGATCACCTAAGTACGACGCCAACAAAAAAGGGCCGACCGGAAGTGATTACCGGCGGCCCTTTTTGTTTTACCATGAAGTATTCAGGTTAATCTTCCCAGTTAATCCACGACTCATCATGGAGCTTGACATCGGGGTAGCCCAGGTAGTGCAGCATGAACATCGCCGCTGCGGCCCAGTTACCGGTGTTGCAGGAAACGACGATAGTCTTGTCGGGCCTGATGTTTCTCTCCCTGAGTGCGAAGAGGAGTTCTTCGGGACTCTTGATATAGGAGTCGTCCATGAACAGCCCGGGAAGCGGAAACATGACCGAGCCTGGAATCCTGCCGGGGCGCTCGGCCAGGCTGTGCGACATCAGTCCGGTTGACTGCTGCAGGACCCTGACGTCGACGACGGTGACTTCGGGGTTGTCGAGATTTTCTTTGACCCAGTCGGTGTCGACCAGAAGATTCTTGCGCGACTTGATCTCAAAGGTCTTGTCATCCCACCACGGTTCTTCATCGGACACTTCGTAGTCGGCCATTTCCCAGGCGATGATGCCGCCGTCGAGAATAGAGATGTTCTCGGCTCCGGCATAGTCGAGGATGCCGAGCAGAAAACCGGCGTCCATGCCGCGCTTGGCGTAGACGACGATATGGTCATCGCGGGCGATGCCATACTCGCCCAGCGTCTCGGCCAGGGTCTCATCTTCTTCGATGGTCAGGGCAGAGTCGGAGTAAGGATCGGTTCGCAACCCTTCAGTAATGTTTGGGTCGAGGTTAATGGCGCCGGGAATATGGGCGTGCTCATAGTCGCTTTCGCCTCTGGCGTCGAGGATCACCACATTATCGTCTTCGAGGTGCTCGTTGAGCCACTCCACCGAGACGATGCGGTCGCTCTTGACGCCGGATGTGTCGAGGTTGAGCGGCATGACCCTGGCCCGTTTGGGCGGTATCTGGTCGTCGGCGACCGTCAATCCGATATTGGCCTTCTTTTCATAGTCGAGCAGGTCGCTCTCGTCGAGGAACAGGTCACGCTGGCCGTGACAGTTGTTGCAGTTGGCGTTCTGCCAGGTGCGGCGCTGGATATTGTGTGGCGAGGCGCGCTTCCAGGTCGGCGACAGGTCAAAGCGCGGGAAGGCGTCCTCGAGATAGTAGTCGAACAGGTCATGATCGACCGGAACGTGCCTGAGAATAACATATTTATAGTTGTTGCCGGGGATGCGGTCCGGGTTGAAGCCGATCTTCATCCCCTCGAACTCATGGTTGTTGATGAAGTAGGGAATTCCTGCCTCATCGGTGCCGGTGTGACAGCTGTAGCAGTTGACGTAGGTCTGCGAGTGACAGACCTGGCACTGCACCTTGTTGTTGTGGATGCGGTGGTCGCGAACAGAACCGTATTGCAGATCCTGGTGGCAGTCCTTGCAGCTGGCCGCTTCTTCCAAATGGTAGCGGTTTTCGAGGTCTTCCGGCGCGGCGGCATGCATCTCTTCGGCCGAGTGGCAGTCCTCACAGCTCATATTGAACTTCTGCAGGTGGACGTCACCCTGGCCGCGGGCACCGAAAAACTCGTTGCCCACCCGGCTGCCGTGGCAGGCGGTGCACTGGTTGACCGGATCCGGTGTGGCGCTGAACATGTGGCCGTTGACGAACCCCTTACCCGAATATTTCGGCCTGCTCACATGGCAGCCGCCGCAGCTGGTGTGGCAGGAAGCGCAATGCCGCTCCCGGCCATGATCGACTTTGTCCCAGGTCTCGTCGCTGGCCCGTTTTTCCAGAAAGCCCGGAAAGGTCGACAGGGTCATGTGCAGAGACTGTGGTACCGTTTCGGCTTCCTCGTGGCATTCACCGCAGGTTCCCTGCGGGTTGTTGATGGACGGCTGAGGGTCGAAACCCTCGTGGGCGCTTTCCTTATCATCGGCGGTATCATCACCCCCGTGACAGTCGACACAGGCCAGCTCGCCATGGACCGAGTCGAGAAAATCTTCCGAGACCAGAACTTTTTCCTGCGGCTCCAACGGAGCCACGGCGCCGCCTCAGCCGCTTCCCGCCTGCATCGCCGATGTCTTTTTCCTGGTGTCGGCAAGGTTGTCCAGGAGCAGATCTTCGTCAGTGTGGCAGACGATGCAGGTGTCCTCGCCAAAGGCGCTGGTGCTCATCAGCAGGCTCAGCAGTGCCGCATAGAGCAGCGGCTTCAAGATGGAATAAAACGGCAGTTTGTCAGGGCAAGATCTCATTGATTCTCCTTTGTCTGGAAATTTTCATACGACAATGCAGTAATAGAAAATAGCCGAACGTAGTACCATTGGGCATGCAATTTTACAAGTAATTTTAATAGCTAATGAATGCCACAATGTGGCAGAGACAACAGGTCTCCAACATTTATCCGGCTTGCAATATCGGGGAGAAAAAGTATAGTCGATCCACTTCTGGTGGAAGAGGCGGCGGGGGTGCGTCCAGCTGCCGGGCTCTCGATATAATAATAATTATTTCAGTTGTTTAAAAAATAATGAGTAGAGCGCAGGCGAACGGGCTGCTGTTGCTGGCCGCCGTTATCTGGGGGTCCACCTTCGTGGTCCAGCAGGTCGGCACCGGCGGCTTGAAAACCATGAGTTTTACCGGTGCACGGATGCTGGTCGGGGCCTGTTGTGTACTGCCGTTTGCTTACCGCCAATATGTTCGGATCAATGGCGAGGGCCGGAAATTCGGAATGCTCGACCGGCTTGGAATTGTCGCAACCGGGGTCGTGCTCTTCATTGCCGCTGCATTGCAGCAGTATGGAATTTTTCACACCACCGTAACCAACGCCGGTTTCCTCACGGCCCTCTATGTCCCTCTGGTGCCTGTCATCTCGCTGCTCGTCCTCAGAAGAAAAATTCACTGGTCGGCCTGGCCGGCTTCTCTGCTCTGTCTGATCGGTACTTACGTGATGAGCGGTTCACGCAGTATCGATCTCAGCGTCGGCGACACCTGGGTCATCGCTTCCAGTTTCTTCTGGGCCTGCCACGTCATTCTGGTCGGCACCATGGCAATAAGGACCCGGGCTCCGCTGGTGGTCGCCTTCGGGCAATTCTTCATCTGCGGCATCTGCGGAACGGTGCTGGGAGTGGCCCTTGAACAACCGACAATGAGCGATATTTACAGCGGCCTGTTCGGTATTCTCTATGCCGGCGTGCTCTCCACCGGGATCGGTTTTACCCTGCAGGCGGTGGGCCAGCGCTTCACCCACGAAGCCGATGCGGCCATCATTCTCAGTTCGGAAACGGTCTTTGCCGCGCTGGCCGGATTTGTCTTTCTCGGCGAGCGGCTCAGTGCGGCCGAACTGGGCGGAGCAGCAATGATTTTTGTCGGCATTATTGCCGTTCAGCTGTTACCGATGGGGCGTCGCAGGGCACGGCGGCTGGAAACGTAAAATGCTTGATTTTTACCCCTGTTTGTTTCTATAAAGAGGGGCGATTTCTCCACATTTCCAACACACCTCACGATCCTTTTTTTTCGCTGAATCGCAGAGGTTTGCTCTGTTATAAGACAATGTATCATCTTTGTATCATTGACTATTTAAATAATCCACGAAGAGGTGAGACGGCCGTTGCCGCCGCACCGGGAGCCCGCCATGACGCTGCATGTCGCTGATCACCCCCTTATCAATCACAAGCTCGGTCTGCTTCGCGAAAAAAACATCCCCACCAAGGATTTTCGAGATCTTGCCTCAGAAGTTGCCCGGCTGCTGACCTATGAAGCCACCAAGGACCTCGAGACCCAGCCCAAAACAATTGAAGGTTGGGCCGGTGATGTCGAGGTGGAGGAAATCAAAGGCAAGAAAATAACGATCGTGCCGATCCTGCGGGCCGGGCTCGGGATGATGGACGGCGTCCTCGACATGATTCCCACCGCCAAGGTCAGCGTGGTCGGTTTCTACCGCAACGAGGAGACCCTGCAGCCGGTCGAGTATTATGTAAAGATGACCAGCAAGATGGACAAGCGGATCGCGCTGATCCTCGATCCGATGCTGGCCACCGGCGGTACCCTGATCGCCACTATCGAAACATTGAAGAAAGCGGGCTGCAGGACGATCAAGGGACTTTTCCTGGTCGCTGCTCCAGAAGGAATCAAGCGGGTCAGCGAAGCGCATCCCGATGTCGAGATCTATGTCGCCTCGGTGGATGAGCGGCTCAATGAAGTCGGCTACATCCTGCCCGGCTTGGGTGATGCCGGCGACAAGATATTCGGGACGAAATAGATAACCGCAATCCGCTGTGCAACGCGACTAACCGAAGTGTTTAAATGATTATTCGCCGTTTACTGGAAACAATCATCACTGAGAGGGAGAGAAGAAGATGTCGACCGACACACACAAAACAAGCTATCGACTGAACATCGCAGACAGTCTGCTGGGAGCCCAGATGCTCTTCGTGGCTTTCGGCGCACTGGTGCTGGTACCCATTCTGACGGGCCTCGACCCCAATGTGGCGCTTTTTACCGCCGGTATCGGAACCATTGCTTTTCAGCTTATCACGAAGGGAAAAGTCCCGGTATTCCTGGCGTCTTCGTTTGCTTTCATCGCGCCGATATCCTACGGCGTAACGACCTGGGGGATTCCCGGAACGCTCTGCGGCCTGGCTGCGGCCGGTGTTCTCTATATCATCCTCAGCTTTATCATCAGAATTAAAGGCAGCTCGGTACTGCATCGCTACCTGCCGCCCATCGTTACCGGGCCGGTGATCATGGTCATCGGCCTCGTTCTGGCTCCGGTCGCAGTCGGTATGGCCAACGGCAGCATCGGCGACGGCAGAATCGTCGGCACCGAGGCGATGATCCTTTCAGTGGCGGCGCTGACCACCACCGTGATCGTCTCTATCTTCGGCGGCGGCTTTCTCAGGCTGATTCCGATTCTCTGCGGCATCGCCGCCGGTTATATCGCGGCGCTGGTGATGGGACTGATCGATTTTTCGCCGGTGGCCAACTCACCCTGGTTCAAGATCCCCGACTTTACCGCACCCGAGTGGAATCTCGATGCCATCATCTACATCGTTCCGGTGGCAATCGCCCCGGCGATCGAACATTTCGGCGATGTTCTGGCCATCGGCTCTATCACCGATAAGGATTACGTCGAAGACCCGGGTATTGAAAACACGATGCTCGGCGACGGGATCGCCACTTCTCTGGCTGCCTTTTTCGGCGGCCCGCCCAACACGACCTATTCCGAGGTCAGCGGCGCGGTGGCCTTGACCAAGGCGTTCAACCCGGCGATCATGACCTGGGCGGCAATCGCCGCGATTCTACTGGCCTTCGTCGGTAAAATCGGCGCTTTTCTGGCGACGATTCCCGGCCCGGTCATGGGTGGGGTGATGATTCTGCTCTTTGGCATGATCACCGTCATCGGCATCAACACCCTGGTAAAAGCCGGCAAAGACCTGGCCACGCCGCGCAGCCTGGTGATCATCGCCGTGATTCTGGTGAGCGGTATCGGCGGCATGAGCTTCAGCGCCGGCAACTTTGCCATCGAAAAGATCGGCCTGGCCGGAATCCTCGGTCTCCTGCTCAATCTGATCCTGCCGCCGGAAAAAAGCGAGTAGGCTGGTTTTAGCATCGATCACGGTTGAGATGAGAATTTTCACTCCGGAAATTGCATGTTTATGGGTTGCCAACAACTCTTTCAGGCTTATTTTTTGTGTTTGACGTCTGAGAAGACCGATAGTGAAAGAAACACCAATCAGAAGAGAAAACGGAATTGACAGCTGCATCCCCCAAAACCGAGGAAGGCGGAATCGCCCGCCGACCGATGCCAACCCGAAAACAGGAGATAAAAACATGACACCAATGAAAAGGAAGTTGCTCGCAGCGGTATGCGGTGCGTCCATGCTTGTGGCCGGTGCCGCTATCGCCCAGGACAAGACGCTCGTATTCTGTTCCGAAGGCAGCCCCGAAGGGTTCAATCCGGCTTTTTACACGGCCGGCACGACCTTCGACGCTTCATCCAGGGCAATCTTCAACCGCCTGGTTGAATTCGAGCGCGGCACCACCAAGATCGGCCCGGCTCTGGCCGAGAAGTGGGAGGTGTCCGATGATGGTCTGGAGTACACTTTTTATTTGAGAGAGGGCGTTAAATTTCACACCACTGAAGACTTCACTCCGACTCGGGATTTTAATGCCGACGATGTTGTCTTTTCTTTCAAGCGGCAGCTCGACAAAGAACATCCGTTTCACAACGTCACCGAAGGTGCGGCCTATGAGTATTTTGAGGGTATGTCGATGCCTGATCTGCTCAAAGACGTGGTGAAGGTCGATGATTACACCGTCAAGTTTGTCCTCAACCGCCCCGAAGCCCCGATGATCGCCAATCTCGGCATGGATTTCGCTTCTATCCATTCCAAGGAATACGCCGACAAGATGATGGCCGCCGGTACACCTGAGGCCATCGATCAGAAACCGGTCGGTACCGGTCCGTTCCAGCTTGTCGCCTACCAGAAAGACGCGGTCATCCGTTACCAGGCTCACCCTGACTACTGGGACGGCAAAGCGGCGATCGACAATCTGGTTTTTGCCATCACCCCCGATGCTTCGGTTCGCTACCAGAAGCTCAAGGCCGGTGAGTGCCATGTGATGCCGTATCCGAACCCGGCCGATCTCGAGGCCATGGCCAGCGACGCCGATATCGACCTGCTTCAGCAGGAAGGACTCAATGTCGGCTACCTCGCCTATAACACCATGGTCGCCCCGTTCGATAACCCCAAGGTGCGCAAAGCGCTGAACATGGCGATCAACAAAGAGGCCATCCTCGACGCGGTTTTCCAGGGCGCCGGCAAGGTTGCCAAGAACCCGATTCCGCCGACTATCTGGTCGTATAACGATGCCGTCGAGGATGATCCCTATGACCCGGCAGCGGCCAAGGCCATGCTCGAGGCTGAAGGTGTCAGCGGCTTGCAGATGAAGATCTGGGCAATGCCGGTACAGCGTCCGTACAACCCGAACGCCCGCCGTATGGCTGAGCTGATCCAGGCCGACTTTGCCGAGATCGGTGTCGATGCCGAAATCGTTTCATACGAGTGGGGCGAATACCTGAAGCGCTCCAAGGACAAGGATCGCGACGGTGCGGTTCTGCTGGGCTGGACCGGTGACAACGGTGATCCGGACAACTTTCTGGCCGTTCTGCTCGGCTGTGACGGTATCGGCGGCTCAAACCGGGCCAACTTCTGCTACGAGCCGTTTGAAGAGCTGATTCAGAAGGCCAAAATCGTCTCGGATACCGATGAGCGGACCAAGCTCTATGAGCAGGCTCAGGTAGTGTTCAAGGAGCAGGCTCCGTGGGCAACCATTGCTCACTCGGTTGTCTTCAAGCCGGTTCGCAAGGAAGTGGTCGATTTTAAAATCGATCCTTTCGGCGGCCATATCTTTTATGGAGTCGATCTCAAGTAATTATTGATATCCAACGCTTACGGCCGGGCTTTACGCCCGGCCGTAATTTCCTGTTCGCATTGAAGCTGTCAACTCATCGACTCTTGCTCTGATCGTTTTGCACACCTAGATGCTTGCTTTTATCTTAAGAAAAATTGGTGTCATTTTTCCGACATTTATCGGGGTCACCCTGATCGGGTTCACCTTTATCCGGCTGCTGCCCGGAGATCCGGTTTTACTGATGGCCGGAGAACGTGGAATGACTGAGGAACGGCACGCCCGGCTGATGGCCGAGTTTGGTTTCGATCAGCCAATCCTGGTTCAATACGGACACTACCTCAACGATCTGCTGCATGGAGATTTCGGCACTTCGATTATCACCAAAAATCCGGTATTCAACGAGTTCATGACCCTGTTCCCGGCCACGGTGGAACTGTCGCTCTGCGCAATGCTCTTTGCTGTTCTGGTGGGACTGCCGGTGGGAATGATCGCCGCGGTGCGAAGGGGGACACCCTTTGATCACACGGTTATGGCCGGTGCTTTGACCGGCTATTCGATGCCCATTTTCTGGTGGGGCCTGCTGCTTATTATTTTATTCTCTGGAATTCTTGGTTGGACACCGGTTTCTGGCAGAATTTCATTTCTATATTATTTCGAACCGGTAACCGGCTTTATGCTGATTGACAGTCTATTATCCGGGCAGGAAGGGGCCTTTAGATCGGCTTTCAGCCATCTGATCCTTCCCACTGTGGTCCTTGGTACCATCCCGCTGGCGGTCATCGCCCGGCAAACCCGTTCGGCCATGCTCGAAGTACTCGGTGAAGACTATATCCGCACGGCCCGGGCCAAGGGGCTTGAGCCCTCTCGGGTGATCGGTCTTCATGCGCTTCGTAACGCAATGATCCCGGTAATTACCGTAATTGGGCTTCAGGTCGGCGTCCTGTTTGCCGGCGCCATTCTGACCGAGACCATTTTCTCCTGGCCAGGTATCGGCAAATGGATGATCGATTCCATTTCCCGTCGCGATTATCCTTCCGTGCAGGGAGGACTGCTGCTCATCGCGGCGATTATCATGATTGTCAATCTCTTCGTCGATCTGCTCTATGGTTTGATCAACCCGCGGATCAGGCATACGGAATAGCCATGGCCGAAGTCGCGCTCGATCAGGAACTTGATACCCGGGAAGTCGGCAGAATTGCCCTCCTCAAGGAATTCTGGTCCTATTTCAGCGAGAACAGGGGGGCGGTGATCGGGCTGTTCTTTTTCGTGGCCATCATCATTATCGCTCTTTTTGCCGACTATATTGCTCCGCACCTGCCCAATCAGCAGTACCGGGATGCCTTCCTGCAGCCTCCGTTCTGGCAGGACGGCGGTTCGCTCAAATTTCCGCTGGGTACCGATGCGGTCGGCCGAGACATGCTTTCACGGCTGATCTACGGAGCCCGTTATTCGCTCTTTATCGGCTGTGTGGTTGTCTCTTTTGCACTCGTTGTCGGCGTTGTCCTCGGACTCCTGGCAGGTTTTTTCCGGGGTTGGGTCGATACGCTGATCATGCGGTTGATGGATATTATCCTTTCCTTTCCGAGCCTGCTGCTGGCCCTGGTTCTTGTAGCCATCCTCGGTCCCAGTCTGACTAATGCAATGATTGCCATCGCCCTCGTTCAGCAACCCCATTACGTCCGTTTGACCAGGGCGGCGGTGATGGGTGAAATGAACAAGGACTATGTGACCGCGGCCCGGGTGATCGGTGTACGCCGCCTGCGCCTGCTGTTCGTGACTATCCTTCCCAACTGCATGGCACCGCTCATTGTTCAGGCCGCACTGAGTTTTTCCACGGCTATTCTCGATGCCGCTGCCCTTGGTTTCCTGGGTATGGGGGCCCAACCTCCAACTCCGGAGTGGGGAACCATGCTGGCCGAGGCCCGGGAGTTTATCCTGCGGGCCTGGTGGGTAGTGACGCTGCCCGGTTGCGCTATTCTGCTTACCGTTCTGGCCATTAACCTGATGGGTGATGGTCTGCGCGACGCCCTCGATCCTAAATTGAAGCGGTCGTGAGTAATGTCTCTGCTCGAAATTGAAAATCTCTCCGTTGCCTTTCAAACCGGCGGCGGTCTCTTTACCGCGGTGGACCGGGTTTCCCTCAGTCTCGATCCGGGTGAAGTCATCTCGATTGTCGGTGAGTCCGGGTCAGGCAAGTCGGTATCGATGCTGGCCCTGATGGGGCTGCTGCCCTGGACCGCCAACGTGACGGCTGACCGGCTGGCCTTTGACGGCAGGGATCTGCTGAAGATGGACGGCGGGCAGCGGCGCTCCATCATCGGCAAGGAAATATCGATGATTTTCCAGGAGCCGATGACCAGCCTCAACCCCTGCTTTACGGTCGGGTTTCAGATCGGCGAGGCATTGAAAACCCATCTGCATATGGATCGAAAAGAGCGGCGCGAGCGCTCCATCGAGCTGCTCAACCAGGTCGGCATCCCGGAGCCGCAGAAACGTCTGTCGGCTTTTCCGCATCAACTCTCCGGCGGTATGTCGCAGCGGGTGATGATCGCCATGGCAATTGCCTGTAATCCCCGGCTGCTGATTGCCGATGAGCCGACCACCGCACTCGACGTCACCATTCAGGCTCAGATTCTCGATCTGCTGCTCAAACTCCAGGAAGACACCTCGATGGCACTGGTCCTGATCACTCACGACATGGGAGTGGTCGCTGAAACAGCCAGGCGGGTGATTGTCAAGTATGCCGGCCAGCAGGTGGAGCAGCAGGATATAAAAGAGCTCTTTCGTGATCCGCATCACCCTTACACGTCCGCCCTGCTGGCTGCGCTGCCGGAACGGGCCGAAAGCCGTCACCTGCCGTCCATCGCCGGAGTCGTGCCCGGACAATTCGATCGACCCGAGGGCTGCCTCTTTTCACCCCGCTGCCGCTACGCCACCGATCTGTGCCGCTCCAGGGAGCCGGTTAAAGCCGATGCGCGGCTTGGCTACGCACTGTGCCACTATCCCCTCGATCACGGTAAACCGATCAAGCATCCCGACGGCGAGGAGGGGACGTGATGGGCGGCGAAACGATCCTGCAGGCGGTCAATCTGAAGCGCTTCTATGAAGTCAGTAGGGGGGCTTTTCAGTCAAAAGCCGTGCTCAAGGCCTTGAACGGCGCGACCTTTACCCTGGAGAAAGGCAAGACGCTCGCTGTTGTCGGTGAGTCGGGCTGCGGCAAATCAACCCTTGCCCGGCTGGTGACGATGATCGAACCGCCGACCGCAGGTGAGTTGAAAATCAGAGGCGTCGATATTGTCGGTTCGGACCGGGCCACCAGGGGAAAGCTGAAGTCCAAGGTCCAGATCGTTTTCCAGGATCCTTACGGTTCACTCAACCCGCGCCAGAAAATAGGCCATGCCCTCGAAGAGCCATTGCTGGTCAATACCTCGATGACTAAAGATGAGCGAAGCAGAGCGGCCAGGGATATGATGAACCTGGTCGGTCTCAGGCCCGAACAGTATGAGCGCTACCCCCATATGTTCTCAGGCGGGCAGCGCCAGCGCATTGCCGTGGCCCGGGCCCTGATGCTCAACCCCGAGATCCTGGTGCTGGACGAGCCGGTATCGGCGCTCGACGTATCCATACAGGCTCAGATCCTCAACCTGCTGGCCGATCTTCAGGATCGTTTCAATCTGGCCTATCTCTTTATCAGCCACGACCTCTCGGTGGTGCGGCATATAGCCGATGATATCATGGTTATGTATCTCGGCATGGTCATAGAAAAGGGCAGCCGCGAGACGATCTTCAGTCGGCCCCGGCATCCGTATACCAGGGCACTGCTCTCTGCGACCCCGATTGCCGACCCGTTTCATGAAAAGCAGCGCATCGTCCTGCACGGTGAGTTGCCGTCACCGATCGATCCGCCCCCGGGCTGTTCGTTTAACCCGCGCTGCTCCGAGGCCACCGATATCTGCCTCAAACAGTTTCCCGAAATGCGCCGAATCGGCGAATCAGAAGTTGCCTGCCACAATCCCATAGAAAAATAAATTTTTTTCTTGATCTGTCGGCTGCGAGACCTTTTTTTTCGCACACGTTGTGCAGCAAGTGCGATGTGTGCGGCAGCGGATTGACCATGTTTCGGGCTTATGCACGGTTCTCGATTGGACAGAACGGAAAAGCAGCCTGCTGGTTATGGCAGGGATCGGCTCGGCTGATGCGCCGATATCGGTTCTTTTCGGCGCACATGTGCTGCGCACAACATGAACAACATGTCCTGTTAATCTTCGGAAATACATAGTTTTTTAGCGTTTGCCGGAACGTCATTCAAGAAGTTGCCTAACTCATTGTTTCAACACTATAAACCTTGGATTGTAGGTGAATGTACCTAATTTTCTGTAGGTAACGGGCCGATTGTAATTTTAACCGTATTGATTATAACAGAGCCATTCACTATGATTTGCTAGAAATTATTGCCATATCAACCAACCTTTCTAGCGACGGGGGGAGAGGTAACTCCCTTGCCTCTCCCTGTTTTATAAGTCTCGATTCCCCGCTTCACCGCCTCTGCTGTCCTGAGCCGTAATTCTCCACTGTCCCGTACGCCCCGCGATATTTCCAGCTGTACACCGCGTCCATGCCGTCCCCGGTTGCAGATATTTTCAGGGTGTGTCCCTCTGTAGCGGTGGGCGCCAGTAGTATGAGCAATCTTGCCTCCGCCCATATGCTTGCTTATTGCGGTGATCAAAGGTCTATCAAGGCCGCCGAGATGGATAATCGGATCTATGGTTTTGCAACCGTGAATCACGACCACGATCGCGGCCCTGGAAACAAGGTTGAGCGCCAGGTCATGGTCGAACCGGTGACTGGTGATGTGCAGATCACGGTTACCCTCAGTTTTGTATCCGTTGAAGCAGTACAGATTGAAATCTGATCCGGCGATCAGCGCGGCGATTTCGGCTGTCTGAGGTTCGATATTTCCCCCGTGCGGGGCACAGATGGTGACAGCGCTGCCGCGATCGAGGCAATTGACGCTGAATGCTTTTTCGCAGGAGGACAGTTCCCTGAAATTTCGGTATCGATCCATGTGGCAAAATCAACCAATGATGAGGAGCGGCACGCTTTTCTTGCTGACAAAAGCTATTATAACAGATTAACTGAAGAGGAAAAGGAGGGGTCTCGATCACTGAGATTTCCACGCTAACTATACTTCAAGGGAGGATGCCATGAAACTGAGATACTTTTCCCATTCATCGTTTCAGATAACTACCGATTCGGGCCTGGTGCTGCTGATCGATCCTTTTCTTGACGATAACCCCACCTCGCCGGTCACTTCCGATGAGGTGACGGCCGACTTCATCGTCCTGACCCATGCCCACGGCGACCATCTCGGCGATGCCTTCAAGATTGCCAAGCGATCCGATCCGCTCTTCATCTGTGTCAATGAATTGGCCACCTATTGCAGTGAAAAGGGTTTTCGTGCTCACAACATGCATATCGGCGGTTCGCACGTATTTGATTTCGGTACATTGAAGTTCACCATTGCCCATCACGGCTCGGTGACGCCGGACGGCACCTACGGGGGGGAACCGGCCGGCGTGGTGCTGACGATAGACGGCAAAACCGTGTATCATACCGGTGATACCGGCCTGTTCTACGATATGAAGCTGATTGGCGAGATGACTCCGCTCGACTATATGCTCCTGCCCATTGGCGACAATTTCACCATGGGTATCCCCGATGCCGTCAAGGCGGTCGAGCTGGCTGCGCCCGGTTGTGCCATCCCGATGCATTACAATACGTTCGAGGTGATCGAGGCCGACCCTGAGGAGTTCAAGGCTCTGGTCGAGACTGCCGGCATGAAGGCGGTGGTTATGCAGTTCGGCGAGGAAATCAGTCTCTGACAATCAGCCTTCAGGTTCGAGCAGCGGGGGGCCGCTTCTCCTGCCCGGGTAAGACGTTCATGTATGTGAGCAGGAGGAGCCGCCAGGCTTGTGACATTGAGCAGTGTTGAACGGATCGATAACAAGCGCGGTGTTTCCGAGGCTCTGCCGATGAGCGCTGTGGGGTTTACGGTGCTTCTCTGCACATTGTTCGGCGCCAACGCCACGGCGATCAAGATCAGCCTGGACGGCCTCGGCCTGTTTACCACGGCGGCTATCCGTTTCGGCGGTGCGGCGCTGGTAATTTTTCTGTGGGCGGTGCTTACCTCCAAACCGATCCGCATCAGTGTGTATCAGATGCGGCTGATGCTCATTCTCGGGCTGGTTTTTTATATTCAGCTGACCCTTTTCTATATGGGACTGAGCAGGACCACAGCCTCGCACGGGACGCTGATTTCCAATATTCTTCCCTTCGTCGTCCTGGTGCTGGCCCACTTTTTCCTCGATGAAGAGCGGTTTTCAAGGAGAAAACTGGCCGGACTCGTCCTTGCTTTCGGCGGGGTTGTGATGCTTCTGGGCGACACCTCGAAACTTGACCAGGCAGCCCTGCAGGGCGATCTCTTCGTTCTCGCCGCTGTTCTTGTCTGGGGCTGCAACGCCGTTTATACCAAGCGGATCATCACCACCTTTCATCCCATTCAGATAACCCTTTTCCCGCTGGCAGTTTCGACCCCGCTGTTTCTGCTCAGCGCGCTGTTCTTGGATCAGCAGATGATCTCCCGTGTCGATGGCCCGATTCTGATTTCGATGCTGTATCAGACACTGGTAACGGCATCATTTGGTTTGATCGGCTGGATGATGATGGTCAAGAAATACGGGGCGACGACCCTGCATTCTTTTATTTTCATTATGCCGCTATCCGGTGTATTCTTCGGCGTCATGATCCTCGACGAACCGCTGACGGCGAATCTGATCGGGGCGATCCTGCTGGTGACCATCGGCCTGGTCATCGTCAACCGGACCCCGCGAAAAGGGGCGCGGCGTGGTCTTTTTCAATTCATTTTCCCCGGTAAACAATAAATAATCAGATGATTGGACTAATAAACAAAATTCGCGGTGTAAAGAAGAGCCCGGAAGTGACCATGGAGCCGGAGACGGACGTCCATATCGCCCTCTGCGTTCTGATGATCGAAGCCGCCCATATCGACGGAGAGTGCTCCGACGATGAGATGGCTCACGTGATCGATACGCTCACCACCCATTGTAATGTGGACCGTTCGGAAATCGATGAACTGATCGAGCAGGCCTACCAGAAAAGAAAGGATTCTATCGACCTGTTCAGCTTTACCCGTTACCTGAACCAGAATTACACCAAGGAGCAGAAGCTGACGGTGATGGAGTCGGTCTGGCGAGTCATCCATATCGACGGCCGACTCGAAGGTCACGAAGACCATTTCGCCCGCAAACTCGCCAACCTGCTGCGGCTCACCCATAAAGAACTGATCGATACCAAAATCAGCGCCAGGGCGCAGTTGAAAAACTCATAACTCTGAGGGGTTAACTCAGTTCGGTATCAGCGCTTCCCAGTCGACACTTTCACCGCCGCCTGAACCTTTTGGGGATGAATCGTCATCACTGTCATGTAATTTGTTGAAGCAGCGCCGCTCCTCGTTCATCAATTCAGGCATGCTCAGTTTCACCATATTGCCGATCGATTCGTCGCTGTCTCGCAGGTTATGCTGCAGTTCAAGGTTGACCCGGCGGCCCTCATCGTCAGCAAACGACCATTTCCAGTTTTTAACGTTACCGAAGGGGTCCCCGTCAAAGGCCGGGTTGTCGCCGAATTCTTCCCGATAGCGGGAGAGCAGTTCATTAAAAAATGAGGCGGAGCGGTCCTCATATTTGAGTTTGATCCTCAAGATTTTACCCGGAGAGTGACAGGTACCGTAGGTAATGAACCCCTTGCGAAAGCCTTTTATCCCAGTGACGATAACTTCGTAGAGGTAATTGCCGTGGTCGTCAAACTCGTAATCCTCTATCGAGCTGTATAGGGTGAACCCTCCTGCCGTCAGGGGGGCGGTTGCTTCCGCCGAGTGCGCATCGGCCCGGCTGAAGCCGATAAGCAGGCTGATCAAAAGAGCTGCCGTGCATCGCTGTTGCATCGCTGTTTACCTCCATAAAAGGACCTTGGCTCAACGGCTTCTGCCGTGGACAAGTTCATACAGCACTCCCTTCTCGGCCAGAAGCGCCTCGGGTTCGCCTGATTCGATAATCTTTCCGGCTTTCATCACCGCGACGCGGTCGAACGACGGCAGCAGGTCGAGCCGGTGGATGACCGAAATGACCGTCACCCTGCCTTTCCATTTTTCGATAAGGTTCTGAATCCTGCTCTGGGAGGCGTTGTCAAGCGCTGAGGTTGCTTCATCCATAATCAGAACGCCGGGTTTTTTCAGCAGCACCCGGGCAATGGAGAGCTTCTGCTGCTGACCTCCTGAGAGCTTGTCCCCGCGGTTGCCGACATCAAAATCCATGCCGATAGCCGCCACCTGCTCGAGCAGGTCCTCTTCGATCAGAAGTTGAACGATACATTGATTGACCCGGTCCTGGACCGCAGGTGAGTCGTCGGTCAGGCTGCCGTAGAAGATGTTGTTTAAAATGGATTGGGAGCGGATATAGTCGCTGTCATTGTAGAAGGTAACTTCGCCCCGCATGTGCTTTTCAGACCAGCTTCGGAAGGTTTCTCTACCGCCCAGAATGAGTCCTTCAAGCGAAGGTTCCAGGTCGAAGACCTTGTGGCGGGCCGGGATATAGTCAAAGGCGAGCTTCAGCAACAGGCGGCGATCGTCTTCTGCAAGCGCTGCGGCAGCCTCCCGGCTGAGCAGTTGCGCTATCTCGAGATAGCGGTCATAGGATTCCGGGGCGACGGGTGTCTGTTCAAAGAACAGGTCTTCCCGCTGGATATCGCCGCCGAGCACATCAACCGTCTGGTTCAGTATGGCCGTCCCGGTTTCAAGCAGCGGTCCCATCAGCATGCTGCTTTTTAAAAAAGAGATAAAGACTTTGTTTTCAACGAGATTGTCGAGTCTGGTTCTGCGCTTAAGCGAGCCGAAAACAAGATTTTCAACGACGGTTGAATGATAGAGATAATGGCCCTGGTTGAAGAACTCGACATACGGTGCCAGTTCGCTGCCGAAGTTCTCCTGAAAGCACTTGCGGACGTTCAGGAAGCGTTTCTCCAGCTCAGGGTAGTTCTCAAAATCGAGGTTCGTATTGAGGCCGAAACGCAAGGTGTCGACAAACATGCCTACCTGCTGCAGGACGGCGATCCGATCATCGAGGCTCACCTCGGTGGTCTTCTGATCCTGCTGGTGATAATCGCTGATGGCACGGCAGGCGTACATCAGGTTGTCACCAAGCGTTCCGGAAAAGATGGTCGGCTCCTGGGCAATAAAACCGACGCTGCGGGCGACTTCCTCTTTTGACAACGTGTCGATGGAGCGTCCGTCCAGGAGCAGTTCACCGCCGGTGTGAAAGTAGAGTTGGCCGATGCATTTGGCCAGGGTTGACTTCCCCGAGCCGCTGAAGCCGACGAGTGCCATATGCTCGCCCGGTTCAATGCTGAGGTTGACCTGATCGAGCAGCCTGATACCGCTGTCGGTGACGAACTCGAGGCCGGAAATATCGATCCTGCCCTGGGGTCGTGGTTCGGGAAGCATTTTGGCTGCCAGGATGAACTCGGAACTGCCGGTGAAAATCTGCATGATTTTTCGATAGCGGACCGATGCGTCCTGCTGGGTCTGATAAAATTCAATCAGTTCTTTCCACGGGTCGTAGAGTCTTTCCTGGGCGGAGAGAAAAGCGACGATCGAACCCAGTTCGGTTTTGCCCTGCATCAGCAGGTAGCCGCCGAGCAGCATGACCACCACGGGGCCGAGGCCGACGAAGAGGTTGTTGGTCACTTTTACCCCATATCGATACATCGACCAGATGATACGGATCTTCAGGAGCCGCTCGATAATCGTATTGTATCTCTTCTCTTCGCTTTGAAACGATCCCTGGGCATGGATTTCACCAATGGATGCTACCGACTCGGCGATGCGGCTCGACATCTCGTTGGAGGTGATGATCCGCTTGCTGTTCCAGTTGTTGACCCCGCGCTGCACCAGCGGTATGACGAAGAGAGCGATCGGGTAAATCGACAGGGTAACGCCGCCGAGCAGCGGATTGAGCCATACCAGGTAGCCGCCGATTGCTATCAGCGTCAACACGTTGCTCACCGGTACACCGATGGCCCCTCCGACAAAATTTGCCGAAGCGGCAAGCTCGGTTACCAGCGACGCAACGACCGTGCCGGTCGGGGTCTTCCTGAAGAAGGAGAGCGGCAGCCTGAGGATATGCTGGTAGAGTTCACGACGCATGTCGGTCAGGGCCTGTTGGCCAATGATCGTCTGGACTCCGTTGACCGCCATTTTTAATACGCTTGAAAGCAAAACGGCCAGCAAAAAAATAAGACAATAGACCAGCAGCTGATAGACATCGCCGACCGCCAGAACATCGTTGACGATCCGCTTCTGGATCTCCAGCGGCAGAACCCGCAAAAAGACCACGCCGACGATCAGTAAAAGCAGAAGCAGCTGCAGCGAAATTCTGGTCTTCAGTACCCAGGAGAATAGTGAGCGCTGGTAAATCGGTTTTGCAGGGCTGCTCATCGTTGTCTTGTGCTGCAGAAGGTTCCTGTGGAGCTGTCAGGTGGGTTTTGATCTGTTACCGGCTGACCGGCCAACCTCATGGCGGTGGCCTGAAACGGTTGACTAGGTGAAACTTTTCAGCGCCTGGAGGTTGTCGGGGTGAATAGAGACATAGGCATCGAAACCGGCGATTTCAAAAACCTCCCGAACATGCTCCTGCATACCGCTCACCGCAAAAGACTTGCTGGCCGCCTGGCGCTCCTTAACCGTTTTCAGGACGACCCGCAAACCGGCGCTGGATATGTATTCAACGTTGCTGAAATCAAGCAGCAGGTGATGACCGTCCTCGTCGATCCCGACGGTGCCGATCTCCTGCTCCAGGTCGGGAGCACTGTTTGAGTCGAGGCGCCCCACCGGAGCCAGGATGATGACTCCCTGTTCTTCCGATTTTTGAATATCCATCTGCAACCCTCCTTCGGGTTAAAATAGTTACGATTCAGATTTTTTTTGTCAGGGTCAGGATATTTTTATCTTCTGCTCTTCTGTAGCTGATCGAGTCGGTGTACTGGTGCGCCAGAAAAATCCCCAGCCCGCCGTCCGGGGTTTCTGCCAGTGCGCAGTCCCGTTTCGGTCTCTTCGCCACGGTCGGGTCGAAGGCTGTGCCGCTGTCGCACATGACGATCTCGATGGCGTCACCGCGTTGTTTCAGGGTGAAGCAGACCTGCTCCTCAGGACCTCCGATAGATCCGTAACTGACCACATTGGTGAAGAGTTCGTCGAGGACAAGGTTGAGCTGCAGAATGAATTTTCCCGACAGCTGCCATTTCTCTTTTACCTGTTCGAGGATGTCACTGAGCCGATTAAGCTCGGACAACGAGTTTTTCAGAGTAAAACTGGTTTGCTGACAGTTTGCTTCCATTGGAGACTGAGGCTAGTCGCGATCAGTAAAACGATGCAACTGGTTGCGGGGGATCAGCAGCAGTTTGCCGGCCAGATCCATCTCTTTGGTTCCGTAATCGATACATTTCTTTCTGATTTCGTTGATCACCGTTGCTGCCTGGGTTTCCCCCCAGAACCAGTTGGCCAGCGAGGCCGCATCGGTGGGCTGGCCGGGCTGGGAGGCGAGGGCCTCGAAATAGCAGCTCTTCAGATCCTCGCTGGCGAGCCGGAGAGAATCGGCAAGGTTTGCTGCAAAGGGCTGCAGTGCGGCTTCATCACCTGAGAGGAAGTCGGTGTAGAGACCAATGATCTCATCGAAGGTGAGGCCGCTGACGCCGCTCACCGTTCTTCCTCGTTTTTCACGCGAGATCGAATACCAGGTATGGATAGTGTTGAATTCCGACTGGAACTGCTGCAGGAGCTTGTCCAGCGAGCTCAGCTCCGGGCTTCGTGAACTGAAGTCAACCGGGCAGGCCGGCAGGGCCGGTTCAGATTGCTCGTCCCCGGCATCGTGGGGATAATCGATCAGTACCGGGCCGTTTAATTCTTCGAGCAGGTTCAGGGCGTGTTTCATCACATCTTTTTGAAACGCAGGGTCGTTCGGGTTACCCAGCGGCCGGCCGAGCGGGAAGCTGACCCACAGTGCCCGGGGCGGTTTGATCGTCAGCGAGTGCTCTTTGATCAGACTGATCTGGGTGGTGGCGACACCTTCCTCCTCGAGATAATGCGAGAGCCCGCCCACGGCGCGCGTGCAGTTGGGTCAGACCGGAACCAGCAGGGCGCAGTTGACCCGGTCCTGTCTGAGCAGGGCCGCCAGGCTGCGGGCCTCGGTTTCCATCGCGGCGGGGTCGGTGGCTCCCATAAAGGAGTAGTGGTAGTCGGCCGCCGATTCGATAAAACCTTCTTTTGCCAGTTCTTCGAGCCGCTCTATGGGCAGTACCATATTGATGTCGAGCTGGAAGCCGGTGCGGTCGAAATTGGTTGAGATATGGCTCATCACCAGATCCGCCGGGTCGACATCTCGCGGAATAACCCGGTAACCGGCCTCGCCGATCGCAAAGGCCCGGTCTGTCCGGCGGTGCAGCCCGGCTGTGGAAATAATCGCCACCCGCGCCTCAGGCACGGTGACGCCGCTGACAAACGGGGTGGAGTCAAAGGTTGGACAGGGCAGATCGAGCAGATGTTGCCGCTCATGTTCTTCATACTGTTCCAGGCGGACCATGGCGGACTCCAGGTGACTCCAGGCGATTCCTGGCAATTCCAGGTAATCACCGTATTTCTCTGCTGTTCAGCGGGCTTCGATACTGTCGCCAAGCTCGGTGAGCGCACTGACGGTGAGGCTCGGTTCGATTTCCCACGGATCGAACAGCGCCTGAGGCGAGCGCTTCACCCAGGCTCCCCGCATACCGGCCGAGATCGCCCCGATCACGTCGAACGGATTTCCCGAAATCAGCCAGGCCTCGCTGGCGGCGGCTCCTGAACGCCTCAGAAAATGGGCATAAACGGCCGGGTTCGGTTTGAAACTCTTTAACTCATCGGTACTGACCACATCTACAAAGTAGGGACTGATGCCGCTGTTATCAAGCAATGAGGCCACGTCTTCAGGTTTGCCGTTGGAGAAGGCGAAGAGTCGATATCCGCGCTGCTCAAGAACCGGCAGCGCCTTTTTGGCGTCGGGAAATGCAGATAAGACTTTGTAACCGGCCAATAGTTCCAGCTTTTGATCTTCTGTCATTACCACACCCATGGCAGCGCAGGTGTAGTCCAGGGCATGGCGGGTGCAGAGTCCGAAATGAACGTAATTCTGCATCAGGCCACGGCGAAATGAATATTCGAGCTGTTTTTCCCGCCAGCGGTCGGAGAACAGGGCGGCACGCTTACCAGCAAATTTTTTGAGCGCCTCGGTGACACCGGTCGTGTCGATCAGGGTTCCGTAGACGTCGAATCCGATCGTGATTGCCATGATCTGTTCCTCTTTGACTGTGGCTGCTACATATTCCGCCGATACTGGCCGCCGACTTCATAGAGCGCGCCGGTTATCTGGCCGAGGCTGCAGCACTTCACCGTTTCCATCAGCTCCTCGAAGATGTTGCCGCCTTCCAGGGCGCATTCCTTCAAGCGCTCCAGCGCCGCTCCCGATTCGTCGCGGTGGCGCTGGTGAAAGTCGGCCAGCCGGGCAAGCTGCTCGTTCTTATCCTTATCCGAGGCCCTGACCAGCTCAAGGGTCGCATTTTGTGAATCGAAATCGGCCTCAGGATTTCTGAACGTGTTGACCCCGATGATCGGATACTCGCCGGAGTGCTTCAGGTGTTCATAATACATCGACTCTTCCTGGATTTTGCTGCGCTGGTAGCCGGTCTCCATGGCGCCGAGGACGCCGCCGCGCTCGGTGATCCGGTCGAATTCGGTGAGCACCGCCTCTTCCACCAGATCGGTGAGCTCTTCGATGATGAAGCTGCCCTGGTTCGGGTTCTCGTTTTTAGCCAGTCCCCACTCCCGGTTGATAATGAGCTGGATCGCCAGCGCCCGCCTTACCGATTCCTGGCTCGGGGTAGTGATCGCCTCGTCGAAGGCATTGGTGTGCAGACTGTTGCAGTTGTCGTAAATGGCGATCAGCGCCTGCAGGGTGGTGCGGATATCGTTGAACTGGATCTCCTGGCTGTGCAGAGAGCGGCCGGATGTCTGGATATGATACTTGAGCCGCTGGGACGAGGTGTTCGCCCCATATTTCTTCTTCATCGCCACCGCCCAGATCCGCCGGGCGACCCGGCCGATCACCGTATATTCCGGGTCCATGCCGTTGGAGAAGAAAAACGACAGGTTCGGGGCGATCTGGTCGATATCCATGCCCCGGGCCAGGTAATATTCGACGTAGGTGAAACCGTTGGACAGGGTCAGGGCCAGCTGGGTGATCGGGTTGGCCCCGGCCTCGGCAATATGGTAGCCCGACACCGAAACCGAATAGAAGTTGCGCACCTGGTTGGTGATGAAAAACTGCTGGATGTCGCCCATCATTTTCAGGGCGAACTCGATCGAGAAGATGCAGGTATTCTGCCCCTGGTCCTCCTTGAGGATATCGGCCTGGACGGTGCCGCGGACATTGCTCAGGACCAGCTCTTTTATTTCCAGGGCTTTTTCCTGATCAGGTTCCATCCCGTTTTCCGCCTCGAATTGTTCCAGCTGCTGATCGACGGCGGCGTTCATGAACATGGCCAGGATGATCGGGGCCGGGCCGTTGATGGTCATCGACACCGAGGTGGTCGGCGAGCACAGATCGAAGCCGTCGTAGAGCAGTTTAATATCATCGAGCGTGCAGATACTCACCCCCGACGTACCGATCTTGCCGTAGATATCGGGCCGCTCATCGGGGTCCCAGCCGTAGAGGGTCACCGAGTCGAAGGCGGTGGACAGCCGTTTGGCCTCGTAGTTGGCGGACAGCATCTTGAAACGGCGGTTGGTCTGGGCTGGGCCGCCCTCGCCGGCGAACATCCGGGTCGGGTCCTCGGCCGTTCTCTTGAGCGGGAAGACGCCCCCGGTGTAAGGGAAGTAGCCGGGCAGGTTCTCCTTTTTCAGCCAGCGGAAGATGTCGCCCGGATCCTTGAATGTGGGCAGCGAGATTTTCGGAATCCTTGAATGGCACAGTGATGTGGTGGTAAGCGGCACTCTGATTTCTCGGTCCCGAACCTGGTAGACCAGTTCATCACCGGAGTAGGCCTCTCTGGTTTCCTCCCACTGCTGCAGAACCGAATCAGACTCCTTGTCTATTTTCTCACCGATCTCCTCGGCTTTTGCTCTGAGCAGGTCGATTGTCTGGCCTGCCTGGTCAGAGCCTTGTTCGGCGAACATCTCAGCGCTTTTCAGCAGGTGGTTGCGATCTGCGATCAACTCGGCCTGCCGGTCGCCATCCTGGTGATAGGACCTGATCGTCTCAGAAATTTCTGCCAGGTACCTGATGCGCTCGGCCGGTATGACAATCGTCTTGGATGTTGAAACCTTGTCCTCGGGACGCGGCAGGGACGGGGAGAAGCCGAATGTAGCTGTATCTTTTAGCAGATCGACGATGCCGTGGTAAAGAGCGCTCACCCCGTCGTCGTTGAACTTGGAGGCAATGGTGCCGTATACCGGGAAATCGTCGGGTTTGGCGTCCCAGGCCTTGCGGTTGCGCTGCACCTGTTTGCGGATGTCCCTGATGGCGTCGTCGCTGCCTTTTTTTTCAAACTTGTTGACGACGATGATGTCTGCGTAGTCGAGCATGTCGATTTTCTCGAGCTGCGACGGCGCTCCGAAATCGCTGGTCATCACGTAGATTGAAATATCGGCGAGGTCGGTGATGCGTGAATCGCCCTGGCCGATGCCGGCCGTCTCGGCGATGATCAGGTCGAAGCCGGCTGCCTTGGCGACCATGATTGCCTCGGACAGAGCTTCTGAAACCTCGTTGGCTGAATCGCGGGTGGCGAGGCTGCGCATGTAGACCCGTTCAGAGTTGCTGATCGAGTTCATCCGGATCCGGTCGCCGAGCAGGGCGCCGCCGGTTTTGCGCCGGGACGGATCGCAGCAGATGATGCAGATATCGATATCCTTGATGTCATGCAGGAAACGAACGATGATCTCGTCGGTCAGCGAGGATTTTCCGGCCCCGCCGGTACCGGTGATGCCGACCACCGGCGGACTGTTTTTTTCGGCCAGCGGCGCGATGGCTGCCCTGATCTGCTCGAGCCGCTCCGGGTCATCCGCTTTGGCCTGCTGGACCGCGGTGATGAATCCGGCCAGTTCCCCTCGATTGTCGACTTTTAAAGAAGCTGCATCGAGCTGGTGATGGCTGAGGGTGGAAAAGTCCATCTGCTCGATCATATGGTTGGCCATGCCCTGAAGCCCCATGGTGGCGCCGTCCTCAGGGGAATAGATCTTGGTAACGCCGTAGGCTTCGAGTTCCTCGATCTCATCGGCGACGATAACCCCTCCACCACCGCCGAATACCTTGATGTGCGGGGCCCCGCGTTCTTTAAGCAGATCGATCATATACTTGAACGACTCCATATGTCCACCCTGATAACTGGACATGGCGATGCCCTGGGCGTCTTCTTCGATCGCCGTATCAACCAGTTCCTGCACCGAGCGGTTGTGCGCCAGGTGGATTACCTCAACCCCGCTGTCCTGCAGGATCCGACGCATGATGTTGGTGGAGGCGTCGTGTCCGTCAAACAGTGAGGTGGCCGTGATGATTCTGATATTGTGCTGCGGCTTGTAGACGGTGATCGGTGCGTTCATATGGGCTTCCTCGCTTGGCTACGGTTTCCAAATAATGGTGTCGTCCGGAAGCAGACGCAAGAGGTTCGGGAACATGGCAATTTGAAAGGTCAGCCGACGCCGGGGTTCCGAACGATATGAACGCAGGGGGCGGGGGAGGCTAATCTTTCTTGTCAGCCAGAAACCTCATGATGAAGTCGGTCTGCTGTTCGATATATTGTTCAATCGTAAAATGTTTACCAAAATACCAGCGCCTGAAGGCCCAGGTGTGGCCCAAGACCGAGATATTGTGGCCCATCAGGTTGATGGTATCGTTGTCGAGACTGGGCATCGTTCCCCGGCCTTTCAGCTCGCTGATCGCCTGAAGGAAGATATCGGTGATCCGCAGTTCGGCCTCCAGGACCTTCTGCTGCCATTTAGCCGGCAGGAAGTGGGTTACCTGGTACATCAGCAGCAGGTGATCGCTCATCCGGTCGCAGACCAAGAAGTATTCGCGGATCACTTCGGCCAGGGCGGCCCGGGCCTGGAGCGGCCGGCCCAGGGCCTCCTTGACGCCGTGCTCGACCTCGGCGTGGATGGCCATACAGACCAGGTAGAGCACATCGTCTTTGGTGGTGATGTACTCGTACATCGAGCCGATCGACAAGCCGGTCGCCTGGGCCAGGGCCCGGGTCGTCGTCTTGTGATAGCCGCGCTCGATAAAGAGCGGTACGGCGGCATCGACGATCTGGCGCCGCCTCTCCTTAACCAGCTCCTTGTTCTTGATCTGGGTTGCAACTTCTTTGGTATCTGTGGTGATCATCGTAAAGCTCTCGTTTGGCTGCTTTTTTTTCATGAGTTCCTAAGCTTCGCTGATCAGATTAGCCAAAAAGCGCTGGATTCCAAAGTAAATTCACTCCCATGGTCAAAAGCGCGGAGCGTCACTGCCGGCTCCTTCTCAACCGCCTTTTATTTTTTCGGTCAGAGCCGGTATGAATTGTTTGAGATCGGCGACAACCAGGACGTCGGCCACCTCCCCGATCGGCGCATCCTTGTCGGTGTTGACGGCGACGATGAAGTCCGATTTTTTCATCCCGGCCAGGTGCTGGATCGCACCGGAGATGCCGCAGGCCACGTAGAGCTTCGGTGCCACCGTCTGCCCGGTGGTGCCGACCTGACGGTTATGCTCGACCCATTCCGAATCGACCACCGGCCGGCTGGCGCCATAATCACCGCCTAAAGCTTTTGCCAGTTCTTCGATAATCGCGACATTTTCCGGTTTGCCGACACCCCGGCCGGCGCTGACGATGACCTCCGACTTGCTCAGATCGACACCGCCCGCCTCGGCTTGCTCGTATCCCTGAAAGCTGAGCGCACCGCCTGCCTCGGTGACAACCTCGACCACTTCGGGAGTCCCGGAAGGCGGCTCGCTCAGGCCGAAGGCTCCGGCCTGCAGGGTAATGACGCTGACTGATGTATTGATGCTGACTTTACGCCGCAGTTTGGCGTTGCACACCGGGACCACCATCGCCCCGTCACTGACCTCGACCACCTCGGATATCTGGGCGGCCTTGAGGTTATAAGCGATCCGGGGAGCCAGGTCCCAACCGTAGGAGGAGTGGCTGAAGACGATGCAGTCCGGCTGTTCCTGCTCGATGACCGAGAGCAGCAGGCTCTTGTGCACATCGGGGGCGAAGTCGCCGTATTTCGATGCGTCGGCCAGAAAGAGCTTGCCGCTGAAGGCGGGGAGGGCGCCCTGGCTGCCGACGACAAACATCGAGCACTCCGCGCCGAGTTGATCTGCAAAAGCGATTAACTCCTGATATGAACCGAGGAGCTGTCCGTCTCTATATTCTGCTACCAGTAATGCTTTCATAACGCACCTCGCGATCAGGAAAGAACAGCGGTTTTTTCTTTAAGAATTTTGACCAGTTGCTCGGCCAGGTCTCCGACGTCTCCTTCCAGTACCAGCCCGCCGCCCTTCTTCTCGGGGAAGTAGAGCGAGGCCGTCTGCTGTCTCGGCTCGGCGTCGAGAAGATCCGCTACCGGTATCGAGAGCAGCTCCTTTTTCTTGGCCTTCATGATATTGGGCAGGGTCGGGTAGCGCGGCGTGTTGAGGCCGAGCTGGCTGGTGAACAAGGCGGGTGTTGTGAGCGTAACCACTGCCTTGATGCCGCCTTCGAGCTCACGCTTGGCGGTAACCGTTCCGTCGGCATAACTGAAGTCGACAACGGTGGTAACGCTTGGCATGCCCAGGATTTCAGCGATCAGTACGCCAACCTGGCCGCTGCCCCGATCCTGGGACTGCATACCGGTGAAGATGATGTCAAAATCTTTGTCGGCAGCATATTTTGCAATCACCGAGGCGATCTGCAGCGGTTCTCTGGTGGCGACGTCACTATCGCTGACATGGGCGCCGCGGTCGCAGCCCATGGCCAGCGCTTTTTTCATCGTCTCTTTGACCTTGTCCGGACCGATGCTCAAAACGGTAATATCACCGGCGCCAAGCTGTTCCTTGAGCTGCACCGCCTGTTCCACCGCATACTCGTCGTATTCGTTCATGCGCCAGGCCAGGTCGGCGTTGTCGTACCAGGTGCCTGCCGCATCTACTTTGAATTTTGATTCCATGTCCGGAACCTGTTTGATGCACACGAGAATCTTCATACCTATCCTCTCACTGTCTTTTATTACTCTGTTCAGCGGGTCAGCCCGCTGCTGATGACCAGCCGCTGGATTTCACTCGTTCCTTCGTAAATCTCGGTTATCTTAGCATCCCGCATCATCCGTTCAACCGGAAATTCACGCGAGTAACCATAGCCGCCCAGAATCTGCACCGCCTGGGTAGTGACCTTCATCGCCGTTTCGCTGGCCATCAGTTTGGCCATGGCCGAATCCTGGGAGTAGGATAAGCCGGCGCTGGCCCGATACGCTGCCTTGTAAACCAGCAGCCGGGCCGCTTCGATCTGGGTGGCCATGTCGGCCAGCTGAAAGGACACTCCCTGAAAAGCCGCCAGCGGTTTATCGAACTGTTTTCGCTCTTTAGCGTAATTCACCGCCTGTTCAAGCGCCCCCTGGGCGATACCGATGGCCTGGGAAGCGATACCGATACGGCCGCCGTCCAGCGTCTTCATCGCCACCCTGAAGCCTTCGCCTTCTCCGCCGAGCATGTGTGCCGCCGGAATCCTGCAGTTCTCGAAAACGATCTCCATGGTCGGCGAGGACCTGATGCCCAGCTTCTTTTCCTTCTTGCCGAAGCTGAAGCCCTCGGTTCCCTTCTCGACGATAAAGGCGGACATACCGTGGTGCTTTTCGGCCTTCTTATCGGTACGGGCCAAAACGATGTAGGTTTCCGCTTCACCGCCGTTGGTAATGAAAATCTTGGTGCCGTTCACTATCCAGCTGTCACCGTCTTTTACTGCGGTGGTCTTGGTGCTGCCGGCATCGGAGCCTGCTGAGGGCTCGGTGAGACCAAAGGCACCCATCTTCTCGCCGGTTGCCAGCGGCGTCAGAAACTGCTGCTTCTGCTCTTCGGTTCCGAACAGAAAGATCGGGTTGGCTCCCAACGAAAGGTGCGCCGACAGGGTGACGCCGGTGGAGGCACAGACCCGGGAGAGCTCCTCAACGGCAATGGCGTAACTGATGTAATCGGCGTCGGCGCCGCCATATTCTTCGGGAAAGACGATGCCGGTCAGGCCCAGTTCGGCCAGGCTGTCGAACATCAACCGCCGGTCGAATTTTTCTTCCTCATCGCGCTCGGCGGCGCTGGGAGCGATCTCGGCTTCGGCAAATTCACGGACCGTCTCCCGGATCAGGCTCTGTTCTTCACTCAGCTCGAAGTTCATAATCGATTCTCCGCTGCCTATCCACCAGGGTAGTGTTGAACCGGGCGGCGCTGATCGCCCGGTTCAACGAGTTTTATTTTTCTGCGTCTATTTCTTGGAACTCAGCTCAGGGAAATCCCAGTAGTAGAATTCCAGGTTCGGCGACTCGCCATTGTTCTCCTGGCGCTCGATTTCCCGCTCGCGCAGTTCGACTCTGCGGATCTTGCCGCTCAGCGTCTTGGGAACCTCGGTGACGAACTCGATGATGCGCGGAATTTTGAATTTTGCCAGGATCTCGATCGAGTGCTTGTAAAGATCGAGTGCCAGTTCCTTCGAAGGCTCTCTGCCCTGCTTGAGGATGACGAAGGCCTTGACCAGCTGGTGACGCTTTTCGTCTGGAACGCCGACCACGGCGGTCTCGGCCACCGCCTCATGCTCCATCAGTGCGCTTTCGACTTCGAACGGGCCGACCCGGTAATCAGAGGATTTGATCACATCGTCGCTTCTGCCGACGAACCACCAGTAGCCGTCCTTGTCGATCGAGCCGCGATCGCCGGTGTAGTAGTAATTGTCGATGAAGACTCCTGCCATTTTTTCCGGGTTGCCGATATATTCGGTAAACAGCCCGATGGAGCGCCAGCGGTCGAGGCGAACGACGATAAAGCCCGGTTCGTCCGGTTCGGTCACTTCCTTGCCGTCGTCGTCCACCAGGGTAACGTCGTACATGAATGAGGGCTCCCCGAAGGAACCTTTGCGCATTTTATTCCACCACGGCGGGTTGCCGATCATCGCTGTGGATTCGGTCTGGCCGTAGAAATCCCTGATGTAGGTACCGGTAAGCCGTTCCCACTGGGTGATGATTTCAGGGTTGAGCGGTTCGCCGGCCCCGATCGACTGGCGCAGATGGGAGAAATCGAATCCCGAAGTGTCGAGATTGATGAAGACGCGCCAGGCCGTCGGCGGCGCGCAGAACACCGAAACTTTGTATTTTGTCAGGCATTCCATGTAGGCCATGCCGTCAAGTGCGGTGAAGTTGAAGCCGGTGCCGGTGGCGCCGACGTTGAGCGGCGCGAAGAATGAACTCCAGGCCCACTTGGCCCAGCCCGGCGCGCTCAGGTTGTGATGGATATCATCGGTTCTGACCCCGGCCATCACTGCGGTGGAGAGATGCCCGACCGGGTAGGAGGTAGCCGTGTGGCCGACCCGTTTGGGCAGGCCGGTTGTTCCCGAGGTGAAGAAGCAGAAGAGCAGGTCGTCTGATTTGGTCTGGGCGGCTTCAGCCTCAGGGGATTCCTGGGCCAGATCGCTGTAGCTGACCCAGCCGGGTTTGCTGCCCAGAACGATTTTCACCTTGGGGGTCGATTTGGTCAGGCTCAGGGCTTCGTCGATCAGATCGGCGAACTGCTCGGCGGCGATGATGCAGTTGGGCTCATAGGTCTGGAACCTGAACTCCATTTCCCTGAGCGTCATCGTCGTCGCCGTCGGGACGTTGACGATACCTCCCTTGATGCAGGCATAGGAAGAGAACCAGGTCTCCGGTACGATCGGTACCATCATGTAGAGATTGTCCCCCTTCTCGACGCCGGCCCCGCGCAGTTTATTCAGGCAGCGGTTGCCGTTTTCTGCAAATTCGCGATAGGTATAGCTCCGGCTTTCCTTGGTATGGATATCCACCCAGATCAGGGCGTCTTTGTCGCCGCGCTCCTTGACGTGGAGCCCGTCGAATATCTCGCCGGCCCAGTTGAAATGCTCGGGCAGCTCCATGTGGTTGAGCTTGTCGAAGAAGGCTTTGGCGGCGGCGCCTTTTTCTTCGTTGTCAGCCATCATGTTCAGATCCATGACTTCTCTGTACAGTTTTTCCATACCCTCAACTCCTCCTCGCAGATAGTTTTTCTATGAGTTCCAAGGCTCGATGATGAACGAAAAGCCCGACCGAATTAGAAATCTACCGAGCGCTCGCTCGGTTTCTTCCGGTACTAGATAACAATTAGTGATGTTTGTCAAAGATTATTTTTATTAAGTACCACATCTTCGGTTGAAAATCGTCCATGAGAAAAATCTTTTGAGATGCTTTTTCTGACACCTTGTTGCCGCATCACGTCGAGTGACGATATGGAAACGAGGGGATTGATCTGAATTGCGTCCCGCTTTGACCACTAGTTAAAATAATTGCCTTCATTGCCTTCGCTTGGACTGGTGCTGGTCTGCCTGACTGAGCAAGGCTGCAAAAAAAAACAATTTGAGAGGTATGTCGTGCGCAGTTGTGGTATAGTAGCCCCACTATTGTGACCGAGCGCTCGGTAGCAGATAGGCAAGAGATAGTCGATACTGATCCATGCACAACTTTTTTAAGGAGAAGAGTGATGACCATGTCCAGTGTAAACAAGTCGATCCTGTCACCGGTGGAATTTCTGACCCGCAGTATCATGGTGTATCCCGACAAGACTGCCGTCGTCTATAAAGATCAGCGGTACAGCTATCGACAGTTCGGCGAACGCATCTACCGGCTGGCATCAGCCTTGAAGCAGCAGGGTGTGGCCAAAGGCGACAAGGTCGCTTTCATCTGTCCCAACATTCCGCCGATGCTCGAAGCCCATTACGCGGTCCCCCTGATCGGAGCGGCCCTGGTCAGTGTCAATATCCGTCTGTCCTCTTCTGAAGTTTCCTATATCGTCGATCATTCCGATGCTAAAGTCGTTGTCGTGGACAGCGAATTCGCCGGCCTTGTCGAACCTGATAAACTCCCCAAGGTCGAGACCTATATTACCGTCTGCGACGTGAACGATGAGCAGAAACTGGGGGCACTGGAATATGAATCCTTTCTGCAGACCGGTTCCCCGGATCCGCTGCCGGCCGAGATCGATTCAGAAGATCAGCTCATGACCATCAACTACACGAGCGGCACCACCGGGCGGCCCAAGGGGGTCATGTATCATCACCGGGGTGCCTATCTCAATGCCATCGGTGAGGTGCTCGAGTCGGGTCTCAACGCTCGTTCGGTCTACCTCTGGACCCTGCCGATGTTTCACTGCAACGGCTGGTGCTTCACCTGGGGGGTGACGTCCGTTGGAGCGACCCATGTCTGCCTGCGGGCGGTGGTTGCCGATGACATCTTCCGGCTGATCGACGAGGAGGACGTCTCCCACCTCTGTGCGGCACCGACGGTGCTGATCATGATGAACGGCTTTTCCGATGCCCATGACGTTAAGATGAAACGGACGCTGAACATCATGACCGCCGGGGCGCCGCCGGCGCCGACCATCATCAGCAATATGGAATCGATCGGGGCCGAGATAACCCACACCTACGGTCTGACCGAAGTGTACGGCCCGCACAGTGTCTGCGCCTGGCAGCCCGAATGGGACGAGCTTGGAGGCGAGGAGCGGGCAACGATGAAATCACGTCAGGGCGTGCCCTTTATCGTTACTCATTTCATGGATGTGGTCGATCCTGAAACCATGACGCCGGTTCCCCGAGACGGGCTGAGCATGGGTGAAGTGGTGATGCGCGGTAACAACGTGATGCTCGGTTACTACAAGGATCCCGAAGCGACTGAAGCCGCCTTTGCCGGCGGCTGGTTTCACAGCGGCGATCTGGCGGTGATGCACCCGGATAACTACATCCAGATCATGGACCGCAAAAAAGACATCATCATCAGCGGCGGGGAAAATATTTCCACCGTTGAAGTAGAAAATATCATCTATCGGCACCCCGACGTCCAGGAGGTTGCGGTCATTCCGGTCCCCGATGAAAAATGGGGAGAAGTCCCCAAGGCCTTTATCGTCGCAAAACCGGGGAGCCAACCAACGGCTGAAGATATTATCGAGTTCACCAAGAGCCATCTGGCCCGCTTCAAGGCGCCGAAATATGTGGAGTTCGGGGAGCTGCCGAAAACGGCAACCGGCAAGATCCAGAAATTCAAACTGCGGGACCGGGAATGGCAGGGCCGAAAACGGATTAACTGATCCGGGCCGGCCCGAACCGGACAGGAAAAGATTGCGTCAAAGGGGGGAACCGGATAATTTAAGCGGGACACGGTGTTTCCCATTTATCATATATTCTCTTATGCCATGAAGCCTCGCGACCGTTATCTACTGACCTGCCTGGTTCTTTTTCTCCTGATCATCACCGGCCCTGCGGCCTGGGCCGAGACGCTCTACGTAAAGCCCAGTTCCGAAATTACCATGCGGCGCGGCCAGGGAACCGATTTTAAAATCATTTCCGTAATCAAAGATGGTACCCCGGTAGAGCTGCTCAGCAGTTCGGGCGACTGGGCCCAGGTGCGGCTGGAAAGCGGCAAGGAGGGCTGGGTGCTGGAACGGTTTTTGAGCCCCGATCCTCCGCTCGGAGAGCAGGTACAGCTTCTCCAGCGCGACAAGCAGGTGTTGAGTCAGACCACGCAGTCACTGAAGCAGCGCGCTGACGCTCTTGTTGCCGAAAGAGACGAAATCGAAGCGCAACTGAGCCAGGAGAAAGAGCAGCTCGAGCAAGAACTCAACGAGTGCGTGGTTGAGCGGACGACGATCAGTGACAAGTTCCTGATGCTGCAGGAGGATACCGCCGACGTTATCCAGACTAAAAACGATCTGGAGCAGGCCGAGGCGCAGATAGCCGGATTTGATAAAGAGCTGAACCTGCTGAAGGAAGATAACCGGCGGCTGCGCAAGACCGAGACCCTGAAATGGTTTCTGGCCGGCGGCGGCGTCTTTTTCGGCGGCTGGCTGATCGGCATGATCAGCAGGCGTTCCCGCAAGAAGCGTTCGACTTTGCTCTAGCCCGGTGCCGGGTCCTCAAATAGATAAACCGCTTCTGAGAAGGGGCGGTGCATGATGATAAAAAGATTGACAAATCATGGCTGGATTGTAACCTGTGCGCAACGACCGAGCGCTTGGTCGGTAATAAATAGAACCACATTTTCAAGAAGATGAGCTTTTTGAAGAGCCTGCTTGGTTAGTCAGGCATCAAGAGCGTGGAGGTAATCATGAAAAAAGCGGTGATTGTCAGTGCGGTTCGAACGCCTCTTGGCAGCTTTGGCGGATCTCTGGCGAAAATCGGGGCCACCGATCTCGGCGCCCACGCCATCAGGGAGTCGATCAACAGAGCGAACATAGCGGACAGCGACGTCGATGAGTGCATCATGGGCATGGTGTTGCCGTGCGGCTACGGCCAGAACCCGGGCAAGCAGGCGGCCATCAAGGCGGGACTCGCCGATGAAATCGAGGCGATCACCGTCAACAAGGTGTGCGGTTCCTCACTGAAAAGCGTGATGCTCGGCGCCCAGGCCATCCAGTGCGGCGATGCCGAGGTTGTCGTGGCCGGCGGTATGGAGAACATGAGCATGGCGCCCTACTACCTGGAAAAGGCCCGCTGGGGACACCGTATGGGTCCGGGAACGCTGCAGGACCATATGCTCCACGACGGCCTCTGGGACATCGTCAACGATTTCCACATGGGCATGTCAAACGAGCTGATCTGCCAGAAGTGGGAGGTGTCGCGTGAAGAACAGGACCGATTTGCCGAGCGCTCCTACAACCGAGCTCTTGGTGCGATAAAAGAGGGTTACTTCGAGTCGCAGATTGGTCCGGTCAGCATACCCCAGAGAAAAGGCGATCCAAAACTTTTCGGTGTCGATGAATGCCCGGCTGAAACCGATTTCGAGACTTTGTCGAAGATGCGGCCCGCTTTTACCAAAGACGGCTTCGGCACGGCCGGCAACGCCTCGATCATCAGCGACGGTGCTGCAGCCCTGGTGCTGATGAGCGAAGACAAAGCAAAAGAGCTGGGCTGCCCGGTGATGGCTGAAATCGGCGCTCAGGCTTCCCATGGTATTGATCTGAAATACGTACTCATGGCCCCCATTTATGCGATTCCAAAGGTGCTGAAGAAAGAGGGGATCGGTATCGAAGAAATCGAGCTTTTCGAGATCAACGAGGCCTTCAGCGGTACATCGTGCGCCATTAACAAGGTGCTGAATCTGGATCCGGACAAGGTCAACGTCAACGGCGGCAGCGTGGCTATTGGCCACCCGATCGGAGCCTCCGGCGCCCGGCTGTTGACGACGCTGCTCTATGAGATGCAGCGCCGCGATCTCAAACGCGGGCTGGTCTCGCTCTGTCTCGGCGGCGGTGAGGCGGTGGCCCTGGTGGTCAACAGATAACGACACTACACTTCTGAACAGGGAGCAGAACATGGAAATCAAGACCTTTGGTGTTATCGGGGCCGGCCAGATGGGCGGCGGTATCGCCCAGGTAGCCGCAGCCAGCGGCCTCGATGTAATCATGAGCGATATCAACGAGGAGTGCACCGCCCGGGGACTCGGGGTCATCGAAAACAACCTGAAGCGCAGCGTCGATAAAGGCCGGCTCGAGGCTGATCAGGCGGCGGCGATCCTCGGTCGATTGCAAACCACGACCAATCTCGAGGATATGGCGGCGGCAGACTACGTGGTCGAAGCGGCGGTTGAAATGGAAGAGCTGAAGTTCACTATTTTCCGCCAGCTCGATGAGGCCTGTCCGGATCATGTGATATTGGCGACCAACACCTCATCCATTCCGATCGGCCGTATCGGTGCCCAGACCGGACGACCCGAAAAGGTGATCGGCATGCACTTCATGAATCCGGTGCCGGTGATGAAGCTGGTCGAGGTGATCAGGGGGCTTGCCACCTCACAGGAGACGTTTGACATCACCTGGCAGCTCTGTGAAAAATTCGGCAAAACAGCGGCTGAGGCCAGCGACTATCCCGGCTTTATCGCCAACCGGATTCTGCTGCCGATGATCAACGAGGCGATCTTCTGCCTCGACCAGGGAGTGGGAAAGGCCGAGGATATCGATACGGTGATGAAACTCGGCATGAATCATCCGATGGGCCCGCTGGCCCTGGCCGACCTGATCGGCCTCGATACCTGCCTGGCGATCATGGAAACCCTCTATGACGGGTTCAAGGATTCAAAATACCGGCCCTGTCCGCTGCTCAGAAAATATGTCGAGGCCGGCTGGTTCGGCAGAAAGAGCGGCCGGGGATTCTACACCTATTAAGCAAAGAGGAGTTTAGTCGAGTCAGGGGGAAGCAATGTCGATACTGCAGCGTCAGGAAATTCCCGGAACCGAAATAAACAATCGGATCGAGAACCTGCAGCAGGCGCTTCGCGAAGAAGCGGTCGATGCTGCCCTGATCGTCCAGAAAACCGATCTTTTTTATTTTTCAGGAACATCCCAGCAGGGTTATCTTTACATCCCCGATGAGGGTGAGCCGCTGCTCATGGTCTTCAAGGACTTCGAGCGGGCCCGGCAGGAATCGCCGCTCGAGCGGGTCGTCTCCATCACCAGTCCCCGCAAAATTCCTGAGCTGCTGGCTCAATACGGGTACCGGCCTTGCACGAACATTGGTCTCGAACTCGACGTTCTGCCGGTAAATCTCTTTCGTCAGTATCAGAAAATCTTCGCTGGTGTCGAACTGATCGATATCTCACCTCAGATCAGGCTGATTCGCTCGGTTAAATCAGATTTTGAGGTCGACTGCATCAGGCAGGCGGCCCGGGGCTCAGATCTTGTCTCCGCCAGAGTCTCTGAATTTGTCGAAGCCGGCAAAACCGAGCTGGAACTGGCCGGTGAATTGGAAGGCTACGCCCGCAGCCTTGGCCATCAGGGCATCGTCAGGATGCGGCTCTGGGGCAGCGAGCTGTTCTACGGCCATCTCCTGTCAGGTGCTGATGCCGCGCTGCCCAGTTATCTGGCTTCGCCCACCGGTGGAGCCGGACCGAGCCGCTGCACCGCCCAGGGGGCCGGTTTCAAAAAAATAGAGAAGGATGAACCGATTCTGGTCGATTACGTTTTCGCGCTCGACGGCTACCTTTCAGATCATGCCCGCATCTTCTGCATCGGGCAGTTGCCGGACGAACTGATACGGGGCCATGAAGCCATGCTCGAAATCCAGGAGCAGGCAAAAAGCAGCGCTTTGCCGGGAGTGTCTAGTGGCGAGATTTATCAGCTCATGCTCGAACTGGCCGAAAAAAAAGGGGTCGGGGAGTGGTTCATGGGCGTTGGCGAGCGGCGTATCCGCTTCACCGGCCACGGTATCGGGCTTGAAATCGACGAGTATCCGTTTCTGGCCAGCGGGCAGAAGCTCACACTTGAAAAGAACATGATCATCGCCCTTGAACCCAAATTGATTATTCCCGGAAAAGGAGTCGTCGGTATCGAAAATACCCATCTGGTGACAGAACGAGGCCTCGAACCGCTGACAAAAAGCCCGGATCAGATCACTTATCTCTAGCCACGGAGGTTGGCAGCCCTATGGCCGATTACAATGCAGACAGCTCAGCATCGCTGGACAAAAATGAAACCGCCCGGTTTATCGTCGATCTCTTTCACCGGATCATCGTCCATCACGGCCTCTGGTACACCGAGGTCAGGCATCAGATGGGCACGGAGAAGGCGCTGGAGATGCTGGAACAGGCTTTTTCCACGAGCTTCGCCATTCAGATGAAGCATCTGGGCTCGATTTTCGGGTTCGAAATGGTTGACGGCGTTCCCTCACCGCTGCTTGAAATGGACGAGGAGGCACTGGCAGAGTTGAAGGGGCGGCTGGCCAAGAACTGGCTGGTCAACGACGGCGTCTGGTTCCAGACCATCGAGCAGCACAGCGGGCTGGGTGAGGCGAAGCGCTGCAACGACAGCTGCTGGGCCCATTTTTCACCGTTCGAGGCAGAGACGATTAAACAGCGCCTCGACCTGTCTGAGTCTCCGGGACTCGACGGGCTTAAAAAAGCCCTTGGCTACCGTGTCTACGCGTCGATAAACGAGCAGTCGATCAATGACGAAAAAGACAATGAATTCGTCTTCCAGATGAACAACTGCCGGGTCCAGGCGGCCAGAAAAAGAAGGGGGCTGCCGGACTACCCGTGCAAGTCGGCAGGTCTGGTCGAGTATACCTATTTTGCCAGAAGCATCGACAGCCGGATTAAGACGCGATGCATCGGCTGTCCTCCGGACGAGCATCCCGAGGAATGGTTCTGCGCCTGGAAATTTTATATCGATTGATATTCAGAAAAAAAAAACAGCAAAAGGGTTCGCGATGAACAATCTGCTCTGTGAAGTCAAAGACAATATCGCTCTGGTGACCATCAATCGGCCCAAATCGCTCAATGCACTCAACCCCGAAACGCTCGAGGAACTCCACACCTGTTTCACCGAGCTGGCGGGCACCGCGGAACTGGTCGGGGTGATCATTACCGGAGCCGGCGAGAAGGCCTTTGTGGCCGGGGCCGATATCAGCGCCATGCAGGACTATGGTGCCCTGGAGGGACGCGAATTGGGCAGGCTCGGCCACCGGGTCATGGATGCGGTCGCTGGATTTGAAAAGCCGGTCATCGCCGCGGTCAACGGTTTTGCTTTGGGCGGCGGTTGTGAACTGGCACTGGCCTGCGACATCCGTATCTGCAGCGAAAATGCCAAATTCGGCCAGCCCGAGGTCAACCTCGGGGTGATCCCCGGATTCGGCGGCACCCAGCGGCTGCCGCGCCTGGTCGGCAGCGGCCATGCCCTGGAACTGCTGCTCACCGGTGATATGATCGGTGCTGAAGAAGCCTGCCGCATCGGCTTGGTGAACCGGGTGGTCGCTCAGGATCAGCTCATCGATGAATGCATGACCGTGATGCAGAAAATCAGCAGCAAGGGACCGCTTGCGGTGAAATTATGTAAAGAGGTCGTCAGATCCGGCATGGAGATGGATATCGCCCGGGCCTGCCGCTACGAGGCCGACCTGTTCGGCGTCTGTTTCGCCGGTGAGGACCAGAAAGAGGGAATGCAGGCCTTTCTGGAAAAACGCAAGCCCGTGTTTAAAAATTCGTAAAAAGGTAGACCCATGAATCTTGACCTCACCGAAGAGCAGAAGCTCATCCAGGATACCGCCAGAGAATTCGCCCAGGCCGAACTCGAGCCGGTCGCGGCAGCGCTTGACCAGGGCGGCGACGAGCAGATTTTTCATGACAATTTGAACAAGCTGGCCGAGCTCGGTTTCATGGGGCTGAACATCAGTGACGATTACGGCGGCGCCGAAGCCGGCGTCATCGCCTTCAGTCTGGCGCTGACCGAGATCGCCCGGGCCTGCTCCTCAACCGCGGTGACCGTGTCGGTCAACAATATGGTCTGCGAGGTCATTCAGGCGCTGGGAAGTGCTGAGCAGAAAGAGAGGTACATTCCCAGAATCTGCAGCGGCGAATATCTGGCCGGGGCCTTCGGTCTGACCGAAACCGGCGCGGGGTCTGACCCCGCCTCGATGACCACCAGCGCCGTTCGGCAGGGCGACGAGTGGATATTGAACGGCTCCAAGATTTTTATCACCAGCGGCTCCTGTGCCGGGGTATTCGTGGTTTGGGCGGTCACCGACCCTGGGGCGCCGAAAGGCAAAGGAGTCTCCGTTTTTCTGGTGGAGCCCGGCCTGGAAGGATTTGAAATCGGCAAGGCCGAGAAGAAGATGGGCCAGCACGCCTCTTCGACCAACGAACTGCTCTTCCAGGACTGCAGAATCCCGGAGAGCGCCCTGATGGGAACGCTTAACGACGGTTTCCGGGTGGCGGTCGCCGAGCTGGCCGGGGGACGTATCGGCATCGGCTCGCTGGCGCTCGGGGTCGGGCTGGCGGCCATGGATGCGGCCACCCGCTACGCCCTGGAACGGGTTCAGTTCAATAAACCGATCAGTGAGTTCCAGGCGATCCAGTGGAAGATTGCCGACCGTTATACCGAGTTGGAAGCTGCCCGCCTGCTGCTGATGAACGCGGCCTATCGCAAGGAAGAGGGGCGTTCCTTTGCAAAAGAGGCGTCGATGGCCAAACTGTTCGCCACCGAGTCAGCCAACCGGGCCTGCTACGACGCCCTGCAGATCCTGGGCGGCTACGGCTACACCCGTGACTACCCGGTCGAGCGCTACACCAGAGACGCCCGCATAACCACCATCTACGAAGGAACCAGTGAGATCCAGCGGCTGATCATCGCCCGTTCAATCCTCAACGAGTTTTCCTGATTGTCGTAGAATTCAGGAAACTGAAGCAAGGTAAGAGGTGGTGACCGGGGAGATGAGCATTGGGAAAAAATCGTGTAAGGATAACAGGAACTGCGCGAAACATATTCTGTTATTTCCTTTTATATTAATATGTTAATTGGTTGTGTTCTGGTCTTTGTTTTCCCTGAAATCAAGATTTTTCTCTGCACAGTGCCCAGCAGCAATTAGTTCCTGGCGGGCGGCACGTCTGCAATCGGATCTCGCTCCTGGTTTCCGGTGATCCTATCCATCGCCTGGTAATAGTCGGTCCGGGCCTTTACCCCCGACAGCTTGCTGGAGCGCATGGTGAGCTCGATCTTGGAATGTCCCTGCAACTCCTGAATGGCAACGATTTTTTAACGGTTATTCTTATCTTAACACATTCTCAGCGTATTTTTCCTCCTAAGCCCCTTGATTTTATGGGATGATTTGGCTAGTAATTTGGTTATGGACCATGAACCGACAAATGACGGCGATATTCGCAAACGCATTATCAACCAGACTCGCGAGGGAATGGCAGAAGTACCGACATGGCTTGCGATTGAAAAACTAGCTCAAGTCGAGGTGACCTCGGAAGATCCGGATTATCCGATCGACCATGCCTTGCTCTCTCGACATCCCAAGGGCTGGCGGGCATCCGAACCAGGTACCCAAACGATTCGACTGCTGTTCGATCAACCACAAACTGTCAGGCGTGTATATCTCCACTTTGAAGAAGCCGAACATGAACGGTCCCAGGAGATCGTACTGCGCTGGTCGGTTGAACCATCCGGTCCGGCTGAGGAAATTGTCCGGCAGCAATGGAATTTCAGTCCGTCCGGTTCCACCCACGAAATTGAGGACTACCGACTCGAACCCAAAAAGATCACCCGGCTGGAGCTTGAAATCACACCGGACCGCAACCGCAGTGTCCGCGCTAGCTTAGAGCAATTCTTCTTGGCCTGAGCATCGGCAGTTTCTCAATCACGCCCCTGCCTTTCACTTTTATAATGCTTTTTGTCTGCTACGGGATGCTCCAGAATCTGCGATTGGAAACATATCGCCGGACGAGCCAGGAACGGACAACCTCACTCTCCTTTCGCGGCACCGACATCCCATGGCAAGCCCGTTTGCGCACGGTGTTAATATATCCAAACAAGTCGGCTGCACTTAGTGTATAGGTTCAGCGTGAATTGGAAATTTCCGATGTCCGAGTCAACCTGCTTGGCCAGAGGAGATTTTAATGAAAAAGAAGCGATACACTGTTTCCAACTTTTCAGTTTTTATTCAAAGTCAAGATGAACAGCTATAGTGCGACACGCCGCCAACGTTAAAAAACGCCCTCGGTTTTAGACGATAGTATTTATCTTCTACCTGTTGTGATTGCTCATCATATGGGTAGCTCAGTACTTCTTGCACCTCTCTAATTAAGTCGTAGTCACCTTGCATTGCCTGTTGATAGGCGGGGACAATCAACCACTCCCGCCAGGCGTATTTTGGGTTAGTCTGTTTCATACTTGCCGATATCTCAGCCACATTGCCGTCTTTAATGACGAGGCCGCGCCAGCTTTTCAGCCAAGCTCGCCATTGCTCATCGAGTGGTTGTGAAGTTTTTTCGTAGAAGCTCTTTTTCAATGCTGAAATATCCTCTGGTATATGGGACAGCTCACGGAAGAAAATGGTGTAATCCACCTCCGAGAGGGTCATTAACTGCATTAATCCCTTGAATAGCTTCGGGTTATATTCAGTCAAGCCAAGTTTAGCCGCCCACATTTTTTGGATTTGTTTTTGCATTGCTTCTGCAAAGCCACGGCGTACGTGGTCGAAACGTTCTAAAGCTTCAGTCTCTCCGGCGAGTAGCAGTCTCAAAGCTGTCCAGAACATATGGTAATTCGCTTCCGCTGCGATTGGCTGATTGAAGAATGAAAAGTGTTTGCCGCCGCCTGTCCACGGTTGAAACCCAGGGTCAAAAATTTCACAGAATCCAAATGGTCCATAGTCGAGGGTAAAGCCACCGGCGGCGCAGTTGTCACTATTATAATTACCCTGGCAGTAACCAATACGCTGCCAATTGGCCACCAGTGACGTAAGACGCTGGCGAAACAGCCGAGCCAACTCAACCAATTGATCAGCAAAAACAAGGTCTCGATCAATGTCGCTTTGGTATTCTCGGTCAATTAGATGCGACACAATCATACGCAACTCTTCTAATGCTCTTGGATGAGCATTGTTGCGAGCGCGGCGAGCAAATAACTCTAACTGACCAACACGTAGAAAGGATGGTGCAACCCGAGTTGAAATAGCCACAGGATTGTCCACCGAAATATCAGGATCGGTGGAGCGGGAGTCTTGAGAATACCACGGTCGGGTAACGGTCTCAGACTTGGAAACATACAGTGTTAAAGAGCGCGATGTTGGAACGCCTAAAGCCTGCATATATTCTTGCGCCAGGAATTCACGCACACTTGAACGCAATACTGCGCGGCCGTCGGCACCCCGGCAATAAGGCGTTGAGCCTCCACCTTTCAATTGCATTTCCCAGCGCTGACCATTGAGTATTCCTTCAAATACAGATATCGCCCGACCATCGCCATAGCCATTACCAGTACCAAATGGACATTGTTGGGTATATTCGGTGCCATAAATCGACAATGCGTAGCCAGTCGCCCAGCCAACCTGACGCATAGGCTCATACGCAGCAGAAAGATCACCGGAGAATACCCGGCGAAATTTTGCATCAAACGCCAGCTCATCGCTCAGTCCGAGTTCATTAAAAAAAGTGCTGCTATGGGTTACGTATTCTGGTTGTGCAAGCGGAGTGGGTGTCACCGGTACGAAATGACCAGAGAAAACCTGACGGGCACGGTGATCATCACCATCTTCGCTGGCATCAGGGTCGGCATTTAACGTATCCATCAGAGAATAATCAGCTAATCGGACAAACTCATCAAACGTCGTTACGCTGGGATCAGCGGATGGTTCAGATATATATGACATTGCTGCAAACGCCTCGCGGAGGGGAGCGAGTTTAAAACATTCTTTTGACAAGCCCGTAGCCAGTCCCTTCTAGGGAAAATAATTAAATTAATTCAGATATTTACAAATATATTCCACATTGTGATATCTTTTTGTTTGACCCAGCCAACATGAAGCCGGACAATTAAATTGAAGCTGCAATCCCTACAAGACAGACAATAGGGTGTGAAGGTAAAGAAAATAATTGGATTCCAGACTCGTTGTATCCTCTTGACCTTATCTAAGCATGTCGAGCGCGTGACGACCATACTCTGTGATACGATAGCAAACTGAGGTAGTTTGGCCGTCTCTGACAGTATGGATATCACATTCATCTTTTTCTACTAAGCCGGCGTCTAATAGAACTTGCATCGACTGAGAATAAACATTTTCAGCTGAGGTATATTCCGGCGTTCGGCTGTAGTACAAGCTCTCATCGTCAAACTCACCGTCCCAAAACTCAGGTAAATAAATACCTATGATAAGATCTTCCTTTGTGATGCACACCTGCCCACTTACCTTTTCTGAGAGTTTTTGAAGGGTCAGCAGCTGTTTGTTATCTAGGTTCATAGGTGCCTCCTGGCAGCCCCCCTCCATATCACACTCTTTGCCTGGCTGTCTCGACAGTCAAGTCTATTGTGACTCGATTATATTGATACAGGATCATAATATTTTACCTCCCTCATTTTGTTTTGCTTCAGCTGGAAATGGAAATTCTTTCAGTTCAAGTTAACGAGTAGACTGTTTTCTCTATTGCTGCCAACAAGACGTCGTTGTCGTCGTTTTGCCTTTCGTGCTTCTCGTGCTGTCTCCAGTTTTCTGCCTCCTTCTTCAAATATCTGTTTGTCTTTTCCTTCAGGCGTTACCTGTGGTGAGATATAGCCAATCGCGCGGTTGAGCCGTTAGTTGTTGTAATGTTCTCGATATAACGGCCAAGTCGAAACCGTCTGCCTATCTGGATTTTAGAGCGCTTTTGCCGGGTGAATTCTCGTCTACCGTCTCCGATTCTGATTGAGCATCAGCTGAAATCGTCTTATAAAGAAACAATCGACCATCAACTGCGTGTTCAGTACCGGTCTGCCCGCACCATGTTTTTAGGCATCGGCCGGACTCTGAAGACGCATCTAATATCAGACCAGGAGGGCATATCTCATGCCTGCATCACAATATTGGGCGGACAGTTACATACAGAAGAAGATCACCGCGTCTCAGGCGATCGGCCTGATAAGATCAGGTCAGCGGGTTTTTATCGGCTCGGGCTGCGGTGAGCCGCAGCACCTGGTTCAGGCGCTGACCGAGCAGGCCAACATCTTCAGCGGTCTGGAAATCGTGCGGCTGCTCGGGCGTGAGACGGCTTCGTTGACGGCGATTGCGGACAAGACCAAAGATACCAGTCTCAATATCCGTTCGATTTACCTGGGTTCGGCGATATCCAAATCGATCGCCCCGCAGAAGCGCTTTATCACGCCGATGAACATGTCCGATGTGCCGAGTCTGTTCACCACCCGGAAAATGCCGCTCAACGTTGCCCTGATCCAGGTTTCGCCGCCGGATGACTTCGGCTGGATGAGCCTGGGCATATCGGTCGATGTGACCATGGCGGCGGCCCGTTCGGCCGATATGGTGATTGCCCAGGTCAACCCGAAAATGCCCCGGGTCATGGGGCAGAGCTTTATTCACGTCAACTACGTCGATTATATGGTCGAACATGAGGAGGATCTGCTTTCAGTGCCGCCGAGCCGAGAAGTATCCGAGGCGGCCAATGCAATCGGCAGCCATATCGCCCACCTGATCGAGGACGGCTCGACCCTGCAGATCGGTCTCGATGCCGCTTCCCAGGCAACGGTCCGGGGACTGAGCAACAAAAAGGATCTCGGCATCCATTCCCAGTTCATCACCGACGACATCATGCACCTTTATGCCCAGGGCATCATCACCAACCAGAAGAAAGGCATCAACGAGGGCAAGATGGTCGGCTCGATGGCGGTCGGCAGCCACGATCTCTATGAATTCCTGAACGACAATCCGGCGATCGATTTTCATCCATCCGACTATGTCAACGACTCCTACATTATTTCCCAGCATCACCGGATGATCTCCCTCAACGTCGCCTACTGCATGGACCTTACCGGTCAGGTTGCGGCCGAGGCTTCTGCGGCGACGAGGTTCGCCGGTGTTTCAGGCATTCCCGATTTCGTCCGGGGCGCCCGGCGCTCCCCCGGCGGCAAATCGATCCTGATGCTGATGTCGACGCGTACCGATGGTGACGGTCGGCTGATCTCAAACGTCCTTCCCAAACTCGATGATATCGCCGTCGTCGTGCCGCGCGGGGATGTCCATTACGTGGTGACCGAATACGGCGCCGTCAATCTGTTCGGCAAGAGTCTGCAGGAGCGGGTCATCGCGATGATCACCCTGGCGCATCCGGATTTTCGCGAAACCCTCTTCGAAGAGGCCAAGGGGCAGGGGCTCATCGGTATGGAACGAAGCCTCGGTGAAGCGGTCAAAGCGGTTTATCCGGTGCGGCTCGAAGAGACCATCGAGGTCAATGAAGAGGAAATATTCATCCGGCCCGCCAAACCGGTCGATGAGCGGCGGATCCAGGAGCACTATTATACCCTGCCCAGGGAGGATGTGGTTTCCCGATTCTTCGGGCAGAAGACGATTTTCGGTCGCAAGGATGTGGAGCTGCGCTCGCAGATCGACTATGTCAACAGCATGACGCTGGTGGCGGTGGTCGGGGAGTTCGGCTTTGGGCGCATCGTCGGCGTGGCCGAGAGCATGCGGCTGACCAATACCAACATGGCCGAGGTCGCTTTTTCCATAAGCCCCGACTACCAGGGTAAGGGACTGGGCAAACTGTTTCTGCACAAGCTGGCCGAGGCGGCCCGGGAGAGCGGCATCGCCGGTCTGCTCGCCTACACCTTTCCCAGCAACCAGGCGATGATCAATCTGTTCAGAACCCTGCCCTACAAGGTGAAGAAACAGCTCGAAGACGGCGAACTGGTGCTCACCTGCCGCTTCGAGGAGATGGCCTGATCAGTTGCATCAGTTGCGTTTACGCTTTCTGGCCTTGACGGATTTCTTGAGTTTGCGCTTCTTTGCCGAGTCTGACGAAGCCAGACGCTTGTCGGCTAGCTCGATCATGATCTCCTGCACGGTCCGGGCATCGTCGCCTTTTTCAGGGTCACGTTTGAGATAGCTGCCGTCGGACTGCATGTCCCAGACACTGCGCTTGTTGTTGAGCTGAGTGTCGAGAATCTCTCTGAGCTGTTTCTGGCAGATTTTATCCTCAATTGGTGTGACAACCTCGACGCGGGATTCCAGGTTGCGCTTCATCAGGTCGGCTGAGCCGATGAAATACTCCTCATCACCGTTGTTTTTGAAATAATAGATCCGGGCGTGCTCGAGAAAGCGGCCGACAATGGATATGACTTTGATATTCTCTGATAGGCCCTCGATACCCGGCCGCAGCCGGCAGGTGTCGCGAATGATCAGATCGACATGGACGCCGGCCTGGGAAGCCCGGTAAAGCGCCCTGGTGATATCCCTGTCCTCCAGAGCATTGCTCTTGAACTGGATGAGGCCGGGACTTTCCGGGCTGTGCTGTTCGATTTCCCGGTCGATTTTTTTGAGCAGCGCCTGTTTCAGGATATGCGGTGAGGGCAGGATTTTCTGGTACTTTCTGACCGGGGCGTAGCCGGTGGTCAGGTAGTTGAACAGCTCGGTCAGATCCTCACAGATCACCGGATCGTCGGTTAAAAGACCGATATCGCTGTACTGACGGGCGGTGCCGGCGTGGTAGTTGCCGGTGCCGATGTGGGCGTAGCGCTTGAGGCCGTTGTAGTCGCGTCTGACCACGAAAATCACCTTGGAGTGGGTCTTCAGGCCGACGACCCCGTAGGTGACGTGAATTCCGGCTTCCTCCATGGCTTCCGCCCATTTTATATTGGCAAATTCGTCGAAGCGGGCCATCAGCTCGACGACGACGGCGACCTGCTTGCCGTTGTGGGCGGCATCGACCAGGTACTGGATGATGCGCGAATCGGAACTGGTCCGGTAAAGGGTCATCTTGATGACCAGGACCTTGGGGTCGTTGCTGGCCTCTTTGAGAAAGCGCTCCACCGAGGAGTCGAACGATTCGTAAGGGTGCTGCAGCAGGACATTTTTCTGCTTTCTGAGAATGTGGAAAAAATTGGGCTCGTCGATGATCAGCTGAGGGTGGTCGCAGGGCTGGTGAATCGGGTAATGGAGGTCGGGGCGGTCGATCCTGCAGATCTCCATCAGGTCCTGTTTGGCTAAAATGCCGGGGGCCTCGAAGACATCCAGGTTTTCGTCGATACCCAGTTCTGCAGCCAGCATGCCGCGGTGGTGCGGGGTCATGTCGGCGGCGGTCTGCAGGCGGACGATATCGGCGAATTTTCGGTCCCGCAGCGCCGACTCGATCATCGACAGCAGGTCGTTGGCCTGTTCCTCGCGCCGGTCCGTATTGGCATTGCGGGTAACCCTGAAGAATTCATAGCTGTGAATGACCAGGCCGGGAAAGATCTCCTGCAGGTTGTTGGCGATCAGATCCTCGAAGGTGATGTAGAGCTGCTTGCCGCCGACCGAAATAAAACGGGGCACACCGACGCCCAGCGGTACCTTGATGCGGTTCAGAAACTGGTGACTCGAGCCCGGTTCACTGGTGGCCACCAGCAGGTTCAGCGACAGATTGGAGATGAACGGAAAGGGGTGGGCCGGGTCGATTCCCTGGGGGGTCAGCAGCGGGTAAATCTCCTTTTTGAAATAGGAGTCCATCTCTTTCTTCTGGGTAGCGCTCAACTCCTGGTAGCCACGGAAGCAGATCTGTTCTTTTTCCAAGAGTTCCCGCAGGACACCCTCGATTCGGCGCTGCTCGATCAGAATTTCCTGGGCAACCCGGTAACTGGCGGCGATCTGCTCAGCGGGCAGCATCCCGTCGACGGTGAGCTTTTTAACCCCGGCACCGACCTGCTGTTTGAGGCCGCCGATGCGCTTCATGAAGAATTCGTCGAGGTTGGAGCCGACCACGGCGACGAAAAAGACGCGCTCCAGCAGCGGCACCTGTTCGTCGGTTGCCTCATGGAGGACGCGCTGGTTGAAGGCCAGCCAGGTCAACTCCCTGTTCAGGTAGTATTCGTGACTGTCAAGATCGATAGCTGGGGGCGGTGGTGTTTTCTGTCGAGCTGCCATGGGCTTAGAACCGATTGAGATTAGCGTACTGAAAAAGGGAGCCTATCCTGCAATAGTATTAGGAACGGCGCCGATTATCAAGCAGGATACGATTGTACCGGGCTGCAGGTCCGTCTGCATTACTCAAGGAGTGCGATCTGGGCCGCCCCGATTCTGCTCGATCAGTTCGAGCAGCTGCGCGGCGGTCTCGTGATCCGGCACGCTTTTGAGAATACCCCGGGCCAGCTTTTCGGCCCGGTCGGTCATCCTGAAATTGAAATAGAGATTGGCCAGCGTCGAGAAATATTCACGGTTTTCGGGTTCGACGTCCAGCGCTTTAAGCAGCGCCTGCTCGCCTTCCTCATAGCGCTGCAGCTTGAGCAGGGCCAGGGCCTGGTTGTAGCGCGGACGGGTGTAGGTCGGCATGCCGTCGGCGGCGATACCGAGCGCTTCAGCCGCTTCTTCGAACATCTCCAACTCGGCGAGCAGCAATCCCAGTGAATAGCGAACTTCGTGCAGCTGCGGGTTGCTGTCTAGCACCTCGCGGAGCAGTTCCGCGGCTGCCTGGTTTTCGCCCTGGCGGTTCAGGGTCATGGCCAGATTGACCTTGGCCGGATAGAACCGGGTGTCGATACCAATCGCCTGCCGATAGTAGTCGATTGCCTCGTCATCGTCGCCCTGGGCCGCGGCGAGGTTGCCCAGGTTATAACGCTGCGGGGCAAAATCGCTGTTGTAGAGCATGGCCGCGCGGTAGGCGTCGAGGTTCTTCTCAAAGGCTTCCAAATCATCTTCCTTGATGCTGCTCTTGGATATGCCCGCCAGTGCGGCGGCGGCCTCGATCCGCACACCTTTTACCGGATCGTATAGCTTCGGGGCGATGTACTGCAGCCGGGCCTCGGCGTCGAGGCGTTCGAGGCCGCGAATTGCGGTGTAGCGTATCAGGCTTTCCTCGTCGTCAAGGGCGGCTATGAGCGTCTCGGTGGCGGCTGGGCCGGGATAATTTCTCAGCAGCGACAGTGCGGTGCCTTTGACGATAACCGGGACGAGGGGATCGGTCGCCAGTTTCTGCAGTCCAGCTTCCGCATCGGGGCTCAGCGAGCGCGCGGCCGCCAGGATTTCTCCATAGTGCGGTTTCCTGGTTTTTCCGTACCACTGCTGATAGTGGTCGTTGACCCAGGAAAGCGGTTTGTCGCCATGGCAGTCTGCGGTTGAGCAGCTGTTCGGCGTGCCGATCGAGGCGCTCAGATCAGGGCGGGGAACCCTGAGGCTGTGGTCCGGCCGGTAATCGATGCCCATATAGGTGCGCCCGGGCATGTGACATTTGACACAGAGATGCCCCTCGCTTGGCTGGCCCTCGAACGTGCGCTGGTGGAAGTGGTGGTCGTAGGTGTCATAATCATCGGCCCGGTGGCACTGCAGACAGAGATCGTTATCATCCTTGTGCAGCGCCAGACTGTGCATGTCGTGGCAGTCGCTGCAGCGGACCCCGTGGCGGTACATCTTCGACTGGACAAACGAGCCGTAAACGTAGACTTCCTCGAGAATCTGGCCGTCGGGATAGTAGAGTCCTTCTTCGAGCAGGGACGGTACCATGACATCCAGTATGTCTCCCTGGCGGTGATCGTTGTCACCCAGCTGAAAACGTCTTGAATGACAGGGGGCGCACAGAGCGATCTGTTCTTCGCTGCTGATCCCGGAGGTGGCGACCGCCAGGCCGTCATTATCCAGCTCGGTCCGGGCCAGGGCAGGCTTCGATGCCCAGGAGGCATGACGGGATCCAGGGCCGTGACAGGTCTCGCAGCCGACATCGATCTCGGACCAGGTGGTCTGGTAACTGCCCGTGTCGATATCGAAATTCTTCTCCACCATCGTCGAGTGGCACTCGGCGCACATACCGTTCCAGGTCTGACCGCCCCTGGTCCAGTGCAGCCAGTCCTCGGTTCCCTCGACATCGTAAGGCGGCAGCCGGTACCAGCGGTTCTCTCGTGCGTCCCAGGCGATGTTCAGAGATTGCAGCCGGCCGTCCGGGAAGGGGATCAGGTATTGCTGGAGCGGATAGACGCCGAAGGTGTGGGTGATCTCAAAGGTTTCCAGTGCTCCGTCAGGGCCTTCGGTTTCGACCATGAATTTTGTGTCCTGCCTGAAAAAACGGCTGCTGACCTGATTATGCGGATCGACATAGGTGACGCCGGAGAAGTCGCCCAGCACGGTGTCCTCAGCGGCCCTGTCCATGGCCAGGTCGTGGTGGGAGCCCCGCCAGGTGTCGTAATAGCTCTGGTGACAATCGGCGCAGCGTTTACTGCCGACAAAATGGAGCTCGGGCTCCGGCGGCGGCACCAGCTCATGGTTGCTGCGCTGCAGGTAGATAAAAGGTGAAATGAGGACCACGACCAGCCCGATCAGAGCAATCATCTCCCAGGTTCGCGAAGCGGGCTGAGGTGAAGGATCCCCGGGCATCGTCCCGCCGTTTCTTTGCTGTTTTTCAGGTCGCTGCATCAGACGGCCGTGGTCTGGCTCTGGTCGAATGTTTCCCGCCGCTTCGGCTCCGAGACGTCGACGAGGATCCGGCCGTCCTCGATGCGCACTTCAAAAAAATCGAGAGGCCTTATGGCAGGTGCGGTCATTACGACACCGGTCTGGTCGAAGGTGGAGCCGTGGCACGGGCAGACAAATTTTTGCTCCTGCTCGTTCCAGGACAGCGCACAACCGAGATGGGTGCAGTTTCTCGACAGGGCGATGAAGCGGTTGTTCTCAAGACGGGAAAGGTAGAACATACCCTCCGGGATCGCTTTGACCTCGCCGGATCCAAGCGAATCAACCAGGCCGCTGTCGATAAAACGTCTGGCGCTGGCCGCACTGTTTCTGGCTTTGCGGGACTTCAGGATCGACGTGGTCAACCAGCCCAGCTGGATACAGGCCAGCAGGCCGAGCAGTGCCCAGAGCCGGTTGAACAGGGTTCTTCGCCGAGGACTCTCTGGTGTATCCGGAGGTGCCTGGCGGTGCTGTTCGTCTGTTGTCATGAGTACACTTCCTCAGCTGGAAAATCCAAGAACCATACCCGGTCCCCGGAACCAGATACCGATGATGGTGAGCCCGCAGACCATGCCGAAACTGATCAGTATCAGGGCCATGATCGATTCAGCCCGCTGGAATTTTCGAACCCGCAAAAGCCGATAAATAGCAACGTAAATAATGAACAGAGTCACCAGCGGGGCAAGGCCGCGACTGAGCCAGGGAGTGGTGGTCTGAACAACTGAGCCGCTCGTCAAGAACAGATCGTCAATGATAACCAGAAGAAAAACAGCGATCAGGCCTGCAGCACCGGAACAGAGCGCCAGAATGCGTCCCCGGCGGCCGCCGCACCAGATCCCCGACGGCAGAACCCCATCTCTGACAAAGGGCAGCAGCGCCAGCAGGCCGATCATCAGCAGCGGAATAATGCAGATCACCAGCACCGGATGGAAATGCAGCAGCAGCTCCTGCAAACCCATGAAATACCATGCCGCTTTAGCCGGGTTGGGGCTTTGCCCCGGATTGGCGATGTCGGCCAGCGGGGCGTCGACCATGGCAGAAAAGATAAAGACCAGGCCGCATAAGCCGAGGCCTACCGCCGCCTCTTTTGCAACAAGCGTCGGCACCGCATCGACCATCGGTACCGGTTTTTCTGTCGAAGCATTGCGAACCAGTCCGCCGGCTTTGCGGATCAGCCAGAAATGATAGATGAGCAGCAGGACGATCAGCGGCGGGATCAGGCCGACATGAATAGCGAAGAAATTAGCCAGCGTTGCCGGGCCGACCTCGGCCCCGCCGCGCAGAAGCTCGCCGAGACCTTCGCCGAAGAGCGGCAGGTAGCCGACCATGTTGGTGAAAATGGTGACGGCCCAGAAGGCCAGCTGGTCCCAGGGCAGCAGATAACCGGTGAAGTTGGCGAACAGCACCAGCAGAAACAGGGCCAGGCCGATCAGCCAGTTGAGCCGCCGTCCCCTGTTCAGTCCGCCGGTCAGGTAAACGCGCAGCAGGTGCAGAAAACTGATGATAACCAGCAGGTTGCCGGACCAGTAATGCAGGTTCCTGATAAAGCCGGCGGGTGATGCGGCCGCGTACATGTCGATAACCGACTGATAGGCCGTAAAACTGTCGGCGGAATAGCTGAGCAGTTGCAGGAAGCCGCTCAGGGCCAGCAGAGTGAAGAGAGTAGCGGCCATGCCGCCGAGCCCGAAACTGAGCGTGAACCTGGTCGTCTCCGCCGCAACCTTGCGCGGATGCAGATGAAAGATAAAACCCGAAATGGGTGATTTCCGGCTTGATTGGCTGGCCATTATCTCTGGGGCTGGAGAATATAAATCATATCGGTAACGTACCGATACCATATACGACTACAGCCGGAGAAACAAGCGGTAAGCGAATGAGGTGAATAGGTGTAGCGAACTGTCTATACGAAAGAGATGGTAATTTTTCTGTCACTTTTTATAGTCTCAATCAGATATAATGAGTGGGGACTCCTTATGAACATGGATCTGAAGAGCAGCTGAGTTAATCGCCAGATGAAAGATTATTACGATATTCTCGGGGTAACGCCTGAATCTGATAAAGATCAGGTTCGCCGCCAGTACCGGAAGCTGGCCATGCAGTATCATCCTGACCGCAACCCCGATGATCCCCAGGCGGAAGAGAAGTTCAAGAGCGTGGCCGAGGCCTATGGGGTCCTGACCGATCCGGTCAAGCGCTCCCAGTACGACCGGGCTCGGGCGATGGGGGGCGACTGGCAGGAAAATGGCGGCCAGGGCGGTTTCACCTACAGCCAGGAAGATATTCTCAAGGATCTGTTCCAGGACCCACGCTTCCAGGCGATGTTCCAGGGGCTGTTGCGAGAGTTTAAGCGCAACGGGTTCAGATATTCGAACCGTTTTGTCAGGAGCAGTTTTTTTGGCGGCAAGGGGCTCTTTATCGGCGGCCTGTTCATGTTCGGTTCGCTGGCCGGTCCGGCCCTGATGCGTTCGCTCAGTAAAGATCCCGCCGCGAAGAAATCACTGCTCAAAGGGGTGAGCGACAAACTTGGCTCGCTGCTGGCCGGCGCCGGTGATCCGGACGAACCGGAAAACGCAACCGAGCCGGTACCCCGGGAGCCCCGCCCCGCTGCAACCGACATCACCTACGAGATGCGTTTGAGCGGTGGGGAACTGGCCGAGGGCAAGACGGTCCAGGTCGTCAGCGAAGGACCGGAGGGCCAGGAGATGCTCAAAGTGAAAATTCCACCCGGAAGCCGTCCCGGCTCGAAGCTCAGGCTGCGCGGCAAGGGAAAAAGCGGTGAAAACGGGCGGGGAGATCTTTACCTGAAGCTCGAGCAGATGCAGGAGTAACATCTGCATTCAGGCCTCGGTTTGCAGCTTTAAGAAAGCTCCTTCAGCGATTCCCGCTGCTCACGAAACTGAACGATCCGTTCCAGAAGCTGTTTTGTCCTGCGTTTTAATTTTCTGCGGCCAAGAAAGGTGAAGCGGCTCGAGAGCTGAAGAAATTCCTTGTTGTCATACGGGCCTTTAAGATCGATGGCCCAGGCCTGCCAGCGTGCGTCTTCCTGCACCTGTAAAACGATGTTTTTCAGATTGATATCGAAGAGGAAGATATCGTTTGCGATGAGATACTCGCAGAACTCACCGGCAGCCTCCAGCACGACGTCCATATTGCAGGTATCCCGGTGGATGACAATATCCCAGATCGTCTTCGATACCGCCCCGTCAAAATCGCGGATACAGTCGCAGACCAGACCGGGGCCCGCATCGGTCTCGATAAAATCGTGACAGCGGCTGATATGACTGATCTCCCGGTGCGTCCGCACAAGCAGGCGATAGCTTGCCAACTCTTTGCGATTGGCGTCATCACCGTCGGGGCTGCCGGGTAACGGCACCTTGATAACCAGGTAGTCATGGTCCGGATGGCGGTAGCAGGCACGAAGCGTGCCGCGGCCGATCAGGTCCTGGTCGTCAAGAGCGATCATGGCTGTCAATTTGTCTGCTTCGTATATGTGTTGAGCCGATTTACCTGAAAAAAAGGCAGAGCCGGCCGGGCTCTGCCTGGGATGTGGAAGAAAAAAGACAGCTCTTATCAGCTGCCACCCTGCACCTTCAGACTGCCGCCGGTACCGGGTCCGCCTTTTATTTCCTGAGCTTTGTATAAGCGTAGAGAGCGGACCAGGTTGTTGTAGGAATCGGTGAAAGCCGCAACGATGACCTTGCCTTCAGCAGTGTTGGTATAGCCGCCGAGTCCACCGCCGATACCTCCTGAAAACAATCCGCCGATGGCTCCGATATCGACGTTTTTAGCGCTTCCTTCCGCTGCTGCCAGCTGGACGCTCGAGCGATTATCCACCAGGGTAAGCATGGTACTGGCTTCTTTGAAGTTGAGGCTGCTGCCGATCACTGCCCCGACAGTCCCGAAGAGTCCGCCAATGGCACCTCCGACACTCCCAGCGTTGTTGTTGGAAAAGGTTATCGACGGGTTCATGGAGTAATCCGCTGCCACCATCTGGCCTTTACCGAAATTGGATCCCTGACGTAACTCACCCGATTGATCCAGCTGCCGTTCTGCCATCACATTATGCATTCCTCTGCCGCGTTCGACGACGATAAAGCAGTTTGATTGCTGGGCCAGCATTTTCAGGACCGGAGTTGTCGGGCCCAGTTTCCACTGGGTTGTCAGGTAGGTATACCAGGAGGAAGCGGTATCTTCGACAACGGACATGGTGCCCAGCGGTGTTTCGCAGCGCTCGAGAACAGGGTTGACGTTTTGCCCTGAAGATCCGGCGGTGGAGCCGGTTGCCACCGTCTTGGCCGACTGGGAACCCATCTGCGTTCCGATACAGCCCGTTGCCAGAATCGTTACCGCACAGCCGGCGAGAATCGTCGCTAACCTGGGGGATACCGATGTTTTCAGCATAGTTCGCTCCTCACGTTTAAGGGATGGATGGCGTCGCAGTTTCTAACCGACACTACCTGGTTATGTACCCGTCTTCAAGAAATCGTTTGGCAAAACGACACGGTAAACAGTAAGCAGTCAGACCGGCAGCGGCAAATTTTTAGCTTCGACACCGGGCAGGATGGTTTAAAAACCATATTCCAGAAATGGTCTGATAAAGCCTCGGCCATCGGAAAAGTAAGTTGTTCTGGTCAGGATGCTGTGTTATAAAAAGCACTTCGCGGAAAGTCGCCGATGTGGAGAGAAGCATGCTTCCCGCGGATAAGGAAATTGAAGTAACAGAAGCGGTGGCTAAATCTGTCGAGGCCGCTGCCCGACGTGACGATTCATCATTTTAAAAAGGAGAATGTAATGAAAAGAACTGTAATGTTGTGCGTCGTTCTGGCCGCATTCATGCTGAGCAGCACCAGCCTGTTTGCCGGAGCCCTGGATGAGATCCAGAAAAGAGGGAAGCTGCGGGTCGGTATGGAACCGGGCTACATGCCGTTCGAATTGACCAATAAAAAAGGCGAAATCATCGGCTTTGACGTCGATATGGCCAAGCGCATGGCCATGGCCATGGATGTCGAACTCGAACTCGTTTCCACCGCCTGGGACGGCATCATCCCCGCCCTGCTCACCGACAAATTCGACATCATCATGTCGGGTATGACCCTCACCCAGCAGCGTAACCTGTCCATCAACTTCGCCCAGCCCTACATCATTATCGGCCAGTCGGCGTTGGTCGCCAACAAGCACGAGGGAACGGTCACCTATTACAAGGACCTCAACGATCCCAAATTCACGGTCGGCTCCAAACTTGGAACCACCGGTGAGCAGGCCACCAAACGGCTGCTCGGTAATGCCACCTATATCTCCTATGAAACCGAGCAGGAAGGAGTGATGGAACTGATCAACGGTAAAATCGATGCCTTCATCTACGACCTGCCGTTCAACGCCATCGCAAACGCAGAAAAGGGCGGCGGCAAGATCTTTCATCTTGACGAACCGTTCACTTACGAGCCGCTGGCCTGGGCTGTTAAAAAGGGTGATCATGATTTCCTGAACTGGCTCAATAACTTCATGTTCCAGATCAAGAACGACGGCACCTACGAGAAGATCTACAACAAATGGTTCGGCAGCGACGACTGGCTGAAGGAAATTCAGTAGGGACTGATCGAACGTGGATGTCGCCGAAAGAGTCTGGCCCTGGAAAATCCTGCTGGCCGTCATTTTAATCCTGTCGGCCGCAGGAATTTATGGTTCGGTACAGCGCATCGATTACGAGTGGCGCTGGTACCGGGTTCCGCAATATTTCCTCTATCAGGCGGAAGACCCGATCAAGGTTTCCTTTGACGGGATCGTCACGAACATTGAAGTCAGTGGCAGTGATGCTCAGGTTACCGTCGATTCCCTGGGCGGCGACCTCGAACAGCTTACCGTCGACAAAGAAACGCTCAAGGTTGACAAGGGAGACGATCTCTTCGCCGGCGATACCGTCGGCTACGTTCACAGCTGGGCGATGGGGCCGCTGCTCACCGGCTTGTGGACGACGCTCTGGCTGTCGGCGATCTCCAGCGTCTTCGGTCTGCTGATCGGCATGATCGCCGGTCTGATGAAGATTTCAAAGAACTACACGGTCTCCACCCTGGCGGCCATTTATGTCGAGGTGATCCGGGGAACGCCGCTGCTCGTCCAGATCTTTATCGCCTATTTTTTCTTCGGCACGGTCTTCAACCTGGACCGCAATGTTGCCGGCATCGGGGCTCTGGCCCTCTTTGCCGGCGCCTATGTGGCGGAGATCATCCGGGCCGGCATCCAGTCCATCCCCAAAGGTCAGATGGAGGCGGCGCGCTCGCTTGGCATGAGTATGCCCCAGGCGATGTTCGATATCATTTTACCCCAGGCTTTCAAACGGATTCTGCCGCCGCTCTCAGGGCAGTTCATCAGTCTGATCAAGGATTCGTCGCTGGTCTCGGTCATTGCCATCACGGATCTGACCAAGTCGGGGCGGGAAATCATCACCTCGACCTTTGCAACCTTCGAGATTTGGCTGGTGGTGGCGGCCATGTATCTGCTCGTCACTTCGGTCCTGTCCCAATTCGTCTTCTACCTGGAGCGGAGGCTCAGAGTCAGTGATTAGAGCTGAGAATGTCGTAAAAGTGTTCAGCGGCCGCGGCGTTACCGTACGCGCCGTTGACGGGGTGTCGACAACGGTTGACAAGGCTGAGGTGGTGGTCGTGATCGGCCCGTCCGGTTCGGGTAAATCGACCTTTATCCGCTGCATCAACGGCCTGGAGATGTTCAACGAAGGCCATGTCTACATCGACGGCGTCGATATTGCCGATAAAAAGACCAACATCAACAAGATCAGGGCCGAAGTCGGCATGGTCTTCCAGCAGTTCAACCTCTTTCCGCACAAGACGGTGCTGGAGAACCTGACCCTGGCCCAGCAGCGGGTGCGCAAGCGCAGCAAAAAAGAGGCACAGGAGAAAGCCCGGGCCCTGCTGGTCAAGGTCGGCATCGGCGAGAAGGAAAGCGAATATCCTTCGCGGCTCTCCGGCGGTCAGCAGCAGCGGGTGGCGATAGCACGGGCGCTGGCCATGGATCCCAAGGTCATGCTCTTTGACGAGCCGACCTCGGCGCTTGATCCGGAAATGGTCGGCGAGGTGCTCGATGTCATGAAGACCCTGGCCAGAGAGGGGATGACCATGATGGTCGTCACCCATGAGATGGGCTTTGCCCGCGAGGTCGCCGACCGGGTCCTGTTCATGGACGAAGGCAAGATGGTCGAGGAGGGGACGCCGGAGCATTTTTTCACGGCTCCCCGCGAAGACAGAACAAAGCTGTTTTTGAAACAGGTTTTATAAAATAATCACCACCGCAGCTCTAAATATTAAAAGCTCAGCAGGAGAATTCGAATGCATTTGAAAAAAATTCTAGCAGCCGCAGTGCTCTCTATCGGGCTCTGCTTCTCACAGGCTTCGGCCGAAGAGATGAACGTCGGGTTCATTTACGTTTCTCCAATCGGCGATGCCGGCTGGTCGTATGCCCATGATCTGGGCCGTCAGGAAGTGGAGAAAATGGACGGAGTGAAGACCTCCTATGTTGAGGCCGTCGCCGAAGGTCCTGATTCAGAGCGCGTCATGCTCAACATGGCCCGCAAAGGTTATGATGTGATTTTCGCCACCAGTTTCGGCTATATGGACCCGATGCTCAAGGTCGCCAAGCAGTTCCCTGACACAATTTTCATGCACTGCTCCGGATTCAAGCAGGCGGACAATATGGGCAACTACTTCGGCCGCATGTATCAGGCCCGCTATCTCTCCGGTATCGTTGCCGGGGCGATGACCACATCCAATATCATCGGTTATGCCGCCGCCTTTCCTATTCCCGAGGTTATCAGAGGCATCAACGCCTTTACCCTGGGGGCCCAGTCAGTCAACCCCGACGTTTCGGTTCGCGTGGTATGGACCAAGACCTGGTATGATCCGGCCACCGAGAAAGAGGCCGCTAAATCGCTGCTCGATGTCGGCGCCGATGTGATCGCCCAGCATCAGGACTCTCCCGGCCCGCAGGAAGCCGCCCAGGAAAAAGGTGTCTATTCGATCGGCTACAACTCCGACATGAGTCAGTTTGCACCGAAATCCCACCTGACCGCACCGGTCTGGAACTGGGGTCCGTACTATAAAAGTGTCATCGAGCAGGTCAAGGCCGGCACCTGGAAAGCACAGGCAACCTGGCTGAGCATGGCCGACGGCATCGTTGATCTGGCACCGATGAGCGACATGGTGCCCCAGGAGGTTCAGGACAAGGTCATGGCCAGGAAAGAAGCCATCATCGGCGGTGAGAAGGTATTCGTCGGTCCGATCAGGGATCAGAAAGGCGTTGAAAAAGTCGCCGCCGGCGTTGCCATGAGCGATGAAGAGCTGCTCGGTATGACCTGGTTCGTCGAGGGGGTCGTCGGAACCACCGAATAGTACGACACCTTTTTTATTTCGGCGGCTCAAGAGGCCGCCGTCATGTTATGTCTTTCATACGGGTCGTAAAAAGACAGGAGCCTCTCGGCTGGGGCTCCTGTTTTGTTTTATTGGGGGCAATCAGCATTTCGCTGATGCTCAGCGCCATCGTTCTGTCCATCGGCGGGACCGACCCGGTTGACGGTATCGTGACTTTGTTCCGCGGCGCTTTCGGCAACCGCTACGCCCTTGAGGACGCGATCCTGAAGGCCACCCCGATTTTCCTCTGTTCGCTCGGTGTGGCCCTGGCTTTCAAGCTGCAGGTCTGGAATATCGGCGCAGAGGGACAGTTCGCTCTGGGCGCGGTCGGAGCGACCTGGATGGCGCTGTCGTTTCCGCAGGCACCGTCTTTTGTGGTGCTGCCGCTGATGGTTATCATGGCGGTTGTCGCCGGCGGGTTCTGGGGCTTTATTCCGGCGCTGCTCAGGCAGAAGCTGAAAACCAACGAAATCATCGTCACCCTGATGATGAACTATATCGCCATCCTCTTTCTCGACTACCTGGTTTACGGGATCTGGAAGGATCCGGCCAGCTACGGATTTCCGATGACCGCTGAGTTCTCGGAAGCCGCCATCGTCGGCAAAATCGGGGCTTCCAGCTACAGCTGGGGGCTGGTGCATTGTCTGGTACTGGGTGTTGTTTTCTGGGTGTTGATGCGCTACAGCCGTATCGGTTTCGAGATCAAGGCCGGCGGTGACAACGTCCGGGCCACAAAATACGCCGGCATTCCCTACGACCGTCTGGTCATGCTGGTCATGGCGCTGAGCGGCGCCCTGGCGGCCTGGGCCGGTTTTCTCGAGGCCTCGTCCACCATCAACCGTCTGCAGCCCAGCATTATGGCCGGTTACGGTTATACCGCCATCGTTGTCGCCTGGCTGGCCCGGCTGAATCCGTTTTACATCGCGGTGGCCTCCTTTTTGCTGGCGGGACTGCGGGTCGGTGTCGAAGGCATGCAGCTCGACCTGCAGGTGCCGGCCGCCTTCGGCGGCATCATCGAGGGTTTGATCCTGCTGACCGTGCTGGCCGGCGGACTCTTCACCTACTATCGAATCGTCTTCATCCGGACCTCCCATGAGCATTGATATCCTCATTCCGCTTCTGGCGGCGGCGGTTCAGTCGGGGACGCCGATCCTCTATGCGACGCTGGGTGAAATCTTCACCGAGCGCTCCGGTATCTTGAACCTCGGGGTCGAAGGGATCATGATCGTTGGCGCGCTGGCCGGATTTCTGGTCGCCAAAGCGTCGGGCAATCCGTATCTGGCCTTTGCCGCCGCAGGTCTGGCAGGCTCCTGCGCGGCTTCGCTCCACGGTTTTGTCTGCCTCGGGTTTCAGGGCAACCAGGTGGTTTCCGGACTGGCCCTGACCATCCTCGGGCTTGGTGTGGCCAACTATCTGGGCACCCCGTACGTGGGTATGACGGCGCCCGGTTTCGATCCGCTGCCGATTCCGCTGCTCGCTGATATTCCGGTGCTCGGGCCGATTTTTTTTAAGCAGGATCTGCTGGTCTACTTTACCTACATCATCCCGCTGCTGATGTGGATCTTTCTTTACAATACCCGCTTCGGACTCAATCTGCGGGCGGCCGGGGAATATCCGGCAGCAGCGACAGCAGCAGGGCTGAACGTGGTCGGTTATCGCTGGCTCGGTATCCTGGGCGGCGGGTTTTTCATGGGGCTGGGCGGCGCCTATCTGTCGCTTGCCTACACTCATTTGTGGACCAACAATCTGACCGCGGGGCGGGGCTGGATTGCCGTGGCGCTGGTTATTTTTGCGTTCTGGCGGCCGGGCCGGGCCGTTTTCGGCGCCTATCTGTTTGGCGGCATCATGGCCCTGCAGCTTCGTTTGCAGGCATCGGGCACACCGATACCGTCATCGCTTTTGCTGATGCTGCCTTATGCCTTGACCGTGGCGGTGCTGGTCTTTTCCTCCTGGCGCCGGGGCCGCTCCGATGCGCCGGCAGCCCTGGGCACCAATATCGCCCCGGCGGAATAAATATCGATAATTACCAATTTCCTAATTCATGAGGATTTTCCATGAGCAGTAAAGACTATCGACGCACCTACCCGATATCTTGGGAACAGCTTCACCGCGACTCCAAGGCCCTGTCCTGGCGTCTGCTCGATATGAGCTACTTCACCGGTATCATTGCTATTACCCGGGGCGGACTGGTTCCGGCGGCGGTCATTGCCCGCGAGCTCGATATCCGCCTGGTGGAAACCGTCTGTGTGTCGAGCTACGACTGGCAGGATAAGCAGGGCGAGGTCGAGGTGCTGAAGAAATTCGAGGGCGACGGCGAAGGCTGGCTCCTGATCGACGACCTGGTCGACACCGGACGCACCGCGAAGGTGGTCAAGGAGATGGCGCCCAAGGCCCACTTCGCTACCATCTATGCAAAACCGGCCGGCCGGCCGCTGGTGGACACCTTTGTCACCGAGGTCAGCCAGGATACCTGGATTCTGTTTCCGTGGGATGCCGAGTCCCAGTTCGTCCAGCCGATTGCCGGCCAGCAAACCTAAGAGCAGCGGCTCATGGTGATGAGTGAGAATCCGGTCATAAGACTGGCCAATATCTGCAAGTCGTTTGGCGAAGTTCGGGCCAATCATGATATCAGCCTCGATATCCATCAGGGTCGGATTCTGGCGCTGCTTGGCGAGAACGGGGCCGGTAAGTCGACGCTGATGTCGCTGCTGGCCGGTCAGTCGCAGCCGGACAGCGGCACCATCTACTTCCACGGCAAGCCGGTTACCTTTTCGACCACTGAAAAAGCGATCGAGGCCGGTATCGGTATGGTCTATCAGCATTTCAAGCTGGTCGAGGCGATGAGTGTTGCCGAAAACGTTTTTCTGGGAAGCTCGGAGAGGACCTGGCTGAGTTCGAAGACGCTGAAACGGGCCGTCAGTGCCATCGGCGAGCAATATTCCATGCAGGTCGACGGCTCAAAGATCGTGGCTGATCTCTCCATGGGGGAGAAGCAGCAGGTGGAAATCCTGAAACTGCTCTACCGGCAGTCACATATCCTCATTTTCGACGAGCCGACTGCGGTGCTGACGCCGCATGAAGCCGCCAATCTGTTTGAAACCATGAAGCAGATGCGGGCCGACGGCAAGGCGATCGTCTTCATCAGTCACAAGCTCGAGGAGGTCATGTCGATTGCCGATGATATCGCCATCCTGAAGCGGGGCGAAGTCACCGGCTACATGAAAGCAGCGGCTGTCTCTTCCACCAGTGAACTGGCCGAGAAGATGGTCGGTCGCGAGGTGCTGCTCAAAGTCGATCATCAGCCGATGGAAACCCGTCAGCAGGTTTTAAAGGTTGCAGGACTCAATGAAGGCGGCCTGAAGGATGTGAGTTTCGAGATCCGTCAGGGCGAAATCGTCGGCATCGTCGGTGTCGCCGGCAACGGTCAGAGGCCGCTGGTCGAGTCTGTCTGCGGCCTCAGAAAAACGGCCGCAGGCGTCATTACACTGCTGGGTCGGGACAGCAGGAATTTTTTTGCCGACTGTTCCTGGGACAAAGCGCTGAGCTACATCCCGGAAGACCGGCAGGGTCTGGCCACCTGCCAGGGCCTTGATCTGGTGGATAACTTCCTGCTGACCACCCGGCAGGGGTTTCAGGTGGGACCCTGGCTGCCGAAAAATGAAGCCCGCGCCAAGCTGCAGTACCTGATCGAGGAGTTCGACATCAGGCCGACCAACCCCGACCTGCTGGCCTGGCAGCTTTCCGGCGGTAACCTGCAGAAGATGGTGCTGTCCCGCGAATTCTACCGGAAACCGCGGCTGATCGTCGCCGAGCAGCCGACCCAGGGGCTAGATATCGCGGCCGCTGAAGATGTCTGGAATCTTCTGCTCAAGGCTCGGGAGCAGGCCGGCATCATGCTTATTACCGGTGATCTGTCAGAAGCACTCGAGCTTTCCGATCGGATTGGTGTTATGTATGGCGGCCGGCTGGTACATTTGTTCAGTCGCGATGACAAAGAGCTGGTTGAAAGCATTCCGCAGATGATGGCTGGGCTCGTTACCGAAATAGAGATGTGAAAAAGAGAAATGGACGACTCAATAGAAAAAAACGAGCCTGCAGAGCAGGCGGAACGACCTGATCCGCTCAGCTCGATCCTGCTGCCGGTCGATGATGACGAAGCATTCAAACGGGCTGCAGCGCTGACCGGAATGATTCTGCGCGCGACCCGGCTGCGGCCCCGCAGAATGGACCTGCTCCATGTCGTCACCGGGACGTTTTTAGGCGAGCTGATGAAGGGGCTCGACCTTACCGCCGGTGAGACGCCGGCTCCCGCCGATATGAATGAGTTGTACCGGGGCCATCTCAATCAGACGGTGTTCCCGCTGGTGAAACGATGTCGTGAACTGGTCGATGCGGAGATCGGAGAGGGGCTTGCCCGCACCGTGGTCAAGGATGGCGACCCGGTGAAAATCATCAGTTCAACCTCGAAAAATTACTCCAGTCTGGTTCTGAACCGCCGCAACCTGGCCGAATCCTCTGAAAAACTCATCGGCAGTGTAGTTGCCGGGGTGCTGCACCGCTACACCCGGGCCACCACCTATCTGGTCGGCGACCGGCTTCCAGCGCCGGGTGAGTCGCTTTTTACCCGCTGCCTGATCGCGGTGGACGAGTCGCCCGCCAGCATGAACAGCGTTGCCGAGGCGGGCGCTCTGCTGTCACAGGCTGATGAACAGGTTGAACAGATCTATCTGGTTCATGTGCTGGATCAGTCCTGTTACTACGACGAGGACGGGGAGAACTGCATGGACGCCAGCCTGACCGGCCAGAAAGCACTCGAGGATTCGGGAAATCTGCTGGTCGATCTCGGCGTTGACCGACAGAAAATCAAGACGGTCATCCATTTCGGCAAGCCCGGTACGATTCTGGCCGAGGAGGTGGAGAACTGTGATGCCACCCTCGTCTTTCTTGGCCGCCGGGACCGCTCACGGCTGGCTCAGGTGTTTCTCGGTTCGGTCTGCACCGACATCATCCAGAACTGCAGGGATAGGACCCTGGTGCTGAGCAGTTAGCAAATTCTGTAAAATTTGCTACCATGTCTGGATAACCGGGGTTTGTTTCTTTATTCCCTCTATTCGGTGCATCATCATGGCAAAACATCTCAGTCCCATCAAGACGTCGACCCGCCGGTTTTTCGACGAATCAAGAAAGTTAGGCAGATACGGTTTTCTCGACTGGCTGCACGGCTATATTTATGGCCGCTGGGCCTATTTTTACATCGGTGTCGGCACCGGTGAGCACAAATTGATCAAGCGCTTCAAACCGGCCGGTGAGATGCTATTCAGGCTCTTTAAACTGTTTTTCGGCAGCAGTGCCGCGGCTGATGAGAAAAACGCGGTCAGCTTTGCCGACACCTACCACGGTAAGGTGGTGCCGCTTGAAAATGCCCGAAAACTGGTGACGCTCAATCGGCCGATCAGGCTGCCCGATCTCGAAAAGGTCATCCCCTATAGACGGGCCCGTGATCTTATTCTGGAAAACCCCGACCGGATCGTGGCCCTGGACTGCCCCTGCCGCTCGGTCAGGGAAAATCCCTGCCTGCCGCTCGATGTCTGTCTGATCGTTGGTGAGCCTTTTGCCACCTTTATCCTCGATCATCACGATCACCGGGCCCGGGCCATCACCCAGGATGAAGCGATTTCCATCCTGGAAGCCGAGAACCGGCGCGGCCACGTCGCTCATGCTTTTTTCAAGGATGTCATGCTCGACCGTTTTTACGCCATCTGCAACTGCTGCAGCTGCTGCTGCGGAGCGATGCAGGCCCAGCGCAACGGAACGCCGATGCTGGCATCTTCAGGATTTGTCTGCACAGTCGATGAGCAGCTCTGTGTGCAATGCGGCGAGTGTGCACCGATGTGTCAGTTCGGCGCGATCGATCTGGACAGCGAGCCCCAGCTCGACGCAGAACGGTGCATGGGCTGCGGTGTCTGCGTCAACGCCTGCAGTTATGAAGCCCTGTCGCTGGTGCGCGATCCGGCCAGGGGTGAACCCCTTGAAATCCATAGCCTGATCGAGCAGTATGAAGCCAAACGAAATGCTCGACCAATCGAGCAGTAACAAGAAAATACCTGGTGTGAGCGGATGATAAAATCTTGGATAACCTTGAGCCTGTCAGCGCTGGTGGTTTTTGTCGGGATCAGCACGAGCAGGACAGCTGCTGCGGCGGATGTCTCTTTTCGCTGGGCGATTCTGGCCGACTCGACCGAAGGCATGCGGGCGCTCGATTTCAGCGGCTCACCGATCGTCTTTTCGGGCACCGCTCTGCAGCTCTACATCGAGCACCTGAACAACTGCCATATCTACCTCTTCCTGCTCGATTCGAGCGAGCAGCTGACGCCTCTCTACCCTCCCCAGAAGGGCTACTACGATTACGGTTTTCCCCGCGGGCCGAAACTGGTGCCGCCGGGCAGCCAGAGCTTCACCTTCGTGCCGCCGCCGGGCAAGGAGACGCTGCTGCTTGTTGCCTCTGCCGAGCGGCTTTTTCAGCTCGAGGAGTTGACCGATATTTTCAATAACGACCCGAGCCAGCGCGGCCAGCAGAAATTGCTGATCGACAGGATCGAACAGTTGATCGAGGGCAGGGAGAAGAAATCGCGGGCCGCCGAGGATATCGAAACGGTGACGATAAAATACAATGACGGCGGGACTATCAGGGAACGCCGCTTCGAGGCGGTGGAGGTGAATATAAACGATGTCTACGGCCGCAAGCTGATAATCGATCATCGCTAGCAGGGCGTCTCAACTCGTGCAATAGTTAAGTAAAGATTTCATCTATGAAACTCCTGACAACCCCTAAAATGGAGCGCTGCATCGGCTGCCACTCCTGCTCGCTGGCCTGTGGGCGGCTGGTTCATCAGCAGCTTTCCTGGTCAAATTCGGGGATTCGTATCCACTCGGCCGGCGGCCTCTCCACCGGCTTTGTCTCCCGGGTCTGTCTGGCCTGCGACCCGGCGCCCTGTGCTGCGGTATGTCCCACCGGCGCTTTCAGCCAGCGGCCCGGCGGCGGGGTGATCGTTCGTAAAAAGCAGTGCATCAGGTGCGGAGAATGTGTCGCTGCCTGTCCGGTCGACGCGGTCAGCCGGGACGAGCACGGTAACGTCTATGTCTGCATCCACTGCGGCCGCTGTGTCGATTTCTGTCCGCATGACTGTCTGGAGTTCGGCGAGGTCGATCCATTGCTGAGGAGCTTGCACGATGGCTGATCCGTTCCGCGTTCTGATTGTCGATCTCGAGTCGGGTAAAAGCAAAACGGAGCTGATCGACGAGCGCTCCCGGGTGGCCGGCGGCTCCGGTCTGGCTGCCCTGCTTTTTGGCCGTTACGGCCAGCCGGACCTGTTCTGGGACCATCCGTCGCAGCCGTTCATCCTGGCAATCGGGCCGTTGACCGGCCATTTCCCGCTGATGAGCAAAACCGTCTGCGCTTTCCGTTCGCCTTACCACAGCCAGTACACCGAAAGCCATGGGGGCGGCCGTTCGGCACTGGCGCTGTTCTTCGCCGGCTACGATGGACTGATCCTTACCGGACAGGCCCGCACACTGAGCTGCCTCTCCATCGGCAGCCGTCATGTAGCACTCAAAGACGCCTCCTTCATGCAGGGCATGAGCGTTACCATGAGCGGCAGACTGATCCGCCGGATGTTCCCGAAGAGTTCGGGGCACCGCTCGATTATGCGCATCGGTCCGGCCGGTGAGATCGGCGCCGCAATGGCCTGCGTCAATGTCGATTCCTACCGTCACTTCGGTCGACTCGGCGGCGGTGCGGTACTGGGTAGGAAAAATATAAAAGGACTGGTTATCGACGGTGACTCGAGCCGCACCACTCCGGAGAATCGCGACTATCGCAAGCTCTTCAAAGATGTCTACGAGAAAGTTACCTCGACCGATATGATGCATAAGTACTATCATCTCGGCACGGCGGTCAATCTGCAGGGCTTAAATGACATCGAGGCGCTGCCCTGGCGCAACCTGCAGTCGACCAGCGATGATTTGATAAGCAAAGTCACCGGCGACGTCTTTGCCGACCAGACCCTGCTGCGCAACGGAGCCTGCTCGGGCTGCCCGGTCGGCTGTATCCACCTCGGCTTTTTCCGCGATAAGTTCAGCAAGGATGCACGCTATCTCTACCACCAGGTTCCCTACGACTACGAGCCGATCTTTGCGGCCGGCACCATGCTCGGAATCAGCAATTGCTTCGACGTATTGCGCATACTCGAGGATTTCGAGCGGCTCGGTCTCGATGCGATGTCGGCCGGTGTCGCTCTGGCCTGGGCCACGGAGGCGGCCGAGAAAGGGCTGGTTTCGGAAAAGGAGACGATAACCTCCTTGAAATTTGGCGATGCCCGTGCCTACCAGGAAGCCGCCGGCTATCTGGGTACCGGCTCCAATGATTTTTACCGGCTGCTGGCCGACGGTACCCTGAAAGCGGCGGCGGTTTACGGTGGAACGGAGTTTAGCTGCGTACTCGGTCAGGAGATGGCCGGTTATGCCACCGGGCCGCTCTTTTTTGCCGCCCAGTCACTTGGCTTCAGGCATTCCCACCTCGATACCGGCGCTTACAGCTACGAGCAGAAAGAGCACGAGCAGGACCTTGAAAAGGCGGTCGACTACCTGATCGATGATGAGCCGGGCCGGGTCTTTCTGACCTCGATGGTGGCCTGTCTTTTCGCCCGCTCGGTTTACAGCCCTGATACCCTCGCTCAGTGTCTGGCCGTATCAGGTTTTGAGGATCTGGCTGATTCGCTGCAGGAGACGGCGGAACATATCAGGCGGCTGCGCTGGCAGGTGCGTATAGCCACCGGCTTCAAACCCGAAGATATCGATATTCCGAAACGGTTCTACCAGGTGTCGACCATCCGCGGTCCGGTTGACGGTGATTATCTGGATCGTCTGAAAGAAGCCTACGGCAACCGTATCATGAAACTGGCGCAGCCGATATCAGAGTAGTTCCCCCCCAAGAAAACCACACTCGCTGTTTCACCCCTAAGGCACCGGCAGAAACGGGGATGAGAGCAGAAAATAGAGCCACGGCAGCACGACGATCAGGGCCAGGGTCGTGACCAGCCAGCAGGAGTTGGCCATATCGAGATCCAGGTCGTAGATCGATGCGGCCACCAGCGCGTTGAACGCCACCGGCATCGAGGTCAGGACCAGGACGACCTTGAAGACCAGACCGTCGCTGAGCAGATGCAGGTCGAACAGGTAGGCCAGGGTGCCCCCGAACAGCGGTACCGCGATGAACTTGATCGCGGTGATCAGGACCGACTCCGGGATATAGTTCGATACGGATGAAAATTTCATGCCCAGACCGATCGAGGCCAGCAGGATAAAGGTGCCGACCGGCACGAAAACTGCGGTGATCGTTTCAAATGCCGGCGGCCGGGGAATGCCGCTGAGGTTGAGAAACAGGCCCAGGAAGAAAGCCGTGAAGGCCGCCGCCACAAACGGGTCGGTGATAACGCCTTTGAGGCGTCTGAGTGTTGACTGTTTCCGTTCCGTGGAGCCGCTGTAAAACCGGACCAGCGGGAAACCGATGGTGTAGTAGCTGATATCCTCGAGCATCTTGTAAAGCGCGGCCAGCGCAAAACCGGCTTCTCCGAAAAAGAAGAAACAGACCAGCGAACCCACCGAGCCGATATTCGTGAACGAGCCGCAGCAGTATAAGACCGCCTTGTCTTTGTTGCTTTTTTTGAGCATACCGGCGATGAGCAGTGCCAGTACGCCGCCGAATAAAAGCGAACAGAGGCCGACCACCGGCAGCAGCACGACCCGGACGTTTTCAAAGGATACGATCCAGACGGCGCCGAGAAAGGAAATCGGCATGAAGAAGAGCAGCCCCATTTTCTGCAGGGCTTTGCGCAGATCGACAATGGGAATGGGCAGCGAGATGGTGCCGCTGCGCTCCATTTTCTGGACCAGGTAGCCAAGCGTCAGGCCGCTGATAATCAGGGCAAGTGATAATAGGACTTTATCCATGACTCTTACGAGGCTTTATTCTTTGGTGATTGCTATGCTGCTGAGTCGTTCTCTTCTTTCATGAGCTTGTAGTTGACGCTGTCGATCATTGCCTGCCAGCTCGCTTCGATAATGTTGATCGACACGCCCACCGTACGCCACTGACATTTGCCGTCGGTGCTCTCGATCAGAACCCTGACCTTGGCTTCCGTTCCATATTCGCCTGATAGTACCCGAACCTTGTAGTCGGTGAGTTCCATCTCCTCGAGGACCGGATAGAACCGGGTCAGTGCCTTGCGCAGGGCACGGTCCAGGGCGTTCACCGGCCCGTCCCCCATGGAGGCGGTATGCACTTCGCTGCCGCCCACGTAGAGACGAATCGTCGCTTCGGTAAGCGGCGGCTGGTCCATCCGGTACTTGTTGTTCATCACCCTGAAGCCGTCGATTCTGAAGAATTTGCGCTGAATTCCCAGGGCGCTGCGCATCAGCAGCTCGAAGCTGGCTTCAGCCGCCTCGTACTGGTAGCCCTGGTTTTCCTTTTCCTTCAAATCAGACATGATCGAGGCCAGCAGCGGGTCGTCGGGGCGCAGCTTGATGCCCCATTTTTCCGCTTTATGCAGAATGTTCGAGCGTCCGGACTGATCAGAGATCAGGATGCGCCGATGGTTGCCGACCTTTTCCGGCTCGATATGCTCATAGGTAAGCGGGTTGCGTTTGACTGCGCTGACATGGATACCGCCTTTGTGGGCAAAGGCTGAATCTCCGACGTAGGGCTGATAACGGTTATGGCGCAGGTTGGCCATTTCGTTGACCAGTCGCGAGGTCGGGTAGAGGTTCTCGATATGATCCTTGGCCTGGCAATCAAGACCCATTTTGAAAATCAGGGCAGGCAGGATCGAGGTCAGGTTGGCGTTGCCGCAGCGCTCGCCAAAACCGTTGATGGTTCCCTGGACATGGTCGATGCCGTGGTCGATAGCCACCAGGGCGTTGGCCACACCGGTTTCGGAATCGTTGTGTGAGTGGATGCCAAGCTTGATCACCGTTTTGGAATCGGCGTATCGTTTCTTCACAGCGTTGATGATCGCCGGCAGCTCCTGGGGCAGGGTTCCGCCGTTGGTGTCGCAGAGCACCAGGGTTTCGGCCCCGCCCTTCACCGCCTGGTCCAGCGTTTTTAGGGCGTACTCCCGGTTATTCTTGTAGCCGTCGAAGAAGTGTTCGGCGTCATAGATCACCTCATCGACCCTGCTTTTCAGGTAGGCCAGGGTATCTTCGATGATCTCGAGATTCTGGTCGAGGCTGATTTTCAGCGCATCGGTGACGTGGATATCCCAGCTTTTACCGAAAATGGTGATAACCGGTGTCTCGGCCTCGAGCATGGCCTGGAGATTGGCGTCGCTGTCGGCACTGTTGTTGAGCCGGCGAGTGGAGCCAAATGAGGTGACTCGGGCGTGCTTGAGATCGATCTTCTTGATCTTTCTGAAATAATCGACCGACATCGGGTTGGAGCCCGGCCAGCCGCCTTCGATATAATCGATGCCCAGTTCATCGAGGGCGTGGGTAATGCGCACCTTGTCGTCGACAGAGAGGTTGAAGTTTTCTGCCTGGGTGCCGTCCCGTAAGGTGGTGTCGTAAATTTCAATGGCTCGTGCCATGATTCTCGTTAAACCTCCGAGCTGATTAATACCGCCGAAATACCGGCAGGTTGAGCCTTCATCAACATAAAACCATATAAACTAAAAGATTTGAGTAAAAAAGCAAAGTTTGAAATGGTGTCCAACCGGTGAGCGCATCTAATTGCGGGCAGTTCATATCACTGGTTGCGTTTCACAACCACAGATATTACATAGATATCTTGTCGGATTCCGATGTCGATGTTTTGTTGTTACCAGTTCCAGATCGGCATCACTTTGATTAACCCAAAGATATAAAAGGAGAAGATAATGAAACGATTCACCGGTCTTGCCGTCATGCTGGCAATGACGCTGCTGGTTGCGCTTCCCGGGATGGCAGAACAGAAAAAGGTAAGGTGGAAACTGGCGATGACCTGGGGAAGCACGCTCACGCCTCTGTCCGATTCGGGCCCGTTGCTTGCAAAAATGGTCAGTGATATGACCGGCGGAAATTTTGAAATTCGTGCCGAAGGCAGCGACAAGCACAAAGCCCCTCTTGGAATCCTCGACATGGTCAAGGGCGGTCAATACGAAATGGGTCACTCGGCTTCCTATTACTGGAAGGGCAAAGACGTGACCACGACGTTTTTTACCACGGCGCCTTTTGATATGACGGCCCCGGAGCAGTTTGGCTGGTACTATCATGGCGGCGGTATGGACTTGATGCAGCAAGTCTACGGGAAGTTCGATGTCATGTCATTTCCAGGCGGCAACACCGGCGTGCAGATGGGCGGCTGGTTTCGCAAAGAAATTTCATCGCTCGATGACTTAAAGGGACTGAAGATGCGAATTCCGGGTCTGGCCGGTGAAGTGTTTGCCAAGCTGGGCGTTAATGTCACCAATATACCTGCGGGCGAGCTCTATACGGCTCTCGATCGCGGAACCGTCGATGCCCTTGAGTGGGTCGGTCCCGGTATGGACATCAAGATGGGTTTTTATAAAATCGCCCCCTACTATTACACCGGCTGGCATGAACCGGCCTCAGAACTCCAGTTCCTGGTAAATAAAAAAGCTTTTGAGGAGCTTTCACCGGATTACCAGGCGATTCTGGTCACCGCCATGGAGGCGGTGAGGGGCAGACAGGTCGCGGCGAATTTTGAAGCCAATGCGAAAGCCTGGCAGCAGATGAAGGCGGAATATCCAGATATTAAAGTCATGACATTCCCCGAACCCGTGCTGCAGGCTATGAAGAAAGCCACCGACGAGGTACTTGAAGGATATGCTTCAGAAAATTCTGAATTCAAGCAGGTCTATGAGTCGCGTAAGGCTTATCTTGAGGTTGCCCGTCCCTGGACCAAAATTTCAGAGCAGAATTACCTTGACACATCAGATACCGTCATGAAATAAAACGGAGCATATCTTCTGGATGAACCCGGACTGTGCCAGCAGTCCGGGTTTTTATATTCGCTTGTATTTTAATTTCTGGACGTGCAGGCGGGCAGCAGCAGCTATTACGCAGCGGGAGGTGGGCGCATGTTTATCAGGCTTGAAAAAGCCTATATGAGGATCAACAGAGTAGTCTCGAGAATTCTGGGGCTGCTTCTGGTGCTCATGGTGTTCAACGTCAGCTATGACGTTGTCATGCGCTATTTCTTCCACAACAGCTCGGTGGCAATGCAGGAGATGGAGTGGCACCTGTTCGCTGTTATCATCCTCTACGGTATTTCGATATCGCTTCTCGATGAAGCACATGTTCGGGTGGATTTTCTTTACGACCGTTTCAGCGAGCGCACCAAAGCAGTGATTAATATCACCGGCACCGTTTTATTTCTCCTGCCGCTCGCCCTGCTTATACTTTTCGGCTCGCTGGATTTTGTCAAAGATGCGTTCGAATTAGGCGAAATTTCAGAAGATCCGGGCGGCTTGCCTTTCCGCTGGCTGATAAAGGCTATGATACCTGTTTCTTTCGCCTATCTGACCTTCTGCTCTGCCGGTTATATCATTAAAAATTACAACCGCTTCGTCGCTGCCGGAAAAAGGATGCGGACATGACTGGAATCGTTATGTTCATTGCCGCCCTTTTTATGCTTCTCGTGGGTTATCCGGTAGCTTTTACTTTTGGAGCTGCCTCGCTTCTGTTCGGTGTCGTTGCTGCTATCATCGAGCTTCAGTCCGATGCCGGGGTGGTCCTGGTTGCCGAGGAATTTTTCCAGATGTTCTCGATGATGCCGTTTCGTATCTATTCGATCATGAATAATACGATACTGATGGCAGTCCCGTTGTTTATCTTCATGGGCATCGTCCTGCAGAAATCGGACCTGGCCGAACGATTGCTCGAGGCCATGGGAGCGCTGTTCGGCAGGATACGAGGCGGCGTGGCCGTCAGCACCGTGCTGGTCGGCGCCCTGCTGGCGGCTTCCACCGGCGTGGTCGGCGCCTCGGTGGTGGCCATGGGGGTGATCTCGCTGCCGGTGATGCTCAAGTATGGCTATTCGAAGCGGCTGGCCACCGGAACGATCTGCGCCTCCGGGACACTCGGCCAGATCATTCCGCCGTCGATCGTGCTGATCATTTTAGGAGATGTCTTCCAGCAGCCGGTTGGAGACTTGTTCAAAGCAGCACTGCTCCCGGGGCTGATTCTGGTCGGGTGCTACATTCTCTATATCCTGGCAAGCGGTTTTTTCAACAGAGATGCGGCGCCGCCGATTCCGGCGGACGACGAGGCAACCAGGACGCAGAGTATTGGTCGGGCATTGCTGGCCATTGTTCCGCCGCTGACCCTGATCGTCATGGTTCTGGGCTCTATTTTCGCCGGCATTGCGACACCCACCGAGTCGGCGTCGGTCGGCTGTGTCGGGGCGATGGCTCTGGCCGCGATGTATCGCAAACTGAGCTGGAATGTGGTGGAGGAATCGGCGATCCAGACGGTCAGGATCACCGCGATGGTCTTTGCGATCCTGATCGGGGCGACGGCATTTTCAATGGTGTTCGTCTACAGCGGCGCCGATTATATCGTCGAGGATGTGCTCACCAACCTGCCGGGACAGAAATGGAGCTTTCTGATCCTGTCGATGCTGGCCATCATGCTGCTTGGCTTCTTCATCGATTTCATCGAGATATCCTATATCGTCGTGCCCATTATCCTGCCGATTGCCGCTATCATCGGCCTCGATCCGCTCTGGTTCGCGATTCTTATCGCCATGAACCTGCAAACCTCGTTTCTGACTCCGCCGTTCGGGTTCTCGCTGTTCTACCTCAAGGGGGTCTGTCCCCCCGAAGTACAGACCACCGATATCTATCGGGGCGTCATCCCGTTTATCACCATCCAGGTGCTGGTATTGATCAGCATCGTCCTTTTTCCCGGGTTCTACGGTTTCAACTAAACTACAGAATACTCTTGCCGAACAGTGATGCGGTGAGGGAGACGGCGGTCTGGGCGGTGCGGTTGGCGATGTCGAGTATCGGGTTGGTTTCCATGATGTCGAGCGAATGCAGCCGGCCGGTGTCGCTGATGGTTTCCATCAGCAGCTGGGCTTCGCGGTAGGTGAGGCCCCCGGATACCGGTGTACCGACACCGGGCGCCTCGTTCGGATCGATGCTGTCCATGTCAAGACTGACATGGATACGTTTGCAGCTGCTCAGCTTTGCAAGCCCCTGTGAAATGATGCGGCTCATACCCTGCTCGTCGATGTCGCGCATCGTGTAGATAGTGCAGCCCGAAGCGCGCAGATTCTCCTTTTCGATATCATCGAGGTCGCGCGGACCGATGAGGACGATCTTTTCGGGGTCCAGCTTGGCGCCGGGTCTTCCCACATCGACCAGTTCCCGGGGGCCGCGGCCGCAGAGAATGGCCAGGGTCATGCCGTGTATATTGCCGGTTATGGATGTCTCCGGCGTATTGAAATCGCCGTGGGCATCGATCCAGATCAGGCCGCAGTCGTGTGCGTCGGTGACGCCGCCGATGGAGCCGATCGAGGCCGAGTGGTCGCCGCCCAGAAATATCGGAATGGCGTTGTCTCTGATCGCCCGCCGGCCGAGTTCGTAGGTCTCCTCACAGGCGGCCCGAATCAGCGGCAGCCGATCGTCAAAGCCGCGATCGGTCAGGGTGTAGTGGCCGGGCACATCAATATTGCCGACATCGTGGGCATGGTAGCCGAGCCGCTTCAGGGTCGAACTCAGGCCGGCATAGCGGATCGCCACCGGCCCCATATCGACGCCGCGGTGCTGCTGGCCGAGGTCAATCGGGATGCCGATGATCCGGACTGTTTTAGATGGTGCACCCATGGTCAATTCTTCAGGTTGTTCCACAGGTTGACAATAAAATCCTGGGCGTTGGTCAGGATCGCCTGGGCCTGAGCCGAGCCGCGGTTGGCCAGTTTGTCGGCGCTGAACTCGGACATGTCGACGATGAAGAAGAAAACCGGCCGCACCGAACCGTCATCCTGAACTTTGTAGCTCGGGGTCATGTTGCCGAAGGCGATCGAATGCAGCTGGGTGGCCATGGCGATGACCGTGGTGGCCCCACGCGCATGGGCGCGCATTGCATCCTGGGACTGGTATGCGTCACCGAGAACACCGGGCAGAGGTCCGTCATCGCGGATCGAGCCGGCCAGCACGTATGGTACGCCCTTCTTTTCACAGGCGGCGATGATGCCGCTTTCAACCGGCTGCTTTTTGATGTAGGCAGCGATCGAGCCGCTGCGCCGCACCGCGTTGATAACGTCGAGGTGGTTGTAGTGGCCCAGCGGTACGAGCTGCTGGTTATAGATGTCCTGGCCCAGCCCGGTGCCGAAGCGGGCCGCTTCCAGATCATGGGTGGCCAGGGCGTTGCCGGCCATCAGGGCGTGGCAGTAGCCCGACTCGATCAGCCCCTGCATCGATTCCCGGCTGTCCTTGTCAAATGATACCGCCGGCCCGAGCACCCAGACGATATGGCCGTGCTCGCGGTCATGCCTGAGAACACGGTAGAGATCGTCGTAGGAGCGGGAAAAAGGCGTTTCCCGGGTACCGCGGGAGCGGAACATGAACTTGTCCTCCGACTCCTCTATTTGAGCGAAGCCGTCCGGGTGGACGTAGATGCCCTGCTCGCCGTTTTCGGTTCTGCCGATGACCACGAGTTCGCCCTGACACAAATTGCGCGGCTCGACCACCCGCAGCACATCGTTGTCAACGACGATGACCGCGTCCATCCTGCTCTCCGGGGCCAGCAGCCAGCCGCGGCCGTCGAGCCTGATATACTCGGGAAAGTTCGAAGTGGCGTGAAAACCCTCCGGGGCGATACCGTCGGCGGGCGCCGCTGCAAGCTCTGCGGGCGGACTGTCCAGGAGCGGGGGACTATTGAAATCTGGCGCTACATAACGGGCGAGGGGATCCATAACATTCTCCGTTGATGATATTTCACATTACTGAAAGGCATCTTGAAAAATTATATGTTTTTTATCAGCAGTAAACAATGAAATGTAAATTTTGGAAGAAGATTATGTGTCGCGGTAAACGTCATTTTATAGTAACAGGACCTGCAGACGCTTCCCTGTCGACCGAACTATAGGTGATACTCAACTAAACAAAGACAGATGATTGAAATTTTCCTGATCGTTCTGCCCGTTTTTCTGGTGATCGGGCTTGGTTTTTCACTTAAGGGCACCGGCCTTGTGAGCGAGGAGTTTCTGGTGCATTTGAACCGGCTGGTCTACTTCGTTGCCCTGCCGCTGATGTTTTTCCATAAGATCGCCCAGGCGGAATTTTCCGCCAGCTTCAATCCGCTGCTGTTGGCGGGCGTTTTTGTAATAATCATTGTGCTCTGCGCTGCGTCATATCTGTTCACCGGCATCAGAAACTACCCGGCGCCGGTCCGCGGCGCTTTTTCCCAGGCCTCGTTTCGGGGCAACCTCGTCTATGTGGCTCTGCCGATTATTTACAACGCCTACGGCGAGGCCGGATTCGCGGTGGCCGGAATTCTGATCGGCTTCATGACCCCGCTGGTGAACGGGCTGTCCATTCTCGTCTTGTTGCTGCCCCAGCGAAAGAGCAGCACGGAGCTGAAGGTTTCGTTCTGGATTCACCAGATTCTTCTCAATCCGCTGATCGTCTCCTCCTTTCTGGGGATTATCTGGAGCTTCTTCGGCTTGCCGATCCCCGAGGTGCTGAACCGCACTTTCGACCTGATTACCGGTATGGCCATGCCGCTGGCCCTGATCGTTATCGGCGCCTCCTTCTCAGTCAGGGAACTCCGGGGCGACATGGGGTTGAGTATTGTCGTCTGTGCGGTGAAGCTGGTGCTGATGCCGGTCATGGCCGGTGCTTTGCTCCTGCTGCTGGGCGTAAGGGGAGTGGAGCTTGGTGTCGGTGTACTGCTGACCGGAGCACCGGCTGCCTCGGCTGCCTATATCCTGGCTCAGCAGCTTAAATCAGACGCCGAGCTGACCAGCTCGATCATCATGTTCTCCACATTGGTATCGGTCTTCAGCTATACCTTCTATCTTTATCTGTTGAAAATTCTTGGGGTGTGAGGGATTGCTACGGGCCGATCAGCAGGTTCGGCAGCCAGGTGGTGAGCGGCTTGTAGAAGGTGATGATCAGCAGGTCGATCAGCAGTATCAGCAGGAACGGGAGAATGCGCCTTGAAATAGCGCCGATCGACGAACCGGAGATCGATGCCGAAACGATCAGGCAGATACCCATCGGCGGGGTCAGCATGCCGATGGCCAGATTGGTCACGACGATGACGCCGAGCTGCACCAGGTCGACGCCGATCGCCGGCACCAGGGAAACGATCATAGGCACCAGCAGAATCAGAGCGGCGGTGGTTTCAACGAAGGTGCCGGCGATGAGCAGCACCAGATTGATGAGCAGCAGCAGGACGATCGGGTTGCTGGAAATAGACAGCAGGCCGGCGGCCAGGTGTCCGGGAATATCGTCGATGGCGGCGACCCAGCTGAAAATCGAGGCGGTGCTGATGATGAACATGACGATCGCGGCGATCACCGAGCCTTCGATGAATATCCCGATGATGTCCCGTGCTTCGATCTCGCGGTAGACCAGCATACCGACGATCAGGGAGTAAAGTACGGCTGCGGCGGCCGATTCGGTGGCGGTGAAGATACCGCCAAGGATGCCGCCGAGTATAATTACGGGTGCACCAAGCGCCAGCAGCGACCGCTGCAGACTCTTTACCAGCTGCTGCCGGCTGAAGGGTGCCGCTGCCCGGTAGCCGTGTTTGCGGGACAGGATCGTGGAGACCATGATCAGCGACAGGCCGATCATCAGTCCCGGCAGGATGCCGGCGGCGAACAGTCTGCCGATCGAAGCACCGGTCAGGTAACCGAAGATAATCATCGGTATCGATGGCGGAATGATCACCCCGATCGAGCCGCCCGAGGCCTGCACCGCCGCGGCGAAATCGCTGTCGTATCCCGATTTTTTCATGGCCGGTATCAGCAGGGCTCCGACAGCTGCGGTATCGGCCGCCGCCGAGCCCGAAATCCCGGCAAAAAACATGGCCGAGACGATGGTGACGGCGGCCAGTCCACCGGGAAGCCAGCCCACCAGCGCATTGGCCAGATCGATAAGGCGCCGGCTGATCCCGCCCTTTTCCATGATCAGCCCGGCATACATGAACAGCGGCACGGCCATCAGGTGGAACGAGTCGGCCCCGCCGAACATCTTCTGGATCACCACCATCAGCGAGTAGTCGCCTTTGATGATGATGGTCCCGATCGAAGCCAGGCCGATGGCGATGCCGATCGGCATGTTGATGATAAAAAGCGCAAAAAGCAGGCCGACAAGGATGAGTCCGCTCATCGGGCGCCCTCCCTCTCGGCTGGCTCGGTTCGGGATGCACTCATGAAGGCGGCGGCGTGCAGGGAAAAGAGGAGTCCGCTGATCGGGATAATCGAGAATACCAGCCATTTGGGCAATCCCAGCGCCGGCGTCGTCTGGGCTCTGATAAAGAAAGCAAAATGGACGCCGTACCAGATCAGTAATGCGAAAAACAGCAGGCAGAGCAGATTGACAATGCGCTGCAGTTGATGCCGCCGGGAGCGGTCGAGCCGCTTGAAGAGCACATCGACGCCGGGATGCATGTTGCGGCGATAGGCGACGGTGGCGCCGACGAAGGTGAGCCAGACGAGCAGGAAGCGGGCCAGCTCTTCAGACCAGAACAGCGAGTCGTTGAGGATATATCTGAAAAAGATCTGGAGGATGACCGTCGCGCTCATCGACAGTCCGAGCACAAGCAGCAGATATTCGGCCCAGCGGTTGCAGAACATGCTGAGCCGCTCGAAGATGCCCGGCCTCTTTACTCCCATAAGGCCCTCGCTCACTCTCTACCGGGTCTGTTCGATCACTTCGAGCAGCAGTTCGTGGACGCGGGGTTCTGCAAAGAGATCGATCTCCTTCAGACCTGCAACTTTCTGCCTGAATGCTTCTGTGTCCGGATTTTCCTCGACCTGCATGCCCTGCTCCTTCAACATTGCCAGCCGGGCGGCGTTCCTGGCACGATTGTCGCTGCGCTGATAACGGGCCGCCTCGCACATCGCTGCGCTGATCAGCTGCTGCGTGTCAGCGTCCAGCGACTGCCACCAGCTGAGCGAGGCCACGTCGATATGGGCGGAATAAACGTGGCGGGTCATGGTCATGTACTTCTGGATTTCGTAGAACTTGTATACTTCTATGACCCAGAGCGGGTTTTCCTGCCCGTCGATCACCTTCTGTTCCAGTTCGGTGTAGATCGGCCACGGCATCGGCGTCGGGTTGGCGCCCAGTTCCTGCCAGATGGATTTATGCAGGGCCGAGGACATGACCCGGATTTTCAGGCCGTCGATATCCTCCGGTCTGCTGACCGGACTTCTCGAGTTGGTCAGGTTACGAAAGCCGTTTTCGGAAAAACAGAGCCCTTTGAAACCGGAATCCTCGAGGCTGGTCAGGATCTTCGCCCCGAGCGGGCCGTCAAGAATACGATCAGCCTGCTCGTAGTCTTTAAACAGAAACGGGTAGTCGATGACCCGGACGATCGGGTCGAAGCTGTCGAACGGACCAGATGTAATAACGCCCAATTCAAGCGTTCCCAGCTGGATCTGCTGGAGAATCTCGGTTTCGTTGCCCAGGGAAGCGGAGTGGAATATCTTGACGCTCAATTCGCCGCCGCTGCGCTGCTCGACCAGCTCTTTGAATTTTTCGGCAACGATGTTCTGGGCCGATCCCGGTTTGGTGACGACGCCGAGCTTGATCGTTTTCGCCGCCTGAACTCCGGAGACGACAGAACAGAGTATGAGTATGCTTAAACAGGTAATGAAGCGTTTCATCCGGAATGGCCTCCTCTGATTATCAGAAAAGAATTGTATCGCAGTATCTTGCTGGAACACTGCAATGAATAAAGAGCAAAGTCAACAGCTAACCTGAGTATTTCCCTGAATAACGCAGGCAATTACGAGTTTTGATGCGATTTCAAATTCTATGTACCGCACTGAAAAAAACGAACACTCAGTACTAATGCATGTTTTGTTCAGAGGATTCGAGTCCAGCTGTCTGCCGATTGGTGTCAGGTATTTCCGGAGGAGTCTGAGTTGGCTGTGATAAGTTCGAAATTTGATTGCTCATAGCCTGTGGTAGACATGCCGGCAGCGTTATCTGCGGGCGCTTTTTATGGGAAGATCGGCTGAAATAGCCGTGGATGCTTGCCAGCACTGCAAAGCTGTTTTAGGTTTGAGTCTGTCCTTGCGGACCGTGGAAATACAGTATTCACCATCATTACATTCCAGGGAAATGAACATGATACGACCCCCCCCATTCTTATTGCATCTTCCGTTTTTTAGCGCTGTTATCGCTCTGCTCTTCGGTTGTGCTAACCCCTATTACAGCGCAATGGAAAAGGTCGGTGTCCATAAGCGTGATATCATGGTCGATCGGGTGGAAAATGCCAGAAACGCCCAGGCTGATGCCCAGGAGCAGTTCTCCTCGGCACTCGAGCAGTTTGGCTCTGTTGTCGCTCTGGAAGAGACAGACCTCAAGAAAGCCTACGATAAGCTCAATGACGAATATGAAGATTGTGTCGCAATCGCAGAAAAAGTAGCTGATAAGATAGACAGTGTGGAGTCGGTAGCCGATGCTTTGTTCGACGAATGGGCAGACGAGATCAAACTCTATGAGAACAAGGAGCTGGCCAAATCGAGCAAAAACCAGCTCAGCACTACTAAGGCACGCTACGAGGAGATGATCGGCCATATGCGGGAGGCTGAAAAGAGCATGGAGCCGGTGCTGCGGCTGTTCAGGGACAACGTGCTGTTCCTCAAACACAACCTCAATGCCCAGGCGATAGGCTCGCTGCAGCAGGAGTTCGACGGTCTGGAAATGGAAATCGGTCAGCTGATCGAGCGCATGAACGCGGCCATCGAGTCGTCTGATGCATTTATCGACGCCATGCAGGTCCAGTGAAACATCGCTAACCAGACAACTCTTGTTCAGCCCCTGATGATTCTATCTGGAGTTATCAGGGGTTTTTTATTTGTGCCCGTTCCGCCGGTTAGCGCTTGTTCTCTTGGGTATTTAGCTTTACAGTTGAACAACAAGAAACTGTTTGCGGAATCCCCATGAATCGTGCTGCCTACCTGACCACAGAGCTGGCCATTAAAACGCTGGCCTCTATTCTCAAAGCATCGAGCCGGTTTCATAACCAGGCGTCAATACCGGCTGGTCCGCTGATTTTTGTAATCAACCACTTCACCCGGCTGGAAACGATCCTGCTGCCCTATTATCTCGACCACCTGACAAAGAAAACGATCCATTCGCTGGCCGATGACGGGCTCTTTCTCGGCCCCTTGAAAACCTATTTCGACCGGGTCGGTGTCGTCTCCACCCGTGATCCGCAGCGCGACACACTGATCACCAGAACGCTGATCAGCTCCGAGTCCAACTGGATCATCTTCCCCGAGGGACGGATGGTCAAGAACAAGAAGCTGATACAGGGCAAGCAGTTCCTCATCGGCGATGGTGAAAAGGCCCGCTCCCCGCACACTGGAGCGGCCTCGCTGGCACTCAGGGCGGAAATATTCAGATGTATGCTGAGCGGGCTTTTCGGCGGCGATCAGGAGTCGATCGAGCGTCTGCGTGAACGGATCGGCTGCCGGGAAAATGATCAGATCGACCCGGAAAGCGTTAAAATCGTGCCGGTGAATCTTACCTACTACCCGATCCGCGCCCGCGATAATTTTTTGTCCGATATCGTGCTTCGCTACATGAAAGAGCCGTCTGAACGAATAGTCGAGGAGTTGATGGCTGAAGGAACCATGTTCCTCGACGGCGTCGATATTGATGTACGTTTCGGCAGGGCTCTGGATACGGCTGATTATATGGAGCACGCTGCCGTTGCAGGAATTTCTCAAACACCGGCCGAGGAGTTGTTTGAAAATAATGGGGAGCTGTCGGTCTATATCAGAGATTGTTCCCGAAAGATGATGCGCATTTACATGGAGCGCATCTACACGGCAGCGACGGTTAATCACGACCACCTGCTGGCTTCGCTGCTCAGGCGCCGCTCTGTTGCCCCATTCGACCGGCTCGAGCTGGCCCGCAAAACCTATCTCGCCGCTCTGGAACTGCAGGAAGCCGGAGCAGGCGCAATCAATCTGCACCACGCACTGGAGGGTAATCAACTCCACCTGTTGACCGATGATCGACATAACCGGCTGGGCAGTTTTATCGATTTTGGCTTGGGCACCGGCTGCCTTGCTGAAACAGACGGTGCGTTGAAAAAACATGAGCCCGACTGGCTGCAGCCGCCTGATTTCCACCAGGCCCGGATCAGTAATCCGTTCGAGGTGATGGCCAACGAAGTTGAACCGCTGGCGGCGCTGCAGAAGATTATCAACCGGGTCTCAAGAACCCCCGACTGGCTCGACCGGATTGCCATCAGCCGCCGTCTCTATAAAGAAGACCGACAGCTCTATCAGCGGGAACTGCAGGTAAGCGAACCTCCCGTTATCGATACGGAGCTGGGTAAACCGTTTCTGCTGCCGTCGCGTTCGCGCAAGGCGGGCGTTGTTCTGGCTCACAGCTTTCTGTCCGTTCCCGGAGAAGTCAGAGAGCTTGGGGCGCTGCTGCAGAAAAACGGCTGCTGGGTTTACGGGGTCAGGCTGCCCGGCCATGGTACGACGCCCGATCAGCTGGCCGAGCGCAGCCTCAGTGAATGGCGTCTGGCCCTTGAGCGCGGCTATGCGATGATCAATTCACTCTGCCGCCAGGTCTTTCTGGTCGGCTTCTCGGCGAGCGCCATGCTGATGCTCGAGTTCGCCTCCCGCCTGGATCGGGTTGATGGGATCGCGGCTATCTGTCCGCCTTACAAACTGCAGGATTACTCATCCCGCTTCATGCCTCCGACAGACATCTGGAATCGCCTGGTGTCGCGTTGGAAAGGCAACAAGAGTGATCAGGAGTTTGTCGAGTTCACCCCGGAAAACCCGGAGGTCAACTATACCCGCAATCCGGTTGCCGGGGTCAACCAGGTGGGTGCGCTGCTCGAACTCACCCGCAGCAGACTCAAGCATCTGCGCCACCCGGTTCTGGTCATCAGCGCCGATCATGACCAGGTCATCGGCCCGGAGAGCAGTGTGCAGGTGTATGAAAACATTGGCTCAGAAAATAAAGAGCTGATGCGCTTTTCAAGCAAGCGTCACAATATCATCACCGGTGATCAGAGCGGACTCGAAGTGCGGGTCCGGGAGGCGATCTGTTCATTTGTGACTAGCAATATCGATTGAACTGGGCGACTCCGGAGCAGGGCAGCGGTGCGGCCTGAGGAACGCGAGACGGCGATGGGGATTTGTTTATCTGAGGTTTTGTTTTATTATGACTAAGCGATAAAATAGAATCATGTTGATCAGAAAATTGACGGGAGAAAAGATATGAGCAGGACTGTTTTGATCACCGGCGCCACTTCAGGTTTTGGCCAGGCGTGCGCCGAGCTGTTTATCGAGAAGGGTTGGCAGGCGGTCGTAACCGGCAGAAGAAGTGACCGGTTAGAGAAACTGGCCGAGCGGCTGGGAAAAGAGAAGGTGCTGCCGGTCTGTTTCGATGTGCGCGAAAAAGACCAGGTCGATAAAGCAATTGAAGGGCTGCCGAATGGTTTCCGCGAAATCGAGGTGCTGATCAACAACGCCGGGCTGGCGCTCGGCCTGGAGATGGCCCACGAGGCAAACCTCGAGGACTGGGAGACGATGGTCGACACCAATATCAAGGGGCTGCTCTACATGACCAGAAAAATTCTTCCGGCCATGGTCGGGCGCGATCGGGGACATGTGGTCAACGTCGGCTCGATCGCCGGTGATCATCCCTATCCCGGCGGCAATACCTATGGTGCGACCAAGGCCTTCGTCTCGATGTTTACCGACAACCTGATCGCCGATCTGCAGGGTACGAGAGTCAAAGTCACCAATATCGAACCCGGTCTCGCCGAAACGGAATTTTCCAAGGTTCGTTTCAAGTGGGATGAGGAAAAGGCGGACTCGGTCTACGACCGGGCCCAACCGCTTTCCGCGGCTGACATTGCCGAAACGATCTATTGGGCGGTCGACCGGCCCGCCCATGTAAATATCAACCGCATCGAAATCATGCCGGTGTGTCAGAGCTTCGGCCCGATGGTGATTGTCAGGGATTGATGAATCAAATGAGTGGCTGTCACCACGAATCATTTTGCGATAGCAGCAGACGCCGAGCAGATGGTTATCCGCAACACTTACTCGACCGAGGACCTAAAACCATGATACGAACGACGCTTGCCGCAGTGCTGATTATGCTGATAACTCTGCTTGCCGGCTGCGCCCGGGTGCAGACCGGAAGCGAGATCGATGCCGGGGCCGATTTCACCAACCTGCATACCTTTGCCTGGCTGACCCAGGAGGATCCTCAATCTGATGATATCCGGCTCAATGATCCCCGTATCGGTCAAACCGTCCGTGACGCGGTCGAGCAGGTTCTGGATAGAAAGGGATACAAAAAGGCGGGAAAGGATCAGGCTGACTTCCTCGTTGTCTGGTTCGGGGCCATCGAGCAGAAAATTAAAAAAGAAAACATCGATCATTTCTATGCGCCTTACGGGTATAGCACCCTCTATCGCGACCCGGCCCTGCGAGGTACAGCGACCGGAACAGTCCTTGAATATGAGCAGGGGAGTGTCATCATCGATGTGCTCGACCCGAAGACCCGTACCACGCTCTGGCGCGGGTCCGGCAGCGGTCGACTGGTCGAGGGGCAGCAGGAGCAGATCAGGCTGAACAACCTCAGAAGTTCGGTGAGAAAGATCATGCAGCCGTTTCCCGAGCGCTGAAATGTCGACCAGAGAGCCGGGAGGTAGAGCTTCGTCTGCGATTCGAGCGATCAGACCGATTCGACAGGAGCGCCGTAAGAGCTCTTTCAGACGCCAATTTCTCTCGTCTGAGCGCCGGAAAAAGAAGTTGACAGCCCCGGTCGCACAAGCTATATTCCCCTCCTACTTTACGGTAACCGATCAACGGAAAAACAGCTATTTAGACGTTTTTCGGATACTGTGAATTTTCTGTTATCCGCTGTCATAACAGCGGTTTGCAGACACATTGTAATCCTCGGTAGCTCAGTTGGTAGAGCAGGTGGCTGTTAACCACCCTGTCGGCGGTTCGAGTCCGTCCCGGGGAGCCAGACATTGCAAAGCCCGGTTTTTATAATCGGGCTTTTTCATTTCCAGCATGTTGTCCATAACGGGGCGTAGCGCAGCCTGGTTAGCGCGCCTGCCTTGGGAGCAGGAGGTCGCTGGTTCGAATCCAGCCGCCCCGACCAGTAAATTAAAGGGTTTCCGGTTTCGGCCGGAAGCCCTTTTTTGCTTGTGGGTGCGTTTTGGGTGCGCGGGGTGCGAGTGCTGGAAATTATAGTTCAGCAGTATCTGGCACGTCATGTAAGATGTTTTTTTTCTTTATTATCAGCTTGATAGTTAGCGATTATGTGAGTTTCGATTTAAGTGATAGGTGTTGAAAGCTGCCCCAACCTCCCTGACCAGCTCAAATATGTACGCTCCAACCAGACAATAGCCTCTTTGTCGGTCAATCACCGCTGAAAGATCCGTTCTTCCCTGTGACATCCCCGAACTACCAGGCTCGATCTTCCATTACGATGAAAACTGTACTGAGTAGCTTCGTTACGGCAATGTTAAATTGGATCACCGGTTGTCGCGATCAACTTCACAGGAAGAATCTCAA